>NZ_JBICZL010000001.1:0-679969 GCF_043201875.1 Streptomyces sp. NPDC048248
TCACGATCACCCGCCCGAGCCCGGCCACCACCCTGCGGACGTATCACCACCGTCGGCGGAACCACCCGACGAAACAACACCCACAACTCATCCGGAACCAACCGCTCAACCAGATCCGTCATGCACCGCTCAACGAGCCAACGAGCCATAAGAAACGGCTTCTAAAGAGAGTTAGACCTCACGGCCGGCTGCGGAGATCAGTGCCGACAGGACTCTCAAGCACGGCGCCAACCGCCACCGGATTCGGTTCACGCGGCTGCGCCTGGACGTGCTCGATCAAACCGTCGCCTAGACGGGTGACGTGACCTTCCCTGCGGCCTCACGACTATGGAGCGACAAGGAGCTGTCAGGCCGATCAAGGCCGTCGCTTGACTTGCGACGGCCTTGATCGGCCAGCGGGGCGTACGCGCGCGCTGCCAGCACCCCTACCGGTATACGGAGTCGTCTGGTTGGCCTAGCTAACTCCTCACCGGTTGATGCTGCCTTGATCCGGGTTCGAGTTCAGAAGCCCGCCCCCGGTGATGCCAGCGTTGCTTCCCGACATGTTGATCGGAACACGGATCGGCGTCCGAGTCACGTCTCCGGCGCCGGGAGCTTTCTGCAGACCTTGCACAGCCTTGCCGAGATTGGCGGACTTGGGGTCACCACTGCCGGTCAGAAGGTCGATGGCTGACTGGGGCGCCTCAACTGCGGCGGTGACCAAGCCGTTGACTGACTGCTCCAGTCCGTTCATCTCACTCATGGGGTTCCTCGCTTCCTTAGACGCGGATAGTGCACGGTGAGGGATCACCCCCACAGCCGTCTACTGCCCGGTGCCAGAGGTCGCACGAGGGTCTTTCTGCCCTTTCCATACGAACGAAGTACAAGATCGTCCTGGCCAGCTAGTTTCCGGCAGCAGCGACGTGGACGTTGTCAGGCACCGGTTCGGCGGGCTCCCCTATTGCATCCGGCGGGGAACACGATGCGCGAACTGCCACGAATGGTCGGCGGCCTATTTGGCGCCGACCCGATCCTCTACCTGCCGGTGCGCCCCGAGATCGTCGCCGAACTGCAGGTCGACCAACTCCGCCCCGAGTTCGGCCGCTACCGCCACCGACCCCGAGTGCTGCGCATCCGAGGCGACCTGACCCCCGACATGCTTGACGACACGACCTGACTCCTGGCCGGCAGGGCAGCTGCTTCACGCAGTTGGTAGGTGGAGCTGTAGGTACCTCAGCATGCACGCGGGTACGTGCGTAGGCATGCATGTCGGCACGCACAGACGTATGTACTCCCGGGTTGGAGCCTGACTCCACGTCAACTATTGCCCGTACGTGAGCAACTTGTGCTGACCTGCCGAAACCCTGAAGGGTAGGGATGAGCCGCTGGCGGCAGCATCAACCTCACAGTGCTGCAGCCTGCAGACAGAAGAGGTGACACAGGCTCTTAGCTCTCGACCATGTCGCCGTTGCTCCAGGCGTAGACCTTGTCTCCCTTGACCACCACCCGTAGCTGGTACTGCCCGGAACAGTCGGGCCGTCCGTCACCGGCCCCCACCTCTTGTGGCCACCAGCTCGCTACCAGCGTTGGCCCGTCGGAGAAGGCGCCTTCCAAGCAGCCCTCCTCACCCGTCAGCTGGAGCGGGGTGTCGGCGAGCGTGAAGCGCATGAGCTTGGCGTTGCCGGTGGTCTGCGCCTTGATCGTGATGTCCGTCGCGTCCCTGGGCACCCACTTGGGGAGCCGGAAGATGAGTTCACCGTCGGCGGACTTTCGGGCCTCGTGCTCGGTGGGGAACGTCTTGACGCGTTCGTGGAGCACATGGTCGTTGAACACGTCCGGGAAATCGTCGTTGTGTTCCTTCAGCACGGGCGTCACGACCGAGCCGACGGCCCAGAGACCTACTACGCAGGCTGCGCTGATGATCAGAGTCTTTTTCTGCATACCCATCCAGGCCCAAAAGGGGCCACTCGCTTCCACGCCGACCGGGCGATCGCATGTCGCCCCATCAGAGAGACGGAAGCGGAGAGCAGACGGTTCAATACCGCGGTCCTAGAACATCTACGCTCAACGTGCCCGTCGGCCTCGCCGTGCTCTGCGCCCTCAGCCTTCCTCGCCCTGTCCGTCTTCGGCCCGGGCCGCTGGCGGTGATGTTGAACAGGTAGCAGCCCTGGATGTTGATGTGCCGCTACCTGAATGGAAAGAGGCGGGGCCGTCCTAGTCCATGCTGTCGCAGCCCTCGGCACGGAGCCGGGCGACAGCGGAGCAGGGTCGTGCAACCGGTATGTACGTCAGTAGGTACGTGCGGGGCGAACACCGACCCCACAACGCTCACCTGACCAAAGCCACCTCGCGGCCGGCCGCTGCCAGCGGCCGGCCTCCCCGGACAGGGAGGGCCCCCGGCCGTTCGTCCCGACGGGCGGTCTGCAAAGCAACCGCGACCCTACGTGACCAATCGCGGACGGAAAGATGCAAGCTTCCTTCGCACAGAGTGCAGGCACCGTCGACGCGGAGCGACCGCGCCCCGTACCGTTGAAAGCCGCATCCTGGGTGAGACGGCAGCTGTCGAACCGACAGCCACCGTCTGACCCAACGGACTTCGAGAGGCTGCCGTGAACTCCTCACCACCGGTGCCCAACGCGCCGCATCCGCCCTCCTATCCGCCGAAGACCCCGCCCCCGCCGAAGAAGCCGGTTGAGTTGCCACGTCCGGAGCGGCATACGCTGCGCTCCTACGGGCCGCTGGGCGCCGGCACGGTGGCGACTCGGGGACGCATGATGGTGACGATGGCGAACCGGCGCGGTGCGAATTGGACTTTGGATGCGGCTCCCTGGGCTGCACCGTCCGCACCGGGCAAGGCCCGGCGCCGGGTCATTGAGCAGCTCCAGGCCTGGGACTACCGTCCGGACGCTGACCTGGTCGGTGGCCTGCTGGCTCTCCTGGTACCGGCGGCCATCGCCGACGGCGGCAGCCGCATCAGCGTCCACCTTGCCGACCAGGACCAACGAGCCCTGGTCCTGGTTCTGTCGCATCAGACGGGCCAAGCCCCTGACGGTGACGACGTGCTGACGCGCATCGCTGCTCTCGGGGTGGCCTCCTGTGGGGTGGACACCGATCAGGACGCGGGCGGCCGGCGGCGCTGGGCTTTGATCGAGCTCGACTCCGCCGAGAAATGACAGCTGCCGGCGGGCGGCTGGCCCTGGGCATCCTCTGGTCGAAGACTGTGCTCGATCACAGCCTGGTGGCCAGCCAGATGGTCACGGCCGCGGTGGCGGTGAGCCCGACGTTGAGCGCGATCCGGCGGTCTTCGCCGGTCAGGTGCATGGCGATCGCACCGGTCTGCAGGAGGACGAAGCCGATGGCCGCGGCTGGCGCCAGCGAGGGCGCGATGCCGGTCAACGGTGGCAGGACCAGGCCGGTCGCAGTAGGCGATGTTCATCGTTCCCCTTCATGGGCCACCGGTTCGCGGGGGCCCCGTCGATTGCGTCGATTGCCAGGGAAGCCCCTGGAGAAGGCCCGGCCCGTCGTCCGAGGGCCGGCGGGACGGCAGCGCCACGGCCTCGCCGGTCGGAAGAAGGGTGGCTTGGCCGTTCCGTCCCGTCGGCTTCAGGCGAGGTCGGTGGCGGGCTCGGTCGCGTAGCGGCTCATCGCGTCGATGTTGGCCTGTGGCGTCAGCGGCCGGCCGTCGGCGAGCACCTCCTGGAGGTCTCGGAAGTACTGCACGTACAGGTCGGGTGTGAATGTGCTGAGCATGACGGCGGGTTGGTCGGTCAGGTTGGCGAAGGTGTGCGGGGTGCCTGGCCGAACCATCACAAGGGTGCCCGTGGTGGCGTCGTGGTCTTCGTCCCCGACGGTGAACCGCACGGTGCCGGAGAGGATGTAGAAGCCCTCGTCGTGTTGGGCGTGCCGGTGCTGCGGCGGTCCCTGGGTGTGCGGGGCGAGGACGGACTCGGCGATGGCGAGGCGGTGCCCGGTGTGCCTACCGTCCTCCAGGACGCGCATGTGCGTGGTGCCCAGAACGATCGTCTCGCCGTCGCCGGGACGCACCACCGATACGGCGGGGTCGACCTGCGGCGCGTTGGCCTCTGCTTCTTCGGTCATGCTCACAAGTGCACCGTCGGGGGCCTGCCAGTGTCCAAGACCCATCCCGCAGCGCCGATACCCCGTGGGTATCGTTGCAGCGTGGAGCTACGGACCTTGCGCTATTTCGTGGCGGTCGCCGAGGAACTCCACTTCGGCCGGGCCGCCACCCGACTGCACATGAGTCAGCCGCCGCTGAGCCGGGCGATCAAGCAGTTGGAGGCCGATGTCGGAGCCCTGCTGTTCGCCCGCTCACCCGCCGGCGTCACGCTTACTCCGGTTGGCGCGGTGCTGCTCGACGAGGCGCGGGCCCTGCTCGACCATGCCGACCGCGTCCGTGTACGCGTGAGCGCGGCAGCCGGCGCCGCGACCGTCACCGTCGGCATCCTGGGCGACGGCACCGACCCGGGAGTGTCCAGGCTGGCCGCCGCCTACCGCCGAACCCACCCCGGCATCGACATCCGCATCCGCGACACCGACCTGACCGACCCGACGTGCGGGCTGCGCGCCGGACTGGTCGACGTCGCCCTCACCCGGGCGCCGTTCGACGAGACCGCCCTGACGGTGCGTGCGCTGCGAACCGATCCGGTCGGCGTGGTCTTGCGCGCCGACGATCCGCTGGCCCGCCGCGACCGGCTGCGGCTGGCCGAGCTGAGCGACCGCCGCTGGTTCCAGTTCCCGCAGGGCATCGACCCCATCTGGCAGTCGTACTGGAACGGCGGCACGCCGCGCGAGGGCCCAGTGGTGCGCGCCGTCCCGGAATGCCTGCACGCCGTGCTGTGGAACGGCACGGTCGGCCTGGCCCCGCTCGGACACGACCTGCCCGCGGAGTTGGCCGTGGTACCGCTGACGGACATGGCGCCGAGCCGAGTGGTGGCGGCGTGGAACGAAGGTGACACCAGCCCGTTGATCCGATCCTTCGTCGAGATCGCGACGACCGCCTACCGTCACTGAGCGCCGGCAACCGGTGCTGCCCTCATCCCGTGAACGCTTCGAACGCTGCGGCCAGGTCAACTACGCGGAACACGCACCATCCTGCATCAATAGGATGAATCACCAATACATACAATCTGTCAGTTAATACAGGGCGAGTCAGCAACTTCGCTGAATTGTCAATAACCCAAGACCTGTAACCCGAAAGGTGCGGATTTCAAGCTCACTAATTGAGTTTCATTTGAGGTTTGAGATGTGCAGCGAATCTGGAGAAATGCTTGCGAGGGATCTCGGTGTATGGCAAAGTCAAGATCGACCGCAAGAGTCGTTGAAACTCGCACTAATCGGGGGCAACTAAGGGTTCACGTGAACCCTTACCTGACCCCCAATAAAGGGGGAAACATGAGGAACAGAGTTCGAGCGATATTCGCTATCGCCGCCTCTGCCTTCACCGCAAGCCTTTTCGCCGCGCCTGTTGCGTCCGCGGACGTAAGTCCGAAGGCCGAGTACAGCTGTACCTCAGCCCACCACGGGAACTCCGGATCCGCCAAGTGCACCGACATGGCGCGCATGGACCGGTACCGAGTCAAGTTGACCTGCATTGACTCCCGAGGCGTGCAGAGCAACACCTACGGGCCCTGGAGGCCCGGCCTGAGCGGTAAGTGGTCGACCAAGCACTGCCCCGGATCTAGCTACTTTTACAAGGCTGGCTACCAGGTCGAACTCAGCTGAAGGTCCGCCCGTCACTTGGCAGTAAAATTCTACAGTTTGAACGGAGTTCAGAGTGAGCGGGAAAAGGACTGGCCTCGTTATTGCAGGCATAGTCATGGGCGCGGGCACCATCTTTGCGCCTTCGGCTGCTGCGGATGAAGTCGGAATTCAGTCAGCAGACTGCAATACGTGGCACCGAGGGAACACCGGATACGCCTACTGTTCCGACCTCGGAACGGTTGGCGCACACAAGGTCAAGGTTGTGTGCACCGATAGTCGAGGCGTAGAGAGCACCGCCTACGGGAGGTGGGTCGCCAATGCGAAGACCTCGAAGCGAAAGTGCCCGGGATCGTCGTACCTTGTCCGCGTTGGTTCAGTACTCCGAGACTAATTGGGCATTTCCTTCTGATCGGTGATGCTTCACACGTGGGCGTGGGTCAGCGAATAGCTGACTCCACGTTCACGTGCACTTGCGCGCGGCCCGAAAGTGAAAGGCGCGCAAATTGGTTGAATTACCCGTCGGGTAAGGTGATCGCATGACGGTGAATCACGTAACACGTACGAGTGATCGCCGAACCGGACGCGCGGCGGCGAAACGAGCGGCCGCTGTCCGCCAGCGGGCCGAGCGCTAAGCCCGCGCCGCCGCAGCCGTCCGCCATACCGTCGCCTACGACCGCCCCCGAGACCACGGCGGGCCCGGCCTGCGCACACTCCCGCACGAAAGCCCTCTAGGAGCCAGACACACAGCAGCCCGATGAACCGACCCAGCAGCCCGACATGCACACGCAGTCCGCGAGCCACGCTTCGAGGCGCGACGCGGCCGGTGGAATAACGCCTGGAGCAAGGACGGCATGCTTGGGGGTTCGTATGGAAGTGCGTCACATTCCGCTCAGCTGGCGGATCGCCTCCAGCGGGTATGGGGTCTGCCTGTTCTGGCGCTGGAACGTGCGGTTGAAGTCGGACATCACTGTTGCGATCGGTGCATGGCGGGTGAGGAGTGCGGCGGCCTCCTCTGGGACCCCTGTAGGGCGCTTTCCCTCCGCGTAGGAGCGCACCAGCGCGTGGCGGCCCTCCTGGTCCGCCCTCTGGTATCCGTAGAGTGCGGTGACAAGCCAGTTCACCAGATATGTGGCGGTGTAGCAGCGGTCGTAGGACTGGTGCCGCGCGAGGAAATCGGCCTCGTCCTGCGACAGTTCGAAGCTGGAGGAGGTGGCGAGGCCATAGTCTGCGAAGTAGAGGCGCCGGCCGTCGGTAAGAATGTTTTCGAAGTGGGCGTCGAAGTGCAGGAGCCCGCGGCTGTTGATGAACGAGATGCCAGCCGCTAGTTCCTTCTCCACCATGGCGCAGGCGGGGCTGGCGTTGTGGTCCTCCGCTGCGATCCTGGTGCCCAGCCATTGGTGCAGGTTCTGCGGGATGTACTCCAAGAACAGTGCGATGCTCGCCGAGGACTGCTGAAGAGCCTCGATCCGGCCGCGTGCCTGCGGCGCGCCGCCCCATTAGGCGACGGCCCGTTCGACATCGGCCAGTTCTCCTGGCGCGCCCCAACACCGCAGACCAAACAGCAGATTCCGGGATGAAACAACGGGAGAAAACGACCTCTTAGAAGAGTGGGCGAGCCCGCGACAGTGCTGGTTTCGCCGACCTATCCCGTCCTGGCGGCCGCTTCGCCTCGCCGGCGTTCTGAGGGTGGATGGGTTCATCGGGCGGCGGGGGTGTCGCCACTCGTAGCGTCGTCCCCCCGGGGGCCGGGAGGAGTTCGTGGGTGATTCGTACGCCGTCCGAGACTCAGGGGCCGGCGCTTCCCGAGAGTGGGGATCGGGCTGTCGCGGCACCCTTGTAGGGTCGTGGTGGGTCAACGGGTGCGTCGTGGCGCACGGGCCTTGAGGCATGGGAGGGACACAGATGCTCTTGTTGTTGCTGCTGTTGGTTGGCTTGGGAGTGCTTGCCGCGGTCGTGGTCGTCGTCGCCGTGGCGATGAGCAAACGCGGCGGGAGCGCGCAACAGCAGGTCGCACCCGGGGGCTGGGGTGCGAGCCCCGCCATGCCGACCCAGGCGACTTATCCGCCCATCCAGCAGCCTGGCCAGGGGGTCCCGCCTCCGCACCAGGCGGGCACGCAAGCATATCCGCCTGTGGCCCCTCCCGGGCAGCCGGCGCACAACCCCGGGCCGCACGGCGCCCCGCCGCCACAACAGCCGCCCTATCAGGGGCAGTAACAGCGGCTCCTTCGGCAACTTCAGCGGTCTCGGGGCCCGCACGGCTTCCTGGGGAAGGCCGGCTGGGGTTGGCTGCTGCGTCTCGTCCGCTTATCAGGTGGTCAGGGGCGCAGATTCGGGAAGTTGGTGGGCCCTTGCGCCGGGCGGTGACCTCTCGTTCTCTGCCGGGGGGCAGGGTTCACAGCGCGCGTCCAGCGCGGTGACCGCAGGCGGTCGAAGCAGCCACCGCGCAGCGCAGCCGAACCGCCAGAAGAACCCCACGCCCGGATCCCAGGTCCAAGAGCCCCCGTGGTCGTGGTGATCGGGAGCAAGTTACGGAACCTGCGCTCGGTGTGGTCTGGAGCAAGTCCACCAACTCGACCACCATGTCCCGAAGGCTGACCTTCCGCTTCTGGCTCTCACTCCTCTGAACCTGGTTTTAGCCTGTGGGCCCTGCAACCAGGGCAAGAGCAACACGCTCGCCAAAGTGGAGACCGAGGAAGCGCTCCACCCTTACTTCGACGATCTCGGTACCGACCGGTGGCTCTACGCCGAGATCGACAATGAGGAATGGGTAGCCGTATTTTGAGGTCCGCCCCCGACTGCCCGTGGTACCTCAGCGGCCGGATGGAGTGCATGGGCATGTAACGCTCAGATCGCCAGCGTTCCAGCCCTGAAGCAGAGACGGATGACGGTTGCGGAACGATGTCGTACGTGCAGACAGAAGCGATTGCAGCCCTTGCCGCCGCGGGCGCGGCCCTCTTGGGGGTACCGGCCGCGCTCATCGTCGGCCTGCAGCAGGCCCGCGCCGCCTACAGCGCCGCCCGGACTTGAGGCGGTGTTCGGTGGTGATGGTGTGACCTTCGGCGGCGAGGGCCAGTGCGAGGGCGTGGCCGATGCCTGCGGTAGCGACGGTGATCAGGGCGTGGGTCGCTTTTCCGCCTTCGGGGCGGTGTCGGGGGCCCAGAGGAAGGAGAAGCTCTCCATGACGTTGCTGCGCTCAGTGTTGTGAAAGGCTGCGATCCGCCAGGTGTCGTCGGTCTCCCGGGCCAGGGTGAAGGTCGTCACCTTCGAGAGTTCGTCCGCGCTGGGCTTGTCACCGGTGTAGTCGGCGCCGCGGCTGGTGAGGACGGCGACGTCCTTGGTCAGGAAGCGCATATCGAGGTACCTGGCGGCGAGCTTGCTGTCCTTGAGGAAGCCCTTGAAGAGCGCGCGGTGGCTCGCGGTGATGTCGGCGCGGCCCTCGTAGTGGCTGCCTATGTAGGTGGTGTACGTGCCGTTCTCGGTGAACTGGCGGCCGTACGCCTCCGCGTCACCGCGCTCCCAGGCGTCGGCGAGGGCGTCGAGGGTGGCGCAGACGGCCTTGCCGTCGCGGCGGTCGGCGTCGGCCGGGATCACCTCGCCGCAGGTTTCGGCGCCGGTGCGCTGCACGTCGGAGGTGGCGTCCAGATAGAGATAGGTGCCGGTCGCGCCGAGGGCGAGGACGAGCGTGGAGACGAGGGCGGCGCGCTTGACGAGCTTTCGGTTCATGGTGAGGACTCCCCGTTCGGTGGTGGTGGACCTGTGGCGACAGCGGCCACAATGACTGCACTTGTGCAGTAACTGCACACATGCGTTATCTGCGCGTGCACGGATATCAAGCAAGGGCTGCACGCCACGGCGGGCACGGAGGCTGCGGGCCTCCAGGCGCCCGAGTGGTACGCGCTCAGCCGCATCAGCCTGGCGAGCGGGCTCACTTCGGGCGAACTCTCGGTCGGTACGGGCGTCACAACGGGCGCGACGAACCGCCTGATCGCCCGCCTTGAGCGTGCGGGATACGTGCGCCGCACCACGGACCCCGCCGACCGGCGCAAGGTCCTGGTGGAGGCGATCCCCGACGCGCTGGGAGAGGTCGAGGCGGCCGTGGTGCCGGCGCGCCGCCGCGTCGGGGAGGTGCTCTCCGACTACACCCCGGAGCAACAGAACCTGCCCTTCGACTACTTCACCCGCTCCGCTCCGGCGTTCCGGGCCGCGACGGAGGAGATCAGGACGGCGACACGGGAGCGCAAGAGGAGCTGACCTGCCTACCCGTTCCGGCAGTGCGACGGACCGGCTTCCCGACGGCGTCTTCACGGCGCACCACAGTTCTCTAGCAAGACCGGAGGGCTCGTACCCCAAGTGACCGCCTTCGGGGTCGCGGCGGTGCCGCAGGCTGCCGTGGTGAGACACAGCGCCCCGGCCAGCATGGTGGCCGCGGCTCGTTTCTGGCGCATCAGAACTCCTCACTCGGGCTTGTTGCCGACGGGTCCGCCGATCTCGTAGGGCAGGGTGACGTTGTCGTACGCGAGGTGCATGACCATGCCGAGCTTGCTGTGCCAGAAGTTGTGGCAGTGATCCATCCAGATGCCGGGGTTGTCGGCCTTGAAGGCGACCTGGACCTCCTCGCCCGGCCGGACGAGCACGGTGTCCTGCCACATCGGGCTGCCGGAGGCGCGCTTGCCGTTCTTGCTCAGCACCAGCATGTGGTGGCCGTGCAGATGCATCGGATGGTCCTCGGTCCCGCGGTTGATGAAGGTGGCGCGGGCCAGTTCACCTTCCTTGATCATCAGCATCGGGGTGTCCGGGAAGACACGGCCGTTGATGGTCTGCTTCAGCCCGAAACTGCCGTCGTAGAAGCCCAGCCACTCGTCGAAGACAAGCCGGTAGTCCCGGTCGAAGTCGCTGTCCGGGCCGAGCTCCGTCCTCTTCGGACTGCCGTAGCTGTACGGGTCGAATTCGGGGCCGCTCAGGTCCGCCTTCAATTCCCCCTTGCCGTTGGGCGAGTACACGATGCCCGCGTCCGGCGCGCTGCCGTCGGTCACCCGCACCGGCCCGTCGGGCATGGTGAATTCGACGTCCATACGGTTGCCGCCGCCGAGCACCAGCTTCCTGCCCTTGAGCGCGGTCGGCTCGTGCACGTCCGTGCCGTCCAGGGCAGTGACCCTGTACGGGATGCCGTCAATGGCGAACTCGCGAGTGGTACCACTGGTGTTGGTGAGCCGCACCCGCACCTTCTCGCCCGGCTCGGCGCGGCGCCGCTCCAGCTCGTCGGAGGCGCCGATCGCGGACACCAGGCCCTTGTCGGTCTGCCAGTCGTGGGCGAGGACGCTGACGTCCTTGTCCACCGGCCGGGTCTGCTTCCTCGGCTCGATGATCAGAGCGCCGAATAGGCCGCGGTCGACCTGCTCGGAGGCGGCCTGGTGAGAGTGGTACCAGCGGGTGCCGGACTCCTCCACGCGGAAGCGGTAGGTGAAGGACTTGCCGGGCAACACCGCGTCCTGGGTGGCGCCGGCCACGCCGTCCTCGCCGTTGGGGACGTCGACGCCGTGCCAGTGAAGGGTGACAGGGGTCTTGCCGGGCAGCTCGTTCCGCAGCTTGATCTCGACCAGATCGCCCTCGGTGACCCGCAGTTGAGGGCCAGGGACCTGACCGTTGTACGTCCAGGCGTCGACCTCCCTGCCGGAGGCCAGCTTTACCTTCTTGGCCTGCGCGGTGAGGGAGAAGCGCCGCTCGGGCGTACCACTTCTGGGACCGCGCAGTTTGTCGACGGACACCTCGTCCGCCCCACCGGCGCCCGAGGCCATGTGGTGGCCGCCTGTCATGCCGTGGGGCTCACCGGCGGCACCGCCACCCCAGTCGGCGTGGCCCTGCATCATCGAGAAGGTGTGCGGAAGCCGGCTGCCGGCAATCCCGTGATTGACCAGCCCCACCACGGTGCCGAGCACCACTACGGCCGTACCCAGCCGGACCGCCAGTGCCCGCCCCCGGGGGATCTCACGGCCGGTGAACAGGCCTCGCAGCCGAGCGTTGGCACGCCAGACCAGCAGCCCGGCAACCGCAGCGGTGATCAACCCGTAGACGACGAGACTGATCCAGAACGACCGGTCCGGTGGCAGGAAGAGCTGCGCCAAGCAGGCGAAGCCGCCGAAGACCGCGAGCCGGGGCGGCACCACATGGCGCGGGGACCGGGCGCGCGACTGCTCATCCAACGTCACCAGCGCGCCCGGGTCGGGCAACCGCGTCCGGGCGGCGGATGCCAGCCACGGCACCGTCCAAACGGCGGTAGCGATCACGGCCGGGAGCAGCATGACGAAGGTGGTGAACAGCCGCCGGTCGCCGACGAACGCCCACCCACGGAGGGCAAGCAGCCCGTATACGACGAGCCTTGCCGCGGTGAGCAGCAGGGCGACGGCCACCAACACCAGCGCTACACGGGACACCCGCCGCATGCCGCCGACCGTGCGGCGGCCCGGCTGCAGACCCGTCATGACGGCGGCGACCAACCAGGCGGGGAGCAGAACGATACCCAGCGCGAGCTCGAATCCGGCTGCGGCTACGTACATTGCCATCACCCCCGGCCCTGCGACCGTCGGGCCGGACTCGACGGCGGCTGTGGTGGGCGTCTGCGTGGCCGGCGGAGGTCGCGGGCGTTCTGGTCGCCGAGGACCCGGAGGCGGCGGCGCCCTGCTGTGGTGGATTCGGTGATCTCAGGCATGCCATCAGCGTGGCCGTCACCGCACCGGCCGGGCATCCGCCGATCCTCGCTCTCTTCCTCGGCGGAAAGGTGCGGGCCGGGCGACGCTGCGTACAACTTTCGATCGACGCGTGCCCTCCCGCACCGCGGCTAGCGTGCAGCCATGACATGGGACAGCCGCCTCGCGGCCCACCGGGAACGTCTGCGGTCGGTGGAGGGCGTTCTCGTGGCGCTGGCCTCGGCCGCGGTCACGGCCGCCATCGACGGGATGCCCGCCAGGTTCGACTACCTTGCCGCGCACCCGCCGCTCTTCGTGGCGATCCCGGTCGGACTGGTCGTCGGCCTCGCGTCATGGTTCCGTCAGCGCCGTCCCGAACTGCTTCTGCTGGCTGCACTGGGCGCCTATGTGGTGCTGTCGGCCTGGATCGCCGTGGTGTTCGCGCAGTACGCCCTGGCCGACCGAGCCGCCTCCTGGCGCCGGGTCGCCGTCGCCTCCACGGTCGCCGTCACGGTGGTCGCCCTGCCGATATGGAGGGGCGGCGGCTTTGACGCAAGCCTCATGAGCGTGGGCATCTGCGTCTTCCCCGCCCTGCTCGGCCTCTACATGGGCGCCCGCCGCCGCCTCATGGCCGAGCTGCGCCGGCGCGCCGAGCGGGCCGAACGCGAGCAGCAGCAGCGGGTGCTGCAGGCCCGCAGCGACGAACGCGCCCAGATCGCCCGGGACATGCACGACGTCGTCACCCACCGCGTGTCCCTGATGGTGCTGCACGCGACCGCCCTCGAGGCGACCAAGGGCGCGTCCGCTGTCGACATGGCCAAGCAGATCGGCGCCATCGGCCGCGAGGCTCTGACCGAGCTCCGCTCGCTGGTGGAGGTCCTGCACACCCGGCCCGAGGCCCCGCTCGCCCCGCAGCAAGGCCTGGCCGAGCTGGAGACCCTGATCGCCGACTCCCGCAGCCTGGGGACGCCGACCACCCTGGAGCTGACCGGAGAGCAAGGCACCACCCGCCCACCCGAGCTGCCGGCCCTGATCGAGCACGCCGTCTACCGGGTGGTGCAGGAAGCCCTGACCAACGTTCACAAGCACGCCGCCGACGCCGAAACCCACGTCCGGGTCCACTGCACCCGCCGACTGCTGCACCTCACAGTGATCAACCAGCACGGTATCGGCGCCAACCCCTCCGGTCTGCCCAGCGGCGGCCACGGCCTGCTCGGCATCGCCGAACGGATACGGCTCGTCGGCGGCGAACTCACCGCAGGCGCGACCCCGGACGGCGGCTTCGAGATCGCCGCCGAGATCCCGCTGGACGACCCATCCCAGAAGCCGCCCACCCCCGTGAAGGCCACGCGATGAGCGAGACGACGACCCGGGTCCTGATCGTGGACGACGAATGGATGGTGCGCTCCATGCTCAGCACCATCATGGCGTCCGCCCCCGACATCGAAGTGGTGGGCGAGGCATCGGACGGCAATACGGCGGTGTCGATGGCCGCCGCCCTGGAGCCGGACGTCGTCCTGATGGACATCCGGATGCCCCGCTCCGACGGCCTGACCGCCACAGAGCGCCTCACCCGCTCGCCCCGCCCGCCCCGCGTCGTCGTGCTGACCACCTTCGACCTGGACGAATACGTCCAGACAGCGCTACGTCACGGGGCCGTCGGTTTCCTGCTGAAGGACGCCACCGCAGCTGACATGATCGCTGCGGTGCGCAGCGCGGCCCGCGGCGACGCGATGCTCTCCCCCAAGGTGACCCGCCGCCTCATCCGCCGCTTCACGGAGGATGACGACGCCCCCTCCGCCGAGCGGCAGCGCCGCCGGTCCGAGGCCCGCAGCCGCCTGGAGGCCCTGACGGAAAAGGAGCGCGAGGTCCTGATCGCTCTGAGCGGCGGCCTCTCCAACACGGGCATCGCCGCGGCCCTGCACGTGAGCGAGGCGACCGCAAAGACCCACATCAGCCGGATCCTGTCGAAGCTCTCTCTCACCAACCGCGTCCAGGCGGCGATCCTGGCGCACCATGCGGGGCTCGTGGACTAGGGACTTCTTCGCCATCCATCGATAGCGGTGTCCCCGGCAGGCGCTTTGGCTTTCGTCACACAATTTCGACAGCCGCCGAAGGTACCTCAAATACGCCCGGCCGCTGTACGGCCTGGTCACAGGTGGGAGGTGAACTTCCCGTCAGGCCGTTTACGCAGCCAGCCGCAGTCAGCCAGCTTCGTGAGCTTTCCGCGCACGGACGAGCTCACGCCCACAGAGCGCGCCCCGGTCGACCGTTTCGCCGATCTCGTGGACCAACGCCAGGAGAAGGCGAGGTCAGAGCTGACCCGCACCACCTCGCCTGGAAGGCGACCAACGGCTGTTCCACACGAGGCGCGCCCGGGGCGGGCGTACAACAGCCCACGCAGGACGCCCGGCTGGGGATCCCAGCCGGGCGTCCTGCGTGGGCGACGGCCTGACCGACCGTGGCAGGACGTCACGGTCAAACTCGGCGAATGGATCAGCAAGCAACGCAGCCGAGCCGCAACCCTGACCCCCGAGTGGGTGGAGCAACTGTCCACCATCGGCATGCGATGGACATGGCGGGTGTCGTCCGACCAATGTAGAAGTGCTGCGCCATTCGACGGGCGCGGCCGTGCCGAAATGTTCGCGAGTTTCGACAGCGGCGGGCCTAACCTGACGGCCAATAGGGTGGCTCTTCGGTGGGTGCTTGCGGGCGCCGCGCCGGTATTTGGACGCGTGGCGGCCGATCCTGCTGCAGACGTCGCAGCGGACCGGCTATGCGCGGCCGCGGGTGACGCTGGTGGATGCCTTCGCCGGCCCTGGCCGGTACGAGGGGAGGGAGCCAGGCTCGCCCGTCTTCATCCTCGACCGTCCCTTGAATGAACCACCACGCGGTCGACCTCATGAACCTCAGTCCCTCAGGGTGCACCTGATCTTCATCGAGAAGCACCGTGCGGCACGCGCACCTGGTCGCCGAGCTCGAAGCATGCTTCGGCCCGCTGAAGGATCTGCCCGTACGGGTGGAGGTCCGCCGTGGTGAGGCAGGCCGCGACAGCCTTGCCGTCCCGGACGAGCTGGTGGCCTGAGGAACCCCGGTTCTGGGGGTCTTCGACAGCTGGGGCAGCGTCAACGTCCCGCTGGGTGTGATGTCGCGGATCGCCCGCAGCCGTTCCAGCGAGGTCATTACGACCTTCGGGCCCAACTCGTTGACAATCGCACCTGATGCGGGTCCTGCAGCGCCGAAGACCGGGCCGACGACCTGATCGCTATTACCCGCAAGCTCGCCTCCAGCGCCCGCACCCCTCGTTCAGTCCCTGGCGCACAAGCCGCCCCAGGCGAGTCTTCTTGAGCCTGTCCTGGCGAGGCCGCCGCCCACCGCAGCCGGGAGGTGACGCCCGGAGCCTTCGCCGAGCGAGCGTCTGGTGCGGGCGGCCGCAACTATTTCGCCGGCGCGAAGTTGTGACAGTGATCGGGTGATCAAGAAGCTCTGGCATTCGCACGCCCACGATCGTTCTCCTCGGGCTGAGACTTCTGGTCCCGTCTGCCTTGAGAGAGCGCGTAGGCGTCGAAGCGGGGCCGAGAGCAGAAGAGAGGCACGAGCACGTTGAAGGTAGCGACTGGACTCTTCCAGGCCCAGCCGTACACGCAGCAGTGCGAAGTGATAGCGAAGGAAGGCGCGCACGCCGTGATCGGCGTCTCGTCGGGCAACAGCTACTTCTCCGCACAGCGCGTCATCGATCTTGCCTGCTGGGGCGCGGCCCACTTCGCCCAGGTCGATCTGATCTACACCGACCTTTTCGTGGGCGAGATGTTCGAAGCGCTCGGCTACCCTGCGGACGACGCTCGCCGCAAGGCGGTCAAAAATCTGCGCGGGGTGCGCGCCAAGGCGACCGCTGCGGCTCAGGCTGTCGATCCGACCGGCAGCCGGGTACGGGCCCGCGCACTGTCGGAGCTCACCGCCATCCCGGCCTACCAGGACATCCATGGCAACCTGGTCGCCCTCCTCGAAGGCGACCCGGAGTTCCGTGCGACGTGCGACGCGCTGGTTGGCACTTTCTTGTCTGCCAAGCTGCTGCATGGCCAGACGGCCACCCGCCGGCAGCACGAGGTATGCCTCAAGTACGTGTGCGCCGAAGCTCCGTTGTTCCTCGACACCCCCGCGATCCTCGGTGTTCCGTCATCGCTGAACTGCTACCACCAGCTGCTGCCGATGGCCGAGCTGCTGTACGCGCGCGGCGCTGGTCTGCGCGCTTCCCGCAATCAGGGCCACGTCGTCATCACCCCCGTCGAAGGACAACACGATGAACGCTGACACGCCGCTCGACTTCCCGTTCTCCCCGCGTGGCGACCGTCTCCCACCCGAGATCGCCCAGCTGCGAGACGAGCCGGTCAAACGGATCCGCACTATCGCCGGAGATCCAGCGTGGCTGGTGTCGTCGTATCGTCTGTGCAGGCAGGTGCTGGAGGACCCGCGCTTCAGCCTCAAGGACACCTCCGCACCCGGGGTACCCAGGCAGTACGCCTTGACCATCCCACCCGAGGTGGTCAACAACATGGGCAACATCACCGGCGCCGGACTGCGCAAAGCTGTCCTGAAAGCCATCAACCCCAAGTCACCCGGCCTCGAAGACTGGATGCACACCCACGCCGCCGAAATGCTCGACAGCCTGCTCGCGTACGGCCCGCCGGTCGACCTGCGCGGACGGTTCACCAGCCCCTACGCGGAGCACCTGCACTGCCGCATCCTGGGCATCCCCCAGGCAGACGCGCCCCGCCTGGCCGCAAGCCTCGACATCGCCTTCATGAACTCGGCCAGCGCGATCACCGGAGCCAAACTCAACTGGGACCGCGACATCGCCTACATGGTGGAGCGACTGGACGACCCGCTCACCACCGGCCTGATGAGCGAGCTCGCCGCCCTACGCGGGAAGGAGGAGTACGCACATCTGACCGACGAGATGCTGGCCACGGTCGGCGTGACCATGTTCGGCGCCGGCGTCATCAGCACGATGGGCTTCTTGACGATGGCGATCGTCTCCCTCCTTCAAAACCCGCCCGTGTGGCGCCAGTTGCGCGCCGAGCCCGACAGGATTCCTGCTGCGGTGGATGAGCTCCTGCGCGTCAACCTGTCCATCGGTGACGGACTGCCCCGCATCGCCACCGAGGACATCCTTCTGGGCGAAGTCCAGGTGAAGAAGGGTGAACTGCTCCTCGTCCTGGTCGAGGCCGCCAACACCGACCCAAACAAGTTTCCCCATCCGCACACCGTAGACCTCGACCGGCCCAATGCGGCCGAGCACCTCTCGTTCGGCGGGGGTGGGCACTACTGTCCGGCCACGGGCCTGGGCAAGAAGCACACCGAGGTCGCCCTGCGGGTGCTGCTGGAGAAAATGCCCGGCCTGCAGCTGGCGGTGCCGATGGAGCAACTGGTCTGGCGTACCCGGTTCATGAAACGGGTACCTGAGCGGCTGCCGGTGGCCTGGTAGCCGTCTGCCGACTGGGCGATTCGACAAGATCCGCGCCCAGACGAGCATGTTCGGCCCGTCCAAGCACGCACCCAGCAACGCACCGGCCCTCGACCAGCTCGCCGCCCACGTCGGCCGGACCGCCTGACCCAGCCGGCCACGAACAGAGCTCCGACCTGAGTGTCCTACTTGGCCGGTGGGGCCAAGTAGGACACTCAGTCACCACTCATACGGCGAAGGCACGGCTGCGCATGCCGGTCACCTACGCCCGTCATACGCTGAAACCTCCCGAGCAAGGACGGCGGCATGATGCGCGCCACGGCTGTCCCCTCCATCGCACGCCGTGCGCCGAGCAGCTGAGACTGCTCCTGCCACCGCCCTTCGCTTTGCCCGCCCAGCCCTGGCCCTCCCGGTCAAGGACATCCCCGAGGGGCCGGGGTGGGCGCTGGAGCCGAAATGGGATGGCTGGCGCCGCCGGTTCCACACCCGCTCAGGCCGGGTGTGGAACCGGAACGGCACCGACCTTACCCACCCGTTCTCTGACGTCGCCCACGCCGCACGGAGCCTTCCGGACGCGGTGCTCGACGGCGAACTCGTCGCCGTCACGGACACCGGTGAAGTCGCCTTCGAGCGCCTCCAGAGCCGAGCCGGACGCGGGGCCGCGGCCCGGCGCGGACTTCGACGTTTACGTCGCCCTCTTCGGCATCCTCGCCGTCAGCGAAACCGAGGTTCGGGGTGGGTGAAATGGCGCCAGCGCCACAGGATCGACGCAGCCGTCATCGGCGTGACCGGCACAACCCCCGCGGCGCAGGCTTTCATCCTGGGCCGGTCCCGCGCTGGCCGGATGCGCCCCGTAGGCGTCAGCCTCCCGGTGGGTGCCGACCTTCGACGGGCTGCCGCGCCCCTCCTGCATCGGCCGGCACCACGATGCGCGAACTGCCCGGAACGGTCGACGGCCTGCCCGGTGCCGAGCCGGTCCTCTATCTGCCGGTGCTGCCCGAGCTGATGGTCGAGCTGCAGGTCGACCAACTCCGCCCCGAAATTCGGCCGCTACCCCACCGGCCCCCGGGTACTCCGCATTCACAGCGACCTGACACCCGACATGCTCGACAAGGCGCCTTGCACCCGTCGCTCCAAGGCCGACGCGTGCAATAGCGGGCCCCACCCTCACCCGGCGGTGATGACTTCGCTCCCGCACTCCATCACTGTTCGAGGTCGGTTACCTCCTCGCTGAACGCGCGAAAATCTATGTTGGCCGGAGTAGACATTAGATGGTGGCGTGGTTATGGTTTCTCTCGTAGCCAGACAGACCGCAGAGCCCGGCAGAGACGAACTGCCGGGCAGCAGTACGCGCAGTTGCAGTTCGCAGGGCGGTGCGGTGGTGGAGTTTCGAAGCCAGGGTTGTTGCAGGCGGCGACGGGACTGACGACCGGACCGGGTGGCCCGCAGTGATCAGGGGCCGCCATGAGAAGTACCGCAGTTAACGCAGTGGCAGTACCGGCAAGTGCAGTTCGCAGTACCCAGCAGTGAAGGCAGTGAGCAGTACCTCGGTGAAGGCGTCGGCTGCGGGCGCGCGCACCGGGAGGTTCGGCAGTGGGGTTCCAAGCCAGAGCACTCGCAAGATGGGCGGCGGGGCTGGCTGCCGAAGAGTGGCGCTGTCACAGGCCACTGAGCAGTTCGCATCACCAGCAGTACGCAGTACCTGATTGAGAAGTAGTCGATCACCGAGGGAAGAACGGAGGAGCCAGGCGCCATCAGGATCGCCCGGGCGGAAGTCTTGAGCCCGGGTACCGCAGGACATCGATAGTGAGGTGGTCTCCGGTCAAGCAACCGCGATCCCCGCATTGCCCGGCCTCCCAGGCGGGCTAGCGGAACAAGTAGGCCGGCGCAGTACCAGGGCCGGCAGATGGTGTAGCAGTTCCTTCGGGGCTCTGGTGCCATACGGCACCAGGGCCCCTCACGCGTTCCGCAGAGAGGTGCGATGACAGCAGACGACTCCTACGGCCGTCTCGCGACGACAACTACCCCGCCTACACCATGGGCCGCGCCGCCGAGATGCTCGGCAGCACCCAAAGCTTCCTGCGCGCCATCGGCGAAGCCCGCCTCATCACCCCGCTCCGCTCCCAGGGCGGCCACCGCCGCTACCAGCTGCGCATCGCCGCACGCGCCCGGGAACTCGTCGACCGCGGGACCCCCGTCGAGGCCGCCTGCCGCATCGTCATCCTCGAAGACCAGCTCAAAGAGGCCCAGCGCATCAACGCCGAACACCGCCGCACCGCCGGATCAGCGAACCCGACGGCCGCCGTCTGAGTCTGAGACGGGCTGAGACCTGCAACTCCCCAGGAGCTTCGCGGCTTCCGTCGACGCCGTCTTCGCAGGGCTGGACATGCGCAAGCCCGGCTGGACGGGGGTTCCAGCCGGGCTTGGGCTTTGGGGCGCCGGCGCGTTGGTGCGCGCTGGCCTGTCAGTGGTGTCCGTGAGCGGAGCTCGAGGCGCCGCCGAAAAGTCGGGCCACGGCCCTGAACGGCAGGGTGACGACGGTGGCGATGGCCCCGCCGATGGACCGAAGAACGTCTGCGATTGCGGTCAGCACGGTGGACCTCCCTCTCTCCAGCGCAGGGCGCTGGATCTGTCTTGCCGCTACACGGCCGATCGTCGGACGGGTGCCCGGGAGCCGGCCGAGAAAACGTTCGCCCAGCTCACGCTGCTTCACGTTCCTCCACGGATTCAAGGATCTTGGTCTGTGGCGTCCCGACCAGAGCCGGTGCCGCCTCGCTCGACGACCAGACCTTCGTCTGCAGGAGTCCGAGGAACTTCTCCGCCTCGCCGACGGTCTCGAATTCGAGATCGATCACGACGTACTGCGGATCGCCGACCGGGCGCTGGATGCGATACCGGCGCACCCCTGCCTTCTGCCGGAACTCGGAGAACCGATCGAACGCCCCCTTCCAGACATCGAAGTCCGTGATCTCGTGTTCGACATGGAGCGTGGGCATGCTGCCTCCAGAGACAGACGACGTTGCCTGTCCTTCCACTCCACGCCGAAATGTGTCCACACGCCACCGGACGAGAAAGGCGGGCCCTGTGCCGCGGCCGGCGCTCAGACCGCTGCAGTGCGCCTCCCTCGCTGGGACGCAGCCCCGGAATGTTCATGCCTCGGCGAGGAGTCCTTCGCGCAGGGCGGCCAGGGCGCGGGCCAGGAGGCGGGAGACGTGCATGAGTGCCTGAAGGTCCTCGGCCAGGGCCAGCGCCGGGTCCTCGTCGCCGATCAGGTCGGCCACCAGCCCAGTCTGCTGCATTGCGATCTTGGCCGGCCCGAAGTGGTACTGCTGGCGCAGCCAAAGGATCTTCTCCACAACGTCTGCTTTGTTGGCATGCGGTGTGTGGTGCGGTGCGCTGGAGCGGTCCTTGAGCCCGTCCAGTCCCTCCGCTTCGTAGCGGCGCAGCCAGGTGTAGTAGCAGGGGCGGCTGATGCCGTAGTAGCGGCAGGTGGCGGCAACGCTGCCGCTCACTTCCTCCACGTGGCGCAGCACGGCCAGGCGGTGCCTCGCACGCCTTGATAGATCGCGTTCGGTAGGCACGCAGGTCTCCTAGTTACGAGAGACCCAACTGTCAACAGCGTCCGTCAGATTTAGATCGCGTGCAGCAGCGCTAGAAGGGAGCAGAGCACCACTGCGCACAATCCGCCGCGCGCCATCATGCGGGCGTTGCCGAAGCTCTGCCACATACGGCCTCCCGATGCTCCCTTTCAGACAACCCTCCAGGGCGGACGGAAGCACCTCAGGAGGCCCGGACAGGCGGCATTTTCACCCGATGCGGTTAATCGATCGGCATACTCTGTGCATGTAGCGGCGCTGGCGCCACCACATGCTTCTGTGGTGGCCTTGCTCGTGGTGTCCCTGCGAAGGGACTTTGAACTGCAGGCGAACGCGCGGTCGAGCGAAAGCTGGACGCCATCGCAGCCGCCCTCGGGAAGACCGGGAAGGCGGCGGCACTGGCGAGGCACCCCCAGAAACTTCGAACTACCGGTCGGTGCACAAGTGGAGCGCTGTTCGATCCCCGGTGATGCGCGTAACGGTGACGACGATAGTGACGCTCCCTGATTGGCCGTGAGGGGCCGTATGAGATCTGACGGCCGCCCGGACGCTCTCGCGGACGTCGCGCGCGGTGTCGAGGGCGCGTCGGTGTTCGTTGACTACGCAGCGGACTTCGACATGCCATGCGCCGGTACCGGGTGCGTGGTGAGCGCGGATGCCGGCTGCGGGAGACGGATTGGGTGCGCCGAGAGTTCGCCGGATGCGGGTCGCGGCGTCGGCCAGGGAGTGGCGCAGGCTGGGTTGTAGTTCCTCCACGCCGGGGACCGCCAGCGCGGCCCGGGCTGCTGTCTGCTCGACGCCTGTCGTGTCGACGGCGGTCATGTTCTGGTCCCGTTCAGTGAGCTGGGTTCGGCGGAGGCTGCGGACGTCATGGGCTCCAGTTCGGACTCGATCCACAGATCGATGCTGTTCACGGCGAGGCCGATCTCGTGGGCAGAGGCGTACGCGACGGCCCGGCGCACCTCGGCGGCTCGGATGGGCAGGGGTTGGTCGAGGGTGGCGGCGAGGGTCATGGTGATGGTCACCTTGGCGCCGGCATCGTCTGGGGTCAGGCGGCAGCCGGCGGCGCGTACTCCGGGGATCCGGTCGGCGGCGCGGCGCAGGACCTTGGCCACTGTGGTTTCCGCGATCCGAAGTTCTTGCATGGGGTCGTCCAGAGGCAGCATCTGGCCGAGCCGTGCCTCCGCGCGTACGGCACGCACAACCCGGTCCGCGACCGTGCGGGCGCTGGGCCGTTCCGCGCGCAGAGTGCGGGTGGTGTGGTCCAGGGCTGTCAACCCCTCAATCGCCTGCCGGCAGAACGCGCAGCCGGTTGTGTGAGCATCGGTCTGATCGTCAGTGGTGCGGGCCCGCTCCCAGACGTGGCTGACCATCCGTCCGCAGGGCAGCCTTTCGTCCCCGACCAGTTGTGCCGCGTCAGTGTGTTGGTGAGCGGCGGTGAGCTCGTCGGGAGGAGAGGTGGCAGGGGGATCTTCTAGGACCATGAGGCCATCTCCTTCATCAGCGTGCGCCGTGCCCGGAAGATCCTGCCGCGTACGGTCGGTTCGCTCTCCCCCACCACCTGCGCGATCTCTTCGTACGACAGCCCGTGCAGCTCCCGCAGGACCCAGCAGGCACGCTGACTGGGCCGGAGGTTTCCGAGCGCCAGGGCCAACGCGGCTGTGGCCGCCGCGCTTTCGGCGGCACGGGCCGGTTCACCGCCGGCGTCGTGAGCCGCGGGCTCGGGGACGGAATCGAGGGAGACGGAAGGGGCTCTCGCGCGGCGGACATTGAGGCATCGGTTGGTGACGATGCGATACATCCACGTGCGGAACGTGGCGTCCTTGCGAAACTCCGGAAGGCGCCGCCATGCGCTGATGAGGGCGTCCTGCACAGCCTCCTCGGCGTCCGGGAGGTTGCCCAGCATGTGATAGGCCAGAGCCAGCAGCCGCCCGCTGTGACGGTGAACGAGCACAGCAAACGCGTCGTCGTCGCCTTCGGAGGCACGGACGACCAGAAGCCGGTCGTCCACGTCCCCGAGGCCATTCTCACCGTCGCCGAGGTCGTGCTCGGTGTCGCCGATACGGTCAGCCGAACGCCCTGCCCCGGTGTGCGAAGGCAACTCCGCGCGCCGAGGAGATGAGAGTCCCTCGTGCTCCACATCCACTGTTCGCTTCCTACCTGAGGCGCTCCGTAGACCGCGAGACCATCCCACCTCCGCCCGGGCTTCCTGACGACGCGGTCCGGTCAGGCATCCAGACCCAGCCTACGTGATGTGGATCACAAATATGTGTGACGTTTTCGCACCTTATGTGTCCAATCTTGTGACGGGCGCTGATCCGGTGACCGCTCCACTCGCCCTGGAGGACGTCATGGCGAACACGACATCCCGCCCAGTCACGAAAGCTCGCAGGCCGGCCGAGGAGACCACGACGCAGCAGGATCCGAAGCGTGGCGGCCCTTCGCCGGAGAGCCGTGGGCGGACCACGATCGCGGAAACCGTCGCGGAGAAGATCGCCGCGACGGCGGCCCGCGAGGTTCCGGGCATCCACAACCTCGGTTCCGGTATGGCGCGGGCCATCGGGGGCGTCCGGGAGCGGATGCCCGGCGCGCAGGCCAGCACCACCCGCGGTGTGAGCGTCGAGGTCGGCGAGCGCCAGGCGGCTGTGGACCTCGACGTGGTGGTCGACTACGGGTTCCCCATCACCGAGGTCGCCACAGAGGTTCGCACCGCTGTGGTCTCGGCCATGGAACGCATGACCGGTTTGGACGTCATCGAGGTGAACATCGCCGTCGCTGACATCGACCTGCCCGGGGACGAGGACGACGACAACGAGCAGCGCGTGGAGTGACCTCCCCAGCCCCGCCCTCGAAGCCGCCACGGCGCGAGGGAAGAAACAGCAACGTAAGACTGGTGAATGAACGATGAACGCAACCGTGGTGGGGCTCCTGACCGGCCTGACGCTGGGTTTCGCCGGCTACTTCGGCGGCTTCGGGGCCTTTATCGTGGTCGCCGCCATGGGCCTGGTCGGTCTGATCATCGGCCACCTGGCGCGCAGTGACGTGCGCGTCAGCGACTACGTACACACTCGCGATGGATACGAGCGCCAGGAGGCCCGCGAGGGTTACGGGCGCCGGCAGACCTTCGAACGCCCCCGCAGCAATTACGGACCTGGCCCCCGGGCCGGGCACACCGGGCGAGTCCGGTGACAGCCCAACTCCCGTCGTCTCCCGGTCGAAGCGGCTCGGGAGGGGAGGGCACAAGCACGCCCTCCCTCCCCGTGTCCGCCCGACGCGGCGCGATCCTGATCCCCGACACCGTGGTGGCCCGCATCGCGGCCCAGGCTGCGCGCGAAGCTCTCATCCGGCAAGCCGGCCGGTCCCCCGCGCGTCTCGGCCTGGGCCCTGCTCAGTCCACAGCCACCGTGCACGACGGCTCGGCCCGCCTCAAGATCTCCTTGGACCTGCCCTATCCCGTCGACATTGCCCGCACCTGTGGCGAGATCCGGCGCTACATCGCCGACCGGGTCTCCCACCTGACCGGCATGCGTATCGACGACATCACCGTGTCCGTCCAGCGGCTCGTCTCCAGGGAAAGGCTGCGACGAGGACGGGTCGAATGACCAGATGGCACGCGCACACGACAGGATGATCATGACTTCCCGCACACGGCACGCGCGGCCCGACCCCGACGCTGATCTCCCACGATCGCAGCCGGCCACAACACAGGCGCCGCCCGTTGAATCCCTGCGGCAGAACGCGCCGACGAATGAACGCCACCGCCGTCCTTGGTCAGCGCGTCGGGTCCCCGCGTGCCTGGCCGCCTCGCTGATCCTGCTCGCAGCAGGGGCACTACTCTTCGAAGCGATATGGATCCGCACCGGACACGGGGCCACCGCCTGGTGGACAACCCTGACCGACGAACTCGCCACCCGCCCCTTGGACAACCTCTGGATTCTCGCCGGGGCCGCCCTCGCCGCGGCCCTGGGACTGTGGCTCATCATCCTGGCCCTCACCCCGGGCTTGCGGTCCCAACTGCCGCTGCGGGCGCCCTCCGACGGATACGGACGAATGCGCATTGTGCTCGACCGCAAGGGCGCAGCGCTGCTTCTGCGCGATGCCGCTCTGCGTGTCCCGGGGGTCAGCACGGCGCGAGTCCGGGTGCGCCGCCGCCGCGTCTCAGTCCTTGCGGGTGTGCGCTTTCGTGACACAGGCGAGGTCAAGGACGAGCTCACTGACACCATCCGCCGCGAAGAACACGACCGGCTCGCGTTGGCGCGCCCCCCTCGGCTGGTGCTCCGCGTACGCCGGCACCCAGCCTGACGATCTCCGGACCGCGTGAGCAGATTTCCTGGAGAAGCTGATGATGAGCGAACGCACCAAGACCAACCGAGTTCTTCTCGCCCTGCTCGGACTCGTGCTGCTGGGCGGCGGCCTCCTGGTGCTCGCCGGCGGTACCGACGTCTACCGGCGCTGGAACCTCACACCGCCGGCCGGCTGGCCGCTCACCACCGCGCATCACGTGCTGGTCCCATCTGCCGATCAGACCCGGTGGACAGAGCTGAGCTGGTGGTGGCCGGCCGTCATCGCCGTACTGGCCCTGCTCATGCTGCTCGCCCTGACGTGGCTGCTGTCCCAGCGACGGCGTCGCCCCCGCCAGCTGTCCGTCGGCGCCCCACCAGAGGAGGCCGTCGCGGTCAGCAACCACGCTCTGAGCGACGCCCTCACCGCCGGCATCGACACGCTGCCTGGCGTCCGGGGCAGTCACACACACCTCTATGGCCCACGCACTCACCCACAGGCTCCTATCAGCATCACCCTCAGCCCCGGCACCAGTCCGGAGCAGATACTGGAGGGCCTGCACGAGGCCGTCGAGCGGGCACGCGCATCCGCCGGCTGGAACGAACTCCCCACACGCGTCCGCCTGAGCGTCGCCCGCCACAGCCCGAACCGCGTCGAGTGACGTCAGGTGCCTGCCCGTCCCCTCCGAGGAAGCGGAACAGCTCGAGCCAGTCACGCCGGGCGTCCAGATGGAGGTCGGTGACCAGGACGGCTGCCTCGTCGCGCGGGGCCTGGGCCAGGACGCGGCCGTAGGGACGACGGTTCCGTGGCCGAGTGGTAGCCGGTAGCGGAGAACGTGGACAGGGCGGGCGCGTCCAAGCCCGCCCGCCGCAATGCACGGCGTGTCAGCAGTGGTTGAACCAGTGCGCCGCAGGCAGCAGCTTGTCATCGCAGTCGAACAGAGACTGCTTCTCCCAGCCGTTGCCCGTGACAACCGTCCAGGTGGGGTCCCAGTACAGTACGCCCGGGCCTCGGCCGTTCGGCACGGCCTCGACCACGTTCATCACGTCTTCTTCGACCTGGCGGATACCGTCATCACCGTGCGTAGCCTGATCCGTCGGGCATGGACCACCCACAGTGCACCCAGGACACCGCCCGCGACGGCCTGCAGGTGAAGGCTCCCTCGATGATGCTGTGACGGTGAGCTGCTTCCACAGGCCGTCGCGGCAGCTCTGGGGGGCGGCGAGCGTGGCGGCCGACGTTCCTCAGGCATCCGCCAGTCGTATGAACTCACCGAGCCGCAAGGGCGTGGGCATGCAGGCAATGGTGAATACGACCAACATGCAAGGATGAACACATCCAGCTATGTCCCTTTCCCAGGTTCCGAGTGGTTCAAAAGTGAGCCGAGCAGCCCGATCATCAACCTGATGGCAACGCGCTTGGTCGAAGAAGGATGCTCCGAATTCGGCCCGACCGGCCCACCCTCGGCCCACCCTCTCAGCGGAAATCTGTGGACGACACACCACCGCGATTCCTACGCCATGTGGCAGAGGAAGCTCGGGTACCAGGGCGCGGACGCGGACGGCTGGCCAGGACCAACGTCCTGGGGCAAACTCCGGGTTCCCTATGCTGAGTGAGGGCCACTCAGCCTGCTGAGTTCCCGGAATGGCTTCGAAGCACCAGCTTCCCGCCTTTGCGGGAGCGCCGGGCGGCCAGGGGCTCTCGCCGAGTCGTGGGGCCTGGGGAGCGCCATCTTCGAGGCGAGGAGCGGTGGGCGAATCAGACCGTCGCAGAGCATGTGCGCCTGCCCTTGAGCCTCTGGGCACCCTGATGCCTGAGAGAGACGGGTATCGCTGGGCCGTGTTCGGCGCGCTCAGCCGACAGCAGTGCCGCCTTTCATGACGAAGGCATGGGGTTCGTATCAGGCAGCCCTGCGTTCATGTGACAGGAACCCTGTCGGTCCCTCTCGGGGTGCGTTGTCGGGCAGGGTGAACAGACTGGTGGTGACGGGTGGAGCCACACAGACGCCCGCCTCGACACCAGGCTCGAACTCCGCACCGACCCGTGGCCCGAGCTCAGCCCGACGGGCGACGGGCGACGGCCTGGGCCAACCACCGGAAGGGCATCACCAGTGACCTCCACGACCTCGCCAGGCGAGATCGCCTGCCCACCGCGTGCAGGCACGTTGTACGACGTGCTCGAACTCATTCTCGACCGGGGAATGGTCATCGATGTGTTCGTCCGGGTTTCGCTGGTCGGCATCGAGGTCGTCAAGATCGACGCCCGCATCGTCGTTGCGAGTGTCGATACATACCTGCGGTTCGCCGAGGCATGCAACCGGCTGGACCTGGAACGCGACTCAGGAACTATCACTGTCCCCGAGCTGTTTGCCGGCCAAGCAGCCAAGAAGGTCGCCAAGAGCGGGACGAAGAAAGCAGTTCATGCCGCCGGCGAGAAAGTACGTGAGGCGGTCGGAGCCGGCAGCTGAGGAAGCGCACGCACCTACCAGCCGGCCACACTTACTGCCCGAGATGCTGGGCGCACATACTTGATTTCTCCAGCGACGCGGCTGCTTGCCCAGGAAGTAACGCGGCAGGGCGCTAACGCGACCTTGAAGGCAGACGGGTAGAGATTCCCGCCGCGAGTAACAATGAGACTGTCAGACCCTTTGAGTTGAGCATTGTTTTGTGACTGCGTGTGAATGCCACCTGCCAGCCGACCTCTACGGCTGAGCTCGTGACCGATTGCAGCCGGTGGGAGGGCAGCCACCCGTCAGCTGGCTCCGGCCAGCCGAGGGAGATGACGATCGTTCCGCGTTTCGCGCGATCTGCGTACGCCGGAAATACAGCGAAGAGCGTCACAAGGGGCCTGCACCATCTGGACTGGACGGGCAGGCGTTGAGGGACAGCTGCTGATCGAGACAGCCGAGATCACCGAGTGGTGCAGTCACGACGTTTCGGAAACAGGGTCGGTGCGCTGAAAGCGGTCCATGAGGGCGCCACGAGCCTCGAGGTTCCGGTGGTCGCCGTGAGATGAGGCTCCCTACCCTCCATCACCTGATGTACCCCGTGATCGATGCCCCGGCACCATGCCCGCCCAGGCAGCAGGCGCAGTTCTTCTCTACTACCGCTTGTCGTATGAGGCAGACATGCGGGGTGATCGGCTCGATCCGCCGCTTCTGGCCACTGCGCAGTCTCAGGCGGACGGCTCCTGAGCGACGGCAAGACCGTTGGTGATGGGCCTGACCATCGATAGCGTCGGAGACGGTGATCGCAGTTTGCTGCGCCGGGCCAGTCCGCCTGCTGACGTGCTTGCCACCAGGGTGCTATGCAACCCAGTTCTTCTTGGCGCGACGGCGTCAACCGATGGGGCGCTGCGCAGGGTCCCTTGTCGGCACCTTGCTGCCTGCACGTTCCGGCGCTCAGGCAGCGCTACTCGGCTCCGGGCGCGGGATGAGGATGCCGCCCCTAGTGTGAAAAATGATCGGATACTCGCACGCACAATTTGAGGGGCAGCATGAGGGACCACGCCCACGCTGAGCCCGAGCCGGAAGAGCAGGACACGGACGAAGAGGAGCATGACGGATCCCTGTCCGATGGCGAGTCGGCCGGCGCCCAGTGGGACGACGAGGACGAAGAAGACGAGCTGCTCGAAGGCGAGCTGGAAGAGGCGCCTCAGTCTCAGCCCGTGGGCAAGCCCGACGACCCAGACGTCCTCCTCGACGTACCGCAGCTCCAGGTCGATGAGATAAGCCTGCAGGTCGAGAACCTGCAGGCCAGGGTCTCCTTGCAGGTGGAGGTCCTGGACCTTCTCAAGCTCAATGTTGGCGCCGACGTGTCGCTGGGCCGGGTGGAGCTCGACATCAAGGGCGTGGAGGCGCAGGCCCTGCTCAAGGTCCGGCTCGACAATGTCGCTGCGATCGTTGGCAGGGTGCTCTCCACCATCGACCGCAACCCCGAGATCCTGGAGCACGTGGCATCCGGTCTCGAGTCCGCGGCGGAGAGCCTGGGCAGCAGCGCCGAGAAGGCGGTCGACGAACTGGGGAAGGGCGCCGGAGAAGCGGTGCAGGACGCGGGCAAGGGGGCCGGCAAGGCGGCGGCGAACATCGGCGAGGGGGCTGACAGGGCAGCGGGAGCGGTGGGCAAGAGCGCAGGAAGGGCCACCGAGGAGGTGGGGGTGGCCGCAGGAAAGACGGTCGACGAAGCGGGCGGCAGCGCAACCGACACCGCGCGGTCGGATGCGCGTAAGGCGAAGAAGTCCACGGCCAGGGCGTCCGGCAAGGTCTCGGGCAAAGCCTCGGGCCACGTTTCGGAGGCCACTGAGCGGACCGCGAAGAAGCCGGCCTCGGAGTCCAAGGGCGGGAGCAAGCCCGGGCGGCCTCTGCGCAAAAGCGGATCAACGAGCCGCAGCCGCGAGCCGAAACGGCCGCCATGAACGGCCGCCCCGGACATCGAGGCCACCTCCACCGTGGAGGCCGACCGGCCGGATTCGCCCGGGCCCTGCCCGGATGAGGAGGGCTCCGGTGTGACTCGGAGCCGCGCATCGGTCTCCCGCGCAGTGCGTCGCCACCTGTCGTTCGGCCCGCCGACTTAGAGGCGCGAACAGAGCTTTCGTGTGGCATCCCGCGCAAACTGCGATGGACACTCACCTGGGACCGCGGCGCGGAGGTCGCCGAGCACCAAGCCATCCCACCGAGACCAGGATGCCGATCTGCCTCTGCAAGCCGCGGAGTCCTTGGCAGTGCGGCACCATCGAGAGTTCTCAAGGGTCGGCCCGGCCCCGTCCCCGACTGTCGAACCCATGGCCCGACAGATCAGTCCCGGTAGTCCGGAGCCACCCGGTTCAGCAGACGCAGCATGGCCGCCCACGCCAGGTCGTACGCGACATCGTCCTGAAGGTCCGCGTCCGCGTCGCCCGCGAGCTGCCGGGCGGTGTACTCGCACGTCTCGGCCGGCGGCACGGTCAGTGGTCCGCCGCCGGCCTGGGCGGTGACCTGGATCTCGCAGGCCTTCTCCAGGTAGTACATGCGCAGGAATGCCTGGGCCGCGCTCTCGCCCACCGTCAGCAGACCGTGGTTGCGCAGGATCAGCGCCGGGTGGTCGCCGATATCGTCGACCAGGCGCTTCTGCTCGTCGAGGTTGAGGGCCACGCCCTCGTAGTCGTGGTAGCCGACGCGGTCGTAGAACTCCATCGACATCTGGTTCAGCGGCAGCAGCCCGTCGCGCTGGGCGGCGACGGCGCAGCCGGCCCGGGTGTGGGTGTGCAGGACGCAGTGGGCGTCCGCGCGCGCGGCGTGGATCGCACTGTGGATGACGAAGCCCGCGGGGTTGACTGGGTGGGCCGTGGGCTCAACGGGATTGCCGGACAGGTCGATCTTGACCAGGTTCGAAGCGGTGATCTCCTCGAAGAGGAGGCCGTAGGGGTTGATCAGGAAGTGGTGGTCGGGCCCGGGGAGTCGCAGCGAGATGTGGGTGAATATCAGGTCCGTCATCCGAAAGTGCGCCACGAGCCGGTAGACGGCGGCGAGTTCGCGGCGCAGCCGGATCTCTTCCACCCGGTCCGAGTCGAGGGCGGTCGGCATTTCGGTCATGATGCGGCTCCTTCGGTTGTCGGTTGGACCACCGGGGTCAGCGGGCGTCCGGTCCGGTGCCAGGCGATGACGTTCTCGGCGGGCGCGCACACGTAGGCGCGCTGGGAGGCATCGGACAGGTACGCGCTGTGCGGGGAGAGCTGAATGCGCGGGTGGGTGCGCAAGGGGTCATCCGGCGCCGGAGGCTCAACCGGGAACACGTCCAGGGCCGCGGCCCGGAGCCGTCCGCCGTCCAGGGCGGCCAACAGCGCGGCGGCGTCGACGAGTTCACCGCGGGCGACGTTCACCAGGTAGCCCCCCGGCCGCATACGAGAGAGCAGCTCCGTATCGACCATGCCGCGGGTCTGCTCGGTCAGCGGGGTGTGCAGCGAGAGGACGTCACAGGCGGCGACCAGCTCGTCCCTGCCCAGCCGCTCGACGTCGGACGGCCACCCGGCCGCCGCGGCGTGCGGGTCGTAGGCGGCGATGCGGCTGAAGACGGGGCCCGCGATCCTGGCCAGGGCCCTCGCGATTCGACCGAACCCCATGAGACCGAGTGTCAGCTCACCGGCCCTGCGCGGCAGTTCTGCGAACTCCGCGTTCCAGCCGCCGCCGCGCACGGTGGCGTCGGCCTGGGGAAGGGCGCGTACGAGCCCGAGCGCGGCGGCGAGCGCGTGGACGGCGACGTCCTCGGTCGCGGCCTGCGGGAGGTTGCTCACCCACACACCGAGCCGACGCGCGTGCGCGGTGTCGATCATGTCGTATCCCGCGGACATGGTGGCCAGCATCCGCACGCCGGGTAGGCGGTCGAGCAGCGCGGCATCCACCGGGGCGTAGCCCACGATCAGTGCGACCGCGTCGCGTGCGGCGGCAGCGATCGCGTCCGGGTCGCGGCTGCCCACGACCCGGGTGGCGAATCCCGCCTCGGTCAACAACCGAATCCCCGGGCCCACGTCGAGTTCCTCGGGGTCCGTGAACACCACCATGGGTCGACTCATCCCATCCTCCTTGAGCTCCTCAAGACCTTCAGTGGCAGCGAAATGATGATTCGACCGTACGGGCCGCGCTGAACTTACGTTTCATCTGGTAAAATTGTCCAGAGGCAGCGATACGTACGGCAGTGATGCGCGTCACTCCGTCCGCCTCTCAGAGCCCCGGCGTTCCGGTGGTCGAGAATGGGCCCTGCCCCGGGCGCGCCCGCACCCGGACAACCGAGCCGAGGGGAAACGCCAGGTGGATCTGGACCCGACCGATCTGACCGTCGTCCGCGAACTGCAGTCGGACGGCCGCCTGACGTACGAGACGCTGGCCCGACGCGTCGGACTCTCCCGCCCCGCCACCCGCGCCCGCGTGCAGCGGCTGCTCGCCGGAGGCGGCGTCCGCGTGGTGGCCGTCGTGCATCCCGCCGTACAGGGCCTGACCGCCTCGGCCCATCTGTCGATCGGCGTGAGCGGACCGGCCGAACCGGTGGCCCGCGCGGTCGCCGCCATGCCGCAGGCGCCCTTCGTCACCCTCACCGCGGGCAGCCACGCGATCATGGCGGAGCTGCGCACCCCGGGGCTGCCGGAGCTGGACCGGGCCATCGAATCGATCAGATCACTGAAGGGCGTTGACGCGGTGGACCCGCTGATCTCCCTCCAGCACCTGAAGGATCCGTACCTACCGGCAGGCCGGCCCGATATGCCGGAACCGGACGCGACGGACCGGCTGATTCTCAACGAACTGGAGCACGACGGGCGGCTCCCCTTCGCCGAACTCGCCGAACGCGTGGGGATCTCACCCGGCGCCGCCCGCGCACGCACCCTGCGCCTCCTCGACGGCGGCGCCGCCAAGGTGCTCGCCCTCGTCCGCCCGGAACTGCTGGGGCTGGGCTTCCTCTGCGGATTCGCCGTACGCCTGGACGGCGAGCGGGACAACGTCGCGCGGCGCATCGGCCAGTGGGACCGGGTCTCCTTCCTGTCCGCCTGCATGGGGCGCGCGGAACTCGTCGGAACGATCAGCGCGGAGTCCCTCGCAGCGGTGCGCAACACACTGGAGGAAATGCGGGCAAGCGCGGGCGTCCGCAGCGTGGAGAGCTGGGTCCACCTGGAGCTGGTCAAGGAGCGGTACGACCTCACCACTCCCGCCCCCTGAGCGCCACGCCAGACGATACGTAAGTCAAAGCCAAGAGAACTTTCCGAAACATTCGCAAGCCTGGGGTCTAGGCAAGACATCGTCTGCTGCATATCGTCCATGCGAACGAATCAGCCGTCGCGGGCTCTCCGTAGGCACGGCTCCCTCATGGACGTCCAGGTCGAAAGCAGGCCCCTCTCATGCACCAACCCCTCGACGACGCCGGCCGCACGCTCCTGGTGACCGGCGCCGCCGTCGCCGCCCCCGGGACCACCGAACGAGCCGAGGCACTGGCCGTCCGCGGCGGCCGGGTCGTCCATATCGGGACCACGGACGACGCTCGCGCCGCACTCGGCGGCCGGGCCGACGACACCCTCGAACTCGACGGCGGCCTCGTCCACCCCGGCTTCGTCGACGCCCACTGCCACCCCGTGATGTACGGGCAAGCACTCGCCTGGGTCGACTGCCGCCCCGAGCACGTACCGGACATCGAGACGCTCGTCGCGGTCCTCACCGAAGCGGCCCGCGAACTGCCCGCCGGAGTTCCGGTGCGCGGCTTCGGTTACGAGCACCGCCGCCTCGCCGAGCAGCGTCACCCCACCTGCCACGACCTCGACCGCGTCGCCACCGACCGCGAGGTGTACGTGATGAACGCCTCCGGCCACGGCGGCGTCGTCAACTCCCATGCCCTGCGCACCTGCGGCGTCACCGCGGGCACCCCCGACCCCGAGGGCGGCAGCATCGGTCGCTCCGCCTCCGGCGAGCCGGACGGCCGGCTCTGGGACGCCGCATGCGACCTGCTCACGGGGCCCGGCGGCGTGAAGATCGGCAACCACGGCCCGAACTTCCATCTCTCCGAGCCCGACGCCGTCATGGCCGACCATCTCCAGCGCGCCCAGGAGGTCTTCCTCGCCGCCGGAGTCACCACCGTCGGCGACGCCCAGGCCTCCCGCCGCGAGATGGAAACGTACCTGCGCGCCCGCGCAGACGGTTCACTGCGCCTGCGCGTCTCCGCCTACCTCACCTCCGCGCTCCTGGACACCGCCCTCGAACTGGGCGTCGTGCACGGCTTCGGCGACGACCTGTTCCGCGTGCAGGGCGTCAAGTTCTACGCCGACGGCACCCTCGGTGGCTGGACCGCGTACTTCCCCGACGGGTACGCCGCCGACTGCTGCCACCACGGGCAGCTCTACCACTCCGCCGAGGAGTACGCCGAGCTCGTCGGCCGTGCCCACCACGCCGGGCTGCAGACCGCCACCCACGCCCAGTCCCCGTACGCCATCGGCATGGTCCTCGATGCCGTCGAGAAGGCCCAGGCCGATCGGGAACGCCCCGGGATCCGCCACCGCATCGAGCACTCCGGCCTGCCCACCGACGAACAGATCGCCCGCATGGGCCGGTTGGGCGTCATCCCGGTCATGCAGCCCCAGCACCACCTGCGCACCGGCGACGGCACCCTCACCGCCGTGGGCGACCTCGGTCACCGCTACAACCCGGCCGGCAGCTGCCTTGCCGCCGGCGTCCCCGTCGTCTTCAGCTCGGACGCACCCGTCGCCCCGCCCGCCCCGCTGGAGGCCGTCTCCGCAGCCGCGACCCGGCGCACCGTGCTCGGCACCGTCCTCGGCGACGCCTCCCTGCGGATGCCGGTGGCGGACGGGCTGCAGGCACACACCGCCTCGGCCGCCCGCGCCCTGCACCGCGAACACGCCGTCGGCTCCCTGGCCCCCGGCATGCTCGCCGACTTCGTCGTCCTGGCCGAGGACCCGCTCACCGCCGACCCGGCCGAGCTCTCCTCCATCGACGTACGCGAAACCTGGATCGGCGGCACCCGCGCCTGGGCAGCACCCGGCCGCTGACCACCGCCCCACGCCCCTCCCCTTCCTTACCCGGAGGCCCCGTGTCCCCCTCCTCTCCCCCGCAGCCCGCCGCCGGGCGAAGCCCGTACAGAGCCGCCGTCGCGGCGCTGGCAGGCACCTCCATCGAGTGGTACGACTTCTACGCGTTCGCCACTGCCGCTGCGATCGTCTTCAACGACGTGTTCTTCCCGCCGGACATGTCGCTGTACCTCAGGACCTTTTCCGCCTTCGCGACCTTCGCCGTGGGCTTTCTGCTGCGCCCACTCGGGGGCATCATCTTCGGGCACATCGGTGACCGTGTCGGGCGCAAGAAGACTCTGGTCATCACCTTGGTGATGATGGGCGCCGCCTCGTTCGCCATCGGTCTGCTGCCCACCTACGCCCAGGTCGGCGCGCTCGCCCCGATCCTGCTGATCGTTCTGCGCCTGGTCCAGGGCATCGCGATCGGCGGGGAGTGGGGCGGCGCGGTGCTGATCGCCGTCGAGAACGCCCCGCGGGGCAGGGCCGCATTCTTCGGCTCGTTCGCCCAACTCGGGTCCTCGGTCGGCGCGTTGCTGTCGACCGGCGCCTTCAGCCTGATGAACCTCTTCGGTCACGACACCTTCATGAGCTGGGGCTGGCGCGTGCCGTTCCTGGCCTCCGCCGTGCTCGTGATCGTGGGCCTGGTCGTCCGGGTCAAGCTGGAGGAGTCCCCGGTCATGGGAGAGGTGCGCAAGGAGCATCAGGCGACAGACGGCGGGGTGACCAAACTGCCCGTCGTCGAGGTCTTCCAGAGAGCCTGGCGCACGGTCCTCATCGGCGTCCTCGCCCTGGCCACCGCGACCGGCGGCTACTACCTCGTGACCAGCTTCCTGCTCTCGTACGGCACCGGCGACCTCCATCTGTCGGAGTCGATGCTGCTGAACGGCCTCACCCTGGCGGCATTCCTCGAACTCGCCGTCACCCCCTGGCTGTCGTGGCTCGCCGACCGCGTGGGATCGCACAAGGTCGTCATCGCCGGGCTCGCGGGCGTCATCGTCCTGGCCCTGCCACAGTTCATGGTGCTGGGCACCGGCAGCGTCTTCCTCATCTGGCTGATGATGCTGGCCATGCGCCTGGTGATGTCCGCGCTGTACGGGCCGATCGCGTCGATCCTCGTCGAGGGCTTCGCACCGCACGTCCGTTACACCGGCATCTCCCTCTCTTACCAGATCTGCAACATGATCTTCGGTGGCCTCGCTCCCCTCGCCGCGGTCTCGCTCACGGCTGCGACGGGCGGTCACTACTGGCCGTCGGCCGTCGCCCTGATGCTCATCTCCGCGATCGGCATTGTGTGCACGGCCCACCTCCACCGCATCGGCACAGCGCAGGCGTCCGACGGACGAACCGGGAGCCCGGCGCCTCAAAAGGCAGTGTCGACCACTTCGTAGCAACGAGTGCTGCTACGGCCACCCCGCGGGGCCCCACCCGCGTTGCCTGCCGACAGGGGGTTGGCCCGCCGGACCGCCTTGGGAGTGAGCGGCGCGCGGGGCGCACCAGGCGAACTGGGCATCAACAGATCGGCGAGTCCTTTCGGTTCTTCCGACCTCCTACCCCGTTTCCTCTCGATCTCCCTAAAACCGCACGTCAGGGCGCTACCGTCTCTTCGGCTCGGTCCGCCCACTTCCTGATCCATCCGGGCTTTCCGTCCGCCGCGTGTCACTACGGGGCCACCAAGTCCCGTCGTCCCTTACGACCGCAAGTGCCATGAGTCATTCGCGCAGGTAGCCGTCTTCACGGGACGGAAAATGGACCCCGCGCAGCGGAGTGCCTTACCGACGAAAAAGGGTGCCACCCTCTTCACTCGAGAGGCGGCTGAGAGAAGTCCGGCGCCAAGACCGCCATCGGCCACACCACCACGATCACCGACGGCGGCTACCAGGACACCAGGCTGGCCATCCCCCACCGAAAGGCGAAGGGTCAGCCCAGAAGACCGCCGAGCGACGGTGAAATAGCGACTGGTCGAACCTACGAGGGGGCGAGGCCCGTGAAAACCGTCTGGAAGTACTCGCCCTGGGCGAAGTGCTCCAGATAGCGGGGGTCGCTCACCTCAAGGGCGAAGTCAGCGGACGCTCCCTCGCCGTCCTCCAAGGCCGTGGAGTCGTCCTCGTGGATATTCCAGGAGACGATGATCTCCGTAGCACGACGGGCGAACTCGTCTGGCTGTGGGGCCAGTTGAATGTAGTGGGCGCCATTCGAGAAGCGTCGCCCGCGCTCGGCGTGGAGCTGGCCTTGGTAAGGCTCCTCCGCCTTGACACGAGGTATGCGCACCTGGGTGGAGCCCTCCTTCAACAAATAGCCCTCCTCGTCAACGCGCACCCATGGGCCGCTGTCCAGCTCGAACAGCTCCTTGAACTCGGCCTCCGTCGCTGCGGAGACTGCCCCCGGGCGGGGGAAGCCGAAATCGCAGAGCTCCTCCCAGCCGGACATGATGAGTTGAAGCCCGAACAGGGGCCCCTGGGAGAACCCGTGGCTGTCAGGGTTGTCAGGGCCCCGGTACCGCACGCTGCCAGTGAGGACGTTGCCGCGCCGCGGTTCTGTGAAGACGTCAAAGACATAGGCCATGGGCTTGGAGCCTATTGATCAGGACCGACATCTGCCCGAATGCGGCTGAAGCGTCAGACCAGCGGCTCGACTGCCTAGCGCACAGCATGTCGGGGGCGGCCCGTCGTCTGCTCGTGTTTCCCCTCGTCGGTGCCCCGTTCGGTCAGATGACCAGGGCAGCCCAGGCTCAGAAGCACGCACTGACGAGGGGCCGACCATCCTCGCCCCATCGGGCCGGTGTGGACCTGCCCCCGGCGCTCGCTGACGGGCCGCTTCCCGAAATGGCGCCTGCCGGTGCCTAGCTGGGGGCGTTCATCCGATGGCGGTTGGGGAGCTTGGACAGTACGCCGGCGTCCGCACCGACCCCGCACCCGCCACCCGCCAGCTGCGGGCCCTGCTCGTCCTGGCGAACCTCGTAGCCGCCGCCGACAAATGAGCTACACCCCAGACTGCCGCCCACGACCAGCACGAGCATCCAGCAGTTGAATCACATCATCGCGCGTGGCCCGACGTCAGGCGGCCCGAGTACGGTCCCGCATTTCGGCGATCGCCGGGAACCCGGGCCCGCTTTGCCGAGCAGCCAAGGTGTCAGGCCGTCCGGATCCGGTCCCGCACCTCCGGCCGCGCCTCGAACCCGGCCGCTTTGTACGTGGCGATGCCACCGACGTTGGAACTCGGCGTGCAAACACGCACGCTCGACGAGCCCATCTCCCGCAGCGCGGCCGCCCCGGCCACGGTGATCGCCCGGCCGTAGCCGCGACCACGGTGGTCCTCGTGTACGCCCATCGGCTCGACCAGCCCCGGCTTCCCCGGACCGGCCGACCACACCGTCACCACCGCCGCCACGTTGTCCTGGTCGTCATAGGCGCCCAGGCAGCGGGCGTCCGCGTAGAACGGTCCCGCCGACATCGCGTGCCAGTAATCGCGCGTAGGCCTTGAGGTGTTGAACGCCGACCGCAGGACGTCGGCGAAGTCCTGCGCCTGCTCCGGGCCGATCGCCCTGATCCGCATGCCGGGGTCCTCCACCGGCTCCGCGAGGCCGCGGAAGAGCGGCGTCCACGGCTCGTCGACACCCCAGCCCTCCTTGGTCAACAGGTCGTGAAGCAGCAGGCCCAGCGGCGCCTCGATCGACACCGCTCCTTCCGGCAGCACGCCGCGCTCAGGCAGCGAGAAGTCCTCGACGAGCCGCCGCGCCAAGCCCTCATCGTGGAAAGCGTCCGGAGCGACCGTCATCCGCACCAGCATCGGCGAGTCCAGCATCCCGACCGCGAGGATCCGTCCGTCCCGGCTCCAGGTCCGGACCGCCGCGGCCGTCTCGGCCGTTCCGAACCGGTAGTTCCAGCCAATGTCCCCCGAATGCAACTGCATCGGCGCTCCGTCGTACTGCCAGTCCCGCAGCGCGGCCATGGCCTCGCGCACCCCGCCGACCGCCGGCGTTCCCAGCACAATCGTCATAGCCGGGATCAGACACCCCGTCCCGAAGGTCCGCAACCGATTAACCGACCCAGTAGCGCTCCCGCAGCGGCCCGACTGCGACCTTCGCTCCGCGCAGTGGTCCTGCCGGCGAGACATCGCCGTGGATCTGCTCGTTGATCCGCCGCATGACGCACATCGCCGGCCCAGTGCACGATCGGGAGGGGCCGGAGGAGAGCTGCTCGCCCATGGACGAACGCTGGGGGGCGTTGCCGCTGGGCTCCGGGGCCCGTTGGCCTCTCAGCTCGCCCGGGCCTCGCCGAAGATCAGGGCGAGTTGGGCGTCCAGCGCGGCGATTGCATCCTTCTCTGCGTACTGCCGTGACAGCAACTGCATGCCGAGGCCATCGACGAGGGCCATCAGGCCGATCGCCCCAAGTTCGGGGTCGACGCGTTCCGCTCCGGCTGCACGCAGCTGCTGCGCGATGAACCCGCGCATCCCCGCCGAGTCCTCGCGCAGCCCTGCGTGGATTGCGGGCTTCACCGCGGCGTAGGCAAGGAACGCGAACCCGACGTGGCCCTCGAGCCGTCGGGTGCTGCGGCATGCCGCACAACGTCACGATCGAGATGGACCTCGCGCTGTGGGAAGTTGCCCGAAGCGCGGAGCCATACCGCGAGATACTGCTCAACACCCCGCCATCGGAGCTCGCTGCCGTCCACCTGGCGGGCAATCTCCCGGACTTCGGCCTCGACGCATTCCTCGAGAGGTACGGCATCCGATCGGCCGCCGAGGTCGACATCGGCGTACCGCGCTGGGCTGAGAACCCGGCGCTGGTGTTCACGATGCTCGCCAATTACCTGCGTGTCACCGACCCCGAACAGGCCCCGGACCGCCGCTTCAACCGCGCCGCGGACAGGGCCGAGTCGATGCTCACCGAGCTCGCCCGGCGGGCCCGCCGCGAGCACGCCCTACGTGGTCGCCTCGCCGGCTTCTTCCTGCGCCGCTCCCGGGAGTTGACGGGACTGCGCGAGGCGGGCAAGTTCGCCGGCTTGTACGCCCTGCGCGACCGGCGCCGCCGCCTCCTCCTGATCGGCGCGGAACTCCACGCGAAGGGGCTCGTCGCCCGCCCCGACGACGCCATGTTCCTCGAACTCCCCGAGCTGCGCACGGTAGTCGAGACCGGCGCCGACCTGCGCGACACGATCGTCGCCCGGCGCACGGAGTACGAGCGCGAACTGCGCCGGCGCACGGCCCCGGTTCTCGATCCTCCGCTGCCAGTATCCGGATCACACCGGCACCCATTCTTGTCCCGCGGCACGAGGAATGGCGGCGGGATTGGCGCGCACATACGAAACCGGGGCCCCAGAGGTGAGCGTCGGCCGATGCCCGGGGCACCGACCTGCCCGTTCGACCACCGCCCCCGCCGTCGCAGCACCCGGCGGCTAGTCTGCCACCCGGGCAGCCGCACCGGTCCGGCGTGCAGGTGTGGGAACCGACGACGAGGAGATCGACCATGACGACCACCGCCCGAGCCACTGTGCAGAACGAAGACGAGCGGGTTCGGGTCACCCGCTGGGACTTCGAACCCCAGGAGAGCACCGGCCGTCACGTGCACGAGCACGACTACGTCGTCGTACCCGTCACCGACGGGCAAACCGACGTGATCACTCCCGACGGCACCGTCACCTCCTCGCAACTACGGGCCGGCCAGTCCTACGCGCGCCCGGCCGGCGGCGAACACGAAGTCGTCAACACCGGCGCTGCCCCGCTGACCTTCATCGAGATCGAACTGAAGTGACGGCACCAGTCAACGAAGTCAGCCACCCTCGCACCGTGGCCCGGTCGCTGCTCTGCGTGCGATGGGCGACTTTCGCCGAGCCACCTGAACAGCTCATCCCCACCCGGCCTCCGCACGCCGGCTAACAGCACTCCAAGCAGCGCCACGAGGTCGTGACGGGTCCGTGCTGCCTGCCCACCCCTGTCAACGCAAGGTCCATAGGATCAGGCCCAGGGTCAGTGCGACACTGAAGGAGCCAAGAAGCACAGCGACGGTGATACAGCGGCGGCGAAGCCGCTCTCGTGCCTCGTGAGCTGCCTGTTGCTGCGCGAGTCGACGTCGCAGGCGTTTGGATTCGGCTAGTCGTTCATGGGTGTACAGGCGCGTCAGCTGCTGGCGCTCGGCGGAGGTGAGAGAGGGCAGCTGATCAGCGAAAGCTTCAGCCTTCTTCCGCGCGTGGTCACGCTCAATTTCCGCCGCGAGAAACGCCTCGAGGCTGCCGATGCCTGCTGCCGGGTCGGGGGCCGGCTCCCTGGCAGACGCAGACGTCATGACTCGTCGGTGTCCTTTTTCTCACCCGTGATCGGAGCCACGCCTTCCCCTGGCTCGACGACGTCTCGTCGTCCGGCGGACCGCCTCTCGTCCAGCTGCGCTACCTCCGGATGGTGGAGGTCGAAGGCCGGCGACTCCGAGCGGATCCTGGGCAGGGTGGTGAAGTTGTGTCGCGGTGGCGGGCAGGAGGTGGCCCATTCGAGCGAGCGGCCGTACCCCCACGGGTCATCGACCTCGATCCTCTTTCCCGTCTTGGCGGTCTTCCAGATGTTGTAGAAGAACGGCAGCGTAGAAGCACCGAGCAGGAAAGCACCGATGCTGGAGATGGTGTTGAGGGCGGTGAACCCGTCAGCCGCGAGGTAGTCGGCGTAGCGCCGTGGCATTCCTTCTGCGCCGAGCCAGTGCTGGATGAGGAAGGTCATGTGGAAGCCGATGAACAGCGTCCAGAAGTGGATCTTCCCCAGGCGTTCGTCGAGCATGGTGCCGGTCATTTTGGGCCACCAGAAGTGGAAGCCGGCGAACATCGCGAAGACGACGGTGCCGAAGACGACGTAGTGGAAGTGTGCGACGACGAAGTACGAGTCGGTGACGTGGAAGTCCATCGGCGGGGAGGCCAGGATGACGCCGGTCAGGCCGCCGAAGAGGAAGGTGACGAGGAAGCCGATGGACCAGAGCATCGGCGTCTCGAACGTCAGGGAGCCGTTCCACATGGTGCCGATCCAGTTGAAGAATTTGACGCCGGTCGGCACGGCGATAAGGAAGGACATGAAGGAGAAGAACGGCAGCAGGACCGCCCCGGTGGCGAACATGTGGTGTGCCCACACCGTGACCGACAGACCTGTGATCGCGATGGTCGCGCCCACCAGTCCGACGTAGCCGAAGATCGGTTTACGGGCGAAGACCGGAATGATCTCGGTGATGATGCCGAAGAACGGCAAGGCGATGATGTAGACCTCGGGGTGGCCGAAGAACCAGAACAGGTGCTGCCACAGAATGGCCCCGCCGTTGCCAGGATCGAAGACATGCGATTCAAACCGGCGGTCTGCCTCCAGGACGAGGAGGGCGGCGGCCAGCACCGGGAAGGCGAGGAGTACCAGCACGGACGTGAAGAGGATGTTCCAGCTGAAGATCGGCATCCGGAACATCGTCATCCCCGGCGCTCGCATGCAGATGATCGTCGTGACGAAGTTGACCGCGCCCAGGATGGTGCCGAAGCCGGACAGCGCCAGTCCCATGATCCACATGTCACCACCGACGTAAGGCGTGCGCTCGCCACCGCTGAGCGGCGTGTAGGCGGTCCAGCCGAAATCGGCCGTGCCCTGCGTGGTGAGCAGACTGCCGACAACGATCAGCCCGCCGAAGAGAAACAGCCAAAACGACAGCATGTTGAGCCGCGGGAACGCCACATCGGGGGAACCGATCTGCAAAGGCATGATCGCGTTGGCGAAACCGGCGAAAGTCGGGGTAGCGAAGAACAGCAGCATCAGCGTGCCGTGCAGCGTAAAAGCCTGGTTGTACTGCTCTGCGGACACGATCTGCAGGCCCGGCCGCGCCAGTTCCGCGCGCATCACCAGCGCGAGCAGGCCACCGAACACGAAGAACATGAATGATGCCACCAAATAGAGATGGCCAATCTTCTTGTGATCCGTCGTGGTCATCCAGGTGACGACGACGCTGCCCCACGTGCGGCCTTTGACCGGGACAAGGGTCGGCGGCTCGGTGGTCGTTGCGCTCATGCTGCCCTCATGGTGGCTGGGTGATGGAGGGCGCGACGAACTATCCCGACCGCGCCGAAATGCACGCTAAACCCTCGCCCCTTACCCAACCCGCCGACGAGCCCGACGAAAGCGACAACACATCTCGTCAGTTCAGCCCACCACCCAGCAAAAGCAGCTGAGAACTGCCTCGTGCCGGCCTGTCACGCGGCGTTGTTCAATTCACCGCGTCACCTCGCAGTCCGCGCTCCCAGCGGCGACCGACCGCATGTACTGCTCGCTTCTGGCGTGGCACAGCGGTGAGCGTGGGGTCTGTCGGCGAGGTGCAACTGCTGGCAACGTCGGTCAGGTGGGCAAGGACCGGCCGCCCGGGTTTCGGCGGAACGGCGGGCACGTGGGTGAGGAAGGGAAGCCGAGCGGGAAGGCGTGTCCGGGGGCGATGCGCACGTCGACAGGACGGAGTTCGGTGATGGCGAGCACGAGGGGCGCAGCCGAGGTGGCCCCGGCGGTGGCCCAGAGTATCCAGCTGCCAGGGATCGTGCTGGGTGTGGGGCTCGGCGGATTCGTCGATGGCATCCTGCTGCACCAGTTGCTGCAGTGGCACCACATGCTCACCAGTACCAATAGCGATCGCATTGGAGTGAAGTACTACAACCCCCGCACCGTCTCCGGGCTGGAGATGAACACCGTCTGGGATGGCATCTTCCACGCCGTCTGCTGGGTCGCCGTCGTTGCGGGCCTGGGCATCTTGTACTCCCGTGTCACCCACAACCGGCGGGCGGTGTGGGCCTCGCGTGTGCTGTGGGGCTGGATCCTTGCCGGTTGGGGCCTGTTCAACCTGATTGAGGGAATCCTGGACCACCAGCTCCTGGCCATCCACCACGTCCACGGCGGCCCCCACCAGGCATGGTGGGACACTGGCTTCCTCATCCTGGGCGCGCTGCTCCTGATCGGCGGCTACCTACTGCAGCGCAGTGGCCGGCCCTTCGGCCCCGAGGTGCGCCGCGGCCCCTCGCGCACCGCGAGCGGTACGTGATGGCCGGCGTGCACGACCACGCCGGCACTGGCGTCGAACCGTCGCAGACGGTGCTCACCGCGCTGGTCCTGCTCGGTGCCGGCGGGGGATATCTGCTGCTCGCCCGCCGGGCTCGACGGCGCAACCCGGCCCGAAGCTGGAATGCGTGGCGATCTGTTTCCTTTCTGGCCGGGCTGGCGTTGCTCGCCCTCGCGCTGCTGCCGCCCCTGGCATCCGCCGCCGCCCACGGGGATTTCCGGGGCCACATGGTCCAGCACATGCTCATCGGTATGTACGCGCCTCTCGCGCTGGTGCTGGCCGCGCCGGTCACGCTCCTGCTACGCACCCTGCCGCAGACATCGGCCCTTCGGGTGACCGCCGTGCTGCGCAGCCGGCCCGCACAGGTTCTCGCCCATCCGGCGGTCGCGCTCGCACTGAGCACCGGCAGTCTCGGGCTGCTCTACTTCACGCCGCTGTTCAACACCGCCATGCAGCACCCATCAGGGCACTGGCTGATGCACTCCCATTTCCTGGCGTCCGGGTGCCTGTTCGCCTACGTCATGGCCGGCCCCGACCCCGCGCCCGCCCGGCCCCGTGTGCCCACCCGGCTGATCTACCTGGGAATCGCCGTGACGGCCCACGCCCTCATCGCCCAGGCCATGTACGGCGGATTCTTCGTGCACATCGCCGCGGCCATTCGCCAGGTGCAGCAGGGCGCCGAGATCATGTACTACGGCGGAGACGTCGCCGAGCTCCTGCTGGCCGTCGCCCTGGTGGCCACCTGGCGCCCTGACCGCCACACCAGGGCAGCTTTACCTCGGTGACGGTGATCAGAGCACCGTCCGGGTCGCGGATGATGCACAGGCTTCCGGTTCAGTCACCGCTGTGCTCCTGACCGGCTCCGATGCGCGTGGTCCGGGCCCTGTGCGGGGCGACCGCCCATGGTGCGCGAAGAGTCCCGTCGGGCGGGGCCGCCCAGTGCGGCGAGCTTCTTGAAGGACTCCGGGGCAGTGGCGTAACACCGGTACATCTGCTCATGCTTCGGCAAGAAGGCCTTCGCGCAGGGTGGCCAGGGTCCGGGTCAGGAGACGGGAAATGTGCATCTGGGACAGGCCCATCTCCTTGCCCATCTCGGTCTGTGTCATCTCCGCACCGAAGCGGAGGTCAATCAGGGTGCGCTCGCGCTCGTCGAGTCCGGCCAGGTGCGGCTTGAGGGCCTGCAAGTTCTCGGCCAGGGCGAGCGCGGGATCCTCATTGCCCATCAGGTCGGCGACCAGACCGGTTTGCTGCTTGCCACCGCCGCCGGCTTCGACGGGCCGGTCGATGGAGTCGCTGTCGTAACCGTTGCAGGCCACCAGCCCCTCGATGACCTCCTTCTCCGCCAGTTCCAGGTGCTCGGCGAGGTCGGCGACGGACGGTTCGGCAATGCCGCGCCCCTCCAACTCCTCGCGGGCGCGCGCAAGGTCCACACGCAGCTCCTGCAGACGACGCGGAACGTGCACCGACCAGGTCGTGTCACGGAAGAACCGCTTGATCTCCCCGGTGACGTAGGGGATCGAGAAGGTGGTGAACTCGTTCTCCAGCGACACGTCGAAGCGGTCGATGGCCTTGATCAGACCGATCGTGCCGACCTGCACGACGTCTTCCATCTCCTGCCCGCGGCTGCCGAAGCGGCGCGCGACATAGCGCACCAGCGACAGGTTCATCTCGATCAGCGTGTTGCGCGCGTACTGATACTCCGCCGTGCCCTCCTCCAGGACCGACAACCGCTCGAAGAACAACTTCGACAAGCGGCGCGCATCCTGCGGAGCGACGCGCTGCGCCTCCTCCACCAGAGGCAGAGAGGCCTCAGACAGCTTGGGAGCGGCGTTCGTGCCCGCTGCTATGCGATCGTGCGCTACTGCCGTCGTCGTCATGGCGTGCTCCTCGCTATTGCGTGTCGCCCCGTCTGGGTCCGCCTACCCGGCGCCGCCACCCAAAACATGTAACGCGTCGCGAGGATAAACGGGGCTCGCCGATCTCCCTCATGGAGGGATAGATCATCGCGTAATCGGCTATCCAACGCCTAGCGACTGACTGCCATCGGCATAATTACGCGCATATCAGCGGAAGGCAGCATAATGGGCGCCGTCTCATCCAGGGCGTAGGCGCGCCGACGCGAGCCCTCGGCCGTCGCCCCGGCGCGACCCGTCCCTTACCCCGCGGGCCGACGCTGGATGGCTGAATCCGCGCCGGGCTGGCTCTCGTGGGCGGAGACCGGCGTGGCATCGATCGAAACAGCTCCCCGTCGCGCTTTCGAATCTCGCCAGACTCCGCGGACGGCGCGTCGGCTCGACCTCCAGATGCTCGCCTCCCAGCCAGCCTCTTCATAGAGCTCCACACGTACAGGCTGTGGTTCACGAGCGATCGTCCGACATGGTCGAAGCCGTACGACGCGAGGTCTGACACCAGCTCGTCCGCGACCAGGATCCGCGGTCTGCACCGCTGGTCTCGTTGAAGTTGTCGCCTCGGTAAAACGGCATAGAAGTCCCGTGGGCAGACCGTCGTACTCGTCCCCTCGATCACTCTCACCGACATATGGTGCCTCCGAACGGCGCGGACAGCGCGGCCGTGCGTTACCCGACGGGGTGCGCCGGGCCCTTCACCACCCAGGTTGCCGCCGCAGCCTTGAGGGAGCGAGGGAACCGGTGCCCCTTCACATCTGTGCTCCAGTGGCGCGCCTGTTCGCAGTCGCACTCGTGTATGCCGCTGTCGGGCACCCCCTCACCGAGCCGGAAGGGTCTTCGCTCATACCCCTTGTCTACGCCGGCCCGGGAGCAGCGCTACCCAGCGCGCCGACACCTTCTCTGAGGCTGGGCAGAGGCAAGCCCGGCTGGACGGAAATTCCAGCCGGGCTTGACCTTTGGAGGATCCGCGCGTCGAGGCACGGACGTGCGTCAGTGATGGCCTTGGGCGGAGCTTGAGGCGCCGCCGAAGAGGCGGGCCACGGCCCGGAACGGCGGGGTGACGACCGTGGCCATGGCCCCGCCGATCGACCGTGGAAGATCTGCAATTGCGCTCAACGCTGGATCTCCTCTCCCCCAGCGCCGCGCACCGGTTCTGGCTCGCCGCTGCACGCCCGACCATCGGGCCGGCGTCCAGGGGCCGACCCAGCAAACGTTCGCCCAGCTCACGCCGCCTGGCGTTCTTCCACGAGGTCCAGGAGCTTGGCCTGTGGCGTCCCGACCAGAGCCGGGGCATGCTCACTCGACGACCAGACCTTCGTCTCCAACAGGACGAGGAACCTCACTGCCTCGCCAAGGGTCTCGAAATCGAGATCGAACACGACGTACTGCGGATCGCCGACCGCACGCTGGACGTGACACCGGAGGACCCCTGATTGCCGGCGGAACTCGGAAAACCGGTCGAACCAGCCCTTCCAAAGATCGAAGTCCGTGACCGAGTGTTCAACACGGAGCGTGGTCATACTGCCTCCCCAGACAGACGACATTTCCTGTCTTCCACTCCACGCCGAAAAGCGTCCGCCCGCGACCGGGCGGACTTCGGGTCAGCGGCCCAGGGCTTTGCGCAGCTGCTGCTTGTTCATCGTCGAGCGGCCCTCGACGTTCTTCTTCTTCGCCTCTTCATACAGCTGGTCCTTCGTGGGGCCCTGAGGACCGCTGTGCGAGCGCTCACCGCCCCGCTGCGAGGCTGACTTCGGATCGCGGGTCGAGGTCTTACTTGCCGACTTCGCCTCACCGGAGCGCGCGCGTTCCTTGTTGACGGTCCGCGCGGCGATCTCCTCCGCGCGCCCCTCGGAGGTGCCGCGTTCCTTGGCGCCTTCCTTGATGTGCTCGTACTGCCGCTCCCGCTTACGGTTCGATCCTGCAGGCATGACCTACTCCTCTCACAGACTGGAGACCTCTTGTTCGGGCCTGCCCACAGCTGCACGGGCGGTGCCCGTGCAGGGGCGGCGCCTCCCTCTAGTCCACACCCATGTGCACCCACCCGCAGAAGGTGCGGCCGAACGCAAAGACGCACTTGGGGGTGCGTTCATTCAGCGTCCTCTCCCTTCGCGGCAGACTCCTGCGCCTCCTCGCTGGTGGTCAGCGCATCCCCTTCCTTGCCCTGCTGATCACCGGCCCGCTCGCCGTGCACCTGTGAGGCCTCAAACTCGTCCAGGACCTCTTCGGCGGCCGTCCTGGGGGGCTTGTCGTCCTTGTCCTTGCAAAACCTGTCATCGCGCTCCCTGCCTCCTTCGAGGGCAAGCCGGCATTCTCCGTGCCCGGGTTCCCTGTCAGCTCCCCAAAATGCCCACAGGCGGCCCGCCATTGCACGCGGCGGAGAGCTGCCGCGCTCCGCCGCGGTGAATTCGAAGTGCTTGACCGCATGGGTAAAGCTCCCGGCCGACGTCCTCGCCATCGGCAGCCCCTACCCGTGGTCGTCACTGGCGACTACCCCGTCCAAGCGCACCGGGTGGTCAGCAGCCTCAGCCAGGACCTCGACGTTGCCACCGAATGCCCGCACCCATGCACGGCCCTCACCGACGGCATCTCCGCGCGAGGCCGGCACGTCACGGTGATCAGCATCGCCCGCTGTCGGCCGTAACCACCGACTCGGAGAGCGAGGCATGCGAAGTCGACATCCTCAGGGAGATCTGTGGGCTCCGCCGAGAAAGACCGAATGCGGACCTGGCCCTCTCACTCGACGCCGTTTAAAACCGAACCCGTGCTCTGGCCGATCGCGGCGCCATCCATGACCTCATCGACTTCCCGCTGCCGCTGACCGACGCTCCCGCCCGGAAATCGACGGCTCCGCCCGCCACGGATGCGACGCGTTCCGCCTCGACGTCCTGCGCGATTGTGGGCCCGGCTCGGTGCACTCCGCCGGCTGAAGAACGGATCTTCGGCACGTGGTCGGTGCGGTGCTTCGATCGACAGGGAGCGATTCGAGGCTTGCCGCGTACCGAGCTGTGCGTCGACTGCCAACGCAGTCATGCACGTCCCCGTGGCCACCAGCCTGACGACGGAGTCGGACGGGCTGTCGGGCAACGGAGCAGCAGCCTTCACTCTTCGGCACCCGGGTGGTCGTCCTCCGGCTTCGGCGCTCTTTTCGGTTTCTGGCCGCGAACGGACGGCTGGTCGGCGTTCACCTCCTCGGCGCTTCGGTCTCTCTCGTTCTGCCCGGGCGCACGCTTCGCCTCCTGGCCTTTTTCACGCGGATCCTTGTCACGACGCTTCTCGCGCATCCTCACTCCTCGGTTGCTGTGAGCGAGACACCATCACCTCATTCTTCGCGTCGAACGACCTGCGTTGCTGCGCCATTCAGCCCCCCACGACAGACGGGGCCTCCGGACCGAAAGCTGCAGGTGTCGCTACCTGACCGGCACCGTCCTGGCTGCCGCTCGGGCCGCCAAGCCGGTAGCGCCTCGTACATGCGCGAGCCGCCACCTGTGTGTACCCGCACCGGCGGTGCACGCCCCCACCTCGACGCTTCCATGACTACGCCCGTGGGCTCGACCACCGCGCAGGATCCCCGGCCTGCCCACTTCACCCCAAGGCTTCATAGAGTCGGGTCACAATCGCTTTTGGATAGCGTGCGCCGCTCGCTGTCCTGGAGCAGCGCTGACTGCCCGGCACGCCATGCCCGCAGGAGATGGGAGGCCAGTTGGTTCTCCAAGTGCACTGTGGCGTCGGCTCCGAACGCCACTTCTGAGTTCAGGCGCGGCTCCTCGGCGAGTAGGCCGCCGATCACCTCTCGCCGTACGACCTGTTCGTGTACGGCGTCCGCTTCCACGTGTTCCGCGTAGAAACGCTCGGCTGCAGGGCCGGCGCCGGTTCGCCGCATAGCCGCGGCGAGTCGACGTGAGCCCGGCGACGAGGTGACCTCGACGCAAGCGAAGTGGCCGACCAATGCTCCGCGCAACGCTCGGTGCAACCCGAACAGCGTCATCACGTTCACTACAGCGAGGGCGGGGGCGGGCGCCGCCTCCACATAGTGACCGTATTCCGTGTCCAGTCCCAGGTCTGTCATGAGCTCGGCGAAGAGCTGGGCATGGATGTTCTCGGCCCGGCCGGCGCCGAACTCGTCGTATTCGATGGCGACCATGCCCGCCTTGGCTCGGCCGCGGAGTCGGGGAATTACCCATGCGTGCGGGTCTGCCTCTTTGAGGTGATAGAGCGAGCGCAGAGCGGCGTATTCCCGGATCTGCCACAGCTCTCCGTTGTGCTCAAGATGATGGGCGACGCTGTCGCGGTGGTCCGTGGGCTCCACCAGCAGCTCACCGAACACCTCATCCGTCGAGCGGTCGACGGGCACGTCGGCGCGGAGGGCTCCGAGGAAGCGCTCTTCGAGCGCCCGCCGTAGCGGCATGAGCGCGGGGTCCCACTCACGGTCCTCGGCGACGTCGGCAAATCCGCGGTAGTGCAGCTCGTAGAGCACGTAGAGGGCCAGGTGCAGGTCCTCCCCGTAGGGGTCAGCGGTCGCGGCCTCCCTCACGTCGGGAGGGGCTTGCTGGGGCGAGGCGAGGGCGGCAAACAGGCCAGCCGAGAGCGTCCCCCTGGCCCTGGGCACGGCGGGGCCGGCGGGGCTGTGGTCAGTGGTGGTCGCCGTCATGGGTGTCCTTCGGGTTGTACCGGGAGGCTGCTCGCGGTCATCGCGAGGACCAGCGCCGGGGGGCCTCCTATGGCGGCGGTGGCTGGTGTCGCACCACGGGTAGATGTGGCTGCGGCGACAGGTGCAGACGGCGACGATGAACCGGTCGGAGGTGGCGAGAGTGCCGTCCTCCTGGGCGATCTCCACCGGTCCTTCGATCAAGATCGGGCCGTTGCGGTCGACGGTCAGCCGCCTGGCATGGTCAGCTTCGTTCGGCACGGATGACCACCAGTTCCTCTGTGTCTTCGTCGGCGCCCACCAGGCCCCGGGAACGCAGCCATGACAGCCGTTGGGTGATCACGGGGCCGAAGGGCACGTGACAGCGGTTCGTCACCGAGCAGCGCAGGTCGGTGTCGGTCAGCCGTCTCAACGTTTCCTCGACCCCGCAGAGCCCGGAGTGCACCATGAGCAGTACGCCGTGCGGTCGCAGCACGTCGTGAGCTTGGGCGCAGATCCGGTCCAGGGCCTGCCGCCCGCCGTGACCGGCGTCCCAGGCAACCGCAGGCCCGTGGCTGTGGGTGCGGTGTGTTTGCGGAGCAGGCACGTACGGCGGATTGCTCACCACCATGTCGAAGCGCTGCTCGGCCACCGGCGCGGTGAGGTCGCCGCGGAGCACCCGGACGTGGTGCCCGGCGCGGGCGGCGTTCATCCGAGCAGTGATCACCGCCCGTCGCGAGATGTCGGTAGCCGATACCCGGGCCCCCATCCGCGCGGCCAGCAAAGCGAGCGCGCCGCTTCCCGTGCAGATGTCGAGGACGTCCATGTCCCCCGTGATCCGTTCACCGTGAAGCGCGCTGGCAAGCAGGTAGGTGTCGGCCTGGGGAGCGTAGACCCCGGGAAGGGTCCACAGGCTCCCCAGGTCGGTGGGCCGTGCGGCAGCAGTCGTCATCTGATGTCTCCATGAGCATGCGAACAGGTGGTCCTTCGTTCGTCTCCACAGACGCGTGCCCACCTCTTCAGATTCGGTGTGCCTGCGGTCCGCCGCCACTCGAACGGCGCTCTCTGGCCTCCTGCCCTGTGCCTGCCGTCGCATGCTGAGGTGCTGGTGAGCCCTCCGGTAGGCGCCGTTGCAAGGTGGGCGGGTAGGGCCTGGCCCCGGGCCCGGTCGGCACCGTCCACGTCACTCGGGAACACGCGGATGGTGCCAATGGGCCTGTCGGCGGGCACCAGTCCGCAGAGCGGCCCGGGGCCAATTCGATCCGCCCACGGGCCACGGGCCGCAGAAAACCCGGAGGAACGATATGAGCCGCTTCGGCTCAGATACTGCCGCCCGCTCGGTTTTCGGCGACCGCAACATCTCGCCGAAAGTTGCCGTCCGGCAGCATGTCGTGACGGCGCGTGTGTACGCTTGATGATCACAACTGTCCGAAATCAGGTCCGCTCAGTCGGCTGGTCCGGGTGTCGAGGGAGAGCCGCACCTGCAACAGGTCGTCGGCGACGATGCCGGGAACGAGGTGACCGAGTCGGATCCCGCCTGCTAAATCTCGGCGAAGACGTTCGACGAGTTTGCGGTGCGGGTCATCAGGCCGGTCTGACGGACCAGAGGCAGCAACTACAGCACCAAGTTCATCCCGATCACCGTTCCTCGCTCGGGGAGCTGGTCAGCGGCCGCCTCGACGCCTGTGGTCCTGCTAGGGCCGCCTCGCGGCCACTGGCTCGACGGATGCCGGTGAGGCCCGAAATTGCGTACCAAGTTTTCGAGCACGGCGAAGTCGAGTACGGACTCACCCGAGACAACCGGGGGACACCCGCCTCAGCGTTCAGCAGTGATCCCAGCGGCTGCGCTACAGGACGCAGCCTTGCCCCCACGATCCAAACTACTCGACACAGTCGCAGACATTCGTGCTGTGAGGCACGACGGGAATCGCTGCTGTCCTAAGTGTCGGCGTAGCGTTGGAGTACGTCGCTGGTGTGCTGGACCTCCTCCATCAGCCGGGTGGCCTCCACAACGAGTACGCCGTATGGGCGGGCGGGGTCGGCGAGTGGCAGACCGTCGCTCTCGGCTTGCTCGGCTACCTGTCGACGGCAGCGCTGGGCCCGGTCCGCCAGTTCGTACAGTTCGTCGGTCTGGTCGGCCAAGTGGTCCTCGTCCAGGGTGCTGAGGAGGCGGGCACTGTCGGTGATGGATTCCAAAAATGTGCCGTAGCGCTCGAGGAAGGCGCGGTAGTTGTAGCTGGTCTCGGTCTCGCGCCACTGGTCGAGGCTGCGTATGAGGGAGGCAGCCTGGTACAGCGTCCGTTCCAGCGCTTCCAGCATGGCCCCGTAGTTCTCGAAACCGGTGCGCCCGTGATGGCGGCGAAAGAGGCGGCGCGGGTTGTAGTAGAGGCTCTCCCGCGCCGTGCGCATGCCGGCCCGGGCCTGGGTGATCAGCTCACCCGTCCCAGCCGCCCGCGCGCGCCACTGCGCGGTCTGCTCCCCCTCCAATTCGCCTGCGGTCAGCACCGGATGAATGTCTCCGAGCAGACCGCACAGGGCCTGCGCGAGGGTGCGGACGCCGTATTCGGCGCTTCGAAAACGCATTGGCGGAAAGATCACGAGGTTCACCGCGAGGGCCACAACAGACCCGATGAGGACGAGGAGAACGATCTGCCCCAGCTGGGTGACCTTTTCCGAATACCCCGCCGCCGAGGCGTAGGTGGAGAAGGCGAAGAACGCCGCCGTGGCCACCTGCCCTCCCTGCGCCCCCAAGGCCGGCCACCGCCCGATCACCAGAGCGACCAGAGCCACCAGCGCGAACGTCACCACCTCGGGCCCGGCCAGGAAGCCCAAAGCGACCTGCACTGCCACTCCGGTCGTTACTGCGCCGACATAACGCAGGGACTGCACCAGCGACTGGTAGACGGTGACCTGCATGATCAGTACTGCGGAGAACGGTGCGAACGCCGGCGACTGCGCACTCAAAAGGCCATAAGAGATCAGCCACGCGATGGTCGCGGCCAGCGTGCTCTTGCCGATCAACAACACCGCATGGCGTTCATGGCCGTCCGAACCCAGCGCCCGACGCCACCACGGACCGATCCGGGCGAGTCGGCCTGCCTTCAACCGCTCCACCGGGCCCGCGCGCCTATTCATCCGCACCCTCCGCTTCTGCGCCCGACCAGGCGCCAAATGTCCCGCCCACCTCGTGCCCCACCACAGCAGACGCACCCGTATCGGAAAGCGTTGTACTTCGTTGCCGCCCACCTCGGTTGGGGCTCAGGGAGGGGGTGACAGCACAGCGTTTCGGGTCACGGATGACAGCTTGGGCCCGGGGCGAACGGACAGGACCGCGGGATCTCTGCGGTTGTGCAGCCGCAATACTGCAAGGCAGCGCCGGAAGCGGGCAGCCCTCGCGCAACGCCAAGAGTGCGTACTCGTCCCGGGGATGCCAGCGGCCCCGCGACCGTCCGCTGGCATCGACGGAGAAACGCAGCGCCCAACCCCTACCACCTACAGGCGCGGTGCCGGCGTACCAATGCGTGCAACCGGCTCTCCATCGGCCAGCCCCCGGAACACTCCTCGCCCGGGCTGCCGGGCAGTCCAAGCTCAGAACTGATGCGTGTGAGTCCTTCGTAACCCGCGGAGCACGAGCCGGGCTTGGGCTGGACGCTCGCGTTCATCCCTCGCTGACAGTGCGCCCATGGGTGTTAGTCGTGAACGTCTCGCCCAAGTCAGGTGTACCCCCTTAGCGTCGCGCGTAAGAACGCATGTGCATCGGAGCACAGATGGGCGCGCTGCAGTGTCTCCTTCCATCTGTGCGAGACAACCCCCGCGCCTCCCGGGCAGCGGGCCACAGCTTGTCTTTTGCTCAGCCTTCGCTGCCGGGAGCGGTCGCCGACATGGCGTGGCTGAGGGCGGCTACACAGCCGTCGTACTTTTCCCGCATGTCTGCCTCACCGTCCCCTCCGGTGAAGATATGGGCCAGTTCGAAGCTGTAGCTGTCCTGCTCCGGCATCCGTGACAGGCGCTGGCCCTCCTCGGGGACCATGTGCAGCTGCACGCCGGGGATCTCCTCCTCGATGCGGTCGATCTCCTTCCGGGTCGGCACGCTGTGCACCACCCCGTCGGCGAACCAGCGGAAGTACCACTTGGCGGCGCGCTCGTAGGGGCCGGATCCGTTGGGCAGTGTGGGGTCTTCACCAAGGGCGAGACTGAGCATGCAGTGGTGGTTGGGTACGCCGTCGACGCATTCGAAGAGTTCCGCATGCGCCTGGGAGTGGCGCGGGTTGATCTCCAAAAGGTACGAGCGTGCTGACGGGAAAGTCCCAGTAGCCGACGATCGCATCGATACTCCCGTCGACGCTGTCCAGCACCTCCTGCGCCTTCTCCAGCAACCCGGCGACGGACACCTCGCCCACCTGCAGCTCCTCCATGGTCAGCAGACCATGAAAACGGTAATTCTCCGCCCCGGGCACCCTCTGCAAGGCCGGCAGATTGGCTTCGTCCAGGCCAATCACAAAAGTGTTCTTCTCACTCACCGGTTCTCCTCTTTCGTGCATGGCCTGCGGTGTGGGCACCCTTCGAACCGCCGATAACGCAGCCAGCTCCGCAGTCAAGGGGTACCGTCCCGCCCTCGCCAGAGACTTGCTCCGGTAGTGCCTGGAACGCAGAAGGCACGCCACATGGCGGCCTGAGCGTTCGAGATCTCTCTCGGCTTCCGTAGCGGATGGCCGTGCTACGAGGTCAGCGCCCGCCACACCAGCGCTAAGGGCTTCCAGAGCAACAGGGGTACGAGTGGTCCGCAGGCAGAGGTTCGCTATCTCCATAGCGGTGCCTACATCGAGGAAATCGGGTCCAATCACCAGAGCCTGATCGAGCAGCTGGCCCGGGACGTGCCGGCGCGTGTCACCGTGCCCATCTACCCTCTCGCGCCGCGCGGCGCAGCGGCCCGTGTCCTCCCGAAGATCACCGCCTTGGCCGGCACGCTGACGGAGCGCGCCGCAGACCCCACTTTCTTCATGGGTGATTCCGCCGGGGCGGGATGGCCCGCGCGACGGCACAGCGCCTGCGAGACATCGGCGCCAGGCCGCCGGAACGGCTGAGGCTCATTACTCCAGGGCTGGACATCACGCTGGGGGATCAGGCTGTACCGAACATCGAGCCTCGAGGCCCCCTGGTCAGCCCAGTGAACGGCAAGATGGCAGGCCTTCCCAGCACCAGCGTCTTCATCGGCACCCGGGACATCCTCTCCGCGGAAACTCATCGCTTCCGTGATCTCGCCACGGCAGCTGGTGTCGAGGTGGAGTTCCACGAGGCGGCAGGCGATGTCCACGCCTATCCGCTGTCGCCCACTGCCGAGGCCAAGCGCGCCCGCCAGCAGATCGTGCAAGCCCTTGTCTCCACCAGGGCGACCTGACTCGGCACCCAGCAGATCGACACCCACGACGGCCACCACCCTCGCAAGGGGCCCGCAAATGTGGGCCCCAGCTGGACTCGAGGAACAGGCGCCTCCTCATGGCACGAGGCCACGGAACATAAGCGTTCGGATGCCGGGTACTGGCGTCAGAGCCCACCGAGATCGTTGGGCCACAAGGCTGAGGAGTTCGACATGCTGATGGCCCACCCTGCAGTACTGCGCAAGCTCGTGGACGAGTACGAGGCCCTGCAGGCCGTACATGCAGAACGCGGCACCGCTGACCCATACGGGCGCATGCTCGAGGTCGCGTGCGCCCTGTGCATATCCACCGGAACTTCCGACGTGGATGCTGCTCTGATCGCCGCACGCCACCAGCTTCCCGGAGCTCAGGTGTATGACGACTCCCTCCTCGCCCTCTGAGCGCACATGAGCGCCTTTCGCGGTGGGCCCAATCGCAGGTAGCGCGGTCGACCCGGGCCAGTGTCGCTGGCGTGCTCCCATGCCCGTCGACGCCAATTAGGGGCAAACTGGGTAAAACGCTCTTGCAAGCGCGACAACTCGAAGGGAGATGCCATGAGGGCTTTGACGTGGCACGGTAGGCGCGATGTCCGCATCGATACGGTCCCCGACCCCAAGATCGTGGATGCGACCGACATCATCGTCCGCATCACGTCGACGGGGATTTGCGGGTCCGACCTGCATCTATACGAAGTGCTCGGACCCTTCCTGGATCCGGGCGACATTCTCGGCCATGAGCCGATGGGCATCGTCGAGGAGGTCGGGCCGGAGGTCACCGACGTGGCAGTCGGGGACCGGGTCGTCGTGCCCTTCAACATCTCCTGCGGCACCTGCTGGATGTGTGGCCAAGGGCTCCACTCACAGTGCGAGACGACCCAAGTCACCGAACGAGGCATGGGAGCCTCTCTCTTCGGCTTCTCCAAGCTCTACGGGCAAGTGCCCGGTGGGCAAGCGGAGTTGCTACGCGTTCCCTTTGGCAACACTCTCCCTGTGAAGGTGCCGCACGGTCCGCCGGACCAGCGCTACGTCTACCTCTCCGACGTTCTCCCGACGGCGTGGCAGTCTGTCGCTTACGCCGACATCCCGCAGGGCGGGACCGTCACTGTCCTGGGGCTGGGCCCGATCGGCGACATGGCCGCCCGCATCGCCCTGCACCAGGGCGCCAGCAAGGTTATCGGCGTGGACCTCGTCCCCGAACGCCTGGCACGGGCACGCGCCCGGGGCGTGCACACCCTGGACTTGAACGACCACGGAAAGAACGTCGGCGACGAAATCCGCAGCCTTACCGGAGGCCGCGGCACTGACGCCGTCATCGACGCGGTGGGCATGGAGGCCCACGGCGGCACCCTGGCCAGGGCGGCCCAGCAGTTCGCCGGCCTACTGCCCGACGCACTGGGCGAGAAGATGATGGGCCGCGCCGGCGTGGACAGCATGGCTGCCTTCAACACAGCCGTCGATGCCGTGCGCCGAGGTGGCACCATCTCCGTCATCGGAGTCTACGGCGGCGCCATCGACCCCATGCCGATGCTGACCATGTTCGACAAGCAGATCCAGCTGCGCATGGGCCAGGCCAACGTCAAGCACTGGGTGCCCGACATCCTCCCGCTCCTCAACGATGTCGACGTCCTCGGCGTCGACGACTTCGCCACCCACACTCTGCCCCTCGAAGAAGGGCCGCGCGCCTACAAGACCTTCCAGGCGAAGGAAGACGGCATGATCAAGACCGTCCTCACCCCCTGAACTGCCAGGTGCCAGCCGGCACGGAAGCCACGCCATTCCCCCATGGCGTATCAATGCTTGAGGAGTCCCCTGATGACTCGCGCTGTCGCGCTCGTCTGTACGCTCAACGCCTCACCCGCCCCCTCCAGCAGTCAACTTCTCGCGGACCAGATCATGGCCGAGCTCGCCGGCCTCGGCGTCAAGGGCGAGACGATCCGCGTCGCCGACCACGAGGTCCGGCCGGGCGTCGCGCGTGACATGGGCGACGGAGACGCCTGGCCCACCCTGCGGGAGAAGGTCATGGAGGCCGACATCGTCCTTGTCTCCACCCCAATCTGGCTTGGTCATCCCTCAAGCCTGTGCCAACGCGTGCTGGAGCGGCTCAACGCCGACATCTCGGAAACCGACGAGCAGGGCCGGCAGCTGACCTACGGCAAGGTAGGCCTCGCGGCCGTGGTCGGCAACGAAGACGGCGCGCACAAGGTGAGCGCCGACCTCTTCCAAGGTCTCAACGACCTCGGATTCTCCCTCGCGCCGGGCGCCGTTGCCTACTGGGTGGGTGAGGCTCAACAGGGCACGGATTACCAGGACCTCGAACAGACTCCGGAATCCGTTACCTCAACGACCCGGACTCTCGCGGCCAACGCGGTGCATTTGGCCCGCCTGTTGAGCGAGAGCCCTTACCCGCCTAGCTGACTCAGCGTTGCCTCGAGGAGCAGCACAGGACCCAGGGTCGAAGGGCGCCGCCCAGGCCCGCCCGCCCTCGCTCCGGTCAGGGGCGAATTACCTTTGTCACGCAAGGAAGGAGACCTGACGTGGCAGGCGACAACCGAGCCGAACAGAACCCCGTCACCAAGCACCCTCAGCCGGAGTTCGAGCAGCAAGAGCAGACCCACCCAGGCTGGACGGGGCCCATGGACCCTCCGCCTGACCACGGGGAAGAGTCCTACCGGGGCAGCGGCCTCCTGGAAGGACGCAAGGCAGTGGTAACCGGCGGGGACTCCGGCATCGGGCGGGCCGTCTGCTTGGCCTTCGCACGCGAGGGCGCCGACGTCCTGTTCACCTACCTCCCGGAAGAGGGCAAGGAAGCCGGTGAGACCTCCCACCACATCGAGGAAGCCGGCCGCACCCCGGTGGCGGTGCCCTGCGACATCCGTGAGGAAGAGCAGTGCGCGCGTCTTATCGAACGCGCGGTGACGGAGTTCGGCAGGATCGACATCCTCGTCAACAACGCCGCCTACCAGATGTCACAGCCGGACGGCATCGGTGCCATCACCACCGAACAGTTCGACCGCGTGGTCCGCACCAATCTCTACGGCATGTTCTGGCTCTCGAAGATGGCCGTGCCGCACATTCCTCAAGGCGGATCGATCATCAACTCCGCTTCCGTGCAGGCCTACAAGCCCAGCCCGCACCTGCTGGACTACGCGATGACCAAGGGGGCCATCGTCACCTTTACCCAGGGGCTTGCGCAGATGCTTGCCTCCGACGGCATTCGCGTCAACGCGGTCGCCCCCGGGCCGGTGTGGACCCCTTTGATCCCAGCGACGCTGCCGGACACCACTACCTTCGGCAAGCAGTCCCCCCTGGGCCGGCCCGCCCAGCCTGCGGAGATGGCACCCGCCTACGTCTTCCTCGCCTCACCACAGGCCAGCTACATCACCGCTGAAGTCCTCAATGCCACCGGAGGCACACCGCTCCCCTAGGCAGCCGCACGGCCCACCCCAGCAAACGGCGGTGCCGCGAATTCATGCGCAGCGAGCGGTGCTCCCGCCCGCAGGGGTGGGCGGGCTTGAGCCTGGCACATTCCAGGTGCTGCACCACTCCCCCACCGCAGCTTGAAGCCCCACCGGCGTGCACCGCCTCTAGGACGACGGCGTCAGGGCCCCTGAGCCTCTTCCTCCCCAGGCCGCCACCTCGTGATCACTTCGAGCCGCTGCAACGGGCTTCCGTACGCGGGAGGGTGAGGACAGTGCGCCGGGGCAGCCGATGGGTCAGTCGACCTACCCGGAGGCAGCGAGTATGAGTGCGGCATCGAAGGATCGGCCAGAAGGAGCCGGGCCGGGGGAAGGGCCGAGGGCTCCGGGTGAGAGCGACCTCGTACCCCCGGCCAGCCCGCCGGCCGACACTGAAGGCGCCGTCTGGCGGGCCAAAGATCGAGGGTTTTTCGGGCACCCGCGGGGGCTGGCCACCCTCTTCGCGACGGAGGCGTGGGAACGCTTCTCGTACTACGGCATGAAAGCGATCCTGCTCTACTACATGTACGACCGGGCCACCGAAGGCGGGCTGGGAATCGCTCCCGCCACGGCGAGTTCACTGATTGCCGTGTACGGCGCGTCGATCTATCTGGCCGCGATAGGCGGCGGCTGGTTCAGCGACCGGCTCCTCGGCGCCCGCCGGGCCACGCTGTACGGGGGCACGCTCATCATGCTCGGCCACATCTGTCTGGCGCTGCCTGCGGGACGGGGCGCCCTCTACGCCTCCATGGCGCTCATCGTCTTGGGCACCGGGTTGCTGAAACCGAATATCTCCACATCGGTGGGCAGCCTCTATGCCAAGAACGACCCCCGCCGCGACGCCGGATTCAGCATCTACTACATGGGCATCAGCGTCGGTGCTGTGCTGGCCCCGCTGCTGGTGGGCACCCTCGGCCAACGCTACGACTACCATCTCGGCTTCGGACTCGCCGCCATCGGCATGGCCGCCGGGCTGATCGTCTACATCCGGGGCGGACGCCGGCTCAGCGCCGCGGACCTGCGCCCCAGCAACCCGCTGCACCGTTCGGACATCAAGCTCGCGCCTGCCCTCGCCATAGCGGCCCTCCCGACGACCCTGACAGCCCTGCTGGTTGTGGCAGCGCTCACCGGCACCCTCACCGCCGACGCTGTCGTGGGCGGCATCAGTGTGCTGGCCGTCGCCCTCCCCGTGGGCTACTTCACGGTGATGCTGCGCAGCAGCCGTACGACACCCCGCGAACGCGCCGGAGTCCGCGCCTACATCCCGCTCTTCGTCGCGGCCGTCTTCTTCTGGTTCATCCAGGAGCAGGGCGCCAGCGTCCTCGCGCTGTACGCGGACCGCAGCACCGACCTCGGGGCGCTGGGCTTCACCGTGCCGTCATCATGGTTCCAGTCGACCGGCTCCCTGGTACTGATCTGCCTCACTCCAATCTTCGCCGTGCTGTGGGTCCGGCTCGGGAGTCACCAGCCGCCTGCGCCCGCCAAGTTCGGCCTGGGGCTGATCTTCGCCGGAATCAGCTACGTCCTGTTGGTCTATCCGGCGCTCCAGTCCGGCAGGAGCAACCCGCTGTGGCTGTTCGCGAGTTTCGCGGTCGTCACCGTCGGCGAGATCCTGCTGTCACCGGTCGGTCTCTCCGTGACCACACAACTCGCCCCCGCGGCCTTCGTCACCCAGACAATGGGCCTGTGGCTCGCCTCGAACGCCGCGGCACAGGGCATTTCGGCCCAGGTCGTACGGCTCTACGACCGTGACCACGCGGCCATGTACTTCGGGGTGATCGGCGGTGCGAGCGTCGCGGTGGGCCTGGCTTTGCTGGCCGCTCTCCCCGCCGTACAAAGTCGCATTCGAACCGCGACCGGGGTCCCCTCCCCCGCCCCGGGGCGGGAGGTAACCCGCCGCGGAGTGTAGCGGCGGGACCAGGCGAGTCTTCTGCCATCAGTGCACGAAAGCACGAGGACCGGACACCCGCCGAAAGGGGTCCGGCCCTCGCCTGTGACGACGTCGGGACCCCCCTGGGACCCGCCGACTCGAAGCTCACGACTTCGCATCGCTCACGGGGTCGGTATAGGGCGAGGTCTACCGCCCGCGCCAGAGAATGGCCGCTTGATGCGAGAGCGATGCGAACGTCAGGGGTCGTTGGGCCTGTGCGTACCGGGGGCCGCGCGTGAGCTCTGGCCGTCAGCGCGCGTCCGTGTAGCGGGTGACGGCCGGGACGAGGTCGCCGTGAGTGGCGATGCCTGCGACCCAGAGTCGGGAACTGTTCGGGACAGTGGCGAATCCGCGCACCACCACCCCCGGGCCGGGTGCCATGTCCCACCGCTTGTCCGGTGCGTTCCATCGCAGGGTCACGGGAGCCGACCCCTTGCCACCAACGGCCCGGATCGTGCCGTCCGCGGACCTTCCGACGGAGCGCAGACGGCCATCCGCGACGTCGGGGGTAGTGGTGGCAGCCCACTTCGTGCCGTCCCAGTGAACCGCGTAGGGACGCTCGGAGCTGCCCACAGCGCTGCCGCCGACCGCCCAGATGTCATCGGCGCCCAGGGGGGTGATCCCGCTCAGCCAGTGAGCGGCGTCGGCCGGGTCGGGAGCGGCGATCCGCTTCCAGGCTGTGCCGTTCCAGTGCAGGAGCAGAGACGTCTGAGGCGGCTTCTCGTCGTCGCCGTATACCGCGCCCACAGCCCAGACATCGTCCGGGGCGACGACCGCCACTCCGTTCAGTTCACCGGCGCCCACGTCGGGCAGCGTCTGCCGTTTCCACGCCTTTCCGTCCCACAGTTGTATGGCCGGCACCCCGTCCTTGACCGACCGGGCCATCGCCCTGCCTACCGCCCACGCCTGTCCGCCGGGGGCCGTCGCCACGGCGTCCGGGACGACGCGGCCGGCCGGATCCCGGTCCAGAGCACGGGTGGTCCAGCTCTTGCCGTCCCAGTGCTCCGTCGCGGACCCGACGACCCAGATGTCCTCGGCCGACCGCACGGCGAGAGCCTGCGGAAAGCTGTTCTTGGGGAGCGTGGATTCCTGGGTCCAGGCCGTGCCGTCCCAGCGCAGTGCGACCGCGTCGAGGGAGGTGGCGCTCTTCAGCTGGTAGCCGACGGCCCAGGCTTGTGTGTCGCTCAGCGCGGAGACAGCGGTCAGGTCGCCCTTCTCCAGGGGGACCTGCGTGCGCTGCCAGGTGCCGGTGTGCGCGGCGGCGGCCGGTGCGGGCTGCGCCGACGCGGCCGGGTCGCCCGTCAGGGATATCACGGCGAGCGATGCGGTTGCGACGGCGGCAGCGAGCGCCGGCAGCAGGCGCGCTCGGCGGCGTGCGGGCTCCCTGAGCGGGGTGGTGGGTGACGGCGACGAGGGCGATGGTGCCATGGATTCCTCCGTGGGTGGTGCGCAAGGGGTGAAGGGCGCCTGGCCGTGGCGGCGGGGCACCTGGCCGGTGCGGGAGGTGCTCAGGAGGTGGTCTTGAGGACGAAGTCGAACGTGCCGGAGTACGCCCCGCCGGGCCGGGTGGTGAGGGCGATGGTGCAGGCGCGGTTGAGCAGTCGGTCCGCGGCGTTGAGGGCGGCGAAGTCCCGGCCGTATGCCTTGGTGTCGTCGGGAAAGTACAGCTGGGTGACCAGGAGGGGGCTCCCGGGGGCCTGCACCCGGGTGTGGATGTGCGGTGCCCGTTGCCCCCAACGGCCCCAGTAGTCACGCGGGATGATTGTCCGCAGCAGGAACGCGCCCCTGTTGTTCGTGTACTGGTGACCGCGCAGCCCGAAACCCGAGGTGTCGTAATCACCGTTCTGGTCGCACTGCCAGAACTCTATGAGGGTGTCCGGCAGCGGAGTGCAGGCGGTGTCGTAAACGACTCCCGCGAGATCGATCCGGACGCCCTGGGTGCCCGGGGTGACGACGTCACCGCGCTCGGGGGAGGCAGGCTTGAAAAGGGGGCCCTCGATCGAATCCGGGGTCTCCTGACCCGAGCAGGCGGGGGTGACTGCCCAGGCGAGCGCCGCAGCACTGGCCGGCGGCGCGCCCTGGGGCGCGGCAGCGGGAGCTGCTTGCTGTGCCGAGGCGGCCGAAGCGGTGACGGTCCCCGCAAGGGCGACGGAGGTGACGCCCGCGGACGTGGTCCGCAGGAACGCCCGCCGGGAGTTACGCCGGTCGCTGTCCGTGCGGTTCACGGCGCCGCGGGCATCTGGTTGCGCTTCATCGTTCCCCATCGCATCTCCCGGTGTAGGTGGTCTCGGGTCGCGCGACGGCGTCAACCCGGTGAAAGCGCCCCGGTGGCAAAGAGGCTGCGCGAACGGCAGCCCCCGGAGCGCCCTGTTCCGCAAAGTTTCCGGGGCCTCGCCGCGCAGTACATGGGTCGGATGACTGGTGACTTGTGCGCGTGACGAAACCACCGGACCCGCCGCACGGCTGCACCGCGCAACGCGTAAGAGGTTGAACCGGCCGAGCTCGTGCCTATGGGAAGAGGCGGGCCGGCGGCGCCTCAGCGTGGGTCAGGCTCCTGAACGGCGATCCAGAGGGCGATCTGCGTACGTGAGCGAAGCCCGGTTTTGTCACGGACCCGGTCGAGATGTCCTGCCACAGTGCTCGGGGAAAGGCCCAGATGCGCGGCAATCTGTCGATTGGTCAGACCTTTCGCGACCAGACGGGCCACCCCGGCCTCACGGGCCGTCAACTCGCCCCAGGGATCCGGGTATACGGCGTGTGCTGTTCCAGCGGTGGCGTCAGGTGTGTGGTTCCTCGTTGTGGGGCGTGGGGAGGCGTTGCTCCCCACGCCCCGTAGGGCGTACCGGGTCAGCTGCTCCCCACGCATCTGGCGGCCTGCGGTCAGAGCCGCTTCCGCAGTGGTGGCGCGCAGTCGCTTCCGCGCCTGTGCGGCGGTCGTCGCCACCTGCCGCTGCCAGTGTGCCTCGGGCTCCGTGTCGATCCGGCGGCGCATCTCGCCGGCCGCGGCGCATAGCCGAAGAGCCCGTTCCGCGTCGCCACGCTCGGCCGCTGTCATGGCGAGGCCCTCCAACGGGTAGAGCGAGTGGTAGCTCTCATCGGGCGCCTGGCGGAGCACCTCCTCGAACATTCCCTCCGCTCCGCCGACGTCTCCCTGGGCCAGGCGGATGGCCCCCGCGGTGTGCAATGCGGCCGTCAACTGGCTCGGCGGGGCTTCGACGCGCAAGGTGGGCAGGCACTCCCCCATCAGCTCGCCGGCCGCGGCTGCCCGGCCTGTCTGGAGCAGCGCCCAGGCCAGGTGATGTCGGCACAGCGCGGTATCCAGCGGACGGCCGAGCGGACGCACCACATCCAGACACTCGGCGAAGGCCGTGACAGCCTCCACGAACTCACCGCGCGAGAGCCGGGCTGCGCCCAGCGCGTCCAGCGCGTTGGCGGTCGCGGCGGGCCGACGCTGCGCGCGGCCCACTGCGACTGCCTCTTCAGCGAAGGCGAGCGCGGCTTTGTGGTCTGCCTGAAGACAGGCCGCACGGGCGGCCAGCGCCAGGGCCGCTCCCCGGTCCCCGCCGTCCCGAGCCTGCGAGAGGACCTCGGTCAACAGGGCGCGGGCAAGCGTCAACTGCTCCTGCTGGTAGTGCAGTCGAGCCAGAGCGAGGGCGAGCGGGACGTAGCGCGCGTCGGGCGGGTCGATGGCGTACGCGACCGCTGCCGCGAGGTTCTCCTGTTCCGTTTCGAGCGGTCGTACAACGGCGTCGGCGAACACCGAGCCGGAATTTTCAGTGCAGCTTGCCAGCCGGTCGAGCGCGCGGTGCCAGGTGGCGTGCAGTTCTCCCTCTTCGGTGAGCCGATTCATCCCGTAGGCACGGATGGTGCTCAGCTGCCGGAACCGTGCCGCCTCCGGTTCGTCCGCGGACACCCGCACGATCAGGGACTTGGCCTCCAGTGAGCAGAGCACACGCAGCACGTGCTCGGACGACACCGCGGAGACCGACGGCGCGCCCTCGCCCGCGCCCGCCTCCGTTGGCAGATCAACACCGCCGACACACACCGCGGTTGCCTCGGCGGCATCGAAACCGCCTTCGAGCACCGACAGGCGCCGAAAGACAATCCGCTCCACGGGATCCAGCAGGCGATGGCTCCAATCGATCGCGGCACCGAGTTCGCGGTGCCGGCCGGGGCCGGCCCGACTTCCGTCGGTGAGAAGGCCTAGCCTGTCGTCCAGTCCGCGCAGAATGTCCGCGGGCGGCAAGGCCCCGGCCCGGCGGGCCGCGAGCTCGACGGCGAGCGGCAGGCCGTCCAGCCGTCGGCAGATCTCGGCCACGGTAGGGACGTTGCCGGGGCTCAGCGCGAAGTCCGGCGCGCAGGCCCGGGCCCGCGCGACGAAAAGTCGCACGGCCTCTGCCGGTCGCAGCAGGCCCGCATCGGGTTCCTCGCCCTCGGGAGGGAGCGCGAGCACACCCACCCGGAAGACCACCTCGCCGGGTACCCGCAGGATTTCCCGGCTCGTGGCGAGAATCCTCAGGCCGGGGCAGGCGCTGAGCAAGGTCGCCGCCAACTGTGCACAGGCCTCGATCACATACTCACCACTGTCCAGCACAAGCAGCATGCTCCGGGGCCCCAGCGCGTGGACGAGAGAGTCAATTCCCGCCCGGCCGCCGCGCTCGCCGACCCCCAGCGCTGCCGCGACGGCCTGCGGAAGCAGTTCACCGTCACGGACTGAGGCAAGTTCGACCAGGTGAGCCTCTCCCTGGCGGCGATGGCTCACCTGGCACGCGAGCTCCAGCGCGAGCCGTGTCTTGCCGACTCCTCCGGGGCCGATCAGAGTCAGCAACCGGGTGGACCTCAACAAGGCGCGCAGTCGTGCCAGTTCGGTTTCACGGCCGATGAACTCGTCGAGCAGCATCGGGAGCCCCGGGCTCAGTTGCACTGGGGCAGCCGCCACCGGCTCCACAGTGTCCCGTCGCCCGGCGCGTTGTCGGAAAGCGCGCTGCCGGCAGGCGCCGGAACAGTAGCGGGCCGGCCGCCCACCCCGCGCCTTGCCCTCTCGCGTGTCCCGGGTGAGGGAGCGCAGATCGATGCCGCACGCCTCGCACTTCCGCGTCGTGGTCACCCGTCGCATCCTCCCCCACCGTCCGCACCCGCACCAGCGGCCCCTGCGCCCTAAGCAGGTTCTCGAGCCGCTCGCTCTTCCGGAACAGGATCGAACCTCACGGGTCAGGGTGAGCGAGACGGCTTGGCCCGGGCGGTCCACGCCGCTCGACCCTGTCCACTGAGCCGGCTCGGCCGCGTCAGCCGCCCGACCGACGCACCGCAAAACATTCCCTTGACGAGCCTTTGCGTCGCCTTCTGGAACGGCTCTGCCATGGCCACTACGGAGTCCGTCGACCCAATTCAGCGTGTGCCGTCGAGTTCGGCGCGCACCCCCATGCCGAGCACGACCATGCATGCCTGATGGGTGGGGGCGTGCAAGTGCTGTTCTTACGTGTGGCCGACGATGGCCCGGCCGAGTGGGCAGCGGACGTGTGACTCGCCTGACGCGGCCAGGCGACGCGGTCCACCAGGCCGAGGAGAGGGTTGTTCTCATGCGTCGCGAAGCCGACGGCGGTGCCGGCGGCGCGACGCCGCTCTTCCATCAGGCGGGTGGTGGTGCACGTCGAGGGAGCAGGGGCTCAGAGCAGAACCCGTGGGTCAGTGGCCGGCACCTGCGCGACGCGGACGCGCTGCCGCCCGCCGCCGGAAAAACCGTCTGCCAGCATCGTGCCGACGCAGTCGTCGTAGCCGCCGCCGTTCAGGAAGACGACCTTCGCCTTGGATAGCTTCAGCCGGTATTGCGTACTGGCCTCGCGCGAGTGGGGATTCTGAGCTGGATCGCTGATGATCGAGATGAACCCGTGCGTGGTCGCCCACGATCTGCTCCACGATGTCCCCAACGTTTGTCGAGGCGACCGCCGGAATGACGGGAGTGCCACTCCGCGAGTTGCCGGAGGAGCCAGCGCAGCCTCAGCTCAAGGCCGGCGCCGCAACGATGAGCGCCACGGGCCCGCGCGCCGAGGACAGCTGCATCAAGCCCTCGCCACCAGACGGAGAACTGAAGGGGTTATCACTCCGATATCGGCCCACTGCCTACTTTCATCCGCCGGCGCCGAAGACCGTCCATCGATTCCGTCGCTGGAGAGGACTCCGCACCGTCCTGGCGAAAGGACATCCTGATGACCTCACCGCCCGCGGCCTCGCTGTGCCGCAGCGGGAGAAGTACGGCGGGGCCGAGGAGCGGGAGCCGGCGAAAGTACTAGCCGAGCTGGAGCAACCTCCCTCGCGGGCATGCCGCGCCCTGGGCAACCCTGCCGGACACGGCCGAGGATCCACCGCCGGACGGGCCCGTAGCGCGCACGGCTCGGGGCCCGAGCGCCTGCCCGGGCCCCGAGCCGTGCATCGGTCTCAGCGCTGGTGGCTTCCGTAGTAGCCGCCGACCTTCTCGTGGTAGCCCGGGTCTCCAGTGTGCTTGCTCTTGTCGAAGTCGGGGGCATTTTTGATCTGTTCCTTGGTCCGGCTGACGTAGATCGTCTCTTCTGTTGTGTCGATGCCGCTGACAAGGCCGGCGGGCACCAGGACGTGCTTGCCGAAGATCCATACACCGGTGTCGACCACGAGGTGTGAGGCGCCGACATCATCGGAGTGCTTGTCGACCTTGCCAATACTTCCATCGGTTGCCTCTACCTTGTAACCGATCAGGCTGCTGCCGGTGTAACCGATCGCCGGCTGGTATCCCCACATGTTGGCACTCATGAGATATCTCCTTCGTCAATGTTTTAGAGGCCGGAATCAACATTCGCGACCCAAGTTCCGTGTGTTGTTCAGACTGTCCAGGCTTCGAGTGCCCACCGTTCCCTGCCATATTCATGGAACGGTGAGTGCCTCACATGAAGATCGGCGAGCAGAGGCGCCGGCGGTGATGAAGGCCCGGTTCCCGACTTTTGTCTCGCGCACCCTGGCCACGAGGCGCCCATAACGGTCATCTGGGACCTACCAGCGGCCCAGCCGCCTCCCTTGCCGCCACAGGAACTAGAACCGGATGAAACGGAGGAGCCATGCGACGAGAACGATGGTCGCGATCCATCGCAGAGTTTGAGCGTGAAGTCAGCACCGAAAGACACCTGGGCGAGCGGAACAAGTAGCGAAGGAGCCACTGTTATCAGCCTCCGGGAAGCCGTATGCCCTGAATTAGTCCGTCATTCGTCCGAATTCATGACCTAATCTCCGTTTCCGGACGTGCGAGCGGTGTACGCCGACCGCCGGGAATTATCGGGGTACGTGACCGCCCATCAGGTTTGCCGACCGCGTCAACGGTGAGTCGGAATGTTTTCGGGTGGCCTCAGCTAGGCACTTCCGAGCTGCTCCCCGCGGGGGCGTGTTGCCGGTGCGGGTGTGTACAGTCGGCTCGCCTCGGCGGTTGCCGGAAGCGCGGAGGTTTACCCTTCCCGGCCAGGTGGAGTCATGACGAGCACATGCAGTGAACCCGAACCGACCGCTGAGCCCATCGAGCAGCCCGAATTTTTGGCAGAGCGCAAGCAACGGATGCGGCGCCGTCTGGAGCGGCTGATCGGAATCGCCGCCACGGAAGGCAACGCTCTGCTGCCGCTACGCAACGGGGACGAGATCTTTGCTGCGATGCTGGAGAGCATCCGTGGCGCCCAGCACACCGTGGACATGATGACGTTCGTGTACTGGCGCGGCGACATAGCCGGCCGATTCGCCCAGGCGCTGGCTGATCGTGCCCGCAATGGGGTACGGGTGCGGTTGCTGCTTGATGGCTTCGGCAGCAGGCTCATCGAACAGGACCTGCTCGACCTGATGGGCCGGGCAGGCGTCGAGGTGGCATGGTTCCGCAAGCCCCTGTATCTCTCCCTGCTCAAGCAGAATCACCGCTGCCACCGCAAAGGGCTGGTTGTGGACGAACACGTCGCCTACACCGGCGGGGTCGGAATTGCTGAGGAGTGGTGCGGCAACGCACGCAACGAGAAGGAGTGGCGCGACACCCATGTCCAGGTCCGAGGGCCCGCGGTGGACGGCATCGCTGCCGCCTTCGCGCAGAACTGGGCCGAATGCCATGACACCCTCTTCGACGTGCGGGACCGCTTCACTGGCCATGAGCCACAGGGCGACGCCGTTGTGCAGGTCGTCCGCGGATCGGCCAGCTTCGGGTGGCAGGACATGCAGACCCTCCTGCGGGTCACCATCGAGTCCGCCGAGGAACGGTTCCGCCTGGCAACCGCGTACTTCGCCCCGGACGCCTACTTCGTCGAGCTGCTGTGTGCGGCAGCCCGACGCGGTGTCGAGGTGGAGATCCTGCTGCCCGGCCCCCACAACGACAAGCGGGTCTGCCAACTGGCGGGCCAGAACTACTACGAAGACCTGCTTGCCTGCGGAGTGAGGATCTACCACTACCAGCCGACGATGATGCACGCCAAGATCATCACCGTCGACCGGATCGCCACCCTGATCGGCTCCACCAACTTCAACCGTCGCAGCCTCGACCACGACGAAGAAGTCATGCTCGTCGTCCTCGACGAAGACTTCACTGCGAGCCTGGATGGGCACTTCGACGAGGACCTACAGGCCAGCGAGCGGATCAAGAAGGGCCGCTGGAAGAGACGCCCCGGTCTCCAGCGCCTGCGGGAGGCGGCCGTCGCACCCATTCGTCGATACCTCTGACCAGAGCGTGTCCGATGGGTTCGCTACACAGGCGTGTGCTGCTGTGCTTGGCCGGGGAGTGTCTGAATGGAAACTGCGCGACAACTCCACTGTGGTAGTGCAGGTTGGATCACATTGCCGTCCAGGTACGCGACATCGAAGGCAGCGCCGCTTTTGACGACGCCGTACTCGCTCCGGTAGATGGTGAGCGTAAGAAGCAGTTCGGCGAGAACATCAGCTTCGGGATCGCGGGCCACGCATTGTGGCTGGCCCCCGCGACCGACCCCGCGCCTGCGCGTGAACTGCTGAGCGAGGCGGCAGCTCCCACGGCTCTGCCGCGGATGTCGGTCGAAAAGCTCGCTCGGGTGGACGAACTGCAGTACCGGCGCAGCCTGCTCCACATTCCACGGTTCCACCCGACGCCGCCGAATGAAGGGGCGCCCCGGGCGGTTCAGGACCTGCCCGGCCGCGTCGGGGGCGCTCAGAGCCCGCGTGGCCTTCGCCTTCGAACTGTTCCTGGTGGCACACGGCCGCGCAGCCCGGGGCTTCGGCGAGATCTCGTCGGCCCTGCTGATCGCCGCCATCGCGACGACCAACCAAGCGACACCGCTCGCCGGTCTGCGCGCCCCCCAGGAGGAGGGTGGCGCCGTAGAGCGCGCCGAGGAGGGAGGCCGCGAGGGTGCCAACGCCACGCCATAGCTATCGCGGTCAGCTGTCCGACAGTTGGTCGGCGCAGATTCCGGGCTGCGTCAACCGGTCGGGGCCGCCCTGGGGTTACTACGTGATCGGGGACTCTGCGGTGCAGCCGCCGGCCGTCACCAGGCCATTAGCGCTCTGTTCCTCGAGCACCTTGCCCTTGTAGGTGATCTTGCACGCGACCTGGGCGCCTTCGAGGTCCGCGGCGACCGGCATGACCGCCGCGGGCATGATGCCGCGCAGCGTGACCGTCTTCCTCCAGGGCAGCTTGGGCTTCGACACCGACTCGATCTTCGGCTCCATGGCCTTGCCGCCGCCGCCGTGGAAGTCGATCGAGTCGACGTTCTTCCCCGTGACCTCGTAGGTGACTTCGTACGTCTCGTTCACTGCCTTGTCGACCTGGTCGACCGCCTCGGAACAGGAGCTGAGGCCGAGTGCCAGGCCCGTGACGGCGACGGAGCAGACGGCGGCGCGAATGGTGCGGTTCATGGAGATCCCCCCGGATCGTGAAAGTCTAGTCCGCAGCAAATCGCAAAGGGAAGGTAAAGTCAACCGTTATGAAGCCCGCCTGAGCCGATCCGGCCGGTTGCGACGGCGTTGTGCGTCCGTAGCCAAGTCACGCGTCTGACACGTCGCTTGCGAAGCAGCGAGGGTGACGTCACATGGCGAGCCCGATGTCCCGCTGGCGGAAGTTTTCGACATCGCGGAGCATCTCCAGCTCTCGGGCTGCGGTTCACCCGGTGGACAGCAGCCGACGCCCGTCCGATTACTACTCCGCCGCCAAGGCCGCCCTGGAATCGGTCACCGCCTCACTGCGCGGCGAGGTGACACCTCTTGGCATCACTGCCGTGGTCGTGGAACCCGGCGCCTTCCGGACGGACTTCGCGGGACGCCGGCTCCGCAGGCACCGGAGGCGCTCGCCGATACGCGGAAACCGCCGGCAAGCGCCGCAAGGAGAACGACACCACTGACGGCACCCAGCCCGGTGACCCGGCGAAGGCTGCTCGGGTCATCATCTACACCGTCGAACCCCCGAACCGCCGTCCATGCTTCTCCTGGGAGACAACGCCGTCGACGGCTTCCGCCGTGCGGAGCTGGACACCTGGGAGCCGACAAGCCGCGCCACCGGCTTTTCGGCGTAACTCCTGTCTCCCGACTGCTCAGGTCTTACGCCCCATTCGACTCCGGGACTCACAGCCCACGGAACGACCAGGACGATGCTTCCGTGGGCCTCCTGGGAGCGGAGCCGGACCCCGGCCCGGTCCGTCGCGTCGTACGACAAGCTGGTGTCAATCAGCGGTCGCGGTCGTCGTTTCGATCAGCCCGGCTGTGAGGTGCGATACCTCTCGGTAATTCCAGGCCTCGGCGAACAGACACGAAGACCTTCACTACTCCAGAACGGATACCCTCGCGTAGAGCCTTGACCGGCAGCGCAGGTCGCACCCGGCGTGAGCGACTGACGACTCAACCTTGGACCTTGCATCCAGCCGTCTCGCGGTAGGCCAAAGACACAGGCGGCATCCGCCGGCACTTCCGGCCGCAACACCTCAACACTGGCCAGCGCGCTCCCTCCTTCGCCCCACCCACAGGACAGCCTTCAATCGGCGATCACCCTTTTGCGTGGCCCCAAGAGGGCCGGACCGAGCATCCGGCGCGCAGAATGAACTCATGCCAAAGCTGCCGGTACGGTCGGTCCGTCCCTCATCGGATTCAGTGCTGTCCTTGTGGTCGCAGGACTCTGTGTTGTCGATCGGCTCAGTAGGTTCGGTGCTGTCCCTTGGGTCCGTCGGATCGGCCCTGTCTGTCGGTTCGATCGGAAGCGCCCTTTCGGTCGGCTCGATCGGCTCGTCCCTGTCATTGATCTCGACCGGGTCATGGCTGAGTACGGGATCCTTGTTCTCGGCGCAGTCGCGTTGGTCAGTGCTGTCCTGGCGCTCCTCTCGAGGCTTCCTGGCCATGGGAGCGGTAGGGGCAGCGACGGGAAGCGTCCTGGTGTTGATGCACATGCTGCAGCCGGGCCGTCGATCCGCGTCGAGATGAGGTGTCGGGCTGTCCGTCGGCGCGGCTCTGCGCCGCACCGCCACCAACGACCACCCGGCCTCATCGAACACAACCTCGACAACGCGGGACGGGCACCAAGACCGGGGACCGAGTAGGAACGAGCCCCGCGCCGGAGGCCCGGCGCCTCCGGTGCGCGGGTGATCAGCGGTCAGCCCAACTGCCCCACACCGGCCCGCCGATCCTGGCCACCACGGGGCTTAAGGAACATTCGGACCCTCGTCGTGGCTCAGGCACACGCATCCACCCACGCACGGGCGGCAGCACGTTCCCCATGTGTAATTTCCTTCCCGCAGCCGACCCACGAACAGATCAAGGTCTATGGCTGAAGGTTGCGCTGGTACCAAGTGCCTGACTTGCCGCCGAGATCGGCCGGGGTGGCAGGGCCAACCGGGACGAACCCGGCCTTGGCCAAGACTCTCTGGGACGCGGCGTTGTCGTGGGAGGTGGCCGCCCGCAGTGTGAGCAGGCCGTGCATCGCTCTCGCCGTCCGGCACAGCTCCCGGACGGTCGCGGTCGCCACGCCGCGGCCGGCGGCCCGCTCCGCGACCCGGTAGCCGAGTCTGGCAGTGCCGTCCTCCAAGTCGTACAGGTTGAACCTGCCGAGTACCGAGCCGTCCTCGGCGACGAGCACGTAGAAGGCGCAGATGCCGGCCTCCTGCTCGGCCAGCGAGGCTGTGTACCGGTCGGTGAACTGGTCGAAGAAGTCGTCGCCGCGGTCGGAGATCGAGGCAGCGAAGTAGGTGCGGTTCGCCAGCTCGAAGGCCAGGACCGCCGGGGCGTGGCCGACATGCAGCCGCTTCAGCTCGGGCATCGCCCGACTCTACTGAGATCGTGCGCTGAGACCACCTGAGTTTCCGACAGTGGCACACAGCCTCAAGACCAGGGCACATAACGTTCTACGGCTGGAGTGCCAACAGGCTGCCGTGAGCGGCGCCCGCCTCGTGCTGCCGGTGTTGCTCAGCGCCACTTTCGCCCTCACGGGTGGCCAGTCGTCCCACGCAGTGCGATGCTGCCGAACTTTCTTGTCCAGTGCCCGTCAGGCGGGAAGCGGCCCCGGCCGACCAGCGAGTGTCATCGCTCTCCAGCAGCACCCCAGCAGCAGCCATCGACACTCACAACCCGCCACCACAGCACTTCGACAGTGGTCCAGGAGGTGTCTTGCCGTCGGGTCCGGCTCGGAATATTCGCGGGTTCTGACAGCACCGGGCCTTCCCAGCCGGCCGAGCGCGGCGGTGGTCAACGCCAGTCGTCGATCACATACGCGTCGGGGTGGCTGTACCCGGGTTCGTTGGGCCTGTGCATGGTCACGCCCTGCAACCAGGTGCGGAAGCCGCGGTCGATCATGCGCCGGTAGGCATCCGGGCGACCCAGGTTCATGCCGGCGTCCAGTTGCCCCAGCCCCCGCTCGGCGGCCAGCCGCTCGCATGCGTCGAGCAGTCGCTCGAACCGGTCGGCGGCCTCCGGGCCAGGACGTACGGCACCGAATTTGACGAAGCACACGTCCTCGCCGGCCTCCGACCCGGCTCCGCAGTGGCAGACGGCCAGGCCGTCGAGCTCGGAGCCGGCGCCATGGAGCAGGATGGTGTCACCGAGTCCCTGCGTGTGCGTGGCCACGATCTCGCGTTCCAGGCTCAGGCCCTCGTACACGGCTCCGGTCAGTGCGCGACAGAGGCTCAGTACGTCGGGCCGCTCGGCGGCGGGCAGTTCGCCGTAGAGCACCCGGCCGGGGACTGCGGCACCGTCTGTGACCTGCTTCTTCATGATGGCTGTGAGGAATCGAGGCCAGAAACCGTACCGGCGGTAGAGCTCAAGATGCTTGGGACTGTGCGCGAAGGTGAACAGGCCGAGGTGGCGGTTCCCCCAGGCGTCGAAGCAGTCGATGACCGGCTCCATCAGACGCCTGCCGATGCCCTGGTCCCACAGATCCGGACGTACGGTCAGTGGTCCGAAGAACCCCACGCTGCCCCAGTTGGCGGCGAAGTTCGATCCCACTACTTCGCCCTCGACCGTCGCCGCGAACGCCGCCTGTGGGTCGGCCGCCCAGCGGGTGCGGACGTAGTCAACGGTCCCCAACGGATCAGGTACCCCCAGGAAACTCCCGAAGGCGACCCTGCAGATCTCATCAGCCCGATCCAGGTCCGCCTCACCCAGAGGGCGGACTGATACCGGGGCCGCGCCACTCTCGCGCTCCGCTGCTGGTGAGACCATCGCTCTCCCTCCGACCCTCCTTTCCATCGCACCACGGAGGTGCGCCGCAGGCGAGGCGAACGCTCCGGCGACACTCCCGACGATCAAGGACCAGTCCGGTCTCCCTTGCCTTTCCGCAGCAACGGCAGCAGGTAGCCGGCGCCAGCGACCACCACGGCCACCTGGATCGTCCCCGGCCGGAAGCGTGGCACGCCGGCTGCCGACTGAGACCTGAACGCTGCGTTCGCCGCGGAGCCGGGCCAGTGTGCGTCGGTCGGTGGCCGGGGTGATTCCGATCGGAGCCAAGCTCAAGACTCGACCCGGCCGGGCGCCAGGTTGGAGCGCACAAACGCGAGACAGTCGAATGCGATCAGGCCGATCTCGCGGTGGACAGGCATCTCAGTCGGGGGCGAGAGTATCGGAGCCGTCAGGTCCCTTGGGATGCAGATGGATGTCTTCGGCTCCGGCAGCGACCGCTGCCCAGGCCGCCTCGGCGAGCTCGGAAGCAGTCGAGGGAAGGTTCGGGCAATGTTCCCGCAACCGGGAACCGTTCAGACACACCTGCAACATGAATCCGATGGTGACAGCTAGGTCTGACATTCACCCAAGGCAACGCAACTTGGGATCACATCACATGGCCGAAGGCCGGTTGAGGGGTGCGCGCACGCCTCAACCGGTCCGGGAAAACAGCCTATTAATGGCACTTCCTCCAGGAGAGGTGGTACGTGCTTTTTGGCACTGGTCTCTGTCGAGTCCATCGCGATGTGGCCGGTGGTCGCCGGGGTCCATGCCCGCTGCACCTCACTCGCTGCCCCCCACCAGGCTCCGCTGGCCGCTGGCCTTGGAACGGCGTCTCGATCAGCGGCCGCGCAGACGCTTCAGTCAACTCCGTACGGGGGTCCGCGGCGCGAGTTCTGGGCCAGCCATGGGGAGTGGTTCTGCGCGCGGGAGTGGGCACGGCTGCTCGGCGAACCGGGCCGACAGGCAGAGGCACTGGAGAGACTCGCCCCGTACCTCGTTACCTTTAATTTACGGACACAGAATGCAGTGCCCTCCGCCGAGGAGCACGACGAGCAGTACAAAAGCACGTTGTCCCAGAGGAAGAATGAGGCGCACCATGAAATACACCGTCTCCATCGAGATCGCCCTGCCGCAGGAGAGGGTGGTCCAGCTGCTCGCCGACCCGGCACACCTGCCGAAATGGCTGCGGGGCCTGGTGCTGCACGAGCCGCTGAGCGGGGAGCACGGGCAGCTCGGCACCAAGTCGCGGGTCGTGATGCAGATGGGCCAGCGGAAGATCGAGTGCACCGAGACCATCACACGCCGGGAACCGGCAGACCTGGGCGAGGTCCCGAAAGCGAGCGTCGTTCACTTCGACCGCGAGATCGTCGGTGAGGGCATGTGGAGCGCCGTGCGCGACCGCCTGACCGAAGCTGGCCCGGAAACGACGCTCTGGGAGAGCGAGAACGAATACCGGTTCAACGGCTATCTGATGAAGCTGGTGGGACTTGTGATGCCCGGCGCCTTCCGCAAGCAGTCGCAACAGCACATGCAGGACTTCAAGGCGTTCGCCGAGCAGGGAAAGGACGTCCGCGAGGCGACGGACTGATGTGCCTTAACCGGTCAGGCGTCTGACGGCGTGGCGTGTTGGTCATCCCTTCGTTCGTAGATGACCGCTGGGGCAAGCTCCACCGGCGCTGTCTGGAGACGACCGTTGCCGAAGGCGGCGAGGCCGACGCTGCGGCGCGCGAAACGCTCTGCAGCCATCCAGGCATCCGTCCGGAGTGGCTGGCGATCCGGGCCTGGCGCATCCGGCCGGACCGGCCGCTGTAGTTCAGCCCGCCTCGGGGCCACGAGCCACCAAGCGATGGCCCAGACCTGGTTCAGCGGCGAGTTGTCTCCAGACGCGAGCAGACTCGTCACCTCGGCGGACGGCTTGAAGTACCGCCGATCGATGGCTTCGAACAGCGGCAGCACCTCTTGGGCGGGCGCGGCGCCCGGGAGCGGAACGGCCGCGGCGGTAGCCGCCTGAGGTGCGGCGTGCCCCAGGCGCCCCCGGCCCGGATCACCCGGGCGGGTGGTGCCTTTCACCGGAGAAACGATCACTGCACGGGTTGTGTGCGCCCCGTACCGAGGGCTCGTCGGCGGGCCTGGAGATAGGTGGTCCAGCCGGTGCCCGTCGGTGGCGCCAGGCTTGTGCGGTGATGACGTGCATGCCCAGGAGCGGGGCGAGGACGGCGGGCGGCATGTCCTGGGCGAGCTGGATCAGCGCGGTTGAAAAAGATCATCCGGGAGGTGAGGGCGCCACCGTTTGCAGCCCCCTTCAGTAGCGCCCTCGGGAGTGATGGTGTGCGCCGGCGGGTGGGCGAAGGGCCCTGAGTAGCAGATCAGCGAAGTCCGGGTCCGCCCGCAATTCGTCGGCGAGCACGGAGCCGACGATGCTCGCTGATCCTCGCCGGCTGCTCGTGCAGGCGGGCTGACGCAGAGGTCCTCAGAGTGCTTCGTTCAAGTCGTCCCCAGGCCAATACGTGTACTACTGACCTCTGTTCGCCCAGACCGGCGCGCCTCCGGTCAGCACCTGCACCGCCGCTGCGGCTAACTCCCAAGCCTTCATCCCCCCTCCTCCCCCCACCCGTTCGTGGGTGCTGAATTGGTCTGGGGACTATGTGCTGAGGAACAGGGCACGCGTGTCGATCCGTGCGTCGACACCGGCCTCAGCTTCCTGGCCCTCTGGAATCGAGCGCGCCTGCTCGTGCGGTGACTTCGACTGCCGTATGCCTCGGGGTTTCGGGAATCGGTTCCTCTTGGTGGTCGGGCCCGCGGTGCAAGGCAGAGTGCGCGACGGTCAGGACGCCGCTGGCAAGAGCCCCCGCTCCACCGCCGCGTCCCGTACTTCTGCGTACAGAGCGGTGAGGGTCTCGCTGACCTGGACCCGCGGGAGTTGCAGGCGGTCGAGCGCGGTGGCGTCCGCGTCAACGTCCTGCCAGCCCTGTCCGGTGAGGAGTCGCATCAGCGCGGGGTTGAGGCGGTCCACGCCGCGCACCAGCTGCGCCTCCGGTGTGACGCCTTCCTCGTACTCGTGCCACAGGTCCAGGAATTCCGTGCCGAGCGGGCTCGGGAGAGGAGTGAAGCGGCGCTGGGCGACCTCTTCCTCGATGCGGGCCTTGTCGTGGGTGTGTTCGGCGCTGTGCTGGGTGGCCCACGCCGAGGGGTCTCCCGCCTCGATCTCCACGAGATCGTGCATCAGGCACATCTTGAGCATCCGCTCAAGCTCCAGCGCGTGGCCGAATTCCCGCTCGAACTGCTGGTGGAGCAGCCAGCTGACCATCGCCAGGTGCCAGGAGTGCTCCGCCACGCTTTCCTTGCGGTCGACGGTGGCGTTGTTGTGGCGTTCAACTTCCCGTAAGCGAGCGCTGAAAGCGATGAAGTCGAATACCGCCCGGAGATCTCCCGGCATGCCGTTTCCCCAATCTTCTACATATTGTTGATGCGACCGCATGATCGCCGAGCGGGACTCTAGCACCGGCGCACCGGCCGTTCGCTTCAGGACAGTTGACGGATCATCCGTGCGCCCGCCGGGCCATCACACCATCTCCGCCCCGGCACATTGCCATTCCGTGTCCAGAAATCATCGTTGACAGTTTTCCAGGCAAGTTATTACGTTCCTGTGAAACCTATTGTCAACAAGCAACAGCAAAGGAATGACCTCGTATGGCAAAGTTCTACGCCGCGTCGGAACTGGATGGAACATTGACCGGATTCCGATCCCGCGGCCCGGCGACACTCACCGAATGCCTCGCCTCCGGCACGCTCTGGCAGCCGGTATTCCAGTGCACCATCATGGCGAACACCGGTGACGGCATGAGCGTCTTAACGGGCACCCGCCGGGCGGACAGCAACCCCACCCACCCCAACGTGATCAGCACGCCGACCAGCATGCTGCCGCTCGAATTCGCCCGATGTTACGCCGACGGCATGGCCTCGTCGGCAGCCGAGCTCGCCCCGGTCCATCTCACCGAGCTGAGGGCGGACGACCTGCGGACCGTGGCCCGATTCCCCGAGGAGGGGCAGCGCAACGTGGTCCCCGACCCGTCCTCCGCCCTCTCGTTCCTGGTGGGCGATCTGCTCGCCCGTAAGCTCGGCTGCGAGGCCGCCATGGAGGCAGCCTCCCGGGAAAAGCCGCTGGGTACCTGCCGGTTCTCCATGATCGGGGCCGGATTCAGCTACGTCGCCGACCGCCCCACGGCCGACCCAGAGTCGCCCGAACCGCTCTTCGAACCGCTGCTGATGTTCGGCGCGGTCCTCGAACTGGACGACCCGGCCCTCATCCCCGAGAACACCTCCTCGTACAAGGACCTTTGCTGGACGTCGCCGACGGACTACGCCGAGGGCGTGCGCACCAAGCGCATCGAGAGTTTCAACCCGAAGTTCCTGGACCTGGCCGACGAGGCCGACAGCGACACGGTGACCGTGTGCGCCCGGGGCCTGTGCCTGCAGACCACCCACAAGGTGCTCGCGGGCCTCGGCCCGACCCAGGGCGGCGAGACCGCCGCCACCCACGAGGCCGCCCCCGGTGCCCGGGCATGACGGCGTCGACAACCGGCGCGATCCGGCCCGGCCAGGACCGGGACGCGACTCCACTGGACCCGGCCCTGATCCGCAAGGACTTCCCGATCCTGGCCCGCAGCGTCTCCGACGGTCGGCCGCTGATCTACCTGGACTCCGGCGCGACCGCCCAGCGTCCCGCCACCGTCCTGGACGCCGAACGAGCCTTCACCGAGACCTCCAACGCCGCCGTCCACCGCGGGGCGCACCAGCTCTCGGAGGAGGCGACCGAGGCGTACGAGGACGCCCGCGCCCGGGTAGCGGCGTTCGTCGGGGCCGCCCCCGGCGAGGTGGTCTTCACCAAGAACGCCACCGAGGGCATCAACCTCGTCGCCTACGCCATGAACAACGCCACGACCGCCGGACCGGAGTCCGCCCGTTTTCGCCTCGGGCCCGGTGACGAGATCGTGGTGACCGAGATGGAGCATCACGCCAATCTGGTGCCCTGGCAGGAGCTGTGCCGGCGCACCGGCGCCACGCTGCGCTGGCTGGGGGTCACCGACGACGGGCGACTGGAGCCGGCCGACCTGGACGAGGTGATCACCGCGCGGACCCGGCTGGTCGCCTTCACCCACCAGTCGAACGTGCTGGGCACGATCAATCCCGTGCGCCGCATCGTGGCCCGCGCGGCCGAGGTCGGCGCGTTCACACTCCTGGATGCGTGCCAGTCGGTACCGCACGCTGCGGTCGACCTGCACGCCCTCGGCGTGGACTTCGCGGTCTTCAGCGGGCACAAGATGCTCGGCCCGTTCGGCGTGGGCGTCCTCTACGGACGGCGCGAACTGCTGGAGATCATGCCGCCCTTCCTCACCGGTGGCTCGATGATCGAGGTCGTCCGGATGACGGAGGCGACCTATGCGCCGCCGCCCCAGCGTTTCGAGGCGGGCGTGCCGATGGTGTCGCAGGCGGTCGGGCTGGCGGCCGCGATCCGCTATCTGACCGACGTCGGCATGGACCGGATCACCGCGCACGAGCACCGGCTCACCGAGTTGGCGCTGCGCACCCTCACGGCCATGCCGGGAGTGCGGGTCCTGGGGCCGTCCACCACGGAAGACCGCGGTGGCGCGGTGTCCTTCGTCGTCGACGGGGTGCATCCGCACGACGTCAGCCAGGTCCTGGACGCCCGCGGCATCGCGGTACGCGTGGGGCACCACTGCGCCTGGCCGCTGCATCGCCGGCTGGGCGTGCCCGCCAGCGTGCGCGCGAGTTTCTACCTGTACAACGGTCCCGAGGAGATCGCGGCGTTGGCGGCGGGCATCGAGGCGGCCCAGGCGCTTTTCGCTACGGGGGACGACACGGAGGCCGTGGTATGCAGCTGACGGCAGAGAACCAAGCGGTCATCCTCGCGCACTACCGTGCCCCCCGGCACATCGGGCTGCGCGAGCCGTACGACACGGAGGTGCAGCACACCAACCCGACGTGCGGCGACGAACTCACCCTGCGCGTCCGGCTGACCGGTTCGGGCGCCGAGGCGGTCGTGGCCGACCTCTCGTACGAGGTTCAGGGCTGCTCGATCAGCCAGGCGTCGGCCTCGGTGATGGCCGGGCTCGTCCTGGGGCATCCCGTAGCGGAGGCCGAATCCCTGCATACAGAATTCGCCTCGCTCTTGCGTGAACGCGCGACGGAGGCGTCTGCTTGGCCTGCCCGGCTGGGTGATGCCGTGGCATTCCGGGAGGTGGCCCGGCATCCCGCGCGGATCAAATGCGCACTGCTGGGCTGGATGGCGCTCCGCAGCGCCCTGTCGTAAGCGGGCGGGCAGCACGGCGTTTTATCGCGGGCGGGGGTAGCGGTGCTTGGACCGGTGCCCCCACTCGTGACACGAATAGCCCGGGACACGCACCCATAAGCGCGTCTTGGCTGTTTCATAAGGACGACTTGGACCACATGACGGCGGCGTACCTATTGTTTTCGCTCCGTTTTGGTCGCCGCCATACGCCGGTTGGGCGAGGTGCTCACCACCAGGCCGAGAAAGAACGACCCGGCGCTCGGGGGCTACGCAGCGACGGCCGAAGCGAAAGACCGAAGTGAATGGCCGAAGTGAATGGCCGGTTGTCTCCGCGTAACTCGGGCGGCACACGTGCGCGGGGCGCCAGGCCCCGGCTGTGCCAGGTGGCCGGCGCTCGGGCGCCGGTACCGGCAGCCGTGCCCGATAGCGAAACCGGAGATGTGAACCGTCGTGGCCGGGTACCCCTTTTGGCCGCCAGCCTGCCGCCCGTCGGATGTCGGGCGCACGAGGGCGACGTTCTTCGAAGTTGATGGTGCGCCTGGCCGCGCCACCGGCCGTACGGGCGTCTAACGCATCCGCCATATTCAGCGGCCCTGTGACCTGAGGTGAACTGCTGGCCGCGCGAGCAGGAGTGCGCCTCCACTGCCGCCCCGGGGCGACGGTCGCCGGACGCGTCGTCAATCTGGTCATGCCCCTACGTGGGCGCACGCCTACCCGACGCTCCGCTGTCGCGGGCCGCGACCAGTTGCAGGAACGCTGACCACGACGTGTCGCTGAACGCCAGCTGTGGCCCCTCAGCCTGTTTCGAGTCCCGTACACCGACCCCGGGCGAGACGCCCGCGTACACCTCCACACAGGCCCTGTCGAAGTCGTCGCAGTGGGTGCTCTTGGACCAGCACGAGGGAGGAAGACCACGTCTGTCAGACCGTAAAGATCCATGAAGAGCACCTCCGCGAGCCGGGCCTGGTCGTCATCGACGTCACCGCGGCCGACGAAGAGACCGCCACCCAGGCCGCAGCCATGGTCAGCGCAGCCGGTGACGATCCTCCGCGGTCTGAACGGCATCATCGCCCGGCTCCCTACGGCGAAATGGGGACCAACAGCGGGCCGGTGCAGCATCAGGGCGGGTGTCCGCCCCCGACCGCACCTTCCGCCGGATCCGCGGTGGCGCAAGAGGGGGCCGGTCCGGAGCGCAGGCTCCGGACCGGCTGCGTGTTGAGTGTTCGTCAGCCGGCGGCAGGCACCGGGTGACGGTCCGCTTCAGCCGATTCCTCTGGGTCGGCCTTCGCGGGCTCTTCACCTGGTGCGGGGGCGACCCGCGGCTCGGGGGCGTGGTTTGCCTCGGGAGAGGGCGTGTAGGGGATCTCGCCTCGGAGGACGGCCTTGGCTCGGTCCTCGTCGAGTTGCCCCTCCCATTTGGCCACCGCCAGGGTGGCGACGCCGTTGCCGATCACACTGGTCAGGGCGCGGGCCTCGGACATGAAGCGGTCGATGCCGAAGATGAGCGCCAGGGCGGCGACGGGGACGTGCGGGACGGCGCTGAGGGTGGCGGCCAGGGCGATGAAGCCGGAGCCGGTGACCCCGGCGGCGCCCTTGGAGGTGAGCAGCATGACGGCGAGCATCGACAGTTGCTGGGTCAGGCTGAGGTCGATGCCGAGGGCCTGGGCGAGGAAGACCGAGCCCATGGTCAGGTAGATCGCGGTGCCGTCGAGGTTGAAGGAGTAGCCGGCGGGGAGCGTGATGCCCACGACAGGCTTGGAGGCGCCCACGTGCTGCAGTTTGGCCATCATGCGCGGCAGAACCGGTTCGCTTGATGAGGTGCCCAGGACGATCAGCAGCTCCTCCTTGATGTAGCGAAGGAAGGGGAGCAGACGCAGGCCGTTGATGCGCATGACCGTGCCGAGGACGACCAGGACGAAGAACAGGGCGGTGAGCCAGAAGGAGCCGACCAGCAGGAAGAGGTGACGCAGGGTGTCAAGGCCGTAGTTGCCGATGGTGAAGGCCATGGAGCCGAAGGCGCCGATCGGGGCCAGCCGCATGATCCAGCGGATGAGTGTGAAGAGGACCTTCGACAGCTTCTCGATGCCCTGGGTGATCCCCGTCCCCGCCTCGCCGGCGGCGTTCAGGCCGAAGCCGAACAGAACCGAGACCAGGAGCACCGGCAGGATCTCGTGGCCGGTCAGCGCGCTGAGCAGCGTATCCGGAATGTTGGACAGCGTGAAGGCGGCGACACTCTCGTGGCTCTGGGTCGCCTCCGGCGGCAGGCCCTCGGTGGAGAGGGCGGAGGGGTCGACGTGCAGTCCGCTGCCGGGCTTGATCATGTTGACGACGACCAGGCCGATCACCATGGCGACGGTGGTCAGGACCTCGAAGTAGAGCAGCGCCTTGAGGCTGACCCGCCCGACGGCGCGGGCGTTGCCCATGGAGGCAATGCCGTGAACGACGGTACAGAAGATGACCGGCGCGATCATCATGCGTACGAGCGCGATGAAGCCGTCGCCCAAGGGCTTCAGGTCGGCGCCGAACGACGGCCCCAGCCAGCCGACGGCGGCCCCGGCGAGGACACCGATCAGGCACTGGACGTACAGCAGGGACAGCAGTCGGCGAATGCGGCCGGATGGAGCGGTGACGGTGCCCGGGGCGGCGTCGTTGCGGCTCATGCGGGGCGTCCTTCCAGGACGGGGACGAGAAGTTCGGCTCGGGCGATGCGGCGGGCGGCGCGGTGCAGCAGCACCGTGGGGGACGCGCCGCCTGGCGCGGGTACGGCTTGGGCGGTGATCACACCGGCCGGGGTGCCCAGTCGCAGCGTGCCGTCGGCGGACTGCCGGGCGGCACGGTGGGCGAGGGTCCCGGGTGTGGCGGCTGCGGTGGCCAGGGCCACGGCCGCGGTGAGACCGATCGCCGGGTGGGGCGCATGCATGGAGACCATGCGGACGGCCAGGTCGTACTCGTCCGGTCCGACCGGGGTGCAGTTGGTGGTGCGGTAGGCGGCCGGGCGGGCGACGAGGCCGACCTTCGGCACGGCATGGCCCACGGGATCGTTCTCCTTGACCAGGCCCATGGCCAGGGCCGCCTGACGGCGCAGCACGGTGAGAGCAGGCACCGCCGAGGCAAACTCGGCCGGTGACTCGGTGCCTTGGAGACCGAACGCCTTGGCCTCGAACAGCGCGGTCGGGGCACCGGCGTCGACCAGGGACGCCTCGACCCGACCCGCGGGCCCGGTCAGGGTGTCCACGGAACGGCCCGTCGGCAGGGCGCGGCCCGTCGTCGAACCCGCCGGGTCCTCGAAGCCGAGCAGTACCGGCACACCGAGCGCGACGGTGCCCGGCACCGCGGCCGTGCCCTCGTCCGGGGCCGTGGAGCCAGGGGTGGGAATGGTGCCGGTCAGGCGGGCTCCGGTGTTGACGTTGAGCATCCGCACCCTGGTCGACTCCGACGTGATCGGCACCAGGTCGTTGTGGACGGCGTACAGGGCGACGGCGGTGGCGCAATTGCCGCAGTTGCTGACCCACTCCACGCGCTCGTCGCCGATCCCGACCTGCGCGAAGGCGTACTCGACGTCGATGCCCGGCTCGGCCGACGTCCGGACGATCGCGGCCTTGGAGGTGGTCGAGGAGGCACCGCCGATGCCGTCGATCTGGCGGGGGTCGGCGGCGTTGTAGGCGGCGAGCAGCAGGGTGTCGGTGTCCACGCCGGTGGCCACCACGTCGTGGTGGTCGAAAATCCAGCACTTGCTGGTCCCTCCGCGGATCATCTCGCCCTGCAGACGCAACACAACAGACTCCTCATGGAAAACCCGACGGCGTTTCCGTGCGGGATGCGATCCACACTGGGCGCGTAGAGCGTGAAGTACAATCTCGGAAATCTTCATGGGTATTAAGCTGGAATTAACGCTGGAGGTGGCGTGACACTCGACGTCCGACGCATCATGCTCTTCACCGAGGTCGCCCGCCGGGGCTCGGTCACCGCCACCGCACGGGCTCTCAACTACACGCCATCAGCGGTATCCCAGCAGGTCAGCCGACTGGAGGCGGAGGCCGGACAGCCCCTGTTGGAGCGCCATGCGCGGGGCGTCACGCTCACCGACGCGGGACGCGCACTGGCCGAGCGCGGGGAGCGGATCGAGCGCGAGCTGACGGCCGCGGAGAACGAGCTCGCCGACTTCGCGGGACTGCGCGCGGGCACTCTCCGCGTCGGAACCTTCCCCACCGTCGGCGCCTCCCTCCTTCCGCGGGCCGTGATCGCCTTCCGGGAAGCGCATCCAGACGTACGGCTGGCGGTGCGCAGCGCCCGTATCGCGGGCCTGTGGGCGATGCTGGAGAACCGTGAGGTCGAGATGTCCCTGATGTGGGACTACGACTGGAACCGCATCGAACGCGAGGACATCGTCGTGACCTCGCTCGTCGACGACCCCCCGGCCCTCCTCGTCAGCAACGACCACCCGCTCGCCGGCCGGCCTTCGGCCGCCCTCGCCGACTTCGCGGACGCTCCCTGGATCACCCGTGCCGAGAACCACCCGGTGGCCGAAGCTCTCGCCCGCAGCTGCCACGCAGCCGGGTTCGAGCCGCAGATCGCCTACGAGGCCCACGACTACCAGGAGGCCCAGGCCATGGTCGCCGCCGGCATCGGCGTCGCCCTCGCCCCCACCCTGGCCTTGGAAGGCATCCGGGGTGGCGTCAGCGTCCTGCCGCTGCAGTCCCCCGCCCCGGTACGTCGGATCCTCCTCGTCCGCATGAGCGACCACGCTCTCACCCCTGCCGCCGAGGCCTTCGCGGGCTTCCTTCGCGACAGCGCCGCGGCCGGCGTGCGCGCAACGCCGCCGTGACGACCGGGAGTGCCGCGGCTCAGAAGGGCGGATCTAGGCGGTCAGCTTCCCGCGGGAGAAGTCGCTGCGGACTTTCGACTTCGGCGCCAACCCCCGCCGCCACCAACTACACGCTCGCCAGCTGCGAGTGGATCAAGAAAGGGGAGCCGCTCTGCCTGACCGGCGACTGCGGCACCGGCAAGTCGCACATGCTGATCGCCCTGGGCACCGAGGCCGCCATGAAGGGCTGCCGGGTCCGATACACGCTGGCCACGAACGTGGTGAACGATCTGGTCGAGGCCGCCGACGAAAAGCAACTCACCACGACCATCGCCCGCTAAGGCCGCGTAGATCTATTGAGCATCGACGAGTTGGGATACACCGGGCCGGCACGGCGCCGAGTTGCTGTTCCAGGTCCTGACCGAGCGCGAGGAGAAGAACAGCGTCGCCGTCGCCTCCAACGAGTCGCTCGGCGGCTGGACGAAGACCTTCACCGACCCCCGGCTCGCGCTCGCCCGGCTTCATCGCGGTGAGTGCGGACACCGCCGAGCACGACCTCAGTCGGACAGCGCGACCGGGGACCACATGCCGAACCACTGCTCGGCGCCGTAAGCCTCAAACCGCTCTACCTCGATGAACCCCAGCTTCGCCGCGAGGTGCATCGAGCGGACGTTGGCGGTCTGGGTGGCGAGCACCACTGGTTCGCCGGGAAGCGCGCCGGTGAACCAGTCGAGTGCCGCGGTGCACGCCTCAGCGGCGTACCCGCGTCCCCACGCCTGCGACAGGAACAGGTAGCCGAGCTCGGCTTTCCCAGCAGCCTGACGGAGGTGCCCCGTGTCTTTGGTGAGCGTGATCTGGCCGATCATCGCTCCGCCGAGATCGACTATGAAGAGGCCGGGGCGCCGGCTGGGAGCCCCGGGAATCGTGCGCTCTAGCTCGTCACGCGGGCGAGAGCCACCGAGGTAGGTGCTCACCTCAGGCGAGGCCAGCAGCTCGATGACCGCCGCACGGTCCCGAGCCTCGGGCTCACGGAGCACGAGCCTCTCGGTCCTGATCGGGGCAGGCGGCCAAGCGACGGGTCCAAGATCAGTCATGCCAACCAACCAATCAGCAGGCTCGGTAGCGTTCAAGACTCGCGGACCAATCAACTCACCTGCCCGGGCCCGTCCTTCCTCTCTTACTTCCCCTCCAACGAGCCACAGCCGCACGGCTTCGTCCTGCGGGTTTGAGGATGGATTCTGACGTCGTTTCTCGCGAACATCCACGGCCCAGCCGACCGCCCGTCAGCGCCCGAACCGAAAAACAAACGCTGCTGCTTGGCTCATTGAGCAGATGCCGCCGGTCGTTCTCGGTGGATGGGGTCCATGACCGCATCGCCCCAGGGCGCCCCCGGAAGCGCCTGCCGGTCACTCGCCCCCATCTCGATCCAAACGAAACTGCCTAACTCTGCCCGAGGAGCGAAACAGGCCCGGGGCCGACGCGCGGGTGCCGTCGCGTGGGTGCGGAACATGGCGGGCAGGTAGAGGGGACGTCGATGCGGCCGTGTACGGCACCGCACTCCTTCGTGCCGTACACCCCCGGCCCGGGCGCTGAGCTCGTGCGTGCAAGGGCCTGCCGTGCTGTACTGGCGAGGTGGAGCGGAAGCACGCACTGGCATCGGTCACCCACCGGAGGCTACCCGGCGGCGCAACTTCGGACAGTGTGAGTGACCGGCGGGCCGAGCACGTGCGCACCCGGGTTCGGCTCATGATCGAGATCACGGCGCGGGTAGGGGCGTACCGAAAAGGGCTGGTCGAGGCCGTTCGCCGCCTCAGCCCGGAGGAAGCGGCGATCCTCTCGGATTTGGAGCGCCACGGACTGCAGGTGCCCCAATTGCACGACGTGCTGTGCGGCGGCCATGTACTGGTTGATGAACCGCAGCTGTACGAGAACTGGCGGTTCGCCAATGTGAGTCACGAGCGACTTTCCAGCCACCACCGTGACATCGACAAGGCTCTCTATCCCGACATCGGGATGCGCGGGGACGTGGTGCGGGAGAAGCTGCACGGACGCACCGCCCAGGGCACCTGGGTGCAGTTGGAGAAGACACCGGCCGCGTTCGGCGGGCGGAAGCTGCCCAGTGTGAGCGACCTCCGCCACCTCATGGACTACGTGGTCTACCGGATCACGCGCAGCAATGTCGGGCCCTGGGGGCTGTCCAGGATGACCGAACGGCGGCCGCTGTACTTGGCGCCGTTCCTTGCCATGCCGACGTCCCTGACACCTGCGGTCGCGCGGGTGCTGACCCAGGCACTGCGCCGGATCGAGGAGGCCGACGACGTCACTGCCGTCTCTACGGACCTGGCGGCTCGGTTCCCACCCCCGGACCGGGAGGACCTGGCCGGCGAGCTGGGACAGTCGTTGTCCGGCAGGGCGGGGCGTGGGCTGTTCGGCAATTCCGAGGTGTGGGTGACCGAGGCCCTCTCACGCAGCGCCGCCGCGGTGCTCCGTGAGAGTCGCGTGCCGCCTGCGGTGGAACCGTTGCAGCCGGGAGGACCGTCATGAGCGACGACGATCAGCGCGATGGCCCCCCTGTGGCGCCGTCGGACACGGGTGCGGCGTCCGCCCCTTCGGGACTGGTTTCGGCCGTGGTGAACCTGGTGAACACAGGACCGGTGCTGCTCGGTGCGTACACCATCGCGGAGCTCACCGCCGTGGACGCGATCGTGGACTTCCTGGAGGCCAGGCCGTCGGACGAGGTGATCGCCGAGGCCGTGCGCTCGCTGGCTGCCCGACAACTGCTGCTGGCGGGTGACACGGGCGAGCAGGTTCAGGTACAGGGAGACCTGGGCATCGCCGTGGCGTTCCAGCAAAGGGCCCGCAAGGTGCTCGATGCCCGCACGACCGGGTCGAGTCCGGGTGAGCCGTGGCGGATTCTGCTGCTCCCCCAACCCGAGCGGATCTGTCTCATGGTCCGCATCGACGCGCTCGGCATCCACCAGATGGGGTTGTACAAGCTCGACGAAGCCTTGAAGACGCTCACCGAGTGGCTGCCGCGAGGCCCGTCGGCGGCCCCAGGAGAGGCAGCGGACACCGAGGCCGTGCTCGCCGCCGCGGAACGCTCCGCGCTGATCACCGTCACCGAATACACGGCGCAGGGATCCGCCGAGACCGCGGGCAGCAGCAGGGATCTGGTGCTGGCCCGCAGTGGCGGACGGCTGCACGTCCTTGCTCGGGATCCCGGCGACCGGGAGAAGCTGGTGCCGGACCCTGAGTCGCGCAAGGACAACGTCAGCGAACGGCTCGTGGATCTGCTGACGTAGACGACTGCCCGCAGCACCCCAGTTCCCACCCAATACACACGACCCGCCACCAAGGCCAACACCACAGGATCCCCACTCCAACCCGGCTTCCCTCCCCCAGCCACCGCCAGATGCTTCGTCATGCTGCCCACAGGCATTTGCCGTTGCACGCCTCCGAGAACCGCCCCGCCCCACCCCGGTCTTGAGCTCCTCCTCCCCCAGCGCCGCGGTTCGACCACGTCGCCCTCGGCTCCCTCGCCCCCTGGCCTGCACCCGGACTGCTCCGAACCTTCGTCCGATCACGTGCAACAGGGCGGTGGCCCGGAGATGCCTCCTCCGGGCCACCGCCCTGCCAACTCTGCGAAAAGGGGAAGGCCCTGGCAGGCTGCCCCTAACCGCTATCTGGAGTCCGTGTCCTTGGCGCTCTCCGCGGCCCGATGCAGGTCGCGCTTGGCCCACTCGGAGTGGCCGTTGCCGACCTTCCGCTCCCTGTCCACGACACGGACCGCAGTCTCCTTCGCAGCACCTATCAGCTGCTCGGTCTTCGCGGTCATCTTGTCGGTGGCGGTCATGGTGACACTCCTCCTCGCGTCGGTGTGTTTCCCTGACGCAAGATCACCTGCCCCTCGCCTTGCGGCGCAAACAGGGCCGGTGGCAACAGATCCCGTCTTCGCCTGAACGGCCTACGCCACTGGTCACCGTGCCCACGGGCGGGCAGTGAGGCACCATTGCCGACCGCCTCCGCTGGCGCGCGACGCGGGCGCGGTGCAGGAGCTCACCCCTTCCGGACAAGACGAAAAGCCTTGGTGCTCCTGGGTGCGTGTAGGAGGTGTTGCGTGTGGGCGCGGGCCGATGGCGCTGTTCGAGAGTCCAAGGTCCGGCTTATCGAGTTCGAGGACACTTCAATTCGGAGTGCCACACGCCGTGCGCCACAAATCCCCCTGGCTGACTTCCGGTTGCGCTTTCACGGCAGAACGCACCACTGACAATTCTCCCTGACCTGCGCATTCATGCCAGGCCATCGTCGTCGGCTTGGAGTACCAGAACGTCAGAAAGGCATTGATTCCGGCACGAGTTACCGACCGAGGTGATGGAGCCGGGGCCCAACTGGCCGACGACGTTCGCGCCGTACGACGCGATGGTCCGCGCCGGCGGCGCCAGCCGGGAGGCGTACAACGGCTGCCGGATCACTGCCTGGACCCCGCGTCGCCTCAGTTGGCGGCGGATCGCCCGGGACGAGTACGCCTTGTCGGCCAAGACCGCATCCGGGGTCGTTCCGGCCGACCGACCGGGGCACCCGTATGCGGACCATAACCTGGGCGAATGAGGGTGCGTCCCCGGACTTACCGGGCGTGATGACGAAGGCCGGGGTTTGACGGCGCCTGGGGCTTCAGAGCTCGATCGACGGCCATCAATCAGCGATGGGCTATTGATGACCCACGGAGTCGTTGAGATGCGCGCCGGCGGCTTCGACGAACGCTTTCGCCCTGTCCTTGAGGCTGAGATACAGCACGTCGAACATCTCATACGCGCGAGACATGAAAGGGTCCTCGGCGTGCTGGAGTTCCAGCACGCCGCCGTAGACCTGATTCGACTAGCCTCGTCGCGTTCTGGCCCGTTCCTTCGGTGGTGGCCCCTACTGCTGTTGGTGCGGCCAGACGCCTCCGCCGTTCGCCGCCGCACCCGGCTCCCACTCGTTCGGGGCACAGTCGGTCACGGCCTTTCGGAGCCCGCGGGGTTCCTTCCTGCTCGGTTCGACGCACCCAGCCGGAGAGGAGCGTGGGCCCGTCGGGAATGGGAGTACGCCATCCCGATGAAGCAGTCGAGCGACCTTGCTCTAACCTACCGCTGAGCCTCGCGCAGGGTTACGCAGCCGGGCGGCTGCGGCCAGAATCGGGGTGCTCACGACGGTGGCTGCGGCGCCGAGTGTGGTGTCGGTGGCCAGGATCCACCGGACGGTCTTCATGGCCAGGGTGAGGACTTCGCTGCCGCGCCGGCGCATGCCGGCCTCGAAGTGATCCACGGCGTCGGTGAGGGTGGCGGTGCCGTCGGCGGCGGCGCTGACGTGCGTGAGCAGGCTGGCGGCGTCGCGGATGGCCGCGCCCGCTCCCATTCCGGCGGTGGGCGGTGTGGCGTGGACAGCGTCGCCCAGCGCGGTGATACGACCCGCAGGCCAGGGCGCGAGATCCTCCGCGCGGGTGGAGGCGGCGTTGAAGCGGAAGCCGGCCACGCTGTGCGGGTCGGCTTGGGCGATGACCTCGAGTGTGTGCTCGGCCCAGCCCCGCTCGCGGAATCGGTCGAGCAGCGCGGCCTGCAGTTCGCCGCCGCGCAGGTCGCGCAGGGAATCGCTGCTGGTGGATTCGGGGAACATGGCGCCCCAGATGTAGGTGGGTCCGGTGGTGACCGACATCCGCAACTCGGGAGCGTCGAGCGCGGTGTTGCCGACCGGGTCAAGGAAGCCGACGTAGAGCGCTCCTCCGCGCGGGCCGATCGCCAGCCCCGATCGTGGCCCAAGTCGCTGATGCTCGCCGGGGCTGAGGTCTTGCCGGAGGGTTCGGCCGGAGAACCCGATGATGCCCGCCGGTCTGTTGGTCGGGCCTGCCGCCAAGTGACGGGCGACTACTGAGTGGGTGCCGTCCGCGCCCACCACCAGATCCGCTGAGACCGGCGCCCCGTCGGTGAACCGCACTCGGGGCGCGCCGTCGGTGAACCGCACTCGGGGCGCGCCGTGGTCATCGTGGCCGACGCCCGACACGTTGCATCCCAAGTGCAGGCCGTCTCCGACGGCTTCGGCCAGAAGCATCCGCAGGGTGATCCGATCGACATCGATACTTGCACTGTCGCTGAGGTCCGGCCCGTGGCCCAGAAGCCGGCCGCGGCGATCCCAGAACGCGTCGCGCTCGCGCAGTCGCAGCGCCGACCCCGATGCCAGCAGCCGCTGCATGATCTTCGGTTCCACCAGATCCTTCAGCGCCGACTGGGCCCGCTCATCCAGGGTGATGTGGTAGCCGCCCGTCGCCGCCACATCGGTGTCTCGTTCGAATACCGCCACCTCTATCCCCCGGCGACGCAGCCCCGCCGCCAATGCAAGCCCGCCGATCCCGCCACCCACCACGACTACCCGCATACCCGACACCGTCCTTCCGCCGCTGCTCACTGAACAGAGCCCACCCTGACACCGGTAGTGGACACCGAGTGGCCACTACCGGTCATGATGGGACGATGGCGAACACCTCACAACGGGCGCTGCGGCTGTTGTCTCTGCTCGGAACAGGACGGCAGTGGTCGCTGCGCGAGCTCGCCACCCGGCTCGGGACCAGCGAACGCACTGTCCGCCGCGACATCGAGACTTTGCGCGCGCTCGACTACCCGATCGCTACCATCCACGGCCCCGATGGCGGCTACCGGCTCGGAGCCGGGCGAACCCTGCCGCCGTTGCTGTTCGACCACGACCAGGCCCTCGCGATCGCGGTGGCCCTGCAGACCGCGCCAAGCACGATGTTCGGCCTCGGGGACGACGCCGCGCGGGCACTGGCGGCGCTGCACCAGGTCATGCCCCCTGCGCTGCGGGCATCCATGGAATCCCTGCGCCTGACCAGGCTGCAGAACTATTGGGAGTTCCCCGCGCCCCCTATCGACCCCGCCGCCCTCACCGCCGTCGGCACCGCGGTACGCCACCGCCACCTCCTCGTCACCGAGACTCTGCGTCCCGACGGCACACGCCCCGTACCCAGTGACCCCGACTACCTGACCGCCCACCGCATCGAGCCACACCACCTGGTCGTCTGGGCCGCCCGGTGGTATCTGGTCGCCTACGACCTCACCGACAATGAATGGCGAGTGCGCCGCGTCGATCGACTGCACCCCCGCCCCACCACGCAGCACTTCGCGGCCCGCGCGCTACCCCAGCCCGACCTCGCCCACTTCGTGATGAGCACCCACGACCGCGGCGACACCCCTGCCGCCTGGCAGTGCACCGGCACCGCCCGGCTCAACCTGCCCGCTCACATCGTGGCCCGCTGGGCACCAGGCGGCTCCGTCGTGGAACACCTAAACACCGAGTCTTGCCGGCTCACTCTCGGCGCCTGGTCCTGGGCCGGCATCGCCGGCATCCTCGCCACCTTCGACACCGAGCTCACCGATCTCCACCCACCCGAACTCGTCCACGCATGCCGTCGTCTCACACAAAGATGGGCCACTGTTGCTGACACCGAGAACCTCGGTCCTTCTCATGAATGAGTAGTTCTGAGAGATCACGCCCCAGGGCGAACCGTGTCCTGTCCGTCCCCGATCTTCATTCTCAAAACCTCCCGCAAAAGGCGGTTCGGAGGAGGCTCCCGGCACGGCGAGCCCGAGACCGCCGTACCCGCCGTTTGCCATCGCACCGCATGACGCGCACGGCGGGGAGGCTCGGCGTCTCCTCCCCCGACCAGGCGGACACGATCGCCAGCACACCTAACCCGTGCCGGCGGAGTGCGGGACGCGCGGTGCGGCGCGTCCCGGATGACGCTCCCCTGGCCGACGGCCCATCAGAAGTCGTACGGCTTCTTGGCGCGCCAGTTCAGTACGTCCGCCTCGTTCCAGCTGAACTGCGTCTTCTCGCCCTGGATGTCGACCGAGTAGGAGGGGCCGTCCTGGCCGTCCGCGCCGCGCAGCGCGATGGCGAACGACTGCGCCGTGTGGTTGTTCGAGCCGTAGTCGAAGAGGTTCACCGCGCTGTATGCCTTGCCGCCGGGCTGGAGCATGATGTGGTTGTCGCCGCCGGGGTTGTCCTTCTTCGAGTGCGGCAGTGCGGCGCTGTCGACGTCGCCGAGCTTCACGGTCGGGTACGAGGTGACCCAGCAGGGCTTGGTGCCCTTGTTCGACGCGGTGACCAGCAGGTGGTCGCCCTGCTGCCCGGCGAACCGGTGCACCGCGGTGAGCAGCATCTCGTCGCCGCGGCACTGCTGGGCGCCGGACGTTGTGCCCTTGCCCTCGACGTCGCCCGTTCCGCCCGAGGCGGTTGTCGAGCCCGCACCTTCCTTGGTGTCACCGCTGCCGTTGGCCTGCTCGGCGCCGCCCTTGCCGTCCCCGTTGGACACGGACCGGCTCTGGGCGCTACCGGCGGCGTTGTCGCCGCCCGCCGCCTTCGAGCCGCCGTCGGAGCCACCGCAGGCGGTCAGGCCCAGCGCCAGCGCGGCGGTGACGGCGGCCAGTGTGGCGGTACGAATCCGGGAAGTACGCATGATCAGGTTCCCCCTGTGCTTCGTGCGGGAGCTTCCTTGGGCCGTTCCCGCGGTGTAAACACCACTCTTCCCGGGGCCACTGACGTCCTGGAAACGCCTCACACACGTCCCGCAAACAAGCCGTGCGAACGGAGGAGGCCTCAGCCGCGGGTGGCATGGAGTTCCTCAACCGCAGCCCTGGCGTGACACCCGGGCTGCGGAGCCTGGACCGGAGACCTGACGGAGGCAGCGTTGGGCGGGTTGCTGAAGCGGGGGCGCTGGGCGGGGCCCGCGGACGGTTCAATCGACCTGACTGTTCGCCTGCTTGGGCAGGCACAAAATCAGGATCCACATCACAGGGAGGGTGCCACCGACCCACCAGGACACCGGTGAACGCATCGCGGTTGACCAGCCGTCAGGTGAGCCACCAGTGGCGGAGAAGAGCACGAGGGCGGTCAGCGCGGTGCCGAGGGCGATGCCCGGGTGCATTGCGGTGTTGAACAAGCCCGAGGCGGAACCGGCTTTCTCGTGCGGCACCTTGGCGAGCGACATATCAGCGAGCGGGCCGCCGACCATGCCGAGTCCGAAGCCGAGCAGCACGACCGGGACGGTCATCGCGAGGAGGGTCAGGTCGGACTCTCGGCTGCCGGCCTGGAGCCCGTAGGCCACCATTGAGGCGAGTGCGATCAGAGCTCCGGTCTGGGGCAGGAGACGCCCGAAGCGCCCGGTGGTCTTCACCGCGGCCGTCGCACCGGCCAGCTCGCCGAGAGCGAGCAGCACAAAAGGCCGCCGCCGCCATCAGCGGACTCATTCCCAGGCCGCGCTGGAGATGCCGCGTCCAGGTCGTGAGGACCAGGCCGCACAGCAGGCCGAGCATCAGTCGAAGCCGGGCGGACCAAGGTCGGCCGCCAGGTAGCCGACGACTGCCGCTTACCACTCACCTCACCCACCGCCCCTCCTCGCAGTTCACAAGTGAGGGTCTGGGTATCCAGCTCGGCCTCGCGGGCCGCTATTGGCGGGGGTAGCGCTCGTCGCCGTTCACCAGGCGGCGGAGCACCCGCCCGATGCGGCCGATGGGTTCGGGCAGTTGGATACGGCAGCCCGCGCAGTGCACTCCGTCGGCCGGCGGTGCGTCCTCTTCAAGCGGGTCGTAACTCGAGGGGGCTGCTCTCCCACGGCCAGTGGCAGTCCTGGCAGGGGTTCGCTGGGCATCCAAGGCAGCAAAGCCCCAGGTCGTAGGGGCTGGGCAGTTGTCCCGTCCGGCCAACTAGAGCACCACATTCGCCCGCCTGTGTCAGCCCGCTCAGGCGGCCGGCTACGGAGCCTCCGCGCGGAAGAGGGCCAGCAGGTCCTGGGCCGGCGGGGTGTCCGCGTCGAAGAACTGCGAGGCCAAGGCGGGTGGCACTGCCGTTCCGTGCATGCGGACCTTGTGACACCTGAAGCAGAACGCTGCCTCGAACAGCGCCAGGTCCAAAGACTCCTCGTACGCCCGGACACTCCAACCTGGGGAGAAGCCGCAGCGGTGTTGTTCACTGCCGGGCAAGTTCTCGATCAAGGCCAAAGCGTCGGCGGCCTCCCGCCGGCCCGATCCCCACCGGGACAAGTAACTGCGGAAAGTGCCGCTGCACCAGCCCAGCCAGGTGTCGCTCCAGGTCACGAATCTTCCCAGTCAGCTGATCGATCCGCTGAGCCAACAGACACAGGGCGATGCGAGTGGCCTGCCCGACGCATCCTTCACGCCGTCCTCATCCTCACGATCGTCGAACTGCGCGCAAGCCCTGACCAAGGCCGGAGTCTTCAGGCCGTCCAGCTGCTCGCGCAGGTCCAGATCGGCGGTGGCCAGGCCAATTGTTGCCCGTCACGGCGAGGGGCCGCCCAGGCCACTAGCTCGGCAGTCAATTCGTTCCGGCAGCACCCCTGAGGCTACCGAGGTAGCGGTGGACGAGCTGAACAGCCATCGCGCCCTCACCGACAGCCGATGCGACCCTTTTCACCGATCCGCTACGGACGTCACCCGACGCGAACACACCGGGCAGGCTGGTCTCCAGGGGCAGGCAGCCCCTGCCACGGCCTTCCCACCGCTCGGCGACCGCACAAGCCTCCGCTTCCCGTCCGGTGAGGATGAAGCCCCGTGAGTCCAGAGCCAGCGAAGCCGGGAGCCAGGCTGTACAAGGCTGGGCTCCGATGAAGATAAAGAGGGCGCGCGCGTCCAGTTCACGGCGCTCGCCCGTGCGGCTGTCCTCCACCACGAGCGCCTCGAGCGTGTCCTTGCCGAGCACGTCCCGGACCTCGGCGTTGGTCAGCACATTGACGCGCGGATGACGTTCGATCTGATCGACCAGGTAGCGGGACATGTTCGCACCGAGAGCCTCGCCACGGATCACCAGAAACACGCGGGGCGAATAGCCCGCGAGGAACAGCACGGCCTGGCCGGCCGAATTGCCGCCCCCCACGACGGCGAGCGGATCCATCCGGCACTCCATGGCCTCGTATAGGGTCGCCGCATAGTAGACGCCTGCCCCCTCCAGCCGTTCGATTCCAGGGACGGGGAGCCTGCGGTAGCGGGCTCCGGTGGCGAGGACGACGCTTCGCCCGGCGGCTTCGCTTCCATCGGCGAAGGCGACGCGGTAGTGGCCGTCGACAGGCTCCAGCCCGGCCCCTTCAGTCGGAACGACAATCCGCGCGCCGAACTTGTGCGCCTGCACCACGGCACGGTCGGCAAGCTCGGCTCCCGAGATACCCGAGGGGAAGCCGAGGTAGTTCTCGATCCGGGAGGACGTTCCTGCCTGACCGCCGGTGGCGATCGCGTCGACAGCGGTGGTGTTCAGCCCCTCGGATGCGGCATAGACGGCCGATGCCAGCCCTGCCGGCCCCGAGCCAATGATGAGCAGGTCTCCCACGCTCTCGTGAAAAGCCGGGGCGCCCAAACCGATGAGACGGGCGAGTTCGGCATCGCTGGGATTGCGCAGCAGCTGCTCCTCCCGCCAGATGACGATCGGCGTGTCCTCGGGGGCGATGCCGAATCGGCGTAGCAGTTCCTCGGCCTCCTGGTCGGTCTCCAGATCGATCCAACGGTGCGGCAGTCGATTGCGGGCGGCGAACTCGCGCAACCTGCGGGTGTCGGGCGAGTAGCGCGACCCGAGGATCCGGAAGCCCGCGCGCTGGCCGACGAGCAGAGACCGGCGTGCCAGGTAGGCACGGAGAATGAGGTCTCCTATAACCGGCTCCTGGGCCACGAGCCGGCGGAGTCCGTCCACCGGCATCGCGAGCACCTCTCCCGCCTGGTGAACCTGCGCGGTGTAGAAGGCGGGCTGGCCCTGCAGAAGGCCCAGTTCACCGAGGAACCGGCCGGGGCCATGCGCTCTGATGATGTGTTCGTCAGGGGTACCGTATGCCTCCAGGATGGTGACGGATCCGCTGAGGATCACCAGGAATTCCTCGAACGGTTCCCCTTCCCGGAACAGGAGTTCACCCCCTGCGACCGCGCGCCGCTCACCGTGCTCGTCGAGGAAGTCGATCTGTTCGGGCGTCAGCCGGGGGAAGGCTCCGTTGATGTCCGGCGTTTCGAACGGTAGAGCCTCGGCGTCCGGAGCGCTGTGTTCAGGGCCCATTCAGACCAGCGCCTCGTGGACGAAGCCCCAACGCCAGTCCTCCCCCGGTTCCATGGAGGCCACGATGGGGTGACTTGAGGTTCCGGCGTGGGCACGAGCGTGTTTGAGCGGTGAGGAGTCGCAGCAGCCGACGTGACCACAGGTCAGACAGAGCCGCAGGTGTACCCAAGGCGATCCGATGCGCAGGCAGTCCTCGCAGCCCTCGGGCGTGCGGGGAACAACCGGGCGCACGAGTGACAGGTGGGGGTCGACGCCGATGGTCATGATCGTGCCCCTTCCGTGCTGGTGCCGTCCGTCACGTACTGTTCGACCCAGGAGCGCAGGGCGGGTGCGGGCGCGGCGCCGGACTTCTGGGCGGTTACGACTCCGTTGTTCAGGAGCAGCAGGGTTGGTACCGCCTGGATCTGGTATCGCTGCGCGAGCTGAGGGTTCTGGTCGATGTCGACCTTGACCAGTTTGATCGTGCCCGCGAGCTCCTTGGCGACCTGCTCGAGCGCGGGGCTGACCATCCTGCACGGGCCGCACCACGTCGCCCAGAAGTCAACGAGCACATAGGGGGTGACCTTCTCCGCGACCGCGGAGAAGCTGTCGTCGCCCGCGTCCGCGATCCAGGGCAGCGGCGCACCGCAGTTCCCGCACTTGGGCACGCCCTCCGCAGCCGCGGGCACCCGATTCTTCCGCCCGCACTTCTCACAGGAGACCGTCCGACTGTCCATCGTTCTCACGCCGCTTTCGTGACGCGGGCCTGCTGCGGCTGTTCGATGGTGACGACCAGCTCACCGTGCTGGGCGTCCACCCGGATCGTCACCCCGTCCTCGACTTCGCCGCGCAGCAGCATCCGTCCGACCATCGTCTCGACCTCGTGGGAGATGTAGCGGCGCAGCGGCCGTGCACCGTAGACGGGGTCGAAGCCTTGTTTCGCGATGTGTTCGCGGGCGGAGTCGGTGAGTTCGACAGCGATACGGCGGTCGGCGAGCCGATTCCGGAGCTCGTTGAACTGCAGCTCTACGATCAGCTCGATCTGGGCCTCGCCGAGTGGCCTGAACAGCACGATGTCGTCGACCCGGTTGAGGAACTCCGGGCGGAAGCGCCCGCGCAGTTCGCCCATGACCTGCGCCCGGGCGTCCGGCTTGATCTCCCCGGCGGCAGTGGCGCCGTCGAGGAGGTGCTCGGAACCGATGTTGGACGTCATGATGATCACGGTGTTGCGGAAGTCGACGGTGCGGCCCTGGGAGTCGGTGATGCGGCCGTCGTCGAGGACCTGCAGCAGGGTGTTGAAGACGTCGGCATGGGCCTTCTCGATCTCGTCGAAGAGCACCACGGAGTACGGCTTGCGCCGTACGGCCTCGGTGAGCTGGCCGCCCTCCTCGTAGCCCACGTACCCGGGGGGCGCGCCGACCAGCCTGCTGACGGTGTGCCGCTCCTGGTACTCGCTCATGTCGAGGCGGACGATGCTTTCCTCGGAGTCGAAGAGAGCCGCGGCCAGCGTCTTCGCCAGCTCGGTCTTGCCGACTCCGGTGGGGCCGAGGAAGATGAACGACCCGATGGGCCGGCGCGGATCCCGGATTCCGGAGCGGGCTCGGATGATCGCATCCGCGACGACCTTGACGGCCTCGTCCTGGCCGATCACCCGCTCCTGGAGAATCTCGTCCAGGCGCAGCAGCTTCTCGCGTTCGCCTTCCTGAAGGCGGGCGACGGGGATTCCCGTCCAGGATGCGACGATCTCGGCGATCTCGTCCTCGGTCACGACCTGGTGCAGCAGCCGCTCTCCGGCCTTGGACGCGAGTTGGTCCTCTTCGGCGGTGAGTCGGCGCTCCAGCTCCTGGAGCTTGCCATACCGCAGTTCGGCGGCACGGTTGAGGTCGTAGGTGCGCTCGGCTTCCTCGGCTTCGTGGCGGACCTGTTCCAGTTCCTGGCGCAGGTCCTGGACACGGCGGATGCCTTGGCGTTCGGATTCCCACTGTGCGTGCATGGCGTCGGCCTCGGCGCGCAGATCAGCGAGTTCACGGCGCAGCTCCTCGAGCCGGGTCCTACTGGCGGGGTCGCTCTCCTGGGAGAGGGCCGCTTCCTCGATCTCGAGCCGGGTGACACGGCGGGTGATCTCGTCCAGCTTGGCGGGCATGGAGTCGATCTCGGTGCGCAGCCGTGCGCACGCCTCGTCGACAAGGTCGATGGCCTTGTCGGGTAGGAAGCGGTCGGTGATGTAGCGGTGGCTGAGGGTTGTGGCTGCGACAAGGGCGGTGTCCTGGATCTTGACGCCGTGGAAGACCTCCAGGCGTTCCCGCAGGCCGCGCAGGATCGAGACGGTGTCCTCGACCGTCGGCTCGTCCACCATGACCTGCTGGAAGCGGCGCTCCAACGCAGCGTCCGCCTCGATGTACTTGCGGTACTCCTGGAGCGTGGTGGCGCCGATCATGTGCAGTTCGCCACGGGCGAGCATGGGCTTGAGCATGTTGCCGGCGTCCATGGCGCCCTCGGTGGCTCCGGCTCCGATGACGGTGTGGAGTTCGTCGATGAAAAGCAGGATCTTGCCTCCGCCGGCCTTGACCTCACTGAGCACGGCCTTGAGGCGTTCCTCGAATTCCCCGCGGTACTTCGCTCCGGCGACGAGCGAGCCCATGTCGAGGGCGAAGACCGTCTTGTCGCGCAGCCCTTCGGGCACGTCGCCCCGCACGATGCGCTGCGCGAGACCTTCGACGATGGCGGTCTTGCCGACGCCCGGATCGCCGATGAGCACCGGATTGTTCTTCGTCTTGCGGCTGAGGATCTGGGTGACCCGGCGGGTTTCGGCGTCGCGGCCGATAACGGGGTCGACTTTGCCGTCCCGGGCTTCGGCCACGAGGTCACGGCCGTACTTCTCCAGGGCCTCGTAGGCCACCTCGGGGTTGGCTGAGGTGACGCGCTGGTTGCCGCGGACCCGGGTGAGAGCGGAGAGGAATGCATCCTTTGTGACGCCGTGCTCCTTGAGGACGCGTCCAGCGGCGGTAGCCGACCCCTCGCCGACCAGGGCGAGGACGAGGTGTTCGACCGATACGTACTCATCCTTGAGTCGCTTCGCCTCCTGCTCGGCGGTGTCCAGCAGCTGCGCCAGCCGCTGGGTGACGAAGACCTGTCCGGGTGTGGCTCCAGGCCCCGTCACCTTGGGCTTGCGGGCCAACTCGGCCTCCAGCGCGCTGCGCAGGGCCGGGGTGTCGGCACCGGCGTGCTCGAGCAACCGCGGTACCAGCCCCTCCTCCTGGTCGATGAGAGCCATCAGCAGATGCTCGCCGTCGACTTCCGTCTGCCCGAGGCGTACGGCTGTGCCCTGGGCCTCCTGAAGTGCTTCCTGGGACTTCTGGGTCAGGCGGTTCATATCCATGACACGTCATCGCTCCTCGCCCCGCTGCGCCGGATTGTGGATTCCAGCAGGCTGATGCGGTCGAGCAGGTCGAGCACCAGGCCGATGGAGGCGTAATTGAGGTTGAGTCCGGCCCGTAGCCGCTGGACACGGGCGAGTTTCGCGGGGGCGGACGGCTGAAAAACCAGCTGCCCGGATGCGTCGCGTTTGGCGTCGACCAGGCCGAGGGCGACGAACCGGCGGACGAGTTCGGGGTGGAGCCCGCAACGGCGGGCGACGGCGTCCAGTCCCAGTGTGGGGACGGGTACCAGGGCGTATCGGACGTACGTGGTATGCGAGGTTGCTGAGGCTTGCGGGGTGCTCATCGGGGCGTCCTCGGGTCGAAGGAAGAGGTGGCAGCGAGGTCCTCGAACAGTTCACGCTCGCGGTCGGTGAGCTTGGGCGGGACCATGATGCGGACCTCGGCATAGAGATCCCCGTCCTTGCCCCGGGGGTTGGGCATCCCCTCGCCGCGCAGCCGGAGCCGTCGTCCGCTGGAGGAGCTTTCGGGGACGGTGACCTTGGCGGTGCCGCCGGGAGTGGGAACGGGGACGGTTGCGCCGAGCGCCGCCTCCCAAGGGGTGACCGGCAGGCGGACGTGGATGTCGCGGCCCTCCAGCCGGAACTGAGGGTGTGGCTGGACCCGTACACGCAGGTACAGGTCGCCGGACCGGCCGTCGCCGCCGCCCTGACCGCCCTGCCCCGCCAGACGGATGCGTTGCCCGTCGACCACGCCGCGCGGGACGTTGACGTCGTAGCTGCGCTGTCCGTCGGGGCCGGCCAGAGTGATGCTGCGGTGGCCTCCGCGGTAGGCATCCTCGACAGTGAGGGGAAGTTCGGCCTCCTGGTCGGCTCCGGGTACAGGGCCCCGAACTCCGCCGGCGCCGAAGAGTCCGCCGAAGAGGTCCTCGAAGTCGGCTCCACCCCCGAAGCCGCCGCCCCGGACGTACCGAACTCTCGGCCCGCCCTCGCCCCCGAAGCCGGCACCGACCCCGGCGCCCACCCGCTCGTCGTAGTCCTCGGGGATCTGGCGGAAGTCCTCACCGAAGCGGTCGTAGCGCGCACGGGTCTTGGGGTCCGAGAGCACGCTGTACGCCTCGTTGAGTTCTTTGAAGCGTTCCTCGGCCTCCGGTGCCTTGTTCACATCGGGGTGATGCTTACGGGCCAGGTTGCGATATGCCTGCTGGATCTCTTCCTCGTCCGCGTCCCGCGACACTCCCAGCACCTCATAGAAGTCCCGTGCCATCGTGGTCACTCCTGCCGCTTGCCGACGGTGACCGCAGCCGGCCGCAGCTGGTGTCCCCCGTCCCCGTAGCCGGGACGAATCACCTGCACCACCGTTCCGGGCTCCGCATCGGGAGCCTCCGCCACTCCGACCACCTCGTGATTGGCCGGGTCGAACGGCACTCCGGTCTCGGCGTGCCGTTCGAAGCCCAACCGCCGCAGAGCGTCGACGGCCTGTTCATGTACCGCCTTGACCCCGTCGACGATAGCCCCGGGGTCGGACCCGGCGTGAGCCAACGCGAGTTCAAGATTGTCGACTACGGGAAGCAGCGCGGCGGCGGTACGAGCGCGCTCGTCTGCCCGTTCCCGCTCAAGCTCCCTGGCGTGCCGCTTGCGCAGATTGTCGATGTCGGCAAGAGCCCGGCGCCAGCGGTCCTGGAGCTCGTCCAAGGCCGCCGCGTGCTCGTCCTTGGCATCCGCCGGCTGGGGCTGCTCCTGCTCGGTGGGTATCTTCGTCTCGGCGCCCTGGGGCGTGGGGTCCAGCGATTGGCCACCGGGCCCAGGCTCCGGCTCCCTGTCGTGCGTGGACATGGGCCGCCTCAGCTCTTGTCGAACTCAGCGTCGATGACGTCTTCGTCCTCAGAGCCTCCCGGAGGAGCCTCTGAGGCTTCCGCGGCGCCCGCAGCCGTTTCCGCACTCGCCTGGTGCGCCGCCAGCCCGGAATGGATCTGCAGGAGTTCGGAGGTCAGCGGCCGGGTCTTGTCCGGCCCCGCTTCGTCCTTGACCGCCTCGCGTGCCTCGGCGACCAGCATTTCGGCCCGGGCCTTCTCATGAGCCGGGGCGGCGTCGCCCAGATCCTCCAATCGACGTTCGATCTGATAGGCAGCCGCGTCCAACTCGTTGCGGGCGTCAACCGCCTCGCGCAACGCCTGGTCCTCAGAGCGATTGGCCTCGGCCTCAGCCACCATCCGCTCGACCTCACCCGAGTCGAGATTCGAGCCCTCGCTGATGGTGATGCCCTGCTCCTTGCCGGTGTCCTTGTCCCGTGCGGTGACATGCAGGATGCCGTTCGCGTCGATATCGAACGTAACCTCAACCTGCGGTTCTCCGCGCGGCGCAGGCCTGATGTCGGTGAGCTGGAAACGCCCGAGCACACGGTTGTCCGCAGCGCTCTCCCTCTCACCCTGGAGGACGACGACGTCGACAGCGGGTTGGTTGTCCGTAGCCGTGGTGAAGGTTTCGCTGCGGCGGACCGGGATGGTCGTGTTGCGCTCGATGAGCTTCGTCATCAGGCCGCCCCGGGTCTCCACGCCCAGCGACAATGGCGTCACGTCAAGAAGCAGAACGTCCTTGACCTCACCCTTGAGCACCCCGGACTGGATTGCGGCGCCCATGGCCACAACCTCGTCCGGATTGACGCTCATGTTGGGGTCCTTGCCCCCTGTCAGCTTGCGCACCATGGCCTGCACAGCCGGGATGCGCGTCGAGCCGCCGACCAGGATGACCTCGTCGATGTCGTTCTTGCTGACCTTGGCGTCCTCCATGGCCTGCTTCACCGGGTCCATGGACCGTTCGACGAGGTCGGCGGTGATCTGCTCGAACGTGGACCGCATGACGGAAACCGTCAGATGCTTGGGACCGGAGGCGTCGGCTGTGATGAACGGCAGGCTGACCTGGGTCTGAGTCACCGAGCTCAACTCCACCTTGGCCTTTTCCGCTGCCTCGAAGAGGCGCTGGAGCGCTTGCGGATCCTTGCGCAGGTCGATTCCGTTCTCCTGCTGGAAGGTGTCGGCCAGGTGGTCGACGAGGCGCCGGTCGAAGTCGTCACCACCGAGGTGACTGTCACCCGCGGTGGAGCGCACCTCAACCACACCGTCACCGACGTCCAGGATGCTCACGTCGAACGTGCCGCCCCCGAGGTCGAACACGAGTACGGTCTCGTGCCCCTTCTTGTCCATCCCGTAGGCCAGCGCCGCCGCGGTCGGCTCGTTGATGATGCGGAGCACTTCGAGCCCCGCGATGCGGCCTGCGTCCTTGGTCGCCGTGCGCTGGGCATCATTGAAGTAGGCGGGAACGGTGATGACCGCCTCCGTGACCCGCTCCCCCAGCTGTTTCCCCGCGTCGTCGGCCAGCTTGCGCAGAATCTGCGCACTGATCTCCTCGGGCGAGTGCAGCTTGTCCCCGACCTTGAACCGCGCAACGCCGCCCTCCCCCTCCACAACGTCATAGGCCACCGCCTTGGCCTCGTCGGAGATCTCGTCGTAGTGCCGGCCGATGAACCGTTTGGCCGAGTAGATGGTGCCTTTGGGATTAAGGATCGCCTGGCGACGGGCCAACTGGCCCACCAGCCGTTCACCGACGTCGGTGAACGCCACGACCGACGGCGTTGTGCGGGTCCCCTCGGCGTTCGGCATCACCGTGGGTTCGCCGCCCTCCCAGGCCGCGATCACCGAATTGGTGGTACCGAGGTCGATTCCGACTGCCCTTCCCATCAGAAACTCCTTCGCCTGGCCGCCGTCGCGATTTCCGCTGCCCGGCAGCACCGATTCTTTGTCAGGCGGTGGCTCCGCTACCAGTACGGCGCTCTGAGGCGCGTGCCGCGAAAATTTCGGCGATGCTGAGCGATCACCGGTTCTCCTTCGCTCCCGCACAGAAAGAGCGTCGGCCTGGCGTGCACATACCGTCCAACTCAGCGTCGTCCGTGGGATGCCCCCGGCGCCTGCTCCCGTGGGGTCGAAATTCTGCGCCCCGGGTCCACCTGGGGACACAAGTCCACGAATCCGCCTTCTCGAAAGCGGCCTCGCCTCGCCGCGCCGCGCCCTCAGGTGGGACGAGGTCGAACTAGCGCACGCCACCTGACCAGGACGACACCAACACCCGCACCCGCGCGCCCACGAAGGGCGCGGGGAGCGTGGCCGTCACGGTGCCGGCCGACCCGATCGAGGCAGCGCACTCTCGACAGGATTGCAACCACGTGCGCTGCGACGCCTGCCCCCTGCAGAGCCAAGATTTGTCCCCTTCTCCCCCTGGGGGTGCAGGGACACGGCCCCGGGAACTGACGACCCGATCGGCCTTACCGAGCCCTCGCCTGCGGGCTGATGGAAATTCCAGCTTCTGGGGGCTGTTGCAACCCCTCGAGATGCCTAAAATGTGAAAAGGCCGTCATCTCACTGAAATTGAAACCGCTTCTGCCAGCGGTCGATCAGCACGCGGGGTGAGGCCATGCTCATGGACCGGAACGCCCGGGACAGCCACGCACTCACCGTACCCGGTCAACGACAGCCCACCTCGAATCCGATCAGACTCTCCGAGCTGGCCCCCCAGCGCAGAACGATTCAGCGTCCCCGCCCGGCAGTTCGCTCGCGGCGCTTGCGGAGGGCTCGGAACAGCCGCAGAGGGAAGAGCCCCACGAGCGGGGCCCGGCGACCGAGATCGTCAAGATCCTCGCGGTCGAACGCGCGAGCATAGCGCTGCGCATCTTCCGCGGACGCATAGCGTTTGGCGCCTTCCGCTCCGCAGCGACGAACGCACTGCCAACGCAAGGTGTCATCCTCGCTCAAGAAGCGAAAGCGGTGTCCGAGAAGGCGGCAGCGCAGCATGGCGCCCCAGTCTATCCGGGACTGCGCGCTCCCGACCGGCAAGCGATGGCTCCGGCATGTTCAAGGCCGTATGTCCCGGCCCTCCCGTCCGGCACGTCCCTGCTCAACCGCCGCTGTGCGCGAAGGAGGTTGGACTCATGACGACGACGACGGAACAGCGCACCATCACCACTCGGATTCCGGCGCGTCTCGACCGGATGCCGTGGTCGCGCTTCCACTGGAGAATCGTGATCGGCCTCGGCACCGTCTGGATACTCGACGGGCTCGAGGTCACCATCGTGGGAGCCGTTGCCTCCCGCATGACCGAGCCGGGCAGCGGCATCTCCCTCACCAGTGCAAACATCGGAACCGCCGCTGCGATCTACGTGGCGGGCGCATGTATCGGCGCTCTGCTCTTCGGCCGACTCACGGACCGCTTCGGGCGGAAGAAACTCTTCATGGTGACGCTGGGGCTCTATATCGCGGCCACGGTCGCGACCGCGTTCTCCCACGAACCCTGGTACTTCTTCCTGGTCCGGTTCATCACCGGTATGGGCATCGGGGGCGAGTACGCCGCGATCAATTCGGCCATCGACGAGCTGATCCCTGCCCGGAACCGCGGCCAAGTGGACCTGGCGATCAATGGCAGTTACTGGGTCGGCGCCGCGATCGGCAGCCTCGCCGCGCTGGCCTTCCTCAGCACCAGCCTCTTCGACGCGAACCTGGGCTGGCGGCTGGCCTTCGGCGTCGGCGGCTTCCTCGGCCTGGGGATCATGCTGGTGCGCCGGCATGTTCCGGAGAGTCCACGGTGGCTGTTCATCCACGGGCGTGAGGAGGAGGCGGAACGCATTGTCGACAGGATCGAGGCCGAGGTGCAGGAGGAGATCGAGCAGCCGCTGCCTGAGCCCGGCGGGGCCATCACCATCCGCCAGCGTGACGCCATCCCCTTCACGGAGATCGCACGGACCGCGTTCCAGCGGTACCCGCGCCGGGCGATCCTGGGACTGGCCCTGTTTGTCGGACAGGCATTCCTCTACAACGCGATCGTATTCGACCTTGGAACGATGCTGAGCGGCTACTTCAGCGTCTCGTCAGGCTCGGTGCCGTACTACCTGGCCATCTTCGCCGTCGCCAACTTCCTGGGACCACTGCTCCTGGGCCGTATGTTCGACACGGTCGGCCGGAAGCCGATGATTACCGGCACCTACATCGGATCGGCAGCCGTGGCCGTCGTGCTGGCGATTCTGCTGATCAACGGCTCTCTGGGAGCGCCGGGCTTCTTCGCGCTGGTCGCCGTGACCTTCTTCGTGGCCTCCGCGGGAGCCAGTTCGGCGTACCTGACGGTAAGCGAGGTCTTCCCGATGGAGACCCGCGCGCTGTCCATATCCCTCTTCTTTGCCGTCGGCACGGCAGTCGGCGGCGTCACGGGCCCCCTGCTGTTCGGCAATTTCATCCACAGCGGCAACATGGACCTGGTGGCCCTCGGCTTCCTGATCGGGGCAGGCGCCATGTTCCTCGGCGGAATCGCGGAAGTGTTCTTCGGTGTCCGAGCCGAGCAGCAATCCCTCGAAAACATCGCGAAGCCGCTCACCGCAGAGGAAGCCGAGGCAGATCACCTCAACAGGCCCTCCCCCTACGAGGCGGCGCGACCCGGCGCGAGCAGACAGGCCGACCACGAACGCGATCAGCGCATCGCGCGGCGCAACTCCCTCCTGCGGGATCGCGAGCGAGCGGGCATGTGGCGCTACCTCCCCGGGCCCGGCAAGGACAGCTCGTTCTACTCGCCCGGCATGGTCGGTACCGCCAGTACCGCAAGCCGCAACGCAGCCATCGCGGACCAGTCCCTCGACCGCGAGATCGGCGAGGTGGAGCAGGCCCTCGACGAGCACGGGCCGACCAGGGGCGCGGACCTCGAGCGGGCGGTCAGAGGACGCTCCTGGGGGCCCGGCCGCTTCCGCAAGGCTCTGCGCGCAGCAGTCGGTGAGTCACGCGCCGAACATATGCCGGGCGATACCTACCGGGCTCCCGCCAGGGTGCGCACTCAGACACCCCCGACAAGGGACAGGAATGACACCACCAGCAGGCATGACGATGGAGACGAACAGCGATGACCACGCCCGCGAGGCGGGCACGCATGAGCGGACCGGCCTGCCCGATGGGCGGAAACCCCCTGGCGGAGTTCGACGAACTGATCAACCAGACGGACGGACTACTCGAGACCAGAGACGGTGGCGCTGTCCCGGTCAGTGAGACCGCCTGGACGCCGCTGGCCGACCTCACCGAGACCGACAACGCCTACCGAGTGGAAGTGGAACTGTCCGGCGCCAAGAGCAAGGATGTGGAGGCCGATGCCGTCGGACAGTAATTCGCTTGTGTCCGGCGAGATCAAGGAACGCACAGGCCGGGGCCTCCTGCGACGAGGCGCCCGTCGCATCGGTCGCTTCGAGGACCAGGTCAGGCTGCCGGACAAGGTGAACACCGATGACGTCGAGGCCCACATGTCCGAGGCGCACTCACCGTCACGATTCCCAAGGCTGAGGCCTCCAGACCACGGCACATCAAGATCACCGACCACAGCACTGGCAACAGCGACAGAGCCCTGCATTACCGGCACCCTATGAACAACGCGCTGAAACGTGATCAACGGTACGCTTGATCCATGCAGAGTGGGGACAGTGAAGCCCACCGAAGCGCTCGTGCGAGCGGCGAAGCACCCCCCGCCCAGGGCCAAGCGCCGGCTCCGGCGTCATGGGGCCGGGAGCAGCTGGCACACCTCCACGGCTTGTACGCATTGGCCGTAGTCATGTTCGAGGGCCGGGGAGAGGGCGAGATCCTTCGACTGGCCATGGCCGCCGTGCCACGACTCGGTCCCTGCCGCCCGGAAGCCTGCTATCGCCTCCAGAACGGGCGCTTCCACCTCGAGGCCGTCCCCTCTCTGGAGACCCGCAGCAGCCGTGTTCCGCTGGAAGTACCCGCAGCCGAGGAGCAACTCAGCAAGCTCGGCGGCAAGGACGGCCCCATCCAATTCCCCGAGGACGTATGGGGGTGGGCAACCGCACTGCGGTGCGACGGCGGCCTGGTGGGCTACCTCGTTGTCAGCGCGGAGAGCCCCTTGTCCGACGACGAACGCTTCCTCATCTACGCACTCGCCCAGCCCATCGGAGCTGCCCTCGACAACGCCGCCTCGCGCCGCCGCGAACGTGAACGCACCTGGCAGCTCGCCAAGGCCAGCGAAGAGCGGGAAGCCACCAATGAGCGCCTCACCGCACTCGTGGCGGAACTGGAGTGGCAACGCACCGTCCATGAGGTCCTCACCCGCTCGAGCGTGATCGGTGAGGGGGTGGAGGGCATCGCCAACGCGGTGAATGACCTGACCGGACTCCCGACATGCGTAGCGGATCCCTTCGGGAACGTGCTGGCCCAGGCGGGGCCAGGCCAGGACGAGGCAGACTGCAAGCCTGCGCCCCTTCAGCGGGAACAGCTCCTCCACAGGGCGGTGCGGGAGCTGAGCCCCGTCCGCGACAGGAACCAGCTCGTCGCACTGGCCCAGCACCACGGCGAGGTCCTCGGAACGATCGCCCTCATCGACCCCGCATCCACAGCAGGACCGGCCGAGGAGTTCGTGCTCGAACACGCGTGTACTGCGCTTGCTCTTGAGCTGGCCCACCGTCGTCACGTGGCGGAAGTCGAACTTCGTCTGCGACGCGAGCTAGTAGACGACCTCATCGGGGACCCCAACGGCCCGGGCGGCGACGCTGTCTACTCGCGGGCGGAAGCCGTGGGCCACGATCTGCACGGCCCGCACCATGTGGCGGTCGTCCAGTGGCAGGACCCGACTCCCGACGACCGGTTCATGATGGCGGTCGGCCGTGCCGCCCAGAGCCTGGGACTGCGGTCGCTGCTCGCCCGACGCTCGGAGATGGCCGTCCTGGTCACAAAGGGGGAGCCCAATGGCGCCGCACTGTACGAGGCCGTCGCCGACGAGCTGGAGTCTCACCGGGGCGCAGTGGGCATCGGCGGCCAGTGCGAGGGCACGGATGACCTTCCCCGGTCCTTCGATCAGTCCATCCAGGCCCTGCGGGTCCGCCTGCGCTCCCAGCCCCCGTACGGCGCCACCTCATTCGCTCAACTGGGGCTCTACCGCATCCTCGCCAAGAACGGGGAGGGCCAGGAGGTGGATCAGTTCGTCCGCGATTGGCTGGCTCCGCTCCTCGACTACGACAAGGAGCACGGAGCCGACCTCGTACTCACGCTCACCCAGTTCTTCGACTGCGGCGGCAACTACGACCGGACGGCTCGCGCGCTAGCGATCCACCGCAGCACGCTCCGCTACCGGCTGCAGCGCATCCGAGAGGTCAGCGGACGGGAACTGAGCGATGTAGACGACCGCTTCAACCTGCACATCGCCACACGAATCTGGAAAGTCAGCGGCCCAACTCCTCGATGAATCGAACATCTGCGGGCCCCTCAGCCGGGCGCATGCCACGGTCGGCGGGACATCCGCCGGGCCGGCCGCCCGGCGCTGCACTCCCTCAGAGCAGGAGATCGAAGACTGCGTGGAGTTGATCCCAGTGTCGGGTCTGTGGGTTCTTGAGTTCCGGGTCAAGGATTTTGAATGTCTGGGCCATCGCCAGACTGAGCCCGCCGACAATCTCCGGGTACATCGACTCGGTCTCCTCGTCGGGCGCCCGGTCAAGGGCGGGGTGCGTGACGAGCTGATCGAGGATGGGCTTGAGCTCTATCTCGTGGTCCAGCTTCCGGAAGCGGTGAATGCTCTCTTGCAGCCCCTTGGTGATCGGCAGGTCGGGGGGCTGAACGACGTCCCGACCGTTGGCCTTCGCGTGCGCCTGGGCGACCAGCAGAAGGTCATAGAGCCTCCCGTCCACGAAATCGCTGTAGCGCTTGAGGTCGTTCTTGTCGACGTGCAATCCCGCTGCCGCGCGGAAGAACCTCTCGAATTTCGCCACGGACATCACTGTCATGACCGCAACCTCCCGTGGTCCGGCCGAGCCTTCATCCGGCCCTCTTCAGCCTCCTCCCAGCCTGGCTTATGAGCAGCAGCGGTGCATGCCCATACCGGGCCGAATCACGTCCAGCCTCTGCTACCGCCAGGCCGGTGCACGGACCGGACCCGTCGGGTACTGGCCGCGCGCGCCGCTCGATGACGCGTGCGCAGACGCCGTGAATACCAGCAGGTGCCGCGCAGAATCCGCGCTTTCCGGTGCGCTGTTGCACAGTACTGAGGCGGCCTCGCACCGGCACGCTCGATGAGATGCACTGACCTCGGCAGGCTCGCAAGGGAGCAACTTCCTCGGCGACGATGCCCCCTCTCCTCCCAGGAGGCATCTGTCAGGCCCTGAATGACGCATGAAGAGCACCTCCGCGAGCCCGGCCTGGTCGTCATCGACAGCACCGCGGCCAGTGACGAGACCACCACCCAGGTCGCAGGCGCACGCGGAGGGCCGTGGTGCTCCAGCGGCCCCTCCGTCCGTGGCCTGGCACCAACAATCCGACGGTTCATGTGCGTCTCCCCCTGCACCCGGGCGCTGCCGTCGGGGAGCCGCCGGGCGAGACAGTCCGCGCATCCGGCCCCTGAGGTCAGCCACCGTCACGGCCTCACCTGCGGGCATGCTGCCGCGGGGGCGTGACCGTGTGCCGGTGGATGTCCCCTGTCAGCCGCCCCAGTGGGAGGCCGGTGCCGGCCCAGCGACGCTGGATGATCTCCGCAGCGATGGACACCGCCGTCTCCTCCGGCGTACGGGCGCCCAGGTCGAGCCCGATCGGGGCGGCCAAGCGTGCCAGCTCGCCATCGGTCACTCCCTCCTCTCTCAACTGCGCGACGCGGTCGTCGTGCGTGCGTCGGCTACCCATCACGCCGATGTACGCCGCCGGGGTACGCAGCGCAGCCACCAGGAGCGGCACGTCGAATTTCGGGTCATGGGTGAGCACGCAGATGACCGTGCGCTCGTCGACCTCGGTGCCCGCCAAGTATTCGTGCGGCCATGCACACACCACCTCGTGCGCCTTTGGGAACCGCTTGGCCGTGGCGAACACCGGGCGCGCGTCGCACACGGTCACGCGGTACCCGAGGAACGTGCCGATGCCGGCCACCGCCGAGGCGAAGTCGATCGCGCCGAAGACCAGCATCCGCGGCGGCGGAGCGAACGACTGCACGAACACTTCGACGTCGTCCATGCGACGCTGTCCGTGAGGCCCGTAGCGCTCGGCCGTGCCGGTCATCCCCTGGGCCAGCAGGCCACGAGCATCGGCGGTCACCGCGGCATCGAGCCCGCCGTCACCCAGCGAACCGCGAACCCGGTCCTCCCAGACGTAGCACTGGGCACCGAGCGGCGCCCGGCCGCCGATCACCGTCGCCACGGCGACCGGCTCTTCCCGCTCGAGCGAGGCGAACACCTGGCCGATCAGTGAAGCGGGGTCGAACCGCTGGATGAGGACCTCGATGGTCCCGCCACAGGTCAGGCCGGCCGAGAACGCCTCCTCGTCGCTGATGCCGTAGGTCTCCAGTTGGGGCAGGACGGTCTCCAGCACTGCGGTCGCGGCCTCGTACACCGCGCCCTCGACGCAGCCTCCCGACACGCTGCCCACCGCCTCCCCGGTGGCGCCGACAGCCATTACCGCGCCCGGTTCGCGTGGCGCGCTGCCCCGCACCCCGACGACGGTGGCCAGAGCGAACGGAGTGCCCTCGACAAGCCAGCGGCTCAGCTGCGGCATCACTTCACGCATAGCGGTTCATCCTTCCGATCGCGGACATCAGCCGGTCCGCTTGCAGGGAACGACGGGGTGGTCAGTGCCGTGCGCGGTCGGCTCCAGGCGCCACGGCAGGGCCGGGTGTCGCGCAGCCGGTCACGTCGGCCGCACGACTCGCGCCTGCCCGCCACCGCGCTCGGCCCGGGCGATCGGCGCTGCCCCTGTCAAGATCTGGTGCTGTAGTGCCTGGCCGGCTCCCGTCCCCGCCCAGGGGACAACGAGCCCCGGGTCTCCGGAACGGCGAGGACCGCGGTGATGAACACCGAGGTGGCGCCGAAGAGAAAGATCGCCAGTCGCGACGGGACGTCCGCGAGATCTGGGCTGAGCAGGCTGACGAAAGTCGGCGTAAGACCGCCGAGCATGAAGCCCAGGTTCCAGCTCACCGCCGTTCCCCGTGCTCGCAGTTCCGTCGGGTACCGCTCGTTGAGGAAGATCATCAGTGGTGCGTATGCCGCGTTGGCCAGCATCACCAGAAGCATGCAGAGCACGGCCACCACAGCAACGCGCCCACCTCCGGCGCGATCGATGCCCCAGGTGAGGACAGGCAGCGCGACGAGGTTGCACAGTCCGAAACCCAGCATGGTCCTGCGGCGGCCGAGCCGCTCACTCAGCTCACCGGCCCCCATCGCCGCGGCGATCACCACCAGGCTGCTGGCCAGCAGGATGACCCCGCGCCGGCCCACCGGGACCGGCACGACCTCACTGAGCAGGGTGGGCATGTACCCCAAGGTGAGGTAGTACTGCGCACCGCCCCCGGCGGCGATCGCGATGTTCAGACCGAGGACCTTCTTGCCCCGGCCACGGACCAGCTCGCGGAACGGCACATGCTTCGGCGCCTCGCGAGCTTCCCCTCCTTCCCATGCCGGTGACTCCTCGACCTTGCGCAACACGAACAGGCTCAGCACGGCACTGGCGAGCCCACAGAAGAACAACACCCGCCACCCCCACACATCGAAGGCCGAGCCGGGGAAGGCGGCCAGGACGACGATGTACGCGACACTCGCCAATGCCGCGCCGAGACCCGCGCCGCCGGCCCCGATCAGCCCGCTCATCAGGCCGCGCCAGCGGGAGCCGATACTCTCGGTGCCGAGCGTGTGCGTGGTCGCGGTGACGCCTCCTACGAACAGGCCTTGCACGACACGGAGGATGAGGAAGAGCACCGGGGCGAGGACGCCGACCGCGGCGTAGGTCGGCACGAGTCCCATGGCCGCGGTCGTGACACCCACACCGCCCATCACGTACACCATGGTTCCCTTGCGGCCCTTGCGATCGGCGAGTTCACCGAAGAGAGCGGCGCCGGCCGGACGCATGATCACCGTGACGGCAAACGAGCCGAACACCGCCGCGATACCCAGTGTGGGACTCGAGGTCGGGAAGATGTTCTTGCTGATCGGGCCCGCGACGTACAACAGAAGGAACAGATCGAACAGATCGAAGGACCATCCTGCAACAGAGGCGAATACTGCGGCACGAGGCGACTTCGACCGCTGTGCGGTGTCGGACGTCAAAGTGTTCTCCTTACGGGCTGGAGTGTCTTGCGGAGCGGGCCCGCAGATTCGCTGAAGGCCCGGGAGGCCACGCTCGGCGGGCTTGTCGCACGCCACCAACGTTCCGGGACAACACAGCCACGGCGCCGCCAGGGGCAGCTAGGGCCGGTCCGAGCGCTCCTTCTTACGGCCGGCCGGGCGGCGATCACCGCGACGGTGCAGCGCATGCCTGATCCGGTCGAGCAGTGGCGCGAGCAGCAGGCTCATAGCGCTCGGCGCCTTGACCGGTCCCGACGGCGCCTGTCCCGAAGTCGCCGCTTCGGCGACGGCGTCGGCGAACTGCTCGAACATGCGGCGGCTGACGTCACCGGCGAGGGCGCGGCCGAACTGGGCGATGCGGCCGGTGAGATACACCTTGGCCTCGGCCTGCATCGCCGTACCCGTTTGCGTGGGCTCCGTGCGCAGCACGATGTCCGCCTGCGTCTGTGCTCCCCCGCTGTCCTGGCCCTGGGCGAGGACGTGCAACCGCCCGGCATCGCGGTCGTGCTCGATGATGTGCGCGATGCCGTTGAACGCGAGCTTGACCGGTCCCACTGACACCCGAGCACGGCCCGCGTAATGGTCGGCGCCGAACTCCTCGGTGAGCTCGGCACCCGGCAGGCACCGGGCAAGCAGGTGCACGTCGTCGAACACGCGCCAGACCTTGTCCACCGGCACATCGATCTCGGTGGTGATCTCCACCGCGATCGTGGGGTTCCCGTCGGGCAGCAGGATCTCCTTGGTACGCAAGGCATCCGTCCCCGCATCCCCGGAATCCTCACGACCGTCCGAGGCTTGGCCGGACTGTCCGGAAGCGCGTCCGACAAGCGCCCGGCGCGCGCAGTTGCCCGGCGCGGGGATGCCCGCGGGGTGGGCGCGGTGGGCCTCCGACACCGCGGTCAGGATGTTCTTGTATCCGGTGCACCGGCAGATGACACCCGAGAGCTCCTCCGGCAACTCCTCGTCGGTGACCTCCGGCTTGTTCGACAGCAGGTCGTAAGAACTCATCAGGAAGCCCGGCGTGCAGAAGCCGCACTGCAGCGCGTGGTTGCGCCCGAACGCCTCCTGCAACGGGTGCAGGCTGTCGGGACGGCCCAGCCCTTCGACGGTGACCACGTCCGCGCCGTCGAGCTGGACGGCGAACAGCAGACAGGCGCGTGCCGCCTCGCCGTCGACCAGCACGGTGCACATCCCGCACACCCCGTGCTCGCAGCCGAGATGGGTACCGGTGAGGCCGAGGTGGTCGCGCAGCGCATCAGCGAAGGTGGTCCTGGCCGGGAGGCTCAGTACGGTGGGCGTCCCGTTGACGGTCATCCGCACCTCGACCAGGTCGTCCACGCCTGCGTTCACCGGCCGCGGCTTGGCGGGCGCCTTCGCATCCTTGCGTGTTGCTGCTTCGTTGGTGCTCACGTGCCCACCTCGCCCGCGCCCTTGAGGGCGCGCTCGTATGCCTTGGAGAGTTCCCTGCCGGCCAGGGTGAGGAGCAGCCGGCGGCGGTAGTTCTTCGATGCGTGGGCGTCCCCGTCGGTGTCGACCATCTCTTCGGTGACAGCCGTGAGCTGCTCCCTGACCGCGTCGCCCGGCGCGTCGCCCCTTGCCGCGAGTGCTGTCGACAGTTGCTCGGAGACGTCACGGGTCACCGGCCGGTCGGACACCCCGAACGCGGTCAGCGTGGCCTCCGGGCGGCTCGCCCTCAGGCGTACCTTGGCGACGATGCCCGCGAGGGCGAAATCGCCGTGTCTGCGCGCGATCTCGGCGAAGCCGAAGCCCTCCCCCGCACCGGCGACCGGCAGCCGTACGGAGGTGAGGATCTCGTCCGGCCTCAGCGCGGTGGTCATCGCCCCGGCGAAGAACTCCCGGGCACGGACCCGCCGGTCCCCGTTCGGTCCGGAGAGGGTGAACTCCGCGTCGAGGCAGCAGGCCACGGCGGGAAGTTCGGCAGCCGGGTCGGCGTGCGCGAGGCTCCCGCAGACGGTGCCCCGGCTGCGCAGTTCCCGGTGACCGATCCAGGGCAATGCCATACGCAGCAGGGGAACGGCTCCGCTCAGCGCGTCCCGCTCCACTCGGCGCTGGCGCACTGTGGCACCGATCTCCACGTGGTCTCCGGAGACGGCCATCGCGTCGAGCCCTTCGACGGAGTTGATGTCGATGAGGGTGTCGGGGCGGGCGAGTCGCATGGCCAGCACGGGTGCCAGCGACTGCCCACCCGCTATGACCTTGCCGCCGCCGTCCGTGTTCGCTAGTTCGGCGATCGCGTCGGAGAGACTCGACGGCCGGACGTAGGCGAAGGGTGCGGCTTTCATGGTTCAGCTCACCGACCCTGAAACTTCGGTGCGCGCTTCTCGCCGAACGCGGCGACGCCTTCGGCGAAGTCCTGGCTGGAACGCAGCATCGAGTACGCCTTGCGCTCCAGTTCGATGCCGGAGTACAGCGGCGCGTCGACGCCCTTGTCGAGTACCTCCTTGGCGGTGCGCGCGGCCAGCGGCGAGAAGCCGAGCAGTACGCCGACGATCCGCTCGACCTCGGCGTCGAGCGCCGCACGGTCCTCGACCACATTCGCGACCAGGCCCCAGTCGCCGGCCTGCTGGGCGTTGATCCGCGTCGCGGTCATGACGTGGTACTTGGCACGGGAGAGGCCGATCAGCCGAGCGAGGCGTTGCGTGCCCCCGGACCCGGGGATCATGCCCAGGCGCATCTCCGGCAGGGCGAATTCGCTGCGCGCCGTCGCAACCCGGATGTCCGTGGACAGGGCGAGTTCGAGACCGACGCCGAAGCAGTAGCCGTCGACGGCGGTGATGACCGGCTTCGGGCTGCGCGACGGGGCAGTGACATTCTGGCCCAGGTCGGTGAAGTCGATGGGCTGGACCTCCATAAAGCCCTCGATGTCGCCGCCCGAGGAGAAGTGTTCGCCCTCGGCCTGGATGACGACGACCTGGATCGTGTCGTCGGCATCGATCTCCGCGAACCGGTCGGCCATCACCTGGCGGGTCTCCATGGTGATGATGTTGAACTTGCCGTGATTGAGGGTCAGGTAGGCGACGCGTCCGTCGTGGCCGCGGTCGAGCCTGATCTCGCCTCCGGTCAGTGCCATGGTCAGTGGTTCCTTTCGTTCTGACTGCCGTTGAGCAGCTCGTTGAGTACGTTTCCGTGCAGGGGAAGGGTCGTGATGTCCACGCCCGCCGGGGCGAGCGCGTCCGCGACTGCGTTGGCGATCGCGACCGGCAGGCTCATGCAGCTGCCTTCACCGCAGCCCTTCGCTCCCAGCCTGGTCAGCGGTGAGGGGGTCTCCAGGTGGTCGCTGTTGAGCTCGTACCGTGTCTCCGCCGTGGTCGGGCACAGGTAGTCCATGAATGTGGCAGAGGTGGGTTGCCCGGCGTCGGAGTAGCGCATTTCCTCGAACATCGCGCCGCCGATCGCGTGCGCGAGTGCACCGTGCACCTGCCCTTCGAGCAGTGTGGGGTTGAGGATCGTGCCTGCGTCGTGCACGGTGACGACCTGTTCGAGCGTCAACTGCCTGGTCTCTGCGTCGATGCTCACCGCGGCCAGTTCGGCGACGAAGCCGTAGCACAGGCTCGAGTTGATCTGATCGGTTCTGCTGGCGGCTTTCGCCTCCGGGGGCGTGAAGGCGGCTTCTTCGTAGAGCCGCGCGGCGGTGCCCTCCGGCAGCGCGCCGGGATCCCAGTGGACCAGTCCGGCCGCGTGCCGGAACGCGACCGCCCTGTCAGGCTTCGCGCGGAGCCGGACCTGGCCTTCGGCGAGTTCGACGTCCTCCGGCGCGGCACCGAGCAGGGTCGCTCCGGCGATCTTGATCGTCGATGCCAGCTTCTCGCCGGCCTCGACCAGCGCGCTCGTGAGCAGCGGCGCGAATCGCGAGGAGTAGCTGCCCGAGCTCACCGTCCACGGCGTGGTGGCGGTGTCCATCTCGACAACCGGCCGCACCTGCTCCAGCGGCACTCCGAGCTGTTCGGCGACAACGGCCTGCGCGACGGTGGCGTGGCCTTGCCCCTGCGGGGTGGTGCCCAGCAACACCGATACGATGCCGCCCGGGTCGACGCTGATGCGTACGTGCTCGGTGGAGCCGGACTTTCCGCGTCCCGAGGCTCGCTGCTCGGCCGGGGTTGCGAGGCCGACGTAGCCGATATTGGTGGCCGACGGGTCGACGATCGTGGCCATGCCGATGCCGAAGTACTCACCGCGCTCACGTGCCTGCCGCTGCCGTTCCCGCAGTGCCTGGTAATCGGCGTTCTTCAGCAGCATGTCCATCGCCTGCTGGTAATCACCGGAGTCGTAGATGCCGCCGGTCGGAGTGGCGTACGGAAAGTCCTCGCGCTGGACGAAATTGCGCTGCCGCAGCTCCGCCGGGTCCAGACCGCAGACCCCGGCGATCTTGTCCATCAGCCGTTCCAGGCCGAAGTACAGCTGCTGGCCGCCGAATCCGCGGTTTAGCCCGGTGGGCGTCTTGTTCGTGACAACCGCGCGGGAGCGGATCCGGACGGCATCGATCTTGTAGGCACCGCTGATGTTGCCGAAACACCGGTACAGCGTGCTGGGTTCCGGCGGGCGCAGGTACGCGCCGACGTTGTCCACCAGGTCCGCGCGCAGCGCCTGCACGGTGCCCTCGGCGGATACCGCCGCCTCGAACCACATCACCCGGTCCGACCCGGCGGAGCTGGCCAGCATGTGTTCGATGCGGTCTTCGGTCCAACGCACCGGACGGCCGGCATGTTTACTGGCCAACGCCATCAGCGCGACGTACGGGTAGATGCCAGCTTTAATGCCGAAACTACCGCCGTTGTCCGCCGGGATCATCAGGCGGACACGCGAAGAGGGCACGCCGAGCGCGCCGGCCAACACCGGCACCATGGAGAACGGGCCGTGGAAGTTCGCCCACGCCTGAACGGCCGGACCGTCCACTTCGTCCTGCCAGTCCGCGACGACCGAGTAGCACTCCATCGGGGTCGAGGAATAGCGCGGGAACCGGTACTTGCCCTTGACCACGTGGTCAGCCTCGGCGAAGAGCGCGTCCACGTCACCGAACTCGAAGGTCCGGTCCGTGGCTACGTTTCCGTCGGCGCCCTCGTGCAACTGCGGGGCGTCGCTCAGGAGCGCCTCCTCCATGTCGACCACCGGGGGCAGCGGCTCGTAGTCGATCTCGACGAGTTCGGCGACATCCTCAGCGAGGTAACGGTCCGCGGCCACGACCACAGCGACCGGCTCACCGACAAAACGCACCTTGTCGATGGCCGTCGGGTAGTACGGCATCGGGGTCTTGAGCGAGAGCGGGAACGGCCGCAGCGTCGCGGTGACCTCGTCAGGGCCGATCACCGCGGCTACACCCGGGTGACGCCGCGCGCGTTCGAGATTGACGCTGCGGATCCGCGCGTGCGGGTGCGGGCTGCGCACCACCGCCGCGGTGAGTGTGCCGGGCAGCGGGTCGATGTCGTCGAGGAACCTGCCACGCCCGGTGAGCAGCGCAGGGTCTTCGATCCGGGCAGTCTGGCGGGCCGGTCGTTCAGAGATCACGGACATGGGACTCACCTGCCTGTTTCTGCGTTGCTGTCGGCCAGCGCGGGGAGGTTGCCGGAGCTCAGTTCGCGGCGCAGGATCTTGCCCACGCCCGATCTCGGGAGCTTTTCGACGGCGATGAGCCGCTTGGGGCGCTTCAGCGACGGCAGCCCGGACTGCTCGCGTACGAAGGACTGGAGGACCGCCACCGCGTGATCGGGGGTCATGCCGATGGCGGGGACGAAGAACGCGGTGGCAGCCTGGCCCCACCGATCGTCCGAGAGCCCGACGACGACCACCTCGCTCACCGCGGCACAGCGGATCAGCGCGTCCTCGATCTCGTCCGGGTAGACGTTCTCGCCACCGGAGTTGATCATGTCGTCAACGCGTCCCGCGACCCACAGGTCCCCGTCCTCGTCGGCGGTCGCGAGATCGCCGGGGAAGTACCAGCCGTCGCGGATCGATTTGGCGTCCGCGTCCGGGCGGTGCCAGTAACCCGCGAATGCCTCCGGGCTGCGCATCGAGACCGCGATCTGCCCCTGCTCACCGGGCCCCACCACGGCGTCAGGGCTTGCGGCCGGGTCCGGCTCGACCAGACGGACCCGGGAGAAAACGCCGGCGCGGCCGGCGCAACCTGGCTTGGCGGTCACCTTCGACCCGATCGTGAAGGTGTAGATCTCGGTGCTGCCGAAATGGTTGATGAATACGTCCGGCTCCAGGGCGCCGGTCAGCTGCTCGGCCAGCGTCGGCGTCATCGATGCTCCCGCGTAGGCGAGCTTGCGCACGTGTTCCGCCTCCGACAGCCGTCCGGTGCGAAGAAGGGCCCAGTAGATGGTCGGCACGAGGTAGAGCGCCGACACTCTCTCCCGGACGATCAGCTCCAGTGATTCCTCGGCGTCGAACCGCACCTGGGGCACCCAAGTGCCCGCACTCACGATGCTGGCCAGCAGGCCGCGCAGACCCATGGTGTGGAACATCGGCATCACGCCGAGCGTGGCCTCGAACGGTGACTGCCTGCTCTGCAGCAGATGGGCGATGGCGGCATGGTGCTCGGCGGAGTGCGTCCGCGGGACACCCTTGGGTTTCCCCGTCGTGCCCGATGTGTAGAGCATGACGCTCACGTCGCCGTCGGAGACCTGGACATCCAACGGTCCGTCGGGCTGCCGGTCGGCGATCTGATCGAGCGGCGCCACCCCGAGCAGCGCGTCGGCCGCCACACCGACGTGGGCCCTGGGGATCGGCGAGATGTTCGCCAGCGCCGCGTCCGCCGTCTCCGCGGTGGAGTTGTCGGTGACCAGAAGCGTCAGGGCCGCGTCTTGCAGGCAGTACGCGAGCTCCGCCGGACCGAACCGGAAGGACAGCGGCACGGAGACAGCTCCGAGCTTCTGAGCGGCCAGGTGCATGCTGGCCATCGGCTCGCCGCCGGCCAGCAGGAATGCGACCCGGTCCCCCGGCCTGACGCCCATCTCCGCGAGCGCTCGCGCCAGGCGGTTGGTACGAGCGTCCCATTCGATGTAGGTCATCGGGGTCGTGCCGCCCACCGCGCGGCGCCGGGGGTAGCGCTCGGCCGTCCACCGCAGAACCGTGCCCAGATCCATGGCCATCCCTTCATTTGCATTGGTGCTGCAGCAAGCGATCCCTAACCATACGCATTAGACCGTATGATCTTGACCGTCTGAATAATACTATCGGGAAGCTACGGTACGCTTCGGACCATGTCAACGCTTCGGCTTTCCACGACGTCGTATGTGGTGCTCGGGATGGTCGCGATGCGCGGCCCGTCCACGCCCTACGACCTCAAGCGCGCAATCGGCCGGTCCGTGGGCTACTTCTGGAACTTCCCGCACGCTCAGCTGTACTCGGAGCCCAAGCGGCTCGAAGAGGCCGGACTCCTCGAACTCCACGAGGAGGACACGGGACGACGGCGCAAGATCTACACGATCACCGAAACCGGCCAGGCGGCGTTGCGGGACTGGCTGGCCGAACCCGTCAAGGAGCACTTCGAACTTCGCGACGTCGCGGAGATCAAGCTGTTCTTCAACGAGCTGGCGGGGCCGGAGGACGTGGCACGGCTCGCGCGGGAGCAGGTCGAGCAGCACGAACGCCGCATCGCGGAGTACGAGGAGATGCAGCGCCGCTACGGACAGATCGAAGAGGTCGCCGGACGCATGATCACCCTCGAACTGGGCCTGGGAATGGAGTACGCCGCGCTGGAATTCTGGCGCAAGGTCCAGGCGCGAGCAGACGACGGCGAATTCTCCGCGAGGCCCAATCCGGCGCAGCAGTAGGGCCGCAGAGTCCGGGGCGATGTACGGGGTCTTCGGCCACGTCGGACACGTCGGCCTGCTCGGCCGTCAACAGGGGGCGGGGTCACGCTGTCCGCCTGGCAGGGGTCCACCTGGCGATGCGTCACCCGTTCGGCAGCACGCCGCGCCTTCCAGCCACCACACCCCTAGCATGCTGACTGTGCGCCCCATTCTTCCGAAGGTCGAGGGCGGCCGGGTACAGGGCCTCCTGCAACTCATCGAGGACGGCATCCACCTCGTCGTCGCGGCACTCCTCGTGCTGCTCGCGGGGCTCCTGACCGTCGGGGTCGTTGACGACGTGATCAGGTCGGTCCAGGGGCCATACCGCGAGGATACGGTCGTTCTCTCCGCCCTGGACAACGGCCTTGTGCTATTCATCGTGGCCGAGCTGCTTCACACCGTCCGCCTCACCATCAGGAACCAGACTCTCGACGCGGAGCCGTTCCTCGTAGTCGGCCTCATTGCCGGCATCCGCAAGGTGCTCATCGTGACGGCCGAGGCGGAAAAATCCTTCCGGTGGAACGTCGAGGGAATCGAACTGCTCATCCTGGCCGGGCTGATCCTCGTGATGGCGGCAGCGGCATACGTGTGGCGGCGCTCGACCCGGCCGGGAGACTACTTCCCACTCCAGGAAGCGGGTCGCTCCCCCTCGCCCGCGCCGTCACCCATCTCGGCGCGCGGGACCTGATCCGTCCCCTTCCGCCTCCACGGCCGCCCGCACCCGCTGCTCCTCGCGAGCAGAGCCGACGTCCCGCTCCAGGGGCGTGCGGCTCACGGCCGTCGCGAGGTCCTCCAAGGCCCGTTTCTGCAGTTCCGCCCCGCGCCGCACCACCGGACTCCGGTCCCCGGCGGCGGCATCCTCCCACGCGTGGAGTGCCCCCTCCACGCGCCCCCAATCCGGATTCCTGTGCTGGCGCACGTCGGCTGCCGCCTGCGCGGTGTCCTCCCCCAGGGCCTCAGCGAACCGCTCCGCCTCGGGGACGAAACGGCTGTCGGCCCGCGGCACGTGGCTCTCCATGAGCATTCATGTCGGCGCGATGCTCCTGGGTCGGTTCGGCGTAGCTGCGCAGCACCGCGGCAGCGTAGCGGCCGTTGGCGGCGAGCCAGTCCGCGAGCCTGCCCGGCAGCCGGGGCGTCTCCCATGCGGGGAACACCACGTACGCCAACATTGCCAAGGCCCCGCCGAGCAGGGTGAGCACCACCCGCTCCGGGACCGTCTGCTCCCATGCCTGGCCGCCCATGCCGAGCAGGAAGACCACGTACGCGGCAGTGAAGCACTGGGAGTAGGCGTAGCCCGTACGGATCAGCGTGTACGACAAGCCCACCGAGACCACCGCCAGCGCGCCGAACACCTGGGCGTCCGGGCCCAGGGCCCGCACCATCCCGGTGGCCAGCACCACCCCCGCCAGGGTCCCGGCGAGCCGGGCCACCGCCCGCGCATACGTCCGGTGAAAGTCCGGCCGCATCACCATCACCGAGGCGACGGGCGCCCAGTAGCCGTGGCCCAGGGGCAGCCGGGTGGCGATGAGATAGCCGAGCGTGGCCACCGCCGCGAGTCGGACGGCGTGCCGGAAAACGGGCGAGTCCCGACGGAGCTCACGGCGGCCGCCCGGACGACGACAGGGACCAGCCGGAACATTGTCGGGCGCACCAGGAACGGGGCGTCCTCGGAGCCGGGCGGCGTGAGCGTCTCCCCACGCGCGCCGCCGCTCCCGGCGATCTCCAACGCCTCGCCGACCAGTTCCACGAGCCGCTCAGCGGCCTGCCGCGCGGGGCCCTCCAGCACCTCGTGCTCCGCGTCGACGCGCAGGACCTCCGCGCTCCCGGGCGGCACCTCGGCGGGAGTGCCGCGGCGGATCGAACGGGCGGCCGCATCCAGGACGTCCGCTGCCGCGTCGAGCAACTCCCACGCGCGGTACCGCCCGGGGCCCTCAGCCGGGGCGCCGACGTCCGGGTAGGCGAGCGCGGCGACTACCGGCCGAATGCGCTCGGCGAGTCCCCCGGGGGCCGTGGAGGACGGGGGGACGGGTGCGAGCCTGTGATGGCGTCACGGCGGCCGCGTCCCGGGCTGTCATCAACGGCTCCGGGTCGAACGGGGCGGTCGGATCGTGCCGCAGCCGGCGCGTGTAGTCCGCTACGGCGGCCTGGGCATCGGCGAGCGCATCACGATGCGCACCCCAGCGGCGGATCGGGAACAGCAAGATCAGCACAGCCTGCGCCACGCCTCCGAGTGCGATGACCCCGGCGTCCTCCAGGGCTCGACCGACACTCGTGGGCAGGGTGATGGTCACCAGCATGCTGCCGACCGTCGTCGCAGCGACGATCCCTGCGGTCGAACCGACGGCCCACGCCATCCCCGCGACAAATGCCCAGACGGCCAGCAGCGGAAGGAACGTCACCAGTCGCCCCGCCGCCAGTTAACCCACGAGGTGCTGAGCGCCAGACCCGCGCCCGCGCCGAGCGCGATTACCTTGCGTGGACGCCAGGTGCGCTGGAAGGTGGCCCCACCCGCGGAGTAGGCACCAAGGGCTGCGGACGCGGCGTACGCAGGGGAGACCAGCCACAGCGCCAGCCCGATCACGATCGCCAGCCCCGCGGCCGTGCGCAGCGCGAGCAGGGGCTCCAGCCGCGTCTCCTCGATCGTGAACCCGGATCGCACGACCTCGCCGAAGGCCCGCAGCCACCTCACAGGTATGAGCCTAGCCGGAACCCCCTGCCGGGTCGCGCCGGCCGCGCCGCCGCCTCCTGGCGACGCCGCGCGCGGCGGGCGCGCCACCGGCCGACCTACCCGGCAACGCCCTGCCACCCTGGAGGAGCCAGTGCAAGGGCGAGACACAGCACTACGTCCTGCCTTGCGTCCGCGGGCGATTGGGGCTGCTAGGGACTCTCGTTTGGATCACCGTGCGGACCAGTGCCCGCTAATGGACTCCGACCAGGTAGGCCGATCTTCGAGTATCGAAACGGCCTATCAGTTTCTCGGGTCATGTTCGGAGCCAGATCGCGAGGGTAGCGAGCGTGACGGCGCCAAGGTAGAGGTACGCGCGTTTCTCCAGAACGCCAGCGTCCCTTCGTTCGCCGTGTCTGCAAACGGAACCTGCGGGCTGCCAAGGGGGGCGGTCACGACCGGGAAGTACTGACGGTTGACCGCCCCGAGACAAGGCCGAGAACAGGAGCACCCAGCCCGCGCAGCCGCCCACGATCCACGCCAGATCCGCCACAGCGAAACGCAACCGGCCGTCGGGGCAACAGCAACAGGAAGTAGACAGGGAAGAGATCGAAGGCGAGCGCCCAGTTCGACACCCATGCCTTGAGGATGCCCCCTGGCAAAACTCTACGGAATCGCGCAGAACGCATACGCGTGTGCCAGCGCGTTTGAGGACCACACCCGGAGACCGGCAGTAGCCATGCGATTGGGTTCAGGGGCCTCCGCCTGGCGATCACGAACCCCTCAAGGGCGTCCGTACGCCCTGGGCTCCAGCGCTGCAATCACGCGTCGTCGTCGCGCCCATCCCGAGGGTCGGCGCGAAGCCTCCGCCGCAGACCCACGGGTCCCACATAACGTCGTGCATCAACGTGCCAAGGATCTCGGGCTCGCTCAGCGCACGTTCCAATAGCAGCTTTCCCAGAGCTCCGCTCCCTTTGGTACAGGCGCCCGCCGCAACCCACAGGGGCTGGTTGTCGACCTTCTGGACGGCGCGGATCAGGTCGCGCAGACTGCCCGCTATCGGGGACTGCGCGAGCAGGTCGATGCCCTCAAGTCGGCGTGGCGGTTGGCTGAGCCGATGTGCTCGATCACCTCGGAGGTGTCGGGCGAGGCCCCCCACCCCTCCATCCATGTCTTCTGCGCCGCCGACCATCCTGGGGCCGCGCCGGTTCCACAAGGCCTGATCGGGGGACGCCGGGTGCCAAGGCGCCTGTCGCGCTCGACCGCCGCATAGGGGGGCGTTACAACGAGACCTTGGGCTAAAAAGCCGTCGCGCCTGCCCCCGACCGGATTGAGACTGTGACAGATTCCCTGCCTGCCGCCGCGGCACACGCGGTGCGGATCGTGCTGGTCGCCGACCCCGGAGTGGCGTCGGAGATCGCCCAGGAACTGGCTGCCAAGCTGCCCCCGCAACTGAGGCGGCGGGTCCGCGCCGACGTCGACTGGCGGGTGACGGCGCGCACGGCACCCCTGGTCGCGGACGAGCAACTGAACGTCTCCTCCGTAACCGACGTCGTACGCCCATTCCTCCCTGAGGGCGACTGGGAGGCCGGAGTCTTCCTCACCGATCTGCCTCGACGGGACGGCCTGCACCCGGTCAGCGTCGAGTTGAGCCCGGCGGGCCGCTTCGCGCTGGTGTCCCTGCCCGCGCTCGGCTCCTGGCGGATGCGACAGCGCGCCCGGCGCGTCGTCACGGATGTCGTCGGCATGCTCACCCGGGAACATACCGATCGCGCTCCGTCCCCGGAGGAAGCTGGCTGGCTCGACACTTCGAGGACCGGCGAGGATGGCCTGGAACGCTTCATCGTGCCCGGCCTACGCGGCCATCTGAGCCTCGTCACCGGTATGGTGCGGGCCAACAGGCCCTGGCGCCTCTTCACCACCCTCTCCCGCGCGCTGGCCGGTGTCTTCGCCACCGCCGCCTTCGGCCTGATCAACAGCTCGACCTGGACCATCTCCTCGGGCATGGATGTGGGGCGCCTGAGCGGGGCTTCTGTTGCGTCCCTCCTCGCCCTCACGGGATGGATCATTATCGATCACGAACTCTGGGAACGCCCGCACGGTTCGCTCTCCCGCTCCTTCTCCCGCCTCTACAACACAGTCACCTGCGTGACGATCACCTTCGGTGTGCTCTCCCTCTACGTGGTTCTGTTCTTCGCCCTCTTCGGCGTCTCCAAGCTCACCCTGACCCCGCCGGTCTTCGGCATGGTTATCAGGCAAGACGCAACAGTCCACGACTACGCCGTGCTCGCCTGGTTTGTCAGCTCTATGGGCATGGTTGGGGGCGCATTCGGATCCGGACTCGAAGACAATGGCACCGTCCGCAACGCAGCGTATGGCAAGCGTCAGCGCCAGCGGTGGCAGAAGCTGCGAGAGGAGAAGAAAGCGCGGGAAGAGCTGGAGGGCGAGACGTAGAGCGTCCCTAAGCCGAGAGGGTGATCAACGGTGTGCTCTAACGGGTGCGTGTGTAGCCCGAACTCCGGGCATGCCCGCCGGCGGTGAGCAACGATGCTGGCACGCGCCCCTGAGCGATTCGCGCCGGTCTCGGTTCATTCCGAAGGCTAGTCACCGTTGACGTCTTGAAGCATGTGGCGCCGTCCCTGTTCACGCTTGGAGTAGGCGGCTGCCCGGATCGCCTCGTCGCTCTCCAAGCCTGATCCCAGAGCGCCGCCCGCGGTGGCGACCGAAGCGACGAACCAGGACAGCGTCAAGTACTCCGTGGCGTGCCTCGGGGTTCCTGTCATGGAAGCCAGCACTCGGTCATTGACGATGAACAGCGCCCACACCAAGTTGATGACAATCAAGCCCCCGTAGCAGACGAGCACCCCGATACCCACGGTCATGACCGTCGAGGCGTTGTAGAGCCTCGCTGTCTGCCTCGCCTCCCGCGAGACCTCAGTTGATCGATGCCACAGTTCCCCGTCTACGATCAGCCAGCCGATCATGAGCCCGACAGACCCGACCATGGCGATCACGAGACGCACCGTGCTCAGGGCGTCGGCCAGGATCCAGGTGGTGGAGTTCACGGTGGCGACGGCCCCCGTGGCGAGTGCCGCCGCCAGGGCTTTCGACAGGCCCGGCACCAACCGCCATGGCCGGTTGGCGCGGACCATACCGACGAGGACCCTCAAGTAACCGCGCGGCCCGCTAACGACGTACCGAAGATCAGCGGTCCCCTCCTCATCGACCGGGCTCGGGTGGATGGGCGTGAGACGACCCACGAACGGCCCCAATAGCGGCTGACTTTGCGGCAGTTCATCGGCCCCAGTGGCCGGTGAGCCCATCAAACCAAGCACGACTTCTTCCACAGCCCGCCGAGCCCTCGTCTGCAGCCGCAAGCCCCCCAGCGGAGGAAGGGACAGCAGCGCCAAGCCGTGTTCATGACTCAGATCCACAACGAGCTTGCGCCCGTGTGAGTGCAGTGGAAGGTCCGTGAGGGCCACGACGATATCCCAATTCTCCGCACTTCCGCGGTCCATGATCCGGCGCATCAAGGTGGGCGGGTCCTCGGTCCCTGAGGTGAAGGGCTCGCTGACCACCTCGACGTCGAACCGCCGTCCCTGGCCTGACTTGTCGGCAAGCCGAGTGGGAAGCAACTGGGCCATGTGCCGCGCGATCTCCGTCGGCCCATCCGGATCCGCCAGGAGAGCTACGACCGTAAGGCCCTGGGGTGACATCCGCATGACTGGGCCCTTTTCGTCGGCTGTTCCTACGCACGTAAGTGCCCACAGGATCCCTCCGAGGTAACGTCAACGCCGCGTGACACGCTGGCTCCCCACCAGGTGCGGGGGGTGCGACCAGATTTCCGCCCCGGTGGGTGACATCGGGCGGGCGACTCCGGGCAGGGCGGTGAACGGCCGGAAGGATCGGCGGTGATCTGCAAATGCAGCTGCGTTGGCCTCGTCACCTTGCCAGACTGCCGTTGCCCGCATCAGGTTGGAAAACGCTCACTGGATAGTGGGACGGAGTGTCGACAACCCCGCCGAGCGCATAACGGACGAGACCTCGCCAACATGGCGAGGAACCTGCGAGGGCGCAAGGAGAAATTCGCCCACGCCAAACGCCCTCTCAGTCTTCGGATCTCAAGTACGGGGCGGATGCGAAGAGGTTGAGGCCCAGCGCGCCAGAGAGGTAGTGGGTCGCTCGTTGTCCGCGGACGCTGTTGCCGGCCGGGTCCAGACCAGGGGAGAACACGGCCAGCCCGCCCTTGCCAGGAGCCACGGTCAGGATGCCACCGGACACCCCGCTCTTGCCCGGCATGCCGATCTCGTAGAGCCAGTCGCCGCTGCGCTCATAGAGCCCGGAGGTGGCCAGCGCGGCCAGAGTGTCGCGGCATGTTCCGGCGTCGACGACCTGGTCGCCGGTGAGGGGATTGACCCCGCCGTCGGCGAGGGTGGCCCCCATGATAGCCAGGTCGCAGGTGGTCACCGAGAGGGAGCACTGCTTGGTGTAGACGTCCGTGGTCTCGATCGGATCCCAGCCGAGGCGCTCGTAACTGTCGAGCAGCCGGGCGATCGACTCGTTGCGCTGATTGGAGGCAGCCTCCGACTCGTACACCCGCATGTCCAGGTCGAGTTCACGGCCGGCGAACCGCGAGAGTCCGTGCTGGATGAAATCCCACCGCTGGGCGGCCTCCGCCCCCGGGGCCAGGCTCGTGGTGGCGAGTGCGCCGGCATTGACCATCGGATTCATCGGGCTGCCCCGATTGAGTTCGATGGCCAGGATGGAGTTGAACGGCAGGCCGGTGTTGTTGACCCCCACCCGCCGCCGGACCGTGTCGTGCCCGAGGGCCTGGCCCACCAGGGCGAACACAAATGCCTTCGAAATGGACTGGATGGAGAACGGATGGCCGGCGTCACCAGCCTGGCGAACACTTCCTTGCACGTCGACGACACTGAGCCCGAACAGGCGCGGATCAGCCTCGGCCAGCGCGGGGATGTAGTTCGCGACGCGCCCCGAGGTGTCGCCCCGAAACAGCGCGTAGGCCGCAGACAGCGCGTCATCCACCGCTTCCGCACTGGGGAGGGTGCCGGTGGAGACAGCCGCCGTCTCACGGACCGGCCCGGCCGCGTCGCCAAGATCGTGGATTACGCCGCCCATGAACTGTGGCTCCCTCTCACGGATCACCCGCAGATCTGCCCCCACAGGAGGGAGCATCTGATACGTAGTGCAGCAAATGGCCTGGTTGCCCGGGATGGGGCGGTGGGTACCGCGCCCATCAATCAGCTCGCCACCCGGCCCTGGACCGCGAGCCCGACGAGGAGACGAAGTCGGCGTACCCGGAGATCATCGCCGGGCTAAGCCTGGCCGCTCGCCCAGACGTTCAAGATCCTGCATCCGGACCTCAAGAACCGGCAGAGCCATGCACTGGGGCCAAGTCCGGGCAGTCTTCGATCTCCTGCTCTGAGTTTCCTACGGCCTGCTCTGATTCCTACGGCAGGACGGCAGCCAGCGACCTGGGCACACCGGCTCTGATGTCCTCCCACTCGCCTTCGCTTACGTGGTTCTTGAGCACCTGCAGAACCGTGCGCACCAGCTGCTCGGTGCCGCCCTCGATCGCGTACGGAAAGTCGCGTCGGACGCGTCCGAGGAATTCCGCGCTATCCATCTTCACGGGCGTCTCCGAGGGCTTCCACCCATCGTAGTAGACGCCGCGCACCAGCGTCGGGAGCTGTGCTGCGAACTGCGCGGTCTCATCAACCGACAGGCGGTCCCGCAGCGGGTGCAGGACTGCTCGCAGGGCCGCATACGACTGTTTCCGGCGCTCTTTGGGCCACCCATAGACCTCCTCAATGTCCCTGAGGAGCCGATTGGCCTTGTCCACCATCGTGTTGAACGAGGAAAATCCTGTCTCAACCATCTCCTGGTCCTTCCTCCGACCGCGGTGGCCACCGGCCCCTGCGGGGGCCCGGTGCTACCACGGGCGAGAGCCCGGCCGCCCGTGCCAGCCGCCGCTGTGCGCGGTGATCTCCACGCGACGAGGCTTCGCGACCCGCACGGTGACCGTGAGAAGCGACGGGCGCTCCGACGCGGGGCGCCCTTGCGCTCACGTTTCCTTGATCTCCCCGGTGACGACCAGGTCCTGGCCGCTAACCTCGACGTCGATGTCCTTCCTCTTTCCGCCACGCCCGCGAACGGCGTCCACGCGGTGACGCCTGCCCTGGGCGCTACTTCGAGGGTGGACTCGAGGACCACTCGTCTTGTTGAGCAGCTCGTCCAATTCCGCCAAGGGATGGGGTCCAGCCGAGCGGGCGTTCCAGCGGTCCGGGGGCCTGGTGTCGTCGGACGGCTGCGGTCATCACCCATAACCTCCTTGACCTCTCTAGTGTCGGTCGTTTTCGGATTCGGACGTACTGCGTCCCCCGTCCGGTCTGGCGATCAGCCGGGCGGCCTCATCGGCGACTTCCTCCTCCGCCACAACCTCGTACAGGCTCGGCTGCATCGTGCTCACAGAGGCGAAATCCCGGCGGCCACCCTGGAGGGCGTACGTGATGAGCCCGAGCACGGCTCCGACGATGGCTCCGAAGATGAGTCCGTAGAGGGCGAGCAGCACCCCGGCAACGACTGGATTGAGCCAGTCCAGCAGGCCGAAAATCCAGCCGATGAGGGCGCCAGGAACCGCACCGGCAGCCGCGCCGTGGAGCGCGGCCCTGCCATAGTTCAGTCGGCCGACGACTTGCTCCACCAGGCGTACGTCGTGGCCGATGATCGCCACCCTCCTCACGGGAAACCCCTGGTCGGAGAGGTAGTCGACAGCGCGTTCCGCCTCGGCGTACGTCGGGTACGAGGCGATGGGCCGAGTAGCCAGATGGTTCATCGCCATGTCCTTTCTTGCCGCCCCCGCACGGGCGGTGCAAGTCGTGTCGGCAGAAGCGAAGGGTCGTGCGGTGTGCGGCGGTGCACTGGCAGAACAAGCCTTCCTCGTGCGTCAGCATCCAGGGTGACGAACCGGGGCACTCTCGCGCCTGCGCCTGCGGGATCAAAATCCGCATCCGCCGTCCGCCTGGGGGCACGAAACGACATCACCCGTAACGCCCACACCACGCATAATGCGCACACGCGAAAGCGCAGGTCAGGAACCCTTCGCGAGCGGTTCAAGGATCGCCACGCACTCGACGTGATGCGTCATCGAAAAGTGGTCGAACGTGCCGCGGCAGCGACGCGCACCCCTCGGTGAAGTACTCCATGTCGCTTCTGGGTCAGCGACGCAGTGGGCTTGCAGCTGTAGAGGTTCTGCACGGGTCTTCCTTCTTGCGCATGTGCTGTGCGGAGAGTTGATCTCCGCGCCGTCGTGCACTACCACCCAGCCCGGACCGGACTGTCCTTTTTCGGGGTACTGGCCGGCCGGGATGGGAGCTGGATTCCGCCCCGCGAGGGCATAGGCCCGCACCCGGGAGCCGGCAGAGGTCACCTCGGGGGCGGAAGATCATCGGTTCACGAGCCAGAGCGCGATGCCAACAGGCGAAGCCGCGAGGATTAAGGAGGCCCTGGAAGACCCACTGACGCCAACCGAGGGGACGTCGGGGGCCTCCTTCGCTGCTACGCCAACAGCCAGAGGCGACACGATGGCCAGGAGCGCCAGGACGTAAGCCACTTGCTGCCGGCGCGAAATCACCCGGCATCCGTCCGACTCCTCTGTGAGTAGACGGTCAGGAAGCGGCTCGTCAGCAGGCCCGTCTGACGCAAGTAGCTGAACGCGCTGAAGGCCGGCGTCTCGTCCGTGGGCCGGTGATTCAGATCCAGGAGCTTGTACGCCTCGGAGAACAGCGACTTGACCTTCGGGTCGTTGTCCGCGCCCAGCTCCTCGCCGAGGAGCAGATTGAGGTGCCCGATCAGGGCAGCGGTCCACCAATCGATGTCCGCACGCGTCGAGGTGCTCAGCGCCATGCCGAGGGCGGTGTCGACGCTGTCCCCGATCAGCTCCTCATCGATCGGCCGGTCGTCAATGCTCCGGATTTCGGCTTCGTCAGTCACGGTGGGCACCACGCATCTCCCCTCGGTACCGCATGGTTTGCGGCTGCCTTGGCTTCTCGGTCGACACGAAGGTAGAGCTCTTGACGACCAACTCCCAAACAAATTGCGCGAGTTTGCAGCAGGTCCTTTGACGGGCTCGAATGGCTCCTCGACCATCGGCTTGTCGCGCAATTTTGTGCAAGGCGGACGACAGGAGAACGGCCATGAAGCTACGGTTCCTTGGTAAGAACTCCCAAGCGGGCGACTGCCCGACCCTCTACGCCACCGACCGAGACACCTACCTCGTCCAGGGGTGGAAGATCTTCGCAAACGATCTGCTGCTGCAGCTCACCCTTTCCGAGGGCGAGACGGCCGTGGAGGTACCCATCGAACTGTTCGAGCACCTGGAGAAGGACGGCCTCCCGCCTGGCGAGTTCAAGCGCCTTGAGGACCCCCTCATGGTCCTCACACCCGGCGGTACGTACGTTGTCCAGGGCCGGGCGGTAACCGACCGCGAGGCATTGGCGCAGATGTCGATTCCGGACTACGAGAGCGTGGTCGAGGTCTCCAAGGCCGCGATCACCGCCCTACTGGAGGAACCACGTGGAGCTGATCTCCAGCGCGGAGCGCAACCAGCTCTTTGAAAGCTTCGGGCACGACGCCTTCCACCTGGAACTGAGGGACGACTACTCAGTACCGGCAGAAGACGGCCCGTACGAGAGCTGGCTCCGCGGAACAGTCGACAACGCCTTCATGGCGCCGTGGACACAGCTCATGAAGCGCGTCACCAACTCCGGGAAGACAGTGCGCCGGGTGCGGGTCGTCACCGAGCCCCATAGCTCCTACATCCACTGGGAGTACGCCACTGCCCACGTCAACGTGGAGGTCGGCGAGGACATCCGATGGCTACCGCGCCACAAGCTGCCCGAACTGGCCTTCCCGGTGGAGGGCAATGACTGGTGGCTCTTCGATGACAAACTCCTGGCCGTGGGGCACTTCGACGACACTGGGAGGGTCCTCGGGTCCGAAATGATCGATGATCCCGAGACGGTCGCCGAATGCGTGCGCGTGCGAGACCTGCTCTGGGCTTTGGCCATCCAGCACTCCGAGTACACGCCCTGACCGTTTCATGAGCGACCAAACACAAGAGACACGCGAGGCGTTGGGGGCCCGGCTGCGTGGATTCCGCAAGGACGCGGGGTACAGCAGCGGCCGCGCCTTCGCCGCAGCCGCAGGCTGGCAGGAATCCAAGGTCTCGCGTATCGAGAACGGCAAGCAGAATGCGAGCGAGGAGGACATCCGCCTCTGGTGCCGCTCGACAGGGCACGAAGCCGACCTCCCCGACCTGGTTGCCACAGTTCGCCACATCGACGAGATGTGGATGGAGTGGCGCCGACAGCTCCAGGACGGGGCCGCGAACCGACAGAGAAGATCGCTGCCGCTCTACCAGAAGACCAAGGTGTTCAGGATCTGGGAGCCCAATGTCATCTGGGGCACCATCCAAACCGCCGACTACGCCGAGGCCATCTTCGACGAGGTATCGGGCTTCCACGAAAGCCCACCTGACACGGAGGCGGCAGTGGCCAAGCGCCTCGAACGACAGAAGTACCTCTACGAGGGCAACCGGATCTTCAACGTGCTCCTCGGCGAGCAGGCCCTCTACTCAAACCACGGCGGATCCGAGGTCATGAGGGCACAACTGGACCGGCTCCTGTCCGTGTTGGCGCTCCCACGGCTCAGCCTTGGCATCGTGCCGCGATCCGCCCGCCTCGCCCTTTGGCTCGGGCACGGCTTCTCGATGTTTGACGACAAACTCGTCATGGTGGAGGTCCTCTCCGCAGAGATGTCCGTGACGCAGCCGAGAGAAATCGAGCTGTACCGCAAGGCATTTGCCCTTCATCGCCAGTCCGCCGTCTACGGCCAGGCTGCCAGGGACCTCATCCTGACTTCCATCGATCACTTCGACCGCCAGCGAAGAGGAAATCGTGACTGAAACGCCGAACTGGCACACCAGCACCTACACCAAGTCTGACAACTGCGTCGAAGTCGCCGATAACGACCCGGCCGAGGTCAAGGTCCGGGACTCCAATCGCCCGGGGGATGCAGTCCTGGCCTTCCCGCAGGTCGCCTGGGACGAATTCTTAGATTTCGTCAGGCGCTGAGCCCCGCGAACTCTCGCTCACCACGTCTGGAAGGTGTGCGTCTCCATGTCGAGCGAGGCGGGTTGGAGGGTCCGCCCGTCAGCAGAACCCCGGCAGCCGGGATCGAGGTCAGCGCCTCAAACTCGCAAGAACTGCCTTCGCCGCGTTCTCGCCCGAGATCGCTGCGTCAGCCAGCGAAGGCATGTCGAGCTGGTAATCGCCGGCCAGGTGGATCGGCCCGAGGGGGTTGCGCAGCGTCGGCAGCGATTCGCGCCTTCCGGGAGCACAGAAGGCACCACACGATAGAGCCGTCGCACGATCTCTTCCCCTAGCTTCCCTTCGAGCTGGGGGTAGACCGAAAGCAGGTCCGTAGCGAACCGAGCGACGATCTCTTTGTCGGAGAACTCGAACAAGTTGTCGACCACGGCGCCGCCGGCGAAACATGCCAGCGCACCGCCAGGCTTCCGTGTTCCGCCCTTCCGAGTGGCGGCGGCTGGTTGAACATCGCCTGGAGCGAGAGCTGCGGCGTGGAGACGCCGAAGTATTCGTCCCAGGGCTGAGGCCCTTCCTCCTCGGTGAATAGACCCGGATCGAAACGTCCCGGTCGCGACCGGGGAGGGGCTGGATGAGGGATGACTGCGCACTTCGTGCGTGTATCCGGGCCTCCCACGGGTGGCGGGCCCGAGCGCGGCAGCGGCGATGAAGAGGGAAACACCCGGTCCGGGCGCCGTGCCGTTGACGTAGCGCTGGAGCACCGTGCCCCGCGTCGAACGACGCGCCCAGGTGCGCACCCGCTCCGGGGATGCGGTCGAGAAGGTGACGCCCGTGATCAGGAGATAGGGCAAGAGATAGGCGAGCAGCAGCAGAACGGACAGATCCGCGCCCGAGATCTGCACCAGTCGCCGTCGAAACCGAGGAGGAGAGCTGACGCGCCCGCGGCGATGAAGGCGCTCACCGTGGATCGGCGGCGTTCGGAGAGCCACTGGTTCCGACGGCGTCGAGGGGGGTGGCTGATGCACGGGCGAGCTCCTGGGGCCGTTCAGCTGCGGGTCCGCTCAGCGGTGGTCCGCCCGGTGCGGCCGAACGCGAGGTCGATGATGCGTCGCCAGTTGACGGGCGGTGCGGGTGCGACGACGCCTGGGCGGTCGCGCGGTAGCAGGACCCGCAGCGCACCTGGCCGCAGTGTGCACACGACCAGGGTGGGCATCCGCAACGCCTCGCCGTCGACCGCCACCGGCATCTCGTCCATGTCGACGGTCACGTTGACGCGCTGCGCGGTCGGGACGGTCGGCCCTGCGGATTGCGAGCCCCGAACGGCGAGGTTGGTGGCCTGCGCCGCATCCTCCACCCGGATGCTCAGCACCCCCAGTTCGCCGCCGTCGAGCCGGGGCCGGCGGCCTCCGCCACCGAGCTCGTCAGGCGTACGGGTTGTTGCTGACCAGCAGCGCCTGCTGGGACGAGAGCTCCGTGCCGTCGATGCGTGCGTCGAGCCGGCGCAGGTGTTCGCCGAGCAGCAGGTCCGGCATGAGGTCAGGGCCGTGCCCGCCTTGTCGTCGCGGTACTCGGGACGTTGCACGACATCGGCGTACACCCCGAACGACACGGTGTTGACGAAGGCACGGCCGGCGACGTCACCGAGGTCGACCCTGAGCTCCTCGCCATCGGTCAGGGCGTCGAGGCAACGGGAGGGGTCGGAGCGGTCGAGGCCCAAGTCCAAGGCGAAGCGGTTACGAGTGCCGGCGGAGACCACGAGGAACGGCAGGTCGTGCGCGGCGGCGACCGCCGCGACCAGGGCCTGAGTGCCGTCGCCGCCCCGCGACGCCGAGCAGGTCCGCCCCCTCGGCGACGGCCCGTCGGGCCAGCGCGGCGACGTCGGCCGGGGCGGACGGGTCGAGCAGGATCACCCGTGCGCCCAGCTCTTCTGCCCTTTCGACCAGCCCGAAGCGGCCGACCTTCCCGCCGCCGGATTTCGGGTTCATGATCAGGACCGGCCGTTTCGGCGGGGACACGGCGATCGCCCGCATCGGCCTCTCCGGGCGCGCTCTGCGCAGCGCAGCCCGGGCGCAGGCCAACGCCACACCCCAGCACAGGGACAGGGCCAGAGCCGTCACCCACAGCCCGTCGTATGCCAGGAGCACGACGACGGCGACGGGTGCCGCGACCGCGAGAAGCGCACCGAGCAACCGCACCGAGCCGCGGTGCGCCACGAACCACCAGATGCCGATGCCGCAGATCACCAGGCCGAGGAAACCGGCCCCGATGACCACCAGCCCGCCCTCTCCGAGCGCGAGGAGAAGCACGACCACCGCACCGATGGCCGCAAGCACGGCCAGGCGCGCCAGCCACCGCGCGGCGCTCCCAGCCGAGCCCCGCTCCGTGACGCGGCGACGCGGAGAATGAGATGTGGCATCGTCGCCATGCCGAGCCTCGCGCCGATGAACGATGCCTCCCCATTGAACTTCGCTCCGCCGAACACGGCGGTGGCGGCTATGTCGGTCCGGAGGAACCAGGCACCAGCGTCGAAGGTGGCCCGCTCGAACGAGGCGCCGCCGCCCACGTGCGCCCCCTCAAACCGAGCCTCGCCGCTGAACTCCACGCCGTTGAACTCGGCGTTTCCTTCAATATCCGCTCTCGTGAACCAGGCACTGCCGCCGAACCTCACCCCATCGAACGCAGCGTCACCACTGAAGGCTGCCTCTTCGAAGTGGGCTGCGCCATGGCAGCTGAGGTCCGGTCGGCCGATGTGGCCGCATCGAGGACGTGGTTGGTGACGTAGGAGCGGACGCGGTCGCGGATGTGACGTTGCTCCTTGTTGGCCAAGTGATCGTTCAGTGGCGCGGCATGAATTTACAAGCGGGATCGACATGAGTAGGGGTACTCATTGCTCCCCGGCGCCGAGCTCCAGCAACATGGCTCCATCTGGACCAAGGAGCCCTCCCCCATGCCCGAGCCCATCCTCACTTCGCCCTCTGACCGCTCTGTGTCCGAGAAGCGTGCACCGCGGCGGTCGCTGCCGATTGCCCTCGTCGTGGTCGTCGTCGCTGCCATGGCGCTCTCTGCCTGGAGCCCGCGCGACCCAACGACGTGGCTGCTGGAGACCGTGTGGGTGCTGGTCGGTCTGCCGCTGGTCCTCCTTAGCCGTCGGCGGTTCCCGCTCACGAATCTTCTGTACGGTCTGCTCGCCGCGCACGCGCTGGTGCTCGCCGTGGGCGGCCACTACACCTATGCGCAGGTCCCGTTGGGCGACTGGGTGAGGGAATGGCTCGGGCTCGACCGCAATCCCTACGACAGGTTCGGGCACCTCGTGCAGGGGTTCGTACCCGCCGTCCTGGTACGCGAGTTGCTCAGCCGGACCTCGCCGCTGCGCGGCAGTCGCTGGCTGGCGCCGCTGACCGTATGTGCTTGCCTGGCCTTCAGCGCGGCCTTCGAGATGTTCGAGTGGGCGGCTGCGTTGATCGGCGGACATGCGACCAATGACTTCCTGGCTACTCAGTCCGATGTGTGGGACACGCAGTGGGACATGTTCTGTGCACTGATCGGGGCGACTATGTCGGTGCTGCTGCTGAGCCGTGCGCACGACCGTCAGCTCGACGCGCTCGGCGCAGCGGAGCAGCGGTAAGGCCGTGACGGTGGGTCGGGCGGCTGGGCCCTCTTCGTTTGCCACACGGGGCCAGGCGCACGTCCTGGGCGGCCGATTTCCTGGCGACGTGAGGTCAAAAACGGCTGTGCTGCCCTCTGCGGCCTGGGAGTAGCTCCGATGTCGAGCCATACCGGCGACTTCGGGTTTGGCCGCTCACGGCGCCATTCTGAAGGCCGATTTTTTTCGAGAAGTCGCAATCTTGCTGCGCCGCCGGCGCCAACTCCAGCGCTAGGCCGTTTCCTGTGGCTCATTGGCGTTGGTCAGGGGAGGAATCGTGCTGCATGCAGCTGGCTCGCTCTCGACCCGAGGCGAAGTGGAATGATCGAGAGATGTTGGGGACCAGCAGTGAGGACGGGCGAGCCGTACGGCGTGAAGCCGAGCGGGTCGTCAACGAGGTCGCGCAAGGACTCCGCACGTTGGACGATGGGACAACCTGGTTCTCGGCCCTTTCCCCAGCAGGAGGGCAGGCGGTATTGCAAGAAGTCGCCGGCTACGTGATGCAAGCGCACATCACGACGGCGGACGGGCGCGCGGGAGTTGCCCGGTCCGGAGTGAAGCCCACGGCTAACCCTTCGGTGATGATTTGCATGGACCCACCCCGCTACGGGTTTGCGGCCCTCCCCGCCGACGAGCACGTCAAAGCGTTCCGTGTCCTTGTTTCGGTGTTCTCCGTCGCGGACACCCGCCGCAGGCAGATCTACTGCAAAGACACCTGCGGACACGCATGGCACAACTTGCTTCCCTCAGTTGAGAGGTCGTAGCCGCGACGGCACAACGATCCAAGCGAGGCACGCCGGGAAGTTGCCTGCGGATCATCTGATCGTCTGCGGATGTGTGTCGTTGACTGACGCCCAGTGGGCACGCATCGAGCCGTTGTTGCCGGACCGGACACCTCCCCGGGGTGGCCGGTGGCGTGATCACCGGCAGGTGATCGACGCGATCGCGTTCAAGTACCGCACAGGAACACCGTGGATGGACCTGCCCGAACGGTTCGGATCGTGGCAAGGCGTTCACGACCGGCTGCGGTCCTGGGCCGCCAACGGCACCTGGGAGAGAGTGTTCACCACTCCGCTGGTCCAAGCGGATACCGAGGGCGACCTGAACTGGTTCGTCCCGGTCGACTCCACCATCGTCCGCGCGCATCAGCACGCGGCCGGGCCCGTCAAAAGGGGCCCCGGCCGGCGAGCCGAGCCGCGAACCGCGAACCGCGAACCGCGAACCGCACGATCATGCCCTCGGACGGCCCCACGGCGGCCTCACCACGAAAATCCACCTCGCCGCTGACAGCCACTGCCGGCCGCTCGCCACCCTCACCGTGGGCCAGGCCGGTGACGCACCTGCGTCCGAGCCGCTCATGGCACGGATCCGGGTACCGGGACAGGTCGGCAGACCTCGAACGACACCGGCCGTGGTCCTGGCCGACAAAGCGTACTCGTCGGACCGGAGTTCGCAGCCCTGCGCTACTTCGCCCTCAACGGCACCGACCACCGCACCCACGAGGAGCAGAACGCCGCCATCGCCGCCTACATCCGCTGGCACAACGCCCACGCCGAGCCCAAGACCAACTTCGCCCCCGACTCGTCAATCCGCCAGTGGACCTCATACCCGTCCATGGCTGCGTGACAAGCTACGAGGCGTGGTCCGGTCAGTTCTCGATCAACGCCCTGCGGGGAATGCTGCGCGCCGGCCGAAGCCGACCATGACGAGCGCCATGAGTGTGAGAGCGATCATCACGGCTGGAAGAACCGGTGCGCCCACGCCATCGACGACCACAGCCCCCACAGCACCACCGGCAAAGATCGCCATGTTGAAGGATGTCGTCAGCATCGCGTTCGCCGCATCGGCGTTCTCGCCCGCGGCCTCCCCCATGGCTGTTTGCAGCTGCGTCGCCGAGCCGCCGAAGGCGAGGCCCCACAGGACGATCGCGAGCAGCACGAGCGCAGTGGACTGCTGCGCGGCGGCAAGAAACGCCCCGGCGACGATGAACAGGATCACACTCGCCAGGGTGAGCCTGCGAAGTGTGCGGTCGACGAACACGCCGGTGATCCAGATGCCTCCGAGCGCAGCGACGCCGAAGACGAGAAGTGTGACGTCGGGCCGGAGCGCAAGACGCATCTGCTGCAGGTAGGAAGTGATGTAGGTGTAGAGCAGGTTGTGCGCGAGCATCCAGACGAATACGACGGCGAGGATGGTCGCCACGCCGGGAATGCCCAGCACTCGGCTGAGCGGAGCGCGTGTCTGCGCCGACTGCCCCGGGGCGTCGGGCACGAGGAACTTTGCGAAGACCATGACGATGACGCTGAGCAGTGACATCGCGGCGAAGGACCAGCGCCACCCGACCGTCGAGCCCAGCCAGGCGCCAAGTGGTGTTCCGACGCAGAGTGCGATCGGGGTTCCGGTCATGGCGATGGCAAGGGCGCGCCCGGCGTGCTCAGGTGCGGCGATGCGCCGGGCGTATCCGGCGAGCATGCCCCACAGCAGACCGGAGAAGGCTCCCCCGACGAACCGGGCGACAAGAGCGACGGGGAACGACGGCGATACCGCGGTGACGGCGTTCGCGACAAGGAAGCCGAGCAGGCCCGCAAGGAGGAGCGGCTTCCGCCGTGCCCCGCGCGTCAGCGCGATCGCGGGTATCGCCGAGAGGACCGTTCCGATCGCGTAGGCGCTCACGAGCTGGCCGGCGCCGCCTCCGGAGACGTCGAGTCCGGCGGCGAGCTGCGGGAGCAGCCCCGCCGGCAGTGTCTCGGTCATGATCACGATGAATCCGGTACACGCCATCACCACCAGTGCCGGAACGGGGAACGACTCGTGCGCTCGCTCGCGGACCGGCGTGGGGCACGTTGTGGTCATCGGGTCGGACTCCTCCACTAGTTATGGATTGACTGATCCGATATTGATCGACGTGCTGACAGGTGTCAAACTGGACCAGTCAGTCCGCAATAGAGGAGGTTCGCCGTGTCCCCCGTCGGCCGTCCCCGCACCTTCGATATGGAGGCCGTCTTGGAGGCCGCGATGCTGCTGTTCTGGGAACAGGGCTACGAAGCGACATCGCTGGCCCAGCTCCGCGAGACCACAGGGCTGTCCTCCGCGAGCCTCTACGGCGCATTCGGCTCGAAGGAGGGACTGTTCGAGAAGGCCGTTGAGCACTACATCGCCGGACCGGGCAGCGTCACCGATGTTGTGGCCGACGAGGCGGAAAGTCCCCGCGAGGCCATCGCCCGCCTCCTCCACGGGTCGATCAACATGCAGACCGACACATCCCACCCTCGCGGATGCCTCGTCGCCCTCTCGGGGACGGTCCGGGCACCGGGAGCGGGCGAGGCCGGAGCGCGAAAGGTCGTAGCGGCGCGCCGCGCAGCGGACCGAGCACGCATCAGGGCGTGCATCGTACGCGGCATCGCCTCAGGAGAACTCGCCGAAGACACCGACGTGGACGGCCTCACGTCAATGATCCACGGCTTCTTGCTCGGTATTTCGACACAGGTCTGTGACGGCACATCAGCACGGCACCTGCACGCCGCGGCCGACGCCGTGCTCGCGAACTGGGACACACAGGGACGCTGACGCTCACGCGCACCACACGGCGACATCGGCCCACGCACAGCCCCCGGAACCGCACGACTTCAGGCGACATGAATCGCGTGCACAAGCGGCGGCCCACCTGTCCGCCCTGGCCCGCTGACTGCCGGGCAACCCGTCGAATACCCGGCCAACGATGCAAGACGAGCCACTAGCTCAGACACTACGAGCCGTGGCCACCAGAGACACATTGCCTGGTGCGGCGCTATACCGCGGTGAAGCCGCCATCAGCGGCGACCACGGCTCCTGTGATGAAGCTGGAGCGTGGTGAAGCCAGGAAGCACAGGGCCTCGGCGATCTCTTCGGGCTGCGCGACTCGACCCAAGGGCTGCGCCTCGGCGAAGGACGCCAGGTATGAGCGGCTGTCGGGGCGGATCGTGTCGAGGAAATCGGTCTCGATGACGCCTGCGGCAACGAGATTGGCGCGGATGCCCAGTGGCCCGCCCTCGACGGCGAACACCTTGGTCAGTTGTGCCAGAGCGCCCTTCGACGCACTGTAGGCAACGCCTTCGGGCAGGGCTACGGTGCTGGCATAGGACCCGGTACTGACGATGGCACCGCCACCGCGGCTCTTCATGACCCGGAAGGCTTCGCGGGCGCAGAAGAACGAGCCGCGGGCGTTGACCGCCATCACAGCGTCCCAGTCCTCGGCGGTGGTTTCGGTAATGGGCTTGTTCAAGGTGCGTCCGGCGTTGTTCACCAGGATGTCCAGTCCTCCAAAGGTACCCAAGGCCGATTGCACCGCGCGGGCGGCGGTCTCTTCTCGCGTGATGTCGCCGCGCATCGCGAGTAGGCCGGGAAACTCTTCCGACAGAGTCGTGATGTCAGGTCGTAGGTCGACGGCGACGACGCGGGCGCCGCGGGCGTGGAGAAGCGCTACGGTCTCCTTGCCCACGCCCCGCGCGGCCCCGGTGACGAGGGCGGTCTTCCCGGCGAACTCGGTGGATTCGGATGCTTCGGCGGACGCGGTTGCAGGTGTCATGGTGTGGTCCCTGGAGAAAGTGGATGTGAGGGCCGGCGCCGGTGCGGGCTGTCTGAAGCTGGGCAGTGCGTGAACGGGTCAGGTGGGCCAGGCCGTTGACGCGCTCACGGGGTGCGGCGTTCGAGGCAGGCCGTCGTGGTCGTCGCGCGGCTGGGTCGTTCAGTGCGCGGTGAGCCCGCCGTCGACCACCAGCTCCGCGCCGGTGACGAACGAGGAATCGTCGCAGGCCAGGAAAAGGATCGCGGGGGCGACTTCGTCGGCGCGGCCGGCTCGGCGCATGGGGGTGCGTTGGATGTCCGGCTGCTGGACGCCCTGATCGTCCAGGAGGTCCTGGATCATCGGCGTTGCGATCACCCCAGGATGCACCGAGTTGATCCGTACTCCCTGCCTGGCGTACTCGACCGCGGCGGTCTTGCTCAACAGGCGCACGGCCCCCTTGGACGCCTGGTAGGCCGCAGCCGCACCGCTTCCCACCAGGCCGAGAACCGACGACGTATTGATCACCGACGCGTTGCCGCTCGCACGCAGGAGCGGCATCGCCGCCTTCATGCCGAGCCATGTGCCCTTCTGGTTCACGTCAATGACACGGTCCCACGCCTCTTCCCGTGTGTCCTCGATACCTGGCCAGTCCAGGATGCCGGCGAGGTTCACGAGCACGTCCAGCGTTCCGAACCGGTCGCGCACGACGGTGATCACTTCGTCCCACTCCCGCGCCGAGGAGACATCGAGGCGGGCAGCGACGACCTCCGCACCGCGTGCCTCGATCCGGTGGGACAGCTCCCGCAGAGGGCCTTCGGCGACATCGGTGATCACCAGCCGGGCGCCTTCGCTGGCGAAGAGCTCGGCCGTCGCTGTGCCGAGGCCGCCAGTCGCGCCCGCGATCAGCGCGACCTTGCCGTCAAGTCGTTGTCCTGTCATGAAGGTGGTCCTTGATTCTCGTTGATGTTGGATGACTGTTGTGTCGGCCCTGGTGTGCCGACGGCGGAGTCGCACCCCGGTACCAGGGCGGTCACGGGCCCGGCCTTCCCTACGAGTGCTTCTGCTCCCGGTAGAGCACGAGGTGCTCGTGATAGAGCACTCCGTCCCGGATGTCGCCCGTGGCGGTAAAGCCGGTGTCGTCGACGTAGTCCAAGTGGCGGCCGGTCACCGTGTACCGGCCGGTGTAGGCGCCGGCCCGCTCGCCGCGGGCTTCGTCGTACCGACCGTCCGGCAGCAGCTCCTGCCGTATGTGACCATCCGCGGTCACCCACACCCCGACCACGCCGACCTGGTCGCCCTCAACGGTCCCGGCCATGGCGGACTCCTCTCCTCAAACGGTGCGGTCCTTCCCGCTCCACCGAGTCTGGGCAGGCCACCGGCTCTCAACCAGGACGTGTGCTGCCTGGGCATGGCACACCCAGGCAGCACACCGAGCCCTCGCCCAGCCTGAACACATGGACGACAACCACCTGGGAGACTTCCTGCGCACACGCCGCGCCGACCTGCGGCCGGAGGCAGTCGACATGGCGAGTTACGGGCCCCGCAGAGTCGCCGGACTGCGCCGCGAGGAGGTCGCCGTCCTGGCCGGAGTCAACGCCGACTACTACACCCGCCTCACCTAAGTGCCGGCCCCTTGCCGCCGAGCGGCATTCCCTCGTCGTCGGCGACGAGGCCGCTCTGCCCGAACTCGCGCGGGGCGGCCAGCCCTCCTCAACGCCGTCGGGCGCCGTTCGGCGTCCGACGGCGGGCGGATCATTGGTTCCAGGTTCGAGTCATGGTCGACGCTGAACATCCCGGGCCAGGTGCTACGCCCGGCCCCTCTCGGCCGCCTCGTAGCAGGCTTCAATCAGGGCGCGCAGCTCGGCCCGGGGCGGCCCACTCCGTACCGCCAGGTAGGTCCACATGACGGGCGCCGGTTCGCTCAGGGGACGGAACACCACGCCGGGAACAGGGAGCTGGCCGGCATGCGAGGCGTAGAAGACCGTCCAGGACGGTTTGCCGTGGCCGATGGAGGCGAGGGTGTCCTGGTCATTGGTGAACTCCGGCCCCAGGGCGGGCACATAGCCGGCCGCCCGGCAGGAACGCATCACCACGTCGTGGAGTGCGGGGTTGCGGGAGCGCGGGGAGAGCCGCAGCGGCAGATCCGCGAGCTCGGCCAGTTCGACAGTCTCCCGCCCGGCCAACTCGTGACCCGCGGGCAGCGCCGCCATCAGTACGTCCTGCCACAGTGGCAGGAACTCCAGCCCCGGTTCGGTCCGTTCACCACGCAGCAGGGCGGCGTCCAGGTCACCGGCCCGCACCTGCTCCAGGCGTTGCTCGGTGCTGCCGGTGACAAGTTCCAACGGAGCGTATCCGGCGCGCCGGGTGAACTCTGTGAGTATGGCGTCCAGCCAGTCACCCAGCCCGGAGCTGGTGCCGAGGCGCACCGTGACGGCGTGTTCGGCGCGCAGTTCGTCGATGGCCTCCCGGGCGCGCGTCTGGAGGCCGAGCATCTCTCTGGCGTACGGGAGGAGTCGGTCGCCGGCCTCGGTGAGGCGGACAGTGCGGGTGGAGCGGGCGAACAGCTCCGTACCCAGTTCGCGTTCGAGTCGGCGGAGCTGCTGGCTGACCGCGGACTGCACGATGTGCAACCGCTCGGCGGCACGGCCGAAGTGCAGTTCCTCCGCCACGGTGAGGAAGTAGCGCAGCTGACGCAGTTCCATGACCCCGGCCCCCTGTCCACCACGACCAGCATTGATCACCGTTCGCGATCAGTGTAGACGCGGATCGCTCATTGGCCGGCGGAGGTGATCGCGGTTGGCTGGGGACATCACGAACCGCGCGGCCCGCAAGGGCCCACGAGGCAGAGGGAGACCGCCATGCCCAGCCTGGACATCAATGACACCACGCTCCACTACGAGGACGAGGGGATCGGCCCGGTGCTGCTGTTCCTGCACGGCTGGGGCACCAGCGGCCGGACCTGGGGCGCTCAGCTGCCCGATTTCACCCGGGACCACCGGGTCGTCACCGTCGACTGGCGGGGCTGCGGGCGATCGGCTCGCCCCGTTCGGGGCAACACCACTGCCGGGGTGGTTAGCGACCTGGTAACAGCGATCGACGCTCTGCGGCTGGACCGGCCGGTGGTCATCGGCTCATCGATCGGCGGCACCTTCGCCACTGAACTGAGCCTGCAGCGACCCGAATTGGTCGCAGGAGTGGTTCTCGTGGGCGCGCCGGGGTACTGGCCGTCGACGAAGATTCAAGCTCAGGCGGAGCTCGTGGCCGGTCTGCGCCGGGACCGGGCTGGTACGGTCGCCGGCTGGGTGCCAGGGTGGTACGCGCCGGGCACCGCGCCCGCGCTCATCGACTGGACGGTCCGCCAGATCCTGGACTCCGGCGTCTACATCGATGAGCACCAGGCCCGCGCCGAGGACCACGACCCGCGCCCGACGCTGCCTGGGTTGCAGGTGCCGATCCACTACCTCCACGGTGAGCTGGACACCGCGATCCCCCTGGAAGTGGCCCGGACCTGCGCCGCTCTTACGCCCGGCGCCACGGTCAGCGTGATCGCAGGCGCCGGCCATATGCCACACCAGGAGCTCCCCGACCAGTTCAACGCCGCGCTGCGCGTCGCGCTCGCCCGGATGGCCTCGCCCGCCCACACCACCGCGTAACCCACCCAGGCGCCCTCCGACCGAGCCCACGCCACGACCATGTGGGCGCGTAGCGCGGCAGGTCCGTGCCGGACGGGCGGTGGGCCACCGGCGCCGCACTCTGACGCTCAGCCCGCCCACCCAAGCGCTCACTCGCCAAGTGAAGTGCTCTCAGTCACGAGGAAGGCATACTCTCCACTCGCCCTCAACTCTCAGAAGTCGAGCTCCATGTAGTCGATGTCTGTGAATTCGACCTGGAGGTCGTCGGCGCGGCGACCGCGGTCCTTGAAGTAGATCTCCTGCAAGCCCTCCGGGCGATGCCCTGCTGCTGGCTGGCGCCGGCGGCTTGGAGTCGAAGAGGCGCTGCGGCGTAGACGTGCGGTGTTGCTGGGTGGTCAGCCGGATGTGTCCGTCACCGGCGGTGGGCTGGCGCGCCGCGAAGCACGCACACACCATTCGTCGCTTGCGCTTCGAACCTGGTTGGAAGTGAGAGGAGTGTCGTGGCGATGACCTCTTTCGCCCCAGTACGTCTTCAGGACCTCGGAGTGGAGATGGTCGTGATCATCGCGGATTACCAGGTCCTGACCGACCGCGATGTAGCGGACAACCTGACCGAGCACGTCGAGGAACTGGTATTGGACTACCTCGCCATCGGCGTGGACCCGGAGCGCAGCACGATGTTCACGCACAGCGCCGCCCCGCGCTCAACCAGCTGTTACTGCCCTCCTCAGCCTCGTCTCCGTCCGTGCTGAACCGCGACCCCACGGTCAAAGACGAAATCGCCCACTCGCGCCAGTCCGCCGTCAGCGGCCTGATGCTCACCTACCCCGTCCGCCAAGTCGCGGACATCCTCTCCCTGCTGTCGAGCGCACCCTCCTGCTCGGCACGGACGGCACCAGATGAGCAAGAGCCGCCGCAACGCCATCACCCTGGCTGCCGACGCCGACGAGACCGCCCGCCTGGTCAAGGGGCCAAAACCGACTCCGAGCGCCACATCACCTACGACCCGGCCACTCGCCCAGATGTCTCCTCCCTCCTCCTGCTGGCGCCCCTCTGCCTGGACCGCACCCCCAGGAAGTGGCCGCAGACATCGGCTTTGCGGGATCCGCCGCGCTGAAGAAGACGGTGACCGAGGCGGTCAACAAGTACCCGCCGAACCGAATATGCACAGGACCGCGCCTACCTCCGCCGGGCGCTGCGTGAAAGGCAACGAGCGGGCCAGAGCTGCGGCTGGTGCCACTCTCGCCGAGGTGCGTGCGGCCACGAACAGCGATTACTGACGATCCCGGCACGGTGAGACACCGCCGTCCTCCTGCGACGTATCGGTGTCTCACCGCCGGGGGCGGTTGCCTCTACCGGAAGTCCGAGTGACGGCCGGCGGCGGGCGGGGTGTGATCGGACGTCGCCGCAGGGTGGTGGCCCCGCCCCATGTGCATCCGCCGCAGGGACGCGGGACCACCCCACCCCAGGTGGTTCAGGGATGTGTGCTGCTATCCCTGGCGCTTGACGAACGTCATCGGAACCGAGTTGCCGGGTGCCTGGATCAGGACACGTGCCGGAATGAGGACCATCTTCTGCTTTCGGTCGCCGTTGCCGGATGTGAAGTCGAGCTTGTAGACGATGTATCCGATGTACTTTCCGCCGTTGGCGCGTCCCTCGACCCACCCGGAGACGCCGTCCGGGACGTCGTAGGTGTTGTTCTGCTCGGTCATGGTCGTCCACTTGTTGGTGGTGGTGGTCGACTGGCTGTATTCAAAGCTGAGCTCCGTGCCGGCCGTGCCGCCGCCCGGCCCGCCGGGGGTCTGCAGTTGTGAGGTGACCTTTCCTCCGACGGACCAGCCACTGGTCTGGCTGGTGTCCTGGCCGACCGTGGCCTGGGTCTTGTAGGAGAACTGCGCCTTGCCCATCACTGCCGCTGAGGTCTGCATGGTCGGGTACTTCGTGTCGAGCACGCCGACGAAGCCGCAGGGCTGAGGCTCGCCGCCGGGGGTATGGCTGGGCTGGCCGCACATCGACTTGGCGTCCCAGTTGTCCAGCCACGGCTCCTTGTCGTTGCTGCTGCTCCTGCGGATGTCGGGTTCGTCGGTGGTGATCTCCGATGGGAGGTTGAATCCGCTGCCCAGCTTGGACGGGATGTCCTGGAGCGCCTGGTCGTGCGGGTAGACCGCCTCGACGTCGTCGAGCTTGACCTCCTGTGGGTCCTGTCCCTGAACCGGGTAGCCCTTGACGGATTCCTTCTGGTTCAGGGGCGCGCTCTGGCTGAGGAAGTCGGTGACTTCCTGTTCGGTCTTGAAGTAGGTGTTGCCGTCGGCAGCGTGGGCCGGGGTGGGGAAGCCGATGAGCGATATGCCGGTGAGGAAGGTGGTGGCCAGTGCACCCGCCACCAGACTGCCCTTTCGTGAGCCTCTACGAGCAGGGGTGGTACACAGTGTGGACATGCGGATCTCCTTGACTTGTTGGGAACTTGCTGGGAACTGCTCGGGCGTCGGCCGCTGATCGGTCGCGCCGCTATTCAGAGGGCTCTTCGGGGGCCGTACAGGGGCAGATCGCGGCGTCCAGGCTTCGCGAGCGGCACCTCGTCGCGGCCCGGGTGGCGGGTGGCGCCGCGTGGCTCAACTCGGCTGAATGGACTGCAGCATGTTCAGGCGGGCTGCCCGGCGGGCCGGCCAGATGGCGGCCAGCACGCCGATCATCAGGGCCAGCGCCAGGAAGATGCCCAGCCTTCCCCACGGCAGGACTGTCTCGTACTCCTGCATCGAGGAGGTGGTCAGGCCGCCTCCGGCCCAGGCCAGGAAGATGCCCGTAACGATGCCGAGGACCGCGCCGAAGAGTGAGATGACCACTGATTCCAGCCGGATCATCTGCCTGATCCCGGAGCGGTCAAGGCCGATGGCCCGCAGCATCCCGATTTCCCGGGTGCGTTCGAAGACCGACATGGCCAGGGTGTTGACGACGCCGAGGATCGCGATGGCGACGGCCATGCCGAGCAGCCCGTACATCATGCTGAGGACCGTGTTGACCGACTCGTTGTTGTCCTGGATGAGCTGCTGCTGGCTTCGCACCTTCAGCAGCGGGCTGTTACCGAGCGCGGCACGGATCTTCCGCTCAAGGCCCGCAGTCCTGCCTGGCTCGGCCTTGACCAGCACGTTGTCGAGGTTCTTCGTCACGGAGTACGGGAGCACGTCGGCGAGCGCGCCCAACACCTCGTCCGCGGCGCGGGTTTTGGCGTAGATGCCGACGACCGTCAGCTTCCGCTTCTGGGACTTGCTGCTGTCCATGCCGCCACCCATCTCGGCGTCGAGGGTGGCTCCGACCTGGAGCCCGGCCCGCGCGGCGAACTCGTCGGAGATCGCGATCCTCCCGGGGCCGATGTCGTGCAGCGAGCCGGCGTGGAAGTCGAGCTGTGCGGCCTTTCCGAGCGCCTCCGGGTCGGTGCCGGTGATGACGGCGTACTCGCCCTGGGTGCCGAGCTGCGTTGTGGTGACGGAGGCGGCCGCGGCGACCCCGGGCACCTGGGCAATCTTGTCGGCGGCGTCCGCGTCGAGCCCGCGGGCGGTGCTGTAGTTGACCTTGTAATCGGCGGTCAGACCCTGGGTGGCCTCCTTGGCCATGGCGCTCTGAGCGGAGTGCCCGCCGACGGTCAGACCGGTGATCAGGGCGAGTCCGATCATCAGGGCCGAGGAGGTGGCGGCGGTGCGGCGCGGGTTGCGCAGCGCGTTCTGTTCGGCCAGCTTGCCGCCCACGCCGAAGAAGGGGGTGGTGACCTTGCCTGCCAGGGCGATCAACGGCCGGGAGAGCAGCGGGGCCAGCACGATCACGCCGCCGAGAGTCAGCGCGGAGCCGAGCATCGCGACCATCAGGTTCGACTCCTTGCTGCTCCTGAGCGTGGAGACGTAGAGCATCACCAGCACCCCGGCCCCGCTGAGCAGGGTGCCGAGTACATTGCGGACCCTCAGGGCGCGGGCGGGCGGGGCCTGGTCGACGCTGCAGAGCGCCGCCACGGGGGCGATCTTCGCAGCCCTGCGGGACGGCAGCCAGGCCGCCAGGACGGTGACCAGGACGCCGACCGCGAGCGAGGCCAGCGGGGCCGCGAGCGAGATGACCAGCGGCCCGTCGGGCAGCCCGGCGCCCGTCGTGTTGAGCAGCGGGCGCATGGCGGTCGCGATGCCGAGGCCGAGCGCGAATCCGCCGACGGAGGCCACGAGGCCGAGCAGGGAGGCCTCGATGAGGACGGAGCCGATGACCTGGCGGCGCGAGGCGCCCACGGCCCGCATCAGCGCGATCTCGTGGCTGCGCTGGGCAATCAGCATGGTGAAGGTATTGGCGATGAGAAACACGCCGACGAACAGCGCGATGCCGGCGAAGATCAGCAGCGTCTTGGTGAGGAACCCGGTGTTCTTGGCGATCTGGGCGGACTGCTCGGCGGCCAGGGCAGCACCGCTGGTGGCTCTGACACCCTCCTTCTCGGGGAGCAGCGCCTGCACCTGGTCCGTCAGCGCGTACTCGTCGGTCCCCGGGCCGGCCGCGACCGCGATCTCGTCGAACTGGCCAGGATGGTGGAACAGTTTCTGCGCGGTCCTGGTGTCAAAAAGCGTGAGGGTGCCGCCGGCGGTCGCCTGGGGGACATCGGTGGAGACGATACCGACCAGCTTCTTGGTCAGGGCGGGCCCGTCGGTGGCGAAGCGGACGGTGTCGCCGATCCGGTAGCCGGCCTGCGCGGCAGACTTGGCGTCGAGGGCCAGCTCACTCTCCGCGGTGGGGCCGCGGCCTTCCTTCACGGGGAAGTGGCTGTCCTTGCCGTCCTGGCCGGGCAGGTAGTTGGTGGCCAGGTTCTGCCCGTTGGTGTCGGCGTTGACCGGGCGTCCGTCCTTACCGGCCAGGATGGCCTGGCCGTGGACGGTGGGGCGGACCGAGGCGACGCCGGGCAGTTGGCGGATCTTCCGCGCCAGCGCGGCATCGAGGACGGCGGCCCGCCGGCCGTCCTCGATGCCCGCCATATCAGGGGCGGTGGTGGTCGCGTCCGCCCGCACGGAGACGGCCACGCCCTTGAGGCTCTGGGCCGAGGCGTTGCGGAAGGCGTTCGCGGTGGTGTCGGCGAAGACGAGGGTGCCGGAGACGAAGGCGACACCGAGCAGGACCGCGAGCGCGGTCATGATCAATCGGGCTTTGTGCGCAAGGACGTTGCGCAGGGCTGTACGCAGCATGTGGTCGGTTCCGTCCTGGGTGCGAGGTGGCGGCGTGCGGATGCGGGATGCGGGATGCGGGCTGTGAGCGGCTGCGGACCGCTTCAGCTCGCCCGCCCCTTGGCGTCGAAGAGCCGCATCCGGTCCAGCACGGCCGCGGAGGTGGGAGCGGGCAGATCGTCAGTGACGCGCCCGTCGGCGAGGAAGACCACCCGGTCCGCGTAAGAAGCGGCCACCGGGTCGTGGGTGACCATCACCACGGTCTGCCCCAACTCCCGTACCGAATCCCGCAGAAAGCCCAGCACCTCCGCGCCGGAACGGGAGTCGAGGTTGCCGGTCGGCTCGTCCGCGAAGATGATCTCCGGTCGCGCGGCCAGCGCGCGGGCCACGGCGACCCGCTGCTGCTGACCACCGGAAAGCTGCGACGGGCGGTGCCGCAGCCGCCCGGCCAGGCCGACCGCCCCCACTATCAGCTCCAGCCACTCCTGGTTGGGCTTACGGGCGGCAATGTCCAGCGGCAGCGTGATGTTCTCCAAGGCATCCAGCGTGGGCAGCAGGTTGAACGCCTGGAAGATGAAACCGATCTTCTCCCGGCGCAGCCTGGTCAGCTGCCGGTCCTTCAGCCCGGACAGCTCGGTGGCGCCGATCCGGGCAGACCCGCTGGAGATGGCGTCGAGCCCCGCCATGCAGTGCATCAGCGTCGACTTACCGGAGCCGGACGGCCCCATGATCGCGGTGAACCGGCCTCGCCCGAACTCCACGGTCACCGAGTCAAGAGCAACGACACGGGTCTCACCCTCGCCGTAGACCTTGGTCATCCTCGTCGCGCAGGCGGCGACGCCGGACGAGGCGCGGAGGCGGGCGGTAGCGGTGGCAGGCTGCGGCATAAGTGCTCCTGGAACGGGGTGCGGACTCCCGACCATCGTGGCCGCGCGGCACCCCCGAATCCGTCGCCCTCAGGTCGGGAATGCGCCGCCTGCCGACCGACAGATCCGCCACTGCCGCGTCGTCCTCTCGGACCACGCCCCCTCTGTCCGAAGGGAGAGCCGACAGGTCGTCCAAAGACAGCCGACGGCGCCCCGACCGGGGTGCTCAGCCCATGAGCCCGGCATGGTGCGCCAGCACCGCCGCCTGCACCCGGCTGCCGCACCCCGTCTTCCCCAGAATCGACCCGACATGGGTCTTGACCGTTCCCACACCGATGCCGAGCCGCTTGCCGATCTCCAGGTTCGACAGCCCCTCCCCCAGCATCACCAGCACGTCCCGCTCCCGGTCGGTCAGCCCCGCCACCCTGCCGTCCGGGGCGGCGGCCCCGGCACCGCTCAGCATCCGCCGGATGACGGCTCCGGTGACGCGAGGCGAGAGGACCGCGTCCCCCGCTGCCGCCGCCCGTACCGCGCTGATCAGCTCCTCCGCCCGCTCGTCCTTGAGCAGGAACCCGGCGGCACCGGCCCGCAGGGCTCGGGTGACGTTCTCCTCGTCGCCGAAGGTGGTGAGCATGACCACCTGCGGTTCGGGGGCGAGGGCGACCAGCGGTCCGACGGCCGCGAGACCGTCGAGTACGGGCATGCGGATGTCGAGGAGCACCACGTCGGGCTGGTGTTCGGCGGCGAGCCGGACGGCTTCGGCGCCGTTGACGGCCTCGGCCACCACCTCGATGCCGTCGGCGTGCCGGAGGATCAGCCGGAGGCCGTGCCGGATCATCTCCTCGTCGTCGGCGAGCAGCACCCGGATCGGCGCGCCCGCCCGGTCACCCCGGGTATCGCTCTGGTCAGTCATGCGTCCTCTTCCCACGGGACGGTCCGGTCACCGTTTCAGTCACCACAGGGACCGTGAAATGGTCGATCGCGATCAATGTGTCGGACCGGAAGCAGTAGCGGACGATCTGCAGCCGCCCGCCCTTGGTCTCCTCGCCCACGTACGGATACAGGCACTCCGTGGCGGAAGCCGGCCGCGGCGGCTCACGCCCGGCGGCGGCCGCGCGCACCATGTCGGAGTCGAAGGACACGGCCCGCTCCACCCGCTCCCGTGACATCCCCACCCGGGGCTCTTCTTCGCTGCGGTAGTGGGCGCCGATCTGCGCATCGTGCACCAGCATGAGCCCGAACAACATCATCAGGCCCACCCCCGCCAGGCCTAGCAGCCCGCTGAGGGCACCGGCAACACGCCTCTGGAGGGCGGATAGCCCACCGCCGGGCTCTGCGACAGGGCCACCCGGCCCCTTCTCGTACGGCTCCGCTGCCGTCGCCTCCGCGCCGGGCCCGGGGTCGGCAGGGATGTCGGCCGCCACGGCGAAGCCACCGCCGGGCGTCCGTTCCGCTTCCAAGTCGCCGCCGAGCAGCGCCACCCGCTCCCGCAGCCCGGTCAGGCCGCGCCCGGTGCCGAGCCCAGTCGCCGCGGCGGGCGGCACCGGCGGCACGCCGTTGCGCACCCGCACCTCCACCCGCTCGTCGGCGTGGCGAACGGCGACGGTCACGTGGGCCCCGGCCGCGTACCGGTGAATGTTGGTCAGCGCCTCGCGCACCACGCGGTGGACCGCCCGCCGCACCAGGGCCGGCCGCCCTCCGAGATCCGGTCCCTCCCAGCAGAACTCGACGGGGATCCCGACGCCGCGTGACTCCTCGACCAGCGCCTCGATATCCGCGCTCGTACCCGTCGCGTCCGTCAGCGCATCCGTGCCGGTATCCCGCCCCACCGGGCCCAGAACCCCCAGCACCTGGCGCAGCTCGTGCATGGCATCGCGGGCGGCACGGCCCACCACGATGGCCTCGTCCCGCAGCTCCGGCGCATCCTTCCGCAGCACCATCTCCAGCCCGCCCGCGTGCAGGGAGACCAAGCTCAGCCGGTGTCCGACCAGATCGTGCATCTCCGCCGCGATACGCGACCGTTCTCGCACTCGGGACTCGCTGTCCACCAGCCGCCGCGCCTCCTCAGCGGCGGCGGTGCGCTCCCGCAACGCCCGCACCAGCCGGTCCTGCTGCCCCGCGGCAACGCCGACCAGACCGGGCACAACGACCGTGGTGACGGCGAGCACCGCACTCAGCGCCAGGCCGAACAACCAGCTGCCCAGGTCCAGAGGGGGCGCGGACACCACACAGACCACCATTGTCGAGACGGCCGCCCCGAGCAGCAGACCAACACGCCGCCGCGGCGTCCCCAGCTGCCGGGCCGCGGTGTACGCGGCAACCGCCGTCAGCAACGCCACAGCGGGCACCACCCCCATCAGCGCCGCCAGCCCGAGCGCACTGGCCGCCGGGAAACGGCGCCGCACCAGCACCAACGCGACGCCGAAGACCCCCAGAACCGACACCCCACCCACCAGCCTGGCCGCAATCCACGACTCCGCCTGGTACGTGAGCAGCACCACCACCCCGGCCAGGACCGCCTCGCCCGCCGCCCGCCACAACCGCCGCCCATCCTCTCCGGGCCCGGCGAAGGGGCTCCGGGACAGGCGGTTCTCGATGGCAGGTGGAGCACTGGACGACATGACCTCGATTATCGACGGCTTGTTACGACAGTCCCCTGCACCTTGCGGACGACCCGCCTCTACCGAAAGGCAGAGGCTGCCCTCCCGAATGACAGCGGAACCGGTACGGGAAGGGCCGAGGGCCCGACCGCCGGTGCCGGCCTTGAACCGGAGCAGTCCGAGCAGGTGGTTTCCCTCGTCCGGTGTGTCGGTGATGCCGCGCCGGTCGTAGACCCGCGCGCCGAGCTCGTGTGCATCGGACTTCATGCGCCACTGAGTCGCGTTGTTTGGCTGGACCTCGCGGTTGCGGCTGGTGGCGGCGCCGTACGGGTAGCAGACGTGCTCGCCGACGGTCAGTGCGCCGATATCGGACGCCGCCAGCGCGTGTCGCCGGACCGGTCCCAGCGGCGCCGCTCGCCGGGGCGCGGGTCGTACAGGCCCACACCGACCGGGTCGCGCCTCGACGTCCTGTCCTCACGGGCCTGCCGGCACGCTCGTGGTGTCCGCTCTGGTCGCGGCCTAGACCTTGGCGTGCCGGGGGGTGTTGCGTGGAGGTGTGTGGACGCGGGGGCCGGGAGCAGCGGGTCTGGGCCGGCTTCCGCACCGGCCGGGGAGCCGAGCGAGAAGCACAACGTCAACGAGCTCTGCAGGCAGCCCCTCGGCGGTAGCCGTGCAGCGGTGGCATTGGGAGGATCGTGGAGCCGTGGCGAGAGGGGCTCGTGTGTGGGGCGGTGTACCGGGGAGTCGCACGGTGGTGGGCGACGCTGGATGTCGCCTTCACTCCGCCGACGTGGTGGGGCTCCCGCGCCAGCCGGACATCCACGACAGGGCTCATCGGTAGCTGACGGAGACCTCACCTACACGAGCTGCCGAACCTCCTCTTTCACCCAGATCTCCAGGAGATCGCCGAGGCTCAACCGACAGACGGAGCGTCTTCGGGTCAGCGGGCCGTGGGGGCACCGGCAGCTTGCAGCAGTGCGTATAACTTCGAAGCCTAGGGGTACTGGCTCTGCCACTGGATCGTCCGGTGTGCTCCGCGCCTGTGTGAACGCGCATGTGCGGGACAACGCGGTGGCGGCGAGTCGATTTCCACTTCCGCCACCAGGGTTGTCATCCACGTCTTCCGGAACGACACCGGCCTGGACCTCCCCCACCACCGGTTGTGCCGGAACAGCACTATGACGGCGGACCACAGCCCTCTGAACAGTCGCCCGTCCACACGCAGCGAGACCCCACCGCCCATCTCATCTTTCCGAAGGAGCGTCATGACCCCGCAAACCCAGGAAACAGACATCCCGGGCCCGGAGCGCGTCTGGCTGCAAGAGGCGATCATTTTGGCCACTACGAGCGTGACCAGCGGCGGCGGCCCCTTCGGCGCCCTGATCGCCAAGGACGGAGAGGTCATCGCCACCGGGCGCAACGAGGTCACTACCGCCTTGGATCCCGTCGCGCACGCCGAGGTCAGCGCGATGCGCGCCGCCTGCAAGAAGCTGAATACCTTCTCCCTGGCGGGCTGCGTGCTGGTGACGTCCTGTGAACCGTGCCCGATGTGCCTAGCCGCTGCCCTGTATGCACGCGTGGACCGGCTCGTCTATTCCGCCGATCGGGACGACGCCGCAGTCGCCGGCTTCGACGACCGCAACTTCTACGACCTGTTCGAGAACCAGCCCCGCTCGGTGTGGCCACTGGCAGTCGAGCACTTCAACCTGCCCAACCGCACTCACCCGTTTGACACGTGGCTGGCCAAGAGCGACCGCACCGCCTACTGACAAAGAGCCCCCGTGGCAAGCGCCGCCCTCTTCGGTAGGGCAGCCGGCGGCACGAACATCGATCATCAGCGACCGAATTGGGAAGGCACTTTCGGTCGAGGTGGCCGTGAATCTCGAACCCGAATTGTGCCCGCTGCGCTCCGGCCCGGCCGGGCTAAGAGGTCCTAACAGAAGTGATTGATCATGTGACTGTCGGGCTGGTCCCTCGTTGTTCTGGTCATGGGGAAGCGGGATGCGCGGCCGTGGATCGTGTCCGACGAGCTGTGGTCGCTGATTGAGCCATTGTTGCCGGTGCCGGGCCTGAGGAAGGTCGAGGGAAGACCTCGGGTTCCGGACCGCCAAGCAATGTGCGGGATCCTGTTCGTGCTGCATACCGGCATCCAATGGGAGTACCTGCCCCAGGAGTTGGGCTTTGGCTCAGGGATGACCTGCTGGCGGCGCCTGGCCGCTTGGAACGAGGCCGGCGTGTGGGAGGAACTGCACCTGGTCCTGCTGACCCAGCTGCGTTCGGCGGGCCAGCTGGACTGGTCGCGGGCGGCGATCGATGCCTCGCATGTGAGGGCGGCGCGCAGGGGCCCAAAAGCGGGCCCAGCCCGGTCGATCGCGCGCGGCCGGGCAGTAAGCACCATGTCCTCACCGACGGGCAGGGCATCCCGCTCGCGGTGTCGCTGACCGGCGGCAACCGCAACGACGTCACCCAGCTGCTGCCCCTGATCGACAAGGTTCCGCCGGTGGCGGGCGTGGTCGGCCGCCCCCGCCAGAAGCCGGACTTGTTGTTCGCCGACCGCGGCTACGACCACGACAAGTACCGGCGCCTGCTGCGGCAGCGCGGGATCCGCCCCGGTGATCGCCGAACGCGGCCAGCCACACGGCACCGGGCTGGGCATCTTCCGGTACGTCGTCGAGCGCACGATCGCCTGGCTGCACGGCTTCCGACGCCTGCGCATTCGCTGGGAACGACGCGACGACATCCACGAAGCCTTTCTCAACCTCGCCACCTGCCTGATCACCCACCGCCACGTCCAACGCCTTTGTTAGGACCTCTAAGCCCGACGAGGGCCCGCTCACCACCCACCTGCGGGCCGCCGGGCTCGGCGCCATCGCTGATCTGGGATTCGTCGGCCTCGACGACGGCGCTCCGGGTGCCGACCCGGTGGTGAGCTTGTCGTGACGTCAGGCAGTGATCCCGACGTGCGGCCGGGCCGCACTGCGGAAAAGCGGACCACCGGTGCGATTTACTACGGCGACAGCGGCCCGGAAAGGCGACAGCGGCCCGGAAACCGGTCATGAGAAAGCAGTCATCGACGCAATGCCAGAGGAGTCGCAGCATCCCTCCGGTCGGCCGCCGGCGGTTTGTGCTGAACGCCGGATGTTCACCAACGCGAGCAAAGACGGAGCCGATCCCAAGAACATCGATCTGGTGACGGTCAACCCCAAGGGAAAGAATTTCAAGATGTGCGACAACTGCAAGACATGGGTTCCCGATTTCGGAGGAGAGGTGTTGACGGGATGAACGAGGACACTCAGCGATCGGCACTCCGAGAACTGCGGAGCCTTCTCGCCCAAAAGGCGCACTTCGAAGTCCACCCAGTGGACATCGAAGACGCCCGCCAGCGGTACACAGAAGAGGGGTTCGAATTCACCACCGAACTCCAGAAATTTGTGGAGACCTACGGCGAACTCACCGTTACGTGGACCTACAGCCACGGAGAGACGGAGTTCACGACCTCCACCGAAAGGACAATGGACGCGGCGCACTCCACACCCAGAAGCGCTCGCATCTACGGACAGCGCATCGGCCAGCCCGTCCTTATCGTCGGAACAGCGTTCTCCACCGAGGAAGCTGTCCTTCTGGCCGGCAACGGCGAAATCTTCCTTGCAGGGGACGCTGGAATCCAGAGGGTCGCCAAGGGTTTCGAGAATGCAGTCCAGGCGCTCGTCACGGGCGAATGGGACAAAACCTTTTTCTGATGGACAACAGTCCCCGGTGCTCCTCGCCTGGCTGCCGGGGACGGCCGCCAGCGTGCCGAGTGGGGGCGCACAGACATGTGCACTTCCACGTCTCAAGCATCGGCTGACCGTCTGCAGGACCGGGGCCATCGCTACCGTCGTCACCCGCCGTTCCGGGCCGTGGCCCGGCTGTTCGGCGGCGCCTCGAGTTCCGCTCACGGACACCGCTGACTGGACAGGCGCTCATCTACGCGCTGACTCCCCAGAGCCCAAGCCCGGCTGGAACCCCCGGTCCAGCCGGGCTTGCGTCTGCCCGGCCCCCGGCAAGAGGCCGTCGTGGCCCCGTCGCGCAGGCCCCAGGGCCGGCGTAGACAGGAGATATGAACGAGAGACTTTCCTGCCGGGCCAGGTGGTGCCCGATAGCGGCATCTACGAGTGCGACTGCGGCCAGGTAATCCCGGCGCACCCTTGCGGCAGCGGCGGGAAGCGGTGGCCCTTCACGTGACTGGGCCCTCCGGCGCAAAGACTGGCACAGCTTCACCGCCGCCCATCGCCGTCCCCCACGCAGGAGAGAGGGATCCACAACAACTCGCCGCGGCCCAGTTGTGTCACCAGTCACTGGCCTGGGATGCGCGTACCCGCCACCCTTCCCCGCTGCATCTTGCCGGCGCCATGGACAGATTCCTTCCCGCAGGTAGCGACGCGTACGTTCAAGCAGCTTAGCGTTGGTGTGCGAGACCAAGTCCTCTTCGTTGCAGGGCCTTGCCCCCATGCCGGCTGGGGACGGCCGACAACACGAGTGGCCCCGTATCGGGCTGATAGACACTCACTTGACGCGCAAACAGTCGCCCCGGCTTCCTGAGCCCACGAGCCGTGCTCCTGGCACACGACGGCCACGACGACGAGTTGCACGCCGCCCCACATCATGGGAGCCCTCCACACCGACGTGGCTGTCTCCCTGGAGAAGCCTGTCCTCACCATCGCCAGCGGCAGGCAGGGGTATTGCGCAGTTCGGTCACGGCAAGCGTTGCCCTGCGGCGGCCGCCGGGTCGGCCGGGAGGAGCGGGACCATCCCCGCGGGGCCGGGGAGTTAAGACCTCGTCCGGGTGGCGGCGAAGCGCGTGGGAGCATTCCCGCTTCCGGGATGGGCTCTCCAAGCGCGTGATGGCCAACCGACCACGGTGTTGCCACAAGCTCTGGAACCCGCCCTCCTCTTGGCGAGGCCTCGTCGCGTGCGGCACAGGAGCAGCCCCGAGGCCCTGTTCCTCACCCACCTGTGCTCTGCTGTACTGCCCTGCGGCTAATTTATGTGCAGGAGAGGTACGCAGTTCTGTGGTGGCAGAGTGCACGAGGGACGGGAGGTCGGGAAGAGTGTCGCTGCGCGCAGGTGATCCAGCCGAGATCGGCGGTTATCCGCTTGAGGCGCGACTCGGCTCGGGTGGCATGGGCACGGTCTTTCTGGCCCGTACGAGTTCGGGGCGTCCTGTCGCGATCAAACTGATCCACCCGCAGTTCGCGGCGGACGACGAGTTCCGCATCCGCTTCCGGCAGGAGGTGGCGGCGGCGAGGCAGGTGAGTGGCGCGTTCACCGCCGCCGTGGTCGACGCTGCCCCTGAGGCCGAACAGCCGTGGATGGCGACGACCTATATCCAAGGGCATACGCTCGCCCGGCGCATCGCCACGAAGGGCCCCCTGAGCGGAGCGGAGCTGAGGAGGCTCGCCATCGGGCTGGCGGAGGCACTGCGGGACATCCACCGGGTGGGGGTCGTCCACCGTGACCTGAAGCCCTCGAACGTCGTGCTCTCGCCCGAGGGCCCACGCGTCATCGACTTCGGTATTTCGCGCGCCGTGGACCAGCAGACGCTGACGGTTACAGGGCGGGTCATCGGCACGCCGCCCTTCATGTCGCCGGAGCAGTTGCAGGCGCCGCGCGATGTGGGGCCGCGGTCCGATGTCTTCTCGCTGGGGACGTTGCTGGCCTACTCGGCGACCGGCTGCGGGCCCTTCGACGCGGAGAGCCCGTACATAGCTGCGTACCAGGTGGTGCACGAGGAGCCGTCGCTGGAGGATGTGCCGGTGGCCTTGCGCACGGTCGTCGAGGCGTGCCTGGCCAAGGAGCCGAACGGGCGGCCTTCGGCGGACGAACTCCTCGTACTGCTACGGGACCTGCCGGCCGACCTCGACCAGATCGACGCGAGTGGAGTCGGCGCGGGCCGCACCCGCGACATGGTCACCGCGCATCACTTCGCGACGCCGGCCACCCCGGAGCCGGCCACCCCGGAGCCGGCGACCCCGACCACCACCCCGGCCGCTCCCGGTACGGGGAGCGCCGACACCCCCATCGGCCGCAGGCTGCGTCGCCGACGGCGTCCCGTGATCGCGGCCACGGTCGCGGTCACGGTGGCAGCGATCGGTGGAGGAGTCGCCGCACTGACGACGGGCAGCTTTGGAGGGAACAGCGGCGGCGACAAGGGCAGCAGCCCCGCGGTGCAGGGTGCCGCACTTCCGGACGGCTTCAAGCCGTGGAACAAGGCCGTGCACGGCGGCCGCCCGGACATCCCCGACGAACTGCGTTGCGTCGCGCACGGCGACGCGCTGTTCTGCGGTGGCGGCAGTGTCATCGCGACCCGTATCAGGGCCAAGGACGGCTCGCGGGTGTGGACGGCGAAGAGCCCCGGCGTCCCCGCCAACGGCATGCACCTGGTGGGCGCCACCGACGACACGGTGCTCGGTTACCGCTTCGCCGCCCAGGACGCCCCGCAGGGCCCTCCCAGCGAGGTGGTGGCCATCGACGCCGACAACGGACGGGAGCTGTGGTCCGTGCCGTCCGGCGCCCAGTCGACGGCCGTCACGGGTCGCACTCAGGACGCCGTCGTGGTCGGTTCCGACGTCGTGACGGTCGACGCTTCCAACTCCCGCTTCGAGGCCCGCAACGCGCACAGCGGTGAGGTCACATGGACGTCGCCATTCCCGGCGGGTACGCAGTGCGCTCCCGTCCCGGTGGGCCCACAGCTCGTCGCGATGTGCGCGACGGATGCGGAGGTGGATGCCTTGGCAGTGCGCCACCCCGCCCTGTACCCGGTCGACCGCGCCTCGGGGACACTGGGCAGGCCCATCAAGGTCAACGGCCCCGCTGTGCCGATGGGCGCCGCCAACGGCAGGCTCGTACTCCTGCAAGTACACATGGAGGGAACGGATCCGGCCGGCTACAACGGGGTGACGCGGGTCGACCCGGCCTCGCGGAAGGTCACGTACTCCCGATTGGCCAAGACGTACGCGGGGACGCCCGGCATTGCGGACAGCACCGTCTACGTGAGCGGGCAGGCCGGTCTCGTCACCGCACTCGACCCTGCGACCGGCCGGAAGAAGTGGTCGCGGCAGACTGGCGTGGAGGGCGCGGCGGGCCCTGTTGCGGGAGCAGACGCACTGTATTTCAGCTCGGCCACCGGCCGGGTGGTTGCGCTGTCGCCGGACGATGGCAAACCCCTGTGGACAACAGATCCGCAGGTTGACGGTTTGACGGGCCAGCAGGGCGCAAGCCCGCGGGTGACTCTTGCAGGGCGTGCGGTGATTGTGGCCGCGGCCAAGAACACTCTCTTCGCTTTCGACGCGCAGAAGCCGCCGAAGTCGGGCTGACACGGATGGCTGGACGGCGGCTGCGACATTGCCAGGGAGTACCGCGAGAATCTCCGCCGCTGGCACCACATACCAATATGCGGGCCAGATGCGGGCCAAACCGGCCCCGCGTCCGCCGGCCACTCAGCGAGGAAACATTCTCGGCGCTCGTAGCTTCGACGCCATGTCGGCAGCCGCTCGAGTTCGGGCCGCTCAATCTGCGGCTCGCCTCTGTGGGAACGGTGCGGGAACACAACTGGAGCCTGGAAACACGTGCTTCGACCTTGGGCCGGTAGGTCAGGTCGGAGCGCCGGGGCTGCCGACGCCGACCATGCCTGGCCGCCCCGCGGGCAGCCGTCCCTGCTCGGCGGAACGCAAGGGTCCTCCGGGCAGTCAGCACTCTTCCGGTGTCAGTCGAGTTCGGCGCTGCCGTGCACGATCTCGCCGCCGACCATCGTCAACAGGACCTTCGTCTCGGCGATCTCCTCCGCTGGGACCTTCATGACATTGCGGTCCAGCACGATCAGGTCCGCGAACTTGCCCCTCTCCAGGGACCCGGTGTGCTTCTCCTGCCGCAACTGGTAGGCGCCGTTGATAGTGGCGGCGCGCAGGGCCGTGGCACGGCTGAGCCGCTGGTGCGGTGTCATAGTGCCGTGCTTGGCGAACGGGCTGTCGGTTGCGGCGGTGCGGGTGATCACGGTCTTGATCGCTGTCCACTCGTCGAGCGGATCGACCGGCCAGTCGCTCCCGAGGGAGATGCGTCCGCCGCTCTCGTTGATCTCGCCCTCTGGCTCGTAGTGGGCCCAGCGCTTCGCCCCGAGGTAGGGCTTGACCGAGTCGACGGAGTCAGGGGCGGGCTTGGCCCAGTGGAAGCCCATGGCCGCGACGACGTCGAGCCTGCCGAACCGCGGTATGTCCTTGGGGTTGACGAGTTCGGCGTGCGCCACGGTGAGGCGGTTGCTCTTGTGCCCGGCCTCGCGTGCCGCCGCGTAAGCGGTGAGGGCGGCGCGTACCGCCTGGTCACCGATGGCGTGCATATGGGGGTCGAAGCCCGCGTCGACGAGTTTCAGAACTGTGTCGTTGAGCTTCTCCTGCTCCCAGTACTGCTCGCCCTTCTTCTTTCCCGCGATCCAGTGGTCGTGCTGGTGCACGAGGTAGGGGTCGATCAGCGAGGCCGTCTGGGCGGGGTGCTGGAGCACACCGTCCAGGAAGAGCTTCGTGTTCCGGACGGCGATACGAGGCCGAGCGGTGATCCGGTTTCCGGAGTCGAAGGCGCGGCGCAGCCGGGTCGGCTCCTTCAGCGGGTCCTTGTCGTCCACATTGACCGGCGCGGCGAAGTGTGCGCGGGCGGTGAGCTTTCCCTGGTCCGCGAGGGTGCTGAAGGCCCGGAGCCCCCCTTCCGAGGCGATGGCGTCCATGAACGTGGTCACGCCCTGCTCGGCCAGGGCGGCCAGGGCGGTCCGAGCGATCTTCAGGTTCTCTCCGGCGGAGGGCTCGGGGATCTTCCGCGCGATGAGGTCGCCCGCGTCGTCCTCCAGTACGCCGGTCGGCTCGCCCTTGTCGTCACGCGCTATGCGGCCACCGCCCGGGTCGTCGGTCTTGGAGGTGATGCCGGTGCGTTCCAGGGCGCGGCTGTTGACCAGAGTGGTGTGGCCGTCACTGGACTTCACGACGATCGGCCGCTTGGTGTCCAGGGCGTCGAGGTCGGCCTTGGTCAGCGCGGTGCCCTCCGGTCGCATGGCCTGGAGGTACCAGTGCTCCACCTGCACCCAGCCGTCCGGCTCCTGCGCCTTCGTCTTGTCCAGATACGCCTGGATCTTCTCCTGAAACTCCTTGACGGTGAGCGGGGCGTACTTCAGGTCGCAGCCGAGCAGCCCCTGGCCGCCCGACATCGGGTGCACATGCCCGTCGTGGAGGCCCGGCATGACCATACGGCCGCCGAGCTTGATCACCTTCGTTCCCTTCCCGATGTGGCGGGAGGCCCCCTTGGTGGTGCCGACGTAGACGATCCTGCCGTCCTTGACGGCCAGCGCCTGATGCGTGCTGTCCTCGGCATCGACGGTGTGGACGTAACCGCCGGTCAGTACGAGGTCGGCCGACTGGTGGCCCTGGGCGGAGGGCTCGGAGCAGCTGTCGACGGCGGCCACCGCCGCGACTGCACCGGCAGCCGCCAGCACGGTACGACGTCGCGGGTTACCCTCCACGGGACTTTCCACAGGACTCTCCTCCAGATGCGATGAACGAACAGGTGGACGGGGGAACGGGTGAAGGGGAATTGGTGCATGGCTGAGCGACCGGGCAGCGGCGGCGGCAGAACGCAGGAGCGCGGCAGGCAGGCGCGCCGTGCGGTGGTCGAGGCCGCGCTCGCGCTGATCGCGGAGCGGCCCGTAGGGGAGATCCAGGTACAGCAGATCGCCGAGCGGGCAGGGATGAGCCCGGCACGGGTCCTGTACTACTTCCCCTCGAAGGACCACATCCTGGCCGAGACCTTCCGCTGGAGTGAGCGGGAGCTGACCGAGCGCCGGACACAGGAGCTGGCGGGCGTCGCCGATCCTCGTGAACGGTTGAAGCGGTACGTCAGGCTCTACCTGCCCTCGGGCAGGCACGACGTCTCCTGGAAGCTCTGGCTGGAGGCGTGGTTGCGCGCGGTGGAGAACGACGAGATGAGCCGGACGGCCGACGGGCTCGACAAGGGGTGGATGCGGGATCTGTCCGCGATCCTCCATGACGGTGCGGCGAGCGGGGTCTTCCGCCCGGTGACCGCCGAGGAGTTCCTGCCCTCGTTCAACGCCCTGTTGGACGGGCTGGCGGTGCATGTGCTGATCGGGCGGCTCGACCGTACGGATGCCGTGCGGACCGCGCTCACCCGTGCCTCCGGGGAACTGGACCTGCCCCCGGCCGCACAAACTTGAATCTCATTTAAGTTCGGTGGCGTGAGTATTCACCCCGGTGCGTGGCCCCGTCAACCATTTCTACGGGCCACCGCGGCGCAACGCGCTCAGCGTCCGGGCGGATAGCGGGATGGCTGCGACTCCATGGGGACGCGGGCCGTGGACCCTGGGCCCGCCCCGGGGCCCACGCTCAGCGGAGAGCGCGGCGACGGCGACGTGGCCTGTGCCGGCAACCCGTCGTCTGAGACATGGGTGGGCAGGAGGCCGAAGAGGATCTCACGGGCGTAGTGGCGGTGAGAATCAGCAGCACACCGGGCTTCAGACCGTCAACAGCCCGGCGGGCCTGCCGGACGGTCCCGCCTGAGTACAGGCGGCGAAGCTGCTCATCAAGCACTCATGCACCCGCCTTGCGGCATCGCGCTCAGAGAGAAAATGCGCACCTGCACCTGCGGGCACGGAGAACGGAGCTGCCGCCTCCGGTTCGATCGGCCCGAACAGGCGCCGGAACGGCTCGACTTGCAGATGGCTCTAGCCAGCACGGTCATCAGGGCCCGGGGCATCCGGCCCCAGCCAAGAGCGGTTCACTGATTGCCGCTTGTCGGCCCGTGACGTCCACAGGGCGCTGCGCGTCGTGCGGCTCAGCCTGGGGGCCCGCGCCGGAAGAGGGCCACGGGAGTCTGACGATCTTGGCCCGGTAGCGCTGGGCGCCGAGAGCTCGTAGGGGCAGCCGTGCGGGCGCGAATTGGTCATCGCGTCCAGGTCCACGGCCTTACGGCGCACCCGGCCTGTTCCTTCGTTCGCATGGGACCTACCCGCCGAGGAAGACCATCAGACGCCAGCGAGGTCCGAGGGCGTTGGCGAGCGCGTCGACGTGGTCGACGGTGGCGATCTGGCGTTCGGCGGAGGACTCCTTGCCTGCGCCCCAGACGAAAGGCACAGGAGCGGGTACGGTCAAGGGGCAGGCCAGAGGCGGTCCGGCCGCCCCTGCGCCGCATCGTCCCTCGGCGTGCTGTGATCTCTGTGATACCGGCGCGATGCCGCCCTTGTGATACTGGCGCGATGCCGCCGACACCGCAGCCGCAGTCCCCGGTATCTCCGGACCCGATCACGGCTGACGCGCCGGGGGCAATAGCGCGCCCGCTGCTCACCCAGTCCTGGCTCGACCTCACCTTCCTCCACTGGGCCGCGGAACCGGCCACCGTGGCCGACCTGCTTCCGCCCGGGACCGTCCCCGACACCCTGGATGGCCTCACCTACGTCGGCCTGGTCGCGTTCCGGATGCACCGCGTCGGCTGGTTCCGCCTCCCGAGCGTCCCTTATCTGGGGACCTTCCCCGAGACCAACGTTCGCCTCTACTCGGTGGACGCGCAGGGGCGGCGTGGCGTGGTCTTCCGCTCACTCGACGCCTCCCGCCTGATACCGGTGGCCGTGGCGCGGCTCGGCTTCCGGATGCCCTACCTGTGGTCCCGCATGGCCATCCTCGCCGAGGGCGACACCGTCACCTACACGAGCTCCCGGCGCTGGCCCGGCCCGCGCGGCGCCCACAGCCGCATCACCGTGCGCGTGGGTGAACGGATCGAGGAGCCCACCGAGTTGGAGCACTTTCTGACGGCACGTTGGGGAATGCACAGCGCGTTCTTCGGCCGGCCGATGTACCTGCCCAACGCCCACCCCCGCTGGCCCCTTCACCGCACCGACCTGGTCGAGTGCGACGAGGATCTGGTGGCTGCGGCCGGCCTCCCGAAACCCACCGGACCGCCGGTGAGCGTCCTGTACTCACCCGGCGTCCCGGCCCGCTTCGACCGCCCTGCCCGCCCGGCCGGTATCCCGACCCCCTGACTCCACCGAAGTGCCGGCTGCTCGGATCCTCGCCCCGATCCGCCGCAGGTCAGAACACTCCCGCAGCGCGGTGAACAAGCGGACGAACATCTGGAAAGCGTGTTGGGTGTGACCGTCTTGGCCCGGCTCTGTCGGGTTCGTGAGGCAGGGGCGGGGGCGGGGCGGTCTGACGAACGATGAGTGGGCATGACTCGTACCGCATCTAGCGAAGACCGGTGGCCGGGAAAGGCGGCTGAGCATCACCGGAACGCTGGTCGACCACTCGCCGTGCGGCATGAAGGAGCGAGTCGAGGGGCGGACGGTAGGCGCCAAGTGCGATGCCCCGCAGCGGAGTTGCCGTGACTGCGTGAATGTGTTGGACCGAGTTTTTTTCTGTTCATTCTGCAACCGTTCCGCTTTTGTTTCTGTCTATCTCTGCAACCCCTTCGTCCCACCGGGCCACAGCTCAGGGGGCGGAGCCGGGGGCGACCGCTGTTATCCGTTGGAGGATTTGTGCGCAACCGAACCAGAAGCATGGTGGCAGGCGCTGTGGGCGCCGCCGTGGTCGCGGCCGTGGCCGGCGGGGCCATGGCAGCAGTGACGGACGGCAACGGGCGGGGCCAGGACCAGCCCTCGACGAATGCCGCCGAGCGGAGCAAGATCGTCCAGGGCGACCTCGACGGCGACGGCCACGCCGACCTCGGCGTGGGAGCGCCCGAGGGCGCCGTCTCCGGGAAGTCCAAGGCGGGCTACGTGGGCGTGACTTACGGCGCCAAGGGCGGTGTCGACACCAAGCGGCACAGCATGCTGACGCAGGCCAGCGCGGGCGTCCCCGGCACCCCGGAGGCCAAGGACGGCTTCGGCTCGACCGTGGTGCGTGGCGACGTGGACGGGGACGGTTACGCCGACCTGGTCGTCGCCGCGAACAACGAGGCCATCGGCAGCACTGCGCAGGCCGGTTCCGTCACGATCGTCTTCGGCTCCGAGAGCGGCCTGTCCGGCGACGCCATCGCCTTCCACGCGCCAACAGTCGCCGCCAACGCACACTTCGGCGACCAGATAGCCGTGGGCGACCACAACAGGGACGGCCTCAGCGACCTCGCCATCTCAGACGGCGTGAAGGTACAGCTCGTCAAGGGCGCGAAGAACCTTCGGGAGACCGCGACCCCGAAGATGACCAGCGTCACCCCGCCCGGCGGCGGCGTCAGCGTCGAGCACCTGGCCTCCGGCGATATCAACGGGGACGGCTACACCGATCTCGTCACCGTCGCCTCCCAGGACTCGCCCTCCGACGAAGGCACGCTCGGCATACTGCCCGGCTCATCCGGGGGTCTGAAGAGCACGCCGCTGGGCAAGGACATCCCACTGCCGTTCGCGCAGTACCGCCCCGTGGTCGGCGACATCAACGGCGACGGGAAGGAGGACGTCGTCACGGACACCGGCTTCTCGGACGGTCCGCACGAGCAGAAGCTGCGCACCTACCCCGGCACCGCCGACGGACTCGACTCCGACAAGCCGGTGGACTGGAAGGGCAAGGCGCAGGAGGGCGAGGCCATCCGGCTCGCCGACTTCGACGGCGACGGCCACGACGACCTGGTGGTCAGCAACACCGGCGCCGAGGCGCCCGGGGGCTATAACGACGCCGGTGCCGTCAACGTGCTCAAGGGCACCGAGAACTGGCTGACCGACGAGGGGGCGCAGACCTTCTCGCTCGACACCGAGGGCGTCCCTGGCTCCATGGCGGGCAACGACAAGTTCGGGATGTCCGTCTCGCCGGCCGACTACAACGGTGACGGCAAGACGGACCTGGCCGTGGGCATCCCGAACCGCACCGAGGGCGCCGGCGCGGCGGCTCTGCTCTACGCGGGCACCGACGGGCTCAGCGCCAAGGACTCCGCACTCATCGACCCGCGTGACCTGGGTTCCCCGGCGACGAAGGGCCGCTTCGGCACGGAGCTGACGAACCCGGCGAAGTAGGCCCGCACGCTGGAGCCTTTTCGGCAGATCACATTGAGCAGCCTCACGCCACCAGGCAATGAGTCATCTCATCGGAACCAGGGGCGTGAACTGCGCTCTTTCAGGCACATGTTCAGCCGGAGGCATCCACCGATTCTCGGACTGCCGGTGGGCGGGCCCCATCACGGTGCGCCCATCCGGCAGCCGGTAGCGCAGCGCCGACGGGCACCTGCGTGCTCCTTGAGGTGCGGTGCGGGCGAAGTAGGGGCCGCACCCGCACCGCCCGATCAACGGGGAGGCAGGGTACCGGCGGGCGACGATCATCCACTCCCCCGTCTCTGGCCAGGGACGTACCGTCCGGCGCTCTTCCATCGCCGGGCGAGCTCGGTGAAGATCGACACCAGCTCGGGTCGGGGAAGTGTTTCGCTTCCCCTGCACTGTGCCCCGATCAGGGGCCTACGCGGCAATGTCGTCGTAGTCACGTGCCGGGCCCACACCGCCCACCCAGCCAGCCTCGCTGTCAGCGCTCTGTGTGATGATGCGGACGCGTGCCAGGGGAGTGGGCCGCGGTCTACTGATTGCCAGGGGGTTGGGGATGGGCGCGGGTACGGAGCCGGACGGTTCGTCCAGGCCCGACGAGGAGTGGGAGCGGTTTCTACGCGAGTCGGTGGCGGGTGCCGCCGACGCGCCCAAGGAGCCGTCGGCGCGGGCCCGCGACGTGGCAAAGCGGCTGCGCGCGGAGCCCGGGCACGGCCTGGAGGGCTGGCGCAGCTACACGCCCACACGGCCCAAGCGGCGCACGGGCTGGTACGTGGTTGGGCTGCTGGCCTCGCTGGTGCTGCTGGTGGTGGCGCTCGCGCCGGAGCGGACGGTGGACCTGTTCGCCGGTGCCGACTCCCCGCCGCTGGCGGCCGAGACCGCCCGTCCGGCCCAGGCGCCCCCGGCGGATGCGGCCCAACGCCCCACCCTGGACGAGCCGTTCCGCGGTTCGCCCGCGGCGAGCTGGGCGAGCGGAGCGGCAGGGATCACCGTGCCGAAGGCCAGGGCGGTCGGCTGGATGGGCGCGGCCGAGGTCGAGCGGGCCCTCGCCCGCAGCCGGGACTTCCTCGTCGCGTCCGGCCTGGACGGCAGGGTGCTGCGGGGCGAGCGCCCAAAGAAGGCGATTGCACTGATCAACCCGCACCAGAAGGACGTCCAGGACCTTCTGCAAACCGCTTTCCGAACCCCGAGCGAGAAGAACGACCCCCTCCTCCTCTTCAGCCGCTTCCAGCCCTCCCGCACCCAACTGGTCGGCGACCTCGTGAAGACCCGGGGCCGGCTGACCTACCGGGAGGGCGAGCGCGGCGCGCTCGAGGTGACCGCCGACGTCACCTTCGTCTACCCGGTCACCCGTGCGGAAGCGGGCGACGAAGAAGTCGTGCGCACGATCGTCCGGCGCGAGCTGGTCCTGAGCTGGGACGACCCTGACAAGGTGATCACCGCGCCGGACACGTTCTCGATCGTCTCGTACAAGTACGACATGACCAACGGCGGCTGTGGCGCCCCCACCGGCTACTTCACCCCGCCCTTCGGCACGGACCGGCGGGCAGACGAAGCCGGCACTGAGATCGACCCATACGACCGCAGCGCGCCAGTCGGGCTGGGCGAATCCTCCGGGGACGAGTGCGGGAAGGCGACGCGGTCCTAGCGGGCGTTACTCGGTGGCGGCCACCCAACGAGTTCCGCATCATCCCCGAGGGCTGCGTCGGACTCGGCGACGAGGGACGGGCGCACATCGGCGGCGCGCTACGCACAGCGGCCGCCCACGCAGCTGGAGACCCTGAACGGCCCCGCCCGCGGGATGCGGCGACGGCCCCTTTACAGCCCAGGGCGACTGAGCGGCGTCTCGGGGCGTCGCCGGTGTCAGCCGGTCGCCGCGACCCCGGCTTTGATGATGAGCATGTCGAGAAGCGCGAGCAGGGCACCGCGAGCTTCGTCGTGGGAGCGGGCATCGAGCATACGGATGGGTGTGTTCGGGTCACGCAGATGCAGTGCCGCCCTGATCTCCTCGGCGGTGTAGGGCTGTTCGCCGTGGAAGCAGTTCGCGGCGACCACGAAAGGAAGCCCTCGGTTCTCGAAGAAGTCGATGGCCGGGAAGCTACGGTCGAGGCGTCGTGTGTCGACAAGGACGATCGCCCCGAGTGCCCCGTTCAGCAGGTCGTCCCACATGAACCAGAAGCGCTCCTGGCCAGGTGTGCCGAACAGGTAGAGCACGACCTGTGCGTCGGTGAGGGTGATGCGGCCGAAGTCCATCGCGACGGTGGTAACCGTCTTGGACTCGATGCCGTCGAGGTCATCGACGCCGACGCCCGCGCTCGTCAGCCGCTCCTCGGTGCGCAACGGCTCGATCTCGGAGACCGTCTCGACCAGGGTCGTCTTGCCGACGCCGAATCCCCCAGCGATGAGGATCTTGACGGGGGCCGCTTCCTGGGCAGGGGTGTCATATCCGGGCAAGGTTGTCCCTGATTCTCATGAGCAGGTGGACATTGGTGGTCTCGGCCCCTTCAAGGGGCGACCGGTGCTCGATCAGCCCCCGATCCGCGAGTTCGCCGAGAAGTAGCGTCATGGGAGTGAGGCGGATGTGCATGCGCGCCGCGATCTCGGCGACCGCCAGGCCACCCGGAGGCGAGCACATCGCGAGGATGGCCTGCCACTCGCTGGGCAGACCGCCGTGGCCGTCCGCGACGGCCACGGCCATGACCGTGGTGTCCATGGTGAGGGCGGCGTGTGCAGCCGCCGTACGTCCATCGGTCAGCGCGTAAAGCCGCGTCCGGCGGCGGCCTCCCTCTCGCGGCCCGGGCTCGTCCGCCATTACGAGCGCTGCGCCTGGCCGCGCTCAGGCGTGCTCAGCCACTCACCGAGCGCCTGTGCGGTGCGCACGGCTTCGCCGCCCAGCTCCCCCAGCCGCGCCTTGCGGGAGGTCACCACGATGAGCGTGCTGCCCTCCCCGCACCCGACGATGCAGAGATAGCTGTCGTCCATCTCGACCAGCTGGCGGATCACCCGGCCGCCGTCGACCTCCCTGGATATCGCCTTCATCGTGGAAGCGATACCGGAGGACGCGGCGGCTATACGCTCGGCCTGGTCCCGTTCCAGCTCGTACGAGCTGAGTTTGATCCCGTCGTTGGACAGGAGTACGGCTCCCTTGATGCCGGCGATCCTGCTCAGGTTGTTGTCCAGGACGCTGTAGATCATGTCGTTCGTTGGCGTCGTCATGGCTGATCCTGTCGGAGTTCTTCTTCCACTGTCTGAGTTCCGTGTTCGTAGTCTGCCCAGGCGTCGGCCACCTCTTCGGGTGTCGCCGCGTCCTGATCGACGGCAGTCTCCGGTGCGTGTGGCGCTCGGAGCCGCTCGGCGATGTGAGCCTGCGGGACCCGCTCGGGGAGGGCCGGCTTCGCGTCACCGTCCCGTGTCACGGAGGGGGGCGGCGGCTTACCCTCCACCGGCCGCTCGGGTGAGCGCTCCGGCGTCCTACGGCCGGCCGGCGCGGTCTTCGCGTCCAAAACCAGTTCGGGCTTGCGTTCGTTGAGCGTGCCCGGTGCCGGGGCGGGCGTCGATGCCGCACGCGGCGCTTCTTTTCCTGCCCGGACCGGTTCGGTCGGCACAAGGAGTTCCTGGGGAAGGATCACCACGGCCGACGTCCCCCCGTATACCGAGCGGCGCAGCGTCACTGTGGCCCCGAGCTGTTCGGCGATGTGGCCGACCACGAAGAGTCCGAGCCGGTGTGCGTTCTCCGCCAGGACGGAGTACGGCGGGGCCGAGTGCAGACGCCCGTTCATCTCCTCGTAGGTTGCGGCGGTCACCCGCGGCCCGCGGTCCTCGATGTCGACCAACAGCCCGTCTGTCACCAGTTCGGCACGGACGACCACCTTCGACTGCGGCGGGGAGAACCGGGTGGCATTGTCGAGGAGTTCTGCCAGGAGGTGGCTGATCTCGCTGATCACCCGAGGTGCCACGCTGATCTCGTCCAGGGCCTGGCGCTCGATCCGCCGGAAGTCCTCGACTTCCGCGGCGGCTTCGCGCAGCAGGTCGGCGACGCGCATGGGCTCGGTGTGCGGATCGGGGATCTCCCCACCTGCCAGGATGAGCAGGTTCTCGACCTGCCGCCGCATACCCACCGTCAACTGGTCGGATCGCATCAACCCGGCGAGAAGCTCCTCGTTGTGACCGAAGGCGTCCTGCAGTTCGTCGGTGAGGGTCAGCTGCCGGCTGACCAGGTTTCCGGTGCGCGAGGCGATGCCCGCGGCGAACATACCGAAGCCCTGACGCTCGGCCGCGAGCTGCGCATGTCCGTCGACGGATACGGAGACGACTCGGGCGAACGCGTCGCTGATACGTCCGACCTCATCCTGGTCTCCGCTCACCGCCGGCAGCGCATCGTCGTCGACGGGCTGCCCCCGCTGGAGCCGGGCCACCACGTCCGGCAGCGTGTCCTCGGCAATGGCCACCGTGCGTTGGTGCAGACCGCGCAGGCGGCGGAGCACGGAGCGCGTGGTGAGCACGATGACGGCCGCGACGGCAAGGACGGCTGCGCCGTTTCCGATGATCAGCCAGATGACCTCGGTCTCCAGCTGCGTGGCCTTGGCGTCGGCGTGCACGAGTACTGTTCGCGCCTGTTTCGCGTCGAGCGCGGCGAGGCGCCCCGCGAACTTGTCATACGCGGCCCGCCAGGCGTCGGCCACCATGGGTAGCTTGATGCCGGATGCGGTGTTCTGGTGGTCGGAGATGACCGCGTCCTCGATGCGGACCTTCGTCTTCCAGCTGTCCGAGGCGAATACCTGGTCGTAGTCCGCTCTGTCCTCGGCCGTCAGGTACGGCGCGACCCACTCGTCGTACTGGTACCTCTGGGATCCGACGGAGTTGACGAATTCGGCGAACCCGGAGGAGCTCAGTCGCCTGGACGGCCCGGCCATGGCGAGGATGGTGGTCTCGCGCGCCACCATCTCGGACACCGTGAACATCGTGACGACCACGCCGCTCTCCTGGATGAGCTCGGCGTCTTCCGCATGGCTGAACTCGTTCTGGTACACCCGGATGATGCGGTCGACGAGGTCGGAGTAGTAGCCGACCGTCCGTTCCACGCCTCCTCTGCGGGAGTCCGCCCGCTCGCGGAACGCGGCCAGGTCCGCGAGGCTGTGCTTCAGCTCCGCGACATAGAGTTCGCCCTCGCGCCCGGTCGCCGCCAGAGCTCGGTCCGCCGACCGGCGGAATTCGTCCGCGGCCCGGTCCGTGGCCGCGCGCCGCTCGCGTAGCTCGTTCTCGGCCACGGAGCCGCCCGCCCACCGTGTGGCGGTCATTGTCCGCTCAGCCTGCACCTTGACCATCAGCTTGGTCAGGGGTACGTCGATCCGCTTGCCAACTGCCACATCAGCGCGCAGGTTCTCCGACTGGTGCTCCAGCCGCTGTGCGGTCATGACCACTTGGGCACTCATCGCCAGAATAGGGACGATTGCCAGCCAAATGAGCAGCGTACGCAGACGCAGGGTACGCCGCCGACGAGTCGTCGACTGACCTCGTGCGCCTTCGGGTTCTATGGGAGACATCAGTCCTCGGGGAGCGGGGAGACACTGGGGACGGTCCAACAGCCGAGACCGGACGCAGTCCTGGGTTCAGGACGGGGGGAAGCCCGGTTCGGCTTTGGCGCGATGTGGGGTGTCGATCATAACCGGCCACACCGGAGAAACGGAGGGATTACTTCCGTAGACCATATGTGGTATCGGGCGGCGGCCACGCGGCCATCTCTTCGCGCTCTGAGCGTATTTCGACGACGAAGGCGTCGGTGCCGATGATGAAGGCGCCGAGAACCAGGAGCCACAGACCGGAGGGCACACGGGGTTTCATCCCTTCCGTGGGACGTCACTGCTGTCGGAGAGGTGCTCTACCGACGGTTCAGGCGCCGGGCGGGCCCTCTCGGGGGGCCTCGGCTCACCCGAGTCGGGTGCCGCTGCGGGAGCTGATGTGTTCGGGGGATGCGATGCAGTCGGGGAGGAGGGGGTCGGCTTCCGGTTCGCCCCAGGTGGAGACGAGGGGCAGGACCCCCGCCCAGATTTCGAGGGCGGCGTCGGGCCCGTCACCGTCATCCGGGCCGCCGGTGCGAATCTTGACCGATGCCTCTTCGAGCGAGATGGCGAGCAGGGCGGTGGCCGCCATCTCCTTGCCGTTCGGCTGCCGCGCGTAGTCCCACTGGCCGGGTGTGGCGTTCTCGGTCAAGCAGCGCAGCCCCTCCAGCTTCTCCTCGGGGTCGGTGACGAGGCGCGGGACGCCGTAGACCATCGCGCTGCGGTAGTTGACGCCATGTTCGAACACTGACCGTGCGAGGACGATGCCGTCCACGTGCGTCACGGTGACGCAGACCGTCGCGTCGGGCGAGGCGACCAGGCTGCGGCTGGCCACAGAGCCGTGGAAGTAGAGGTTTTGTCCGTCGCTTCCGTAGACGGTGGGGACGACCATGGGGTGCCCGTTGACGACCACCCCGAAGTGGCACATGAAGCCTGCGTCCAGGATCGCGTTGAGCTCGGCACGGTCCTGACTTCCTTGTTCTCGCAGACGACGGTGGCGAGTGCGGTCTGCCTCCGGGAGCGTGGTGGAGAGTTGGCTGTGGTTCACGTCAGCTCTTTCACAAGTGCGTTGATGGGTTCACAACGTGACGGGCAGGGCTGAGGGTTTGTAGTGCGTTCGCAGCCGCGAACCATGCATGCGCGGTACCCATGCATGTCGGGCCGGGCCCGCCGTGGGCCGCGGGGTGGGTCGGCATCCGGCGCCTCTTTGCTCGCCCCGCGCAGGCGCGGGGCGAGCCGTCTGTCGGCTGCTCAGGCCCGCGCCCCGCCGTTCATGCGGGCGCATGCCTGACAGACGAGCCGGGGCCCGATGCGGCCGTACGCTACCGATATCGCTGCCAAAGCGCCAGTGTTCAACGAAATCAGCTGCATGAAACTCAAATTGCTGCGGAAACGCTTGCAGGGCTCACTGGCGTGTGCCAGCCTCGTGATCACCGGCGGACGAGAGCAGTGGTCACCTACGGGCGTGGTCTGCTGCCATCACGATCACCGTCAGGACGTCTCACTGACCGTGGGTCTGCGCCTGACGTGCCTGCTCGGCCACCTGTCAGCAATCCTGTCTTTGTGGGGTGTCGGAAAAGCCGCCCGCCACCTGCCACACAACTGACTAGTTCAGCATGCGCAACCCCTGTTGTGCGGTGGCCACTCGACTGGATGGATCGAGCCGCTGTGCCGCATGAAAGCGGTCTCCGTATCGCAGCCTTCCTGTGATCTGGGAGTACCTGCGGCAAGGAGGTGAGCGGGTCGTCCGGCCGCCGGATGCGGACTCAGCGAGGCGCGGGATGTCGTCATCCGGTGTGCGGCGGGGCCTGGTGGTGTCGTATCGTGAACGAGTTCCTGTGCCGAGGTGTCGGTGTCAGCGACCGGATTTCCTGTTCCATCTGTGTCGATCTTGAGGTGACGTCTTATTAACCAGGCCATGTAGTCGTCCGTGTTCCCCGCGTGCTGTTTTGTCGCACGTGTCCGGGGCGGACGTCGCGCTGGCCTGAGTTGCGTCACCCCTCCCCGCAGTTTTCTTTCCCGGGTGCAGCTCTGCCGTCTGCCCCGGGTTTGGTGTTTTCCGGCCCCGGTGCGGCTGTCGGCAGGGCTCCCCGATTCCTTTGGATCAGGAGTTCCCGTCGTGTCTTCCTCCGCGCTCGACAACGAGCCGCAGCACACCACCCAGCCCCCAACCCACCCAGCACCTGGACTGTCGAAGATGGCTTTGGGGGCCTGGATCGCCCTCTTGGTACTGCTGGGTGCCGAGCTGATGGACATGATTGACCAGTCGGTCGTCCTGACCGCCCTGCCCGCGATCCAGGAGTCGACCGGCGCCGGACCGGACGGGGTGCAGTGGCTGACCACCGGCTATTCACTGCCCGTCGCCGTCGGGCTGATCACCGGCGGACGCCTGGGCGACCTCTACGGCCGGCGCAGGACCCTCCTCATCGGCACCGTCGTGTTCACCACGGCCTCGCTGCTGTGCGGCCTTGCTGCCGGGCCGGGCGTGCTGATCGGCGCCCGCGGGCTCCAGGGCGTGGGAGTGGCCCTGATGATCCCGCAGATCCTGGCCACCCTCCATGTCACCTTCGAGGGGCAGAATCGCAGCAAAGTGTTCGGTCTGTACGGGGCCGTCATGTCGCTCGCCAATGTCCTGGGCCCGGTGATGGGCGGTCTGCTGACCGAGGCGGACCTGTTCGGGCTGTCCTGGCGGCCGATCTTCCTGGTCAACGTGCCCGTTGGCCTCGCCGTGACCCTCCTGGGACGTCGATTCATCCCCGAGTCGACCGTCCAGAAGGCCAACCGACTCGACCTGACCGGCATGTTGCTGTCCGCGCTGGCCATCGTCCTGATCGTCTTCCCGCTCACCGAGGGTCACCTCCATCACTGGCCGCTGTGGTGCTTCGCCCTGCTCGCAACGGGACTCCTCGTCCTCGGTCTCTTCCTGCGCCACCAGCAGCGCAAGCAGGGCAACGCCCCGCTCGTGCCCCTGTCCCTCTTCCGGGGCACGCAGTTCTCCGGCGGCATGGCCGCGCAGGTGATGCACGGTCTTCTGTGCGGGCTGTTCTTCATGACCTGGACCCTCTACCTCCAGCGCGGACTGGGCATGAGTCCCTTCCATGCGGCCCTGGCCTTCGTGCTGCTCTCCCTCGGAGAGCTGGCCGGTGCGACGGTCACGGCGAAGAGCGGCGGGCGCCTCGCCCGCCGGTTGCCGCAGGCCGGAGCCCTCATCACGCTCGCCTCGATGGCTGCCTACGCACTCCAGGCAGACCGGCTTCAGGCGGGCCTGACCCTCGTGGCGATGACCGCTCCGGTGGTACTGATCGGGTTCGGTCTCGGCATGGTCAGCGGCCCGCTCGCCGACATGTCGCTGGCCAGGGTCCCCCACGAGGACGCCGGGTCCGCCTCGGGCCTGTTCAACACCGCCATCCACCTGGGCATCGCCCTCGGCACCTCGCTGACCGCCCTGGTGTTCTTCGCCACCACCGGTGGCTCCCCCAACGCCGGGCTCAACCGCGACGCGTTCATCAGCGTGCTGTGGTGGGTCGGTGGCCTCCTCGCCCTGATGTGGGCCCTGATGTTCTGCCTGCCCAAGCAGGCGAACAGCCGGGCCGACTGAGCCCTCCCGTGTGGGCCGGCAACGACGTCGGCCGGGGCCTGGGCCTGGGCCCTCAGACTTCCTCGTCCTCGCCGTCCTCGGCGTCGTCGGGGTTGCGGAAGGGGCGCAGGCTCCGGCCTCCGGGCCGCTGGCGGGGATGTTGAACAGGTAGCGGCCCAGAAGTTGATGTGGTGGCGCACGAACGGGGACAGGCGGGCGACGTCCTGCGCGCGGACCTCGAACCCGTCGCTGCGCAGCTGGGTGACGGCGGCGTCCATGTAGCGGATGTTGAACAGCACGAGTGCGTTGAGGGCCAGGCCCAGGGACGGCCAAAATCACCCAAAGCGCCAAACAGCCCAGCCAGGCCCTGGCGCACGATCTGACACGGAAGTTCCTCAGGCCCCGAGACTTCCATGATGGCGGTGGTCACCTCGTTGACGACCCAGAGTTCGGCGCCCGGCGTGGCCAGGACATGGTCGTTGACCGGCTGGTCGAGGCAGCACTGCTCGACAGCCGATCCTCCGCACATGACCGATTCGGATGAACGGTGATCTGGCCGGGCGACGATCCGTGGGGGCTGGATCTGTGCGGGGGGGTGGCCAACAGGGGCGGGATAACAGGAGTTCGACCCTCAACAGCGTCAAAAAGCTATTATCGTCTGGGCCTCGGCGGGGGAGGGCATTGTGGCAGGCGCATCCGATGATCATTCCACTGCCAAGTTGTGGGCACTGCTCGGCGGAATCGCATCCGTGCTGTCCATCCTGACCTGGCTGGGCGCGAGCAACGCGGCGGAGCTGAAGGACCTTTTGGCCGACTCGCCGCCATCCAGTTTCAGCCCAACCCCGTCCACGTCTTCGCCTACCGCCGACACCCGCGATGACCCTGACACGAGTCAGGGGAGCACTGACAAGCCCGCCCCCGAGACGTCGACACCCACTCCGGATCCCACCGAAGAGGCGTTCAATGCCATCTCGGCCGGCGACTGCCTGACGGTCTACGACACGGGCCGCGGGGGCACCACCAGCATCGACTGGAGCGTCGATGTTCCACCGGGCCCCGTGTCCTGCGCCGGCGAGCAGGCGCTGGCCCGGGTGACCGCCACCGACACGGCCTGCCCCACCGGCTACGGGAAGTCGTACTGGAGCTACCGGTCCGCCACCACCGGCAAAACCACGAAGATCTGCCTCACCCGCATCTACCACGCCACCTACTGCATGCTCGGTCGGCAGTCCGGCGACTCGATCTCCCTCGGCATGATGACGTCCGTGGCCTGCCGACGCGAGCCGGTGCCCTCCCCGTACAACCAGATCATGCACATCACAGGCGTCTACCGCGCCCCGGCGGGCGCCAACGCGAACAACTGCCGCCGAGCGGCAGGCGACCAGACGCGCTACTGGGCCTGGCTGGTAGACGACGGCGCCACGCTGCTGTGCACCACGATCTACCAGGGCGGCTGACCGCCAACTCAGTTCGCCCCCCAGCCCCGCCCAAGTACCTCCACGAGAAGCCAAGTTCACTCCCAGCCGCTCAAAATAGGCGGAGACCATCACGTTCGCCGAGTAGGTGGGGGTGCGGGTGTCGAAGGTGCCGCCACAGGTGACCAGGCGGAGTTCGGCGCGGTCGGGGTGGTGACTGCCGTAGGCACGACAGATCAGGGCGCCGGGCTTGGCCTCGCTGAGGTGATAGAAGACGGCCGGGCGGGTCTCGGTGTCCACATGCCCCCCCAGGAGTGCGGTGCCGCGGGCGCCGGGGCGGGGTGCCGCCACCGTGCCAGCCGACAAGCCTCGAATCGGCGTATGAGGCAGCATCACAATCTGGATGATTGAACAAGATCTGCCTGCGAGGCAGCCAGTGGCGCGGGGAGTCGGCGTCGTAGTCCCCTCCCCCGCTCACGGGGGCGATGATCTCGGATACGTTGCCCCGGACGGCCGTCGGACGCAGCCCCCACAGCTCTCCCGCCAGGGCGTTACGCACGGGCAGCGCACCGACGGGCACCAGGTCGAGCACCCATGGCGTGCTCTCGGCAATCGCCGCCCGTGCCGCCTCGACCACGGCGGAACGCTGCTCGGCGCGCGGGGTGCCGAGATTCACCAGCACGCCCGAGGCTAGCCGGTGAACGGGACCTTCTCGTCCGGTTTGTCGACCACGGTCAGTGGCGCACCCAGCGCGAGCAGGACATTGGCGGTGAACCCGGTGGCCACCGCGTTGCTCAGGAACCGCACCGGCGGGGAACGGTCTGTACGCGTCCGAGCTCCCTGCACGGCAAAGTCGACGAGATCCGGGGCCCGGTGGGTGCCGGGGGCGTGGTGTCACTCGAAGTGCGGGACGTACGGGTGGTGCCGTGCCGTGGCTCGGGTTGGGGTCAGTGGCGGGGACGAAGCCGCAAGGGCGCGTAAACAGTGAGTGCCACGAGGAACGCCACGTAGTACGACAGGTCGGCGCCGTGCAGCGCGTCCGCCATCGGGCCCACGTACAGACTGGTATTCATGAACGGTATGGCGGAGGCGAAGGCGGCGGCGAAAGCGAGCAGGGCGGGAAAGGCCGGCTGTCGGCGCTCGGACTCAGCGGCGATGTCGAGCGCCGCTCCGCCCCGTGCCCGGGCCCGCGCGCGCCAGTCGACGATGACGATCGCGACGAAGCCAGGAATCCAGTAGCCGACGAACAGCAGCACGTTCTGGAAGCGCGCGGTGGTGTCCGCCGCGTGCATCCACAGCACGAGGGGGAAGGCGAGCGCTGCCGCGAGGGCGGCGGCCGCGGGGCGCGGGATGCGCACCCCGACGGTCTGCAGGGCCAGCGAACCGCTGTAGTCGTTCATCGCGTTACTGCACAGCGCGGCCAGCGCCACGGCGAGCAGTCCGAAGCCGCCCAGCGCCCCACCGCCGAGAAGCTCGTTCACCCCGCCGGCCGTCTGGTCGGTCAGCACGGAGGCGCCCCACAGTCCGAGCGTCTGGACGGCCACGAAGGACGCCACAAGGCCGAGCAGCGTGTACCAGAACATGCGCGTACGCGAGGTCGAGGCCGGCAGGTACCGGCTGAAGTCACTGGCGTACGGGGCCCAGGACAGGGCCAGACTCACCGCGATGGTGCTGGTCAGGGCGAAGGCACCGACGCGGTCCGCACCGTGTACGGAGCCGTGGGCTGCGGGGTGCACGCCGTCCAGCAGCCGCCAGGCGATCAGCGCGAACGCCGCGCCGAGCACGAAAGTCATGACGATCTGCAGGCGGTGGATCGCTTCGTAGCCGAAGACTCCGAGGACACCTTGGGCGACCAGCATGACCAGGACCCCGAGCCAGAAGGGCCAGCCGCACAGCCGGGCAAGCGCGTCCCCGCCGAACAGCCCGATCAGCGCGTCCCACGCGATGGAGGACAGCCACTGCAGGACCCCGGGCAGCGCGACGGCCCGGCCGAACGCCAGCCCAGCCAGGGGCAGTTGACCTGCTCCGGTCCGGCTCCCCCAGGTCCCCAGGTAGGCGGTGGGCACCGCACCGAGCAGCGTACCGAGCACGACGGCAGCGAGCGCGGTGGCGAAGTCCAGGCCGAGCGCGACGCCGACCGTGCCGGTGAAGACGCCGGTCATGGTCAGATTGGGGGCGAACCACACGGTGAAGAGACGTCCGGCCGCGCCGTAGCGGTTACTCTCCGGAATCGGCTCGATGCCGTGCGCCTCGACGGTCATATCGCCAGGCGCCGCGGGCATCCGCCCGTCGAAGGCGGTCGGCCTGCCGTCGGCGGTCAGCCCACTGGAAACATGCGTCCACGACATGAAGACATCCCTCCGCCAGTACGAACTGGTTCAGGTTCGACGGGTGTGATCTCAGCCCCCTGGTGGGGCACCCCGTGTCCGGTATGCCAAACACCTTAACGCGCCCTCCGGTGTGCTCATGCAGGTGGGGAGAGGACGGCGAGGGTGCCGGACGGACGGACATCGCGCGTCGGCACCCACTCCCCCGTCGACTTCAGGAATGAACCCCGCCATGCAGGCCGTCAATCTGGGGCGACCTCGCGCGGGCCGGATCCGCCCCGTTGGCGTCAGCCTCCCTGTGGGTGCTGGAATGCGACGGGCGGGGGTGCTGCTGCTGCACCCGGCCGGTAACACGCTGATCGACTGCCCGGAACTGTCGGCGACCTGCCTGGCGCCGACCCGATCCTCTACCTGTCCGTGCTCTCCGAGATCGTGGTCGAGCTGTAGGTCGACCAACTCCGCCCCGAATTCGGCCGCTACCGCCACCGGCCCCGGGTACTCCGTATCTGGGGCGACCTGACACCCGACATGCTCGATGATGTGCCCTGGCCCGGTTCGCGAAGGTGCCTTCACACCGGGCGGTCTTGGTCGAGCGTCGCGATCCGGACACGGTCGGGAGCAGCAGGTCCAGCCGCTTGCTCACGTCGAGACGGACGGTGCTGCGGCTCCCGCTCGATACCGGCCGCTGGAGTCAGCGCCGTAGCAGTCGCTTCTGCACCGATTCCAGCGGCCCGTGCTCAAACCGCCGCAGCCACAGGCGTGCCCCGATCACCAGCACCAGGCAGATCGCCGCCCACAGACCCATCACCCACCACGGGCCGCTGTCCGCCCAACGGGACGCCAGGCCCAGACCGATGCCGTAGCAGCACAGCATGGCAAGCACGTTCTGCAGTACGTAGCAGGACAGGGCCGTACGGCCCACAGAGGTCAAGGCGGAGGTGAGCGGGCCCGGGTGGCGGACCCGGTCCATCACCATGCCGATGAGGCCGAGGTAGCCGATCGCCAGCACCGGCGCCGCCCCGTACCGCTCCAGGAGGAAGAAGTCCGAACCGCCCAGCACGGCAAAGGTGGTGAGGGGTAGGCCGATCCCCAGTCCCCACCCGGCCAGACGACGTCGAATGCGCCGCCCCGCTGCATCGCCCTGAAAGGCCCCGGCCCTGAAGAGCCGTACGCCGAGCAGGAACAGGAACACCAACAGCCCGAAGGAGAGCACCGGTTCCATGCGCAGCACCATGGCATGCGACAGCCGGAAGGCGACCTGCTCCGCGTAACCGCCCTCGGCGTACAGCGTCACAGCATCGGTGTCGGGGGCGCCGTCCGTGTCGCCGCCCGATGTGAGCAGCATGGCAGCCGCGAGCAGCGTCATCGCCACCAGGTGGAGTCCGCCCATGACGATCCACGTGACGCGCTGGGCCCGCGCGGAACGCGTGAGCAGCCAGGCCACCAGCAACGCGACCACCGCGTACCCCATCAGCACGTCCCAGGCAAAGACGAGTACGAAGTGCACGGTCCCCTCGGCGAAGAGGAACAGCGCCCGCCACTTGTATCGGCCCGGCCACGGCTGCCCGCGCTTGGCGGCCGACCCGAACTGGATGGCCAGCCCGACCCCGAAGAGGATCGTCAGCATCGACAGAAACTTGCCGTTCGCCAGGGACCGGAAGATCGTCTCCGCCACCCCGGCCAGGGATGACAAGTCAGCCACCGCCGAGGTTCCGGCGTTCCCGCTGAGGACGCCCCACTCGGCGCCCGGCCCGGCGAAGATCCAGACGTTGCTCATCAACGTCCCGAGAATCGCCACCCCACGCAACACATCCAGCAACGGCAGGCGCGCCCGCGCCCCGCCGCCTGCGCTCCCGGTGGCCCCCTCCGCCGCCACGACCGACTGCGTCCCCAATACCTCGGCCACCCCAACTCCCCCCGTGGTGCTCGCTTTCCCACCATGGTCGGGGCGCTCGGGGCCGGATTCTTCGTCCGCAGCGACGACATCCCACTACATCCTTCGATGCAGTACGTGCGAAACGTGCGAGACGTACGGCGCGTACCGTCAGCGTCAATCGAGGACAGCCGATCCCGTTTCTGGAGCATGTGACGCTCGCACAACGGAAGGGGCGGCGCCGGAATCCTTCCGCGCCGCCCCTTCCGGCTGTCTGTCTACATGCTCAGGAGCCCGACATGGCGTCCCTGAACATGGAGTCGTCCCCCAAAAAGTTCCCGATGCCGACGGACGAGGCACCGAAGCTCACCCGCGCCGGCGCCCGTGACGCCTCCAGCGAAGCCGCGCAGGACCCACACGGCGCCGTGGTCGCTGTTCTCGCCGCCCGCGCCCACCTACAGATCGGCGCGGCCGTCCCTGTTGCGCCTCGGCTACGAGGCCGGCCCCCGTGCCGATGTCCAGGAGGCGGCGGAGACTCAACTGTCTCGATCAATGACCGGCAAGGCGCTCCTCTGGGGCAACGGGATACATTGCGCGCGTCGACAGTCCGGCTACTTGAGGAGGGGAAGCGTGACCGACACCAGCGAAGCCCGATCCGCGGACGAGTCAGCGCATGCGACCCAGCAGAGCCGACTGCGCCGCCTGATGCGCTACATCCCTATGATCGCCCCCGTCCTGCTGTGGACCGTGCCTTGCTGGGTGCTGCTGCACGCAGGCCAGCACTGGCCGCTCCCCGTGACGCTGGGCGGCACCGCCCTGTTCGTCCTCGGTCTGATCACCATGCCGCTCGCGATGATGCGCGGCCACGGCCGTCGGCAGCAGGACTGGGCGGCGATCGTCGGGGACACCCTCCTCGGGGCCGGCTGGGTGCTGTTCACCTGGTCCGTCCTGCTCGGCGTCCTACTGCGCCTCGTCCTGACCGTGGCCGGCGCTGGCGACGGACAGAACCGGGCCCGGATCGTCACCTGGGCGGTCCTCGGCGTAGTCGCCGTGCTGCTCGCCTGGGGGTACGCCGAGGCCCGCCGGGTGCCACGGGTGCGCCAACTCGACGTACAACTCCCGCGCCTGGGAGTGGGATTGGACGGCACCCGCGTCGCCCTCATCACCGACACCCACTACGGCCCGCTCGACCGTGCCCGCTGGTCGGCGCGAGTCTGCGCGACGGTCAACACCCTGGAGGCCGATCTGGTCTGCCACACCGGCGACATCGCCGACGGCACGGCCGAACGCCGCCGCGCCCAGGCCGCTCCGCTCGCCACCGTGCAAGCCACCCGGGCCCGGGTGTACGTAACCGGAAACCACGAGTACTACAGCGAGGCCCAGGGCTGGGTCGACCTGATGGACGAGCTCGGTTGGGAGCCGCTGCGCAACCGTCATCTGCTGCTCGAACGCGGCGGCGACACCTTGGTGGTCGCCGGCGTGGACGACGTCACCGCCGAGTCCTCGGGCTTGCCCGGCCACCGCGCCCACCTCGCCGGAGCCCTGGACGGCGCCGACCCAGACCTGCCGGTCCTCCTCTTGGCTCACCAGCCCAAGTTCGTCGACCAAGCCGCAGCTGACGGCATCGACCTCCAACTCTCCGGCCACACCCACGGCGGCCAGATCTGGCCCTTCCACCACCTCGTTCGCATCGACCAGCCCGCCCTCGCCGGCCTCAGCCGCCACGGCACCCGCACCCTCCTCTACACCAGCCGCGGCACCGGTTTCTGGGGCCCGCCGTTCCGCGTTTTCGCCCCCAGCGAGATCACACTTCTCGTACTCCGCTCCCCACAGCGGCCCCTCACGCCGTAACCCGGAGCGGGCCGACAATCCCGTATGGTCCGGCTTACCGAGTCGAAGCCTGCCTCGTACCCACATGCGCGGGGTGGGCCGCCGATCGGCCACCCGGCAGACGCACCGCGAGGCGCCGCAGCCGGGGGCGGCCCCTGGCATCGATGCGCGTCGAGATTTGGGGCGGATGTGCACGGACCGCGGGATGCGCAAGCCGGACCCGGTCCAGTGGTTCTCACTGCCACAGGGCGGGCGCCCGCTCAAGCACGGCAGGGAGTGCCGCTTCGCCAACCCGACACCTGGGGCGATCCCGATGCTGCGACGACGCCGGTCACCGACCGCTATGGCACCGCTCGCTCGATGGCCTGGGACCGTATTCATCCTCCCCTGACGACGCGCTCAGCATGGATCGACTACACCGGGGAACTCCCCGTTATCGAGGGCACGTTGCTCCGCCTTGAGGTCGACCGGCTTCACCAAGGTCTTCCGCTTGCCGATGGCCTTGGGAGTTCGGGGCGTTCGACGGTCTTGCCCACGGCCCGGGGCTATAAGCGATCCATTACTGTGGCCAGCAGGGGCCGGGACGGCCCCGATGCCACGGCTGCGGTCCCGCTCCCTCTGCCGTTCCTCAGCCCAGTGACAGGTCGCCCTGATCGTCCTTGATCTTCACCTTGACCCAGGCATGGCCGCTGCTGTTGCCGTCGCCGACGCCGACGACGTTGCACTCGAACTCCCGGCCCGCCTCGACGGGGACGGAAGCGGGGCAGCTGACATCGTCGATGGTCGGGGGCTTGGCGAAGTCGTCCGCGGATTTGACGTCGTTGAGCACGGCCCGCGCCAGCGCGTCCTGATCCAGGACCCGCTGCGGCTGCACGGCGGGACTCCCCGCCAGCAGCATGATGGTGAGAGTGAGCGCACAACAGGCGATCACGGCCAGGGAGAGCGCGATGACGGTACGGGCGGAGCTGCGTTGATCAGTCACGCGGACAGTCCTATCCGGTTGTCCGTGCTCATACAATCCCTGTGGTGACGTGAAGTCGCCTCTGGGTCTCTGCGGAGTGCACCGATGCGTTCGACGAACGGTCACCGTGACGGGAATGTGAACGGATCGCTTGGGGCTGTTGGGGCCGGGAAGGCCCGCATCCCGTCGACTTCCGCTTCAACCTCACCGCCACCCCGCGCGTCCTGGCCGCGCCCAGACCGCGGCGCGGCCGGGACGCGAAGGAGCTGGTGATCGCCGATGGAGGCCGACTCCCGCACCTACGGCCCCATCGGCTCCACCTTGCGGGCCCCCGCGCTTCGGATCGGTCTCCACACCCTCGCCGTTCCCGGCCGGGTGACTTGTGCCTCCTCTGCGCCTATAGCGATCCCGGCCTCCCTTCGCGCATCGGCTGCGCGGAGAATCCCACTCGCAGCTGATTGATCGTCAACTACACGTGACACAGCGGTTGTGTGCGGCATCATTCAAGGAGACTTCGAGAATGGGCCGCGGGCTGGCGGATAGACCAAGCTCCACCACGATCCTTCCTGCTGCGCCCAAGGCCCCGCCGGTGGTGTAGCGGGGACCTGGGCGGAATCTGGGTTACGGGGATGGGAGGCGTCAGCGTGCCGTTCGGCGCGCCGTGTTCTCTTGCCACTCCCGGCCGATCGATCGCATAAGGGCCGGGTACACCCCCAGGTACCGGAAAGGTTTGATGCCGAGCATGTACAGGGAGCCGAGGCGGCCGTTGGGCTTCACCAGGACGGCCATCTGGCCGCGGTAGCCGCCATTGCCGTCGGAGACCCAGCCGATGTGCATCACCCCGTGCATGGTCTTGTTGGCGTACTCGGCGGCCCACTCATCGTGTGTCTGGAAGACCGATGTGAAGGGCGCCCCGCTGAGGTCGGGCCCGCGCGGCCCCTCGCGCAGGTCGTCCGGCAGCCGGTCCCGCAGCGTCGCCACCCGGCCGCCGACGCCCGCGTCCGCCTTGTCCCAGCCGAGCAGTGCGCCGAGCTTCCAGCGCACCGCGAAAAGGAAGCGGCCCACGGGGTTGCCGCCGTCCGGACCGTCCTTGCCGTCCGCCATCTGTTGAACCAGGTGGTGCAGGTCGTCCGGGCCGCCCGGCGTCGGCAGCGCCCACAGATCCTCGAGCCGGAAGTCGCCGGCGATCTCGTGGATCCGCCAGGGGCGGGAGGCGTGGTCGGTTGAGGGAAGGCGCAGATCACTCAAGGCAGACCCCTGTCTATACGGTGACGTATAGATCGAGCATAGACCCATCTATACGGCTGCGTATACTTGGCGGGGACATGTGAAGGGAGACACGGCATGGGCGCGATCCGTACGCCGCGGGACAAGTGGATCGAAGAAGGGCTGCGCGCGCTTGCCGCCGGCGGCCCCGAGGCTGTCCGGGTCGAGGTCCTCGCCCAGGCACTCGGCGTCAGCAAGGGCGGTTTCTACGGCTACTTCCGCAACCGCGCCGCCTTGCTGGAGGAGATGCTCGAAACCTGGGAGCGCGGGGTCGCCGAGGATGTCATCCAGCGGATCGAGCGCGACGGGGGCGACGCCCGCGAGCGGCTCGGGCGTCTCTTCGACTTCGTGGAGACGAGCGAGACACCCGTGGCCAGCGCCGGGGTCGAGCTCGCGATCCGCGACTGGGCCCGACGCGACGAAGGCGTCGTGCCTTTCCTCCGCAGGGCCGACAACCGGCGCATGGACTACCTGCGCGAGCTCTACCGAGCCTTCTGTCCCGACGACGGCGATGTCGAGGCCCGCTGCCTGATCACCTTCTCACTGCGCATCGGCGACCACCTCATCGCAGCCGACAACGGCCCGTGCAGCCGCACGGAAGTCCTTGCCGCGGTCAGGAACCGGTTGTTGGGCTGAGCGGTTCTGAGTACGTGGGTTGCGGTCGGCGCCAGCACTGCAGGCGCCCAGGAGTTGACCTGCCGGCTCTTGGCGTCCTCACGCTTGACCACGGCGCGTAATGCGGTTCGGGCCCAGGTGAAGCCGGTCGGCAGGAAGCGGTCCCGCGACAGCAGCACTGACAGCCATGAGGAGTCGATCTCTACCTGGCACTCGCTGTGCAGCCACTCAGCCAGCGCGACGACGTTGCCGTCCTCGTCCGGTCTGGGTCCGAGCGGCCTCCTGACCGCATTCCCAGACCTACTGACGGGGGGTATTCCGACCGGCACTTGTTTCCCTCAGGTGTAGCTCCTCCTGAGGGACGCGCCCGATTCACCACCGGGTCACCAGGAGCCGTGGTAGGCCAGGTTCACGGTCAGGGCGGCCACCGGCAGACAGAAGAACACGGCCCAGGGGCCCAACTGGTAGTCACCGACCCGCAGATGGGCGCCGAACGCACCGAGGAAATACAGCACGAGACCGGCGGCAGCGAGCGTGCCGAGGACCGGCACGGCGAATCCGGCCAGCAGCCCCAGCGCGCCCGCCGCCAACAGCGTGCCCAGCGGGCGCATCCAGGAGCGGGGCACGCGCAACTTGTCCGCCTGACTCTTCGGGTACTCGTGGCCGATGAGGTTGGCGATGGCAGCCAGACCGTTGACGGCCGAGGTGAGCAGGGTGACCACGAGGTAGGTGGCGAACACGAAAGTCTCCTTCTTCTTCGCGGGAAAGACAGATGGTTGTCCGCCGTCTTGGACGAGGCAGCGCCCCTAGATGTGACATGCGCAGTCGGAGCAGTCCCTCGGGTGGCGCCGCACCCATTCCCCTTCCTCTCCCGCTTGTTGGCCTCACCCTCAGCGTGGGCGGCGAGGTGCTCGGCCCGGCCCCGTCTGGCGTAGGCGACCCAGCGGACGCTGACGGCCTGGCCCGTTCGATTGCCCAGTGGCTGAACGAGGACGAGGAGCTCCGCACAAGCTCGGCATCCTCGACTGCTGCTTCGCCGGCCGGGCGCTGGATGCAGCCGGAGCATCCGACATCCACCTGCTGACCGCCGCGGGCCGCACGAAGAAGGCACTCACCCCGGAGAGCCACGCGCACACCGGCTTCACTGCCGCCTTGCTACGACTGGTGTCCGAAGGCGTGCCGGACGGTCCGGAACACCTGGACCTCACCGCCGTCTACCGGCTTCTCGCCGTCACTCTTGCCTGCCACCCGTCTCCCCGAGCCCCCCTGCAACGCGCCTTCGGCACCACGACTGATCTCACCTTGTTCCGTAACCCGGCGTGCGGCACGGCGCACACCCGGCCCGGCCTGCTCGCCCGCTCCCGCTTCGCGGAACAGGTCAGGGCGCTGGGGCGGTCCGGCCGCCCCGGACGGATGGCCCAGGCGGCTCACCTCTTCGAGGCCATCGCCTCCGATGCCGCCACGCAATTCAGCCCCGCCCACCTCGACACCCTGAGAGCCAGGGGGCCGCGGCAGCGGGGGCCTTCTTTGGGCCGTTTCCGGGCTGCGCGTTGTCGTCTCGTCCGTCGAGCAGCCTTCTCTGTATCAAGGGGGGTGCGTCGTCATAGCTCTGCGGTGCCCGAGACCGGGCACCGATCGATCAGTGCGTGGAACGCGGAAGGTCCAGGTTTCTCCCTCGGCCGAGAGCCAGGTCAGCCGTTGCGTGCGCTGGCCGCACAGCGGGCCGAGCGGCATGAACCTGACCGGAGGCCGACACCTTCGGCAAGGACGAGGCCAAGGGCCACGTGTTGCAGGGCATCGGGCGGTGGCAAAGCCACGGCCTTGCATGTCTGGCCGGAGGCCGAAATACCTGAACGCGGGCCGGTCACCGCGGAACGGCTCGGGCAGGCACTGGTGCGCGTCCCCAGTGTCCCCCCGTGCCCCCGGCCCAGAACAGATTCGGCGTGGCGCCAAGGCGAGCACTGCCGATGGGGTGAGATGGGATGCCGTTTGCGCGAGTCGGCCGGGCTCAGCGAGAGGCTTGATGTGATCTAAAACTTTCTCGTTGCCCCCACCTGAACAGGGGATTGGCCATGTTGGATCCGGTGATCGAGACTCCCAAACCCGGGCACCAAGCCTTTGAGGAAGACGACGAAACCGCTGCCTGGTCACGGGCCGCCCAGGTTGTGGGCTTGGGCTTGCAACTGGCCGGTCGCGTGGATTTGCTGGACGACGACGTCGCCCGCGACCTGAACGTACCCAAGGTTCAGGCGCTAACCACCCCACTCCCATCCAATTATGTGGGTATTCACGTCAGTCAAATCCAGGGGGAATTGGAGACGATTCTCTGGCCTGAAATCCCTGGATGGTCGCAACCGATCGAGAGCTACGTCAGGAGAAATGCCACACCGCCCCAACGATGGTGGCGGGAGTTCGACGGCCTGGAGCGGCACCTGGCACCGCGTCTTTATCACGTGATCAGCCATGGCGAAAGTGACCCCGGGTGGGCGGCCACTCTGCTGTACGTCTGCCAGTTCAGCCATCATCAGATCGTGCGCGTTACCGCAGCCGCTTCGCTCGCCAGCCTCCGCACAGCGCTCTCCTGGCCGACAGTCGAGGCCCTCGCCGAAGGCTCCTCCTCCACGAACGACACGGTCCAACAAATCGCGGTGGATGCGCTGGTCAATGTCGCTCCTGGCCACCCGACTCTCACCGAGCTCAGAGGGGCAGCCACCGCCGACACACAGGGGCCTGAAGAGGAAACGAGCTCGGGCCCCGCTCACACGTCCGTCATCGTCCCCGGCACATGGACGCGGTTCGTGCGCCCCTCATGGTGGCGCCCAGGGGAACCGCTCTTCAAATACCTTCAAGAAGAGCCCGGCGGAAAGGAGCCATCCGACGGAACTTTCGACCCCATCGGCAATGACCTCTACTCCCGCGACAGCTACTTCCGCTGGCCCGCAAGGTTCAGTGGCGAGGACCGCATTCATGGCGCACGCGAACTGGCCAAATGGGCGGCTTCCCATGGATGCGCAACCGGGTTTTCCAAGCTGTTCGCCCACAGTCACGGTGGGAACGTCGCCCTCCGCGCAGCAGCCAGACACAAGCTCTACATCGGCCTACTCGTCTTGATCGCCACACCGCCGCACGAACGCACCAAAATGGAATGGGAGGTCATCGCCCAGAACGTGCGCAGTATTGTCTCGCTGCGTGCCCGCTTCGACCTGGTCGTGCTACTCGACCACGTCTGGTCACGCACCGGACGTATCTCTGCGACAGGCGACTTCCCCTCCTACCGTGTGCTCGACTTGAAGTTGCCGGTGTGGTTCGGGCACTCCGTGCTCACTCGTCCCGAGGTCTGGACACAGAACGGCCTGGCACACGAGGTGGCTTACGAGTACAAGATGAGCCAGTGATCGTCGACCTGCCTGGGTCCGAGCGGAGGCCTTCGAAACCCCGACGGCGGTGTTCCCGGGCTGCTGATGAGGTAGCACCACAGGACAACAAGGGGGAAGTGAGCTGGGTAGCCCCAGGGCTCTGGCGCCGCCGTGCAGAGCCGGTGGGAAAGGTCGACCCATGCGCACCGACGACGTGGTGCGGAATCTCCCCGTTCGTCCTCATGCGGATCAAGACGTTACGCGACTGGAATCGTCTCCTGGTCGCCCAGGCACAGCGCTACCTCGGCCCGAAGCCAGGGCACACAACCTGTACCGCCAGCTGAACCGTGCCGCGGCCGGCTGCCGCGCAGATCAACCGTCGGAGCAAGCCACCGGCCACCAGACGGGTGACGACGGGCAGTGGGGGTGCGGCCTCGGCCATGGGGAGGGAAACTGGCACTGCGTAACGCCACGACGTGGCATTCGCGAGGGTATGAAGGGAGACGTGTGATGACGGGATTCTTCCGCCACCCGGCTTGTGGTACCCGGATCGCCCAGCGGCGTCACGGCCTCGCGTAGGTGGCTCTTCGGCACGGGGACAGGGACGGGCCGCAGAAGCGGCGGCACGTCGATCGATGGGTGACCGTGGTGCTCATAGGCGCTCTGGTCTCCGTGGTCTTCGCTGTTCTCCCCCAGCCGGGCTTCGGCCGCAGCTTCAGCGCGTCCGGGCAGACGGAGGAGGTCGCGGGCTCACGTGCTGTTGGTCAGCCCAACGCCACCTCGCCGCCCGAGCCAGGCGAGGAATACTGCCGCAACTGCCCCTCGTGCGAGGGCTGCAACCCATCTCCAAAGCCCGACACGTACCCGCCCACCACCACACCGCCGGGCTCGCCACTCTCACCACCAGAGACCGGTGGCCCGGGTACACCCGGTCCTGGCACCAGCGGTCCCGAAACGGCCGGTCCGGGTGCGCCCGGCCCCGGTACACGCGGCCCGGGTACTCCCGGCGCCGGTACGCCCGGCTCAGATACGCCTGGGCCGGACAACGAGAGCCCAGCACCCGCAGGTGAGGAGGGATCCGGTGCCCTGCCGATTGTGCTTGTGCTGCTGGGCACTGCAATGGTCACGACCGCTGCCGTCGTCGGCGTACGCCATCGAGGCCCGCGCTGGGTGCGCCGGCATGTGCACGCCGTACTGCGCAGCGGTCCCGGCCGCGAAAGTGTGAGCAGGCGCCAGGGTCCCGACGGACCGGACCACACGGTACGGCTGGATCCACATCCCGACCCCGGCGAGCAGAACATCCGGGAGGAGGACGAGCGATGAGTACGACGCTACCCGCCGAGCCCACGACCGTACGTGCCCTCCTGTTCGGCGAGGAAGGCGAGAACACCGCCGAGACCCTCGCGAGCTGTCTCCATGAGCGCGGCGTCGCGGAGACGCTGTCCCGCGGCACGCGGGGCATGGCAGGTTCCGCAGGTCAGGCCGTCGAGCGTGAAGTCGCCACCGTCGTCGACGGGTTCCTCGCCATGGACCTGATCGACCTGGCGGGCGCCGGCTGGCGCAAGCACTCCTCCCTCAGGGATGCCGCTCGCCGCACGCGCGATGCCCCGGAGAGCGAGGAACTCGTCGCTCTGGCCAGCCACCACGTCACCTCTACCCACCGTCCCTGCCTCGACCTGATTCTCGACGGGGCCAAGGTTGGCACCCTGGATCTGGCGATCACGATCGACTTCGACCTCGAGGGACTCCTCGCACTGATCCGCCGGGGCCGTCTGGTGTCCTTGCAGGGCGGAAGGTGCACGGTGACAGGGACCCTCGCGATCGCGGAGAAGCCTGTGGCCCAGCGCAGCCGCCGTCTCGATCTTCCCGGCATGCTGCAGCTGCGATCCGGGATCCCGCTGCTCTCAGCCGAGGAACTCGCTCCAGGAGGCGGCGCCGCCGCTGAAAGAACCGCCGAGGTGACTGGTTTTCGTATGTGGCTCGCATCCCGCGCCGGGGAGAACGAGGCTCTCGGAGATCTGGCCCGCGCCGACGACGACACTCTTTCCGGGTTGCTGACGGCAAGGGAGCAATACTGGGTCGAGGGCCACGGCCGGTAGCCGCGAACAAGAGAGCCCCGTCGGAGACATCCGGCGGGCGCTTTTTGCGTTCCGGCTACGGTTCGACCGGCTGGCCGCCTTCCCACAGCACCGCTACGTGGCTGGCGAACCGGTCGTACAGGCCGTCATCCTCCAGCCGGCGAAGGTGAAGCATGGGGGACTCGTCGCCTAGGAGCGAAGCGATATGCGGCGTGACCAGCATCTGATCGTCGAACATGAAGACGGACAACGAGATGTGTTGATCACTGAACCGTGCTTCGATGCCCCGGGGTTCGCCGATCTTCTCCAAGGCGTCCAGCGTGATCCGGATCCGCGTTCCGACGGTGAGGGGGACGCCCTCCACCTCCTCCCGCTTGCGCGTGACCTCCGACTCCGGGTCGCCCACGAGGAACCGGATGCGAGCGCCTGCCTCAGCCTTCGCCTTCAGTCGCGCGCCTAGCCGCGGATGCTGCTGCCACAAGAAGTAGTTCGTATAGCCCGCGAAGGCCAAGTTCTGGGATGCTCCGTCGATAAGGGACGCCCACAACGAAGTAGGGGCGGCGCTGCGGAACGGGTACGCCGCCAGAATCTCCCGGTCATGCCCGGTCTTGACGCGGGAAGCAGCAAGGGACTTGGGCCACAGAGTCACGGGGTCCACTCCTAGCGCGCGGCCCGCCTCCACCTGCGTAGCCTCACGCGGGGCCCGGGCAGGGTGGCTAAGCCATCGTTCGACGTCTTGTGCTCAACCCCGACGATACGGGCTAACTGCCGTGGTTCGACACCGGCACTCGCCATAGCGTCTCGAAGCGCAGTGTTCAAGAGTCCTCCCCGGGACGTTTGGGCCACTTAGGACGATAGGGCCGAAGCGGCCGTTCCGTCCCGCCTATGGGAGTACCAACGTCCCCCGTGGCAGCCGATATTCAAGGCATGACGGAACCGAGAGGGATTCAGACGCCCCCGGGCCAGTTGACGGATCCGTACGGCGAACAGCCTGCGCCGGAACCCGATTGCCTGGACTGCGCGGCGTGGGTGAAGGTGCGGGACGACGCTCGAGCAATCGACAACTTCGGGGCAGCTGCGATCGCCTCCACGGAGCTTCACATCCACCGCGCCAAGTGCGCGCGTAAGCGGGAGCGGGAGCGCCACGCCGCGACATGCACCACGTCCAGATCGGCACGCGCAGCCGAGGGCAGTGGTTTCTGCACGGAACACGGCCCGAGGTCCTCCAGCACCGCCTCAATGCTCTCCAGCGACTCGGCGAATGCGCGGGCCTGCGCCGGGTCTTGAGGCGGATAGCTGCGCGCATCGATGTTGAAGGGCGCCTCGAAGACGGTCAGGTGGCACAGGCCCATCGAACCACGCACTATCCGGTCCGCAGCGGAAGTCCAGTAACTGCTCTCGTTCATGCGGGTCACCGTAGCCGTCGGCAGTGACAGCCAGTCCGAAGCCAGCCTATGTTGCGCGCGGGGTTAGGCGCGGGGTCGTGTGCGCCCACTCCGACCGTCGCTGCAACCGCCCGGGCGAGCGAGCCGCCCGCAACGCCGAATGCGGTGGTACGCCTGGCAGCCGGCCACCACGTATGCAGTTCGGTAGCACCGGGGTGTCCGGTCCGGGCGCCATCGTCACCAGTCAGGGGAAGAGAGCGAAGACGGCGAAGGCCGTTGCCACGGCATTTCCCAATCCGTTTTGGTGACCCATTTCCCGCGACCGCGCCGCCCGGCGCCTGGACCCGCTGGGCATGGTCCTGTCGGCACTCGGCCTACTGATGATCATGCTCCCGCTGACGGTGGGAGGCGAACACGACTGGCCCACATGGACGTTCACGACGATGGCCGCCGGGCGGCTCCTCCTGACGGTGTTCCTGGTCCAGCAGAAGTCGAAGATGCGCCGATCAGTGCCGACACCCGCGGCGCAGCTGTGGCGCACAGGGGTGTCCGTCCGCAGCTCCGCCGACTTGCGCCGCACGCTCATGACCGGCGGCAGAGCGACCCCTGCAGCTGAACCACCGGGGCGGCGTGCCCGACTGGCCATCTCATGACATATGTCATCGCCAGGATGTGACTCAAGGCTCTGCATAGCCGGCTGCTGATCCTCGTAGACTCAACATCATGATCAAATCCCACAAAGTTGGACGAGATGACTCCTGGGAAGGTGTCGTCATCGACAAGTCCCGAGGCATGCTCGACGGTGCGAACATGTACCACTTCGTCGAAGTACGCCTTGCCGACAGCGAACCCGTGAAGGTCCGGATCAGCCGCCAGCTCTGGAAGTCGATCGCGGTCGGCGACCGGATCGTCAAGCGGCCGGGCGCCGACCCGGCCAAGGGGTAGCCCTCCGAAAAAGCCGGCCACCGCCTGCGGCACGGCCGTGACGGCGGCCGGCCCCCGGCTTCGCCCCTCGGACCGACAAGCAGCGCAAGACCATTGAACGGCTGTTTCAGGTTGTGTACGTCTTTCGCATGCGCTGGTCGTACGCGGCCGCGCTGTCCAGGCCCATGACGGCGCGACGTTCGTCCAGGCCGTCGAGCTCGAGGACGGGCTGGGGCCGCAGGCCGTTGCCGTCGTCGGCGTACTGCGTGCCGTACATCTGGAGCTTGCCGGCGCCGACAACGGCGCGGTCGGTGAGGTATGCAAGATGCCGGGCTGGGGCGTCACCTGCTTCGACGGCGGTTTTCAAGTGCTCCAGAGCGTGGCTCTGAAACGCAGGGTCGCGATCGGCGTGCTGGACCAGGAGCCAGGCCTCGTCGGCGGCCCGTTCACCGACGAGGGCGGTACCGGGCCAGCCATGCTCGGCGATGACCGTCTTGATCCAGGCTGTGTTGTCGGCGTCGATCTGCGCGAGGCCCCCGGCTTCGCCCGTCTCGATACATTGATTGCGGGCTCGCTGGTCGGCGTCGGCGCGGCGGTGGAGCTCTTCGGCCAGTTCGGCGCGGGTCATGTTGTCCGGCGCTCCATTTCCTTGAGTTGGCTACGAGCGGTTACGGCGGGCAGCCGGCGGCATTCTGCTCCTTCTTGCGGGGTGATGGCCGGCTCTGTGCTGCGGTAAGTGGCGGCCCAACATGGTGCCCTCGGTCGGTGACTCATGAGGTCTGCTCGTCCTGGGCGAACAATGTGACTACGTCATTGAGCGTGGGGTGGTCGGGGTCCTCGGCAGCCGCGAGCTGCTTGGCGCTGCGAAGGAACATCGCCTGCTCAATTCAGCGAGGGCGGTCTCGACGTGGTCGGGGTGCGTGGCGAGTGCCTCTCCGAGTTCGGCGCCGTCGAGCATGGCCAGGTTGGCGCCTTCGCTGTTCGGGGGGTTGAGGTGGGCGGCGTCGCCGACCAGGGTCACTCCCGGCACCCGGTCCCATCGGTGCCCGACCGGCAGGGAGTAGAGCGGGCGCAGGACCGGCGTGGTGTCGCCGTCACTGATCAGCGCGGTGAGGTCCGGCGCCCATCCGTTGAACTCCCGGGCAATCCGCTTGGTTGCCGCGTCGCGATCGGTGAAGTCGATACCGTCGAACCGATCCCGCGGCTCAGAGATCATCGCGTAGACGTGGAGGTTCCGCCCTTCTCCCGCTGAGCCCCGATCTGCCTCTTGCCCGTAAAGGCCGCGAACATCGACCCTCCACCGACCGTCTTCGCAGCAAACAGGATGCCGGATGTCGGCGTCGGGCAGCCAAGTCTCGACGAACGAAGCACCGGCGTACGCAGGGGCGGCGTCGGAAAGCACCGGCCGGACCCGCGACCACGCACCGTCCGCGCCGACCAGCAGGCTCGTGACGCCGGTACTGCCGTCGGCGAAGGTCACCTCATGACGACCCCCACCGAGGCCACGGACATCGCTGACCTTGTGCCCCCACCGGACAGTGCCCTCCGCGAGCGAGTCGAGCAGCATCTGCCGCAGCTCACCGCGCTGTACCTCAGGACGCCCCCCGTGCCGTCGTCAGGTTCCTCGAGCAGGACGTTCCCCTCCTGGTCCAGCCACCGCACCGCCTGACGGCCCTCCAGGACGATGTCGCGGAACTCGTCCATCAGACCGGCCGCCTGCACAGCCAGCAGGCCGTTGTAGTCATGGATGTCGAGCATCCCGCCCTGCGTGCGCGCCGTTGGCGAGGCTTCCGCCTCGTAGACCGTTGCGGGATACCGTGAACGTGCAGGACGCGGGCGAGCGTGAGGCCGCCGAGTCCGGCACCGATGATCGTCACGTCGGTAGTCACGCTGATTCCTTGCCTGTTGCCTACCTGCCGGACGGGCACCCGGCAGGTTCACCAACCAGGCTCCAAGGCCCCGCCGACGAACCACAGACACCGAGCGGACAGCACCGACAGACCACCGACACCCGAAACCACCGCCCGAACACCACAGGTCAGAGCCCGATCAGGCAACAAGGCCACCGAAGCTGCGACCTCCAGGAAGGGAGAGGAGACGGACTCGGCGTACACGCTGTACGCGTGCGTCACAGACAACAGCGATCCGGCGCTGGCCGCCTCGGTGGGGTGACGGGCGACCCGTTCGCTTGAAAACCCCGCCCCCTCATAGGGCTTGGTCACGTTGGACGCGTCCGAGACCGTCAGCTACGCCCACCCGCCTCGGCACCCACGCCAACCTCTCGATCCGACCCACCGGCCCCAGCCCCGCCCCGCACTGCGCCGCTGTGCAGCCGATGCAGACGGCGGGTCAGTCAGCCCGCTATCGCTGCCTTCGCTCAGCACAGGACACCAACGGTCTCGCTGGGCGCCTGCCGGCACGATGCGGCGGCCTACCCCGAGCTGTCGAAGGCGAAGCGCTCACTGCCAGCGCGTCCCCCTCCGGACTACCCGCCGTGCTCATGCCAGAGGGCCCTGTCATCCACGGACCAGGGGGCCCGTATGCTTCCGGCGTCCTTCCTTCCTTGATCATCTGGACCGGAGTCCACCATGCCCATAAACCGTTTGTCCGCAGCAGCTTCGATCACCTCAGCCCTGGCTGCTGGCGTGCTGCTTGTCGGCTGCTCGGTCTCTGCGTCGACCCAGGGGGCGGAGCCCACGCCCAAACTGTCCGCGGACAAGCTGGCCACCACAGTCGCCAAAAAGCTCGCCGCCACAACGGGCCAGCCGACGCCACACATCACGTGCCCCGAGGACCTCGTCGGCAAGGTAGGCGCCACCACCCGGTGCAAGCTCACCGCGGACGACGGCAGCACCTTGGGAGTGTCGGTCACCGTGTCCTCCGTTGATGGATCCCAGATCAACTTCGACGTCAAGGCCGACGACACTCCCACCCCGGCACGGTCCGCGAACTGAGATTGAAGGTCGCCGCCGAGCAGCCGGGTTTCCTCGAATCAAGCGGTCGTCCCCAAGGACAAGCGCCCGGCGTCACGGCGATGTGTGGAGTCTCGACTTCTGGGCGCCGCTCTCGGCCGGTTGATCGCCCGGGCCGGCCCACAGCAGAGCCGTCAGGCCCGGACGGACTTCGGCGGTTGACCGGACACCGGTCAACCGCCGCTCGCATCCCTGTCGGCGGAACGCGCGCCAATCCGCCGTTCGCACCTTCGGTCACTACGGCAATGACAGATCTTGGGTGGCTCCCAGAAGTGTGGTCGTTGCTTCGACGACAACTCATCTCGGCGCCAGTGCCCACTCTCCGGCCCTGCTGACCGACTGGGGGATCAGGGAGCAAGCATTAATGCAGCCTGTGGTGCCTTCGCACCGGTGCATCCAGTTGGGCGTCCGCCGGTGAGTGCCTGTCAGCAGGTGGCAACGGAGGGTCTGGAAGGTGTCCTCGAATGCCACCTCGACCAGAGCCCGCAAGCATGCCCGCGAACTCCACGACGACGATCGCAAGTCCCTGCGCAACCTCCATGGCTGAAGGTCCGGGGGGCCGGACGCCCGTGACCTGGCCCTGGGCTCACATGATCTGAGCGCCGCGTAAGCACCCGCGCCCCAACCGAGGCCTGATCGTTCTCAGCGCCAACGGCTGTACGGATGTCCCCCAAGGCCGAACGAGTCAGGACTGCTGTCGGCCTCCTGGCTCAGTCGTTCCATCGTTTGCGTTCGAACGCGGCCGTTCCGGTTACCAGGGTGTCAGGAGGCACGTCCTTCGTGACGACGGCCCCGGCACCGACCACCGCACCACGTCCGATCGTGACTCCGGGGAGAACCGTGACCGCCGCACCGAGCCAGGCGCCGACCTCGATGGTGATGGGCGCTCGCGTGATGAACTCGCTCCGCTCGGACGCCGGGAGCGGATGATCCGAGGAAATGAGATTGGTCTTCGGACCGATCAGAACACCGTCGCCGAGACGGATGCCGCCTTGATCCAGGAAGGTGCAGCCCTGATTGACAAAGACGTGCTCGCCGAAGTCGATGCGGAGCCCGTGGTCGGTGTAGAAGGGCGGATAGACGGTGACTGAGCCGGGGAGCGGCTTGCCGACGATCTCGGACAACAGGGCCGCACGCGTGGCCTTGTCGCTGAAGGACAGTACGTTGAGCCGCGACGTCAGCGTGGTCACGTGCTCAATGCGCTCGGCAACCCGCGCGAACTCGGGAGTGCGGACGTAGAGACGGTCTTGATCAGGCATGGGGTTCCTCACGAGGGGCGCTTGGGCCGGAGCCTGTGGAGTGACAGCGTCGGATACGACGGTTGATCAACCACAGGTTGACTGCACTCATGAAAGCCACCAGGTCACGCTGGAATCAAACAACGATCAAGACGGGAATAATCAACGGTTGGTTGTCCACCTAGGATGAGCGGCATGGACGTCACTGCCGTGCGCACCTTCGTCGCCGTCGTGGACGCGGGACAGTTTCAGGAGGCCGCCACCGACCTCGCGATCACCCCGCAGGCGGTGTCCAAACGCGTTGCCGCACTGGAAAAGGAGCTCGGCGTCCAGCTCTTCACCCGGGACGCGCGCGGAGCACGGCCCACCATCGACGGGCAGGCCTTCCTGCCCCACGCCCGCGGGCTCCTCCAGGCCGCCGAGCGAGCCATCGCCTCGGTGCGGCCAGGCAGCCGGGCGTTGCGCGTCGACGTGATCGGCCGTCAACTCTCCCTGGCGGGGCTGCTGCGCGGCTTCCACCTGGCCCACCCCGAGACCGAGCTGGACGTCGTGACGTTGTTCGACTCCGACACGGCCGTGGCCGCCGTCCGGGACGGAACCATCGACGCGACGTTCCGTGCCGTGACCATGCCGGGCCGGCAACTCCCCCGCGGAACGGAAGCCGCTCTCGTCTTCGACGGACCGCTGCACTTGTTCACCGGACCGGGACACGAGTTCGCGAACGCCCCCGCTCTCACTCCCGCCCAGCTCGCCGGCCGCCGGATCTGGATGCCCGGAAACCTGCCCGGCACCGAGTGGGCCGCCTACTACGACGAGTTCGCGGCCACCTTCGGCATCCTCATCGACTCAGTCGGGCCAGACTTCGGAATCGAGCCCCTGCTCGACACCATCGCCAACTCCACGACCCTGGCCACCTTCGTCAGCGAACAGACCCCACTCGTCTGGCCCGTCGGCCACGACCTGCGCCGCATTCCCATCAAAGACCCAACTCCGCTCTACCCCCACTCACTGATCTGGCGCACCGACAACCCACACCCCTCCCTCGCCACCCTGCGCCGCCATCTCACCTCTGCCTATCCCGGCCGACCCGACAACGGCATCTGGACACCGAACTGGAGCCGGCCAGTGCAGCCGAATACACCCTGAATCGACAAGCCAAGGAAGACCCTGTCCCGGCCCGCCGAACATGATCGTTCTCACCGATAACCGCTGTTCCGATGCTCCCCGAGGCGGATGTTCGGTTTCACGGAGAGGCCCCGCGCCGGCCTCGGCCCCGCCGGGAGACCGCACCCGTGCGACCACGCGGAGACGGAAAGCTGAGTACGGCGACTCATGCCACGGCGACGTCTGCCGACGACGATGAAGAGCGCCATCGTCCAGCCGGGAGACCCTCATGCTCAGCCGTATCGCCGACACGCTCGTACCGACCTTCGGCCGCCTGTCGGTGACCACCGATCCTGGCGCGGAGTTCGCGCCGGGGACTCTGATCGTCGCCAACCACACCTCCTTGGCGGACCCCGCGGTCGTGTTGGCCGCCCTGTACCGTCTCGGCGCCGAGCCGCTGATCATGGCGGCCGCCGGCCTGTGGCGCACTCCGCTGCTCGGCCGCGTCCTCACCCGCGAAGGGCATATCCCCGTGCACCGGGGCGACCGGCGTGCCGCCGCCGCGCTGGATACCGCGGCACGACACCTGGAGCAGGGACAGCTGGTCCTCATCTACGCAGAAGGCGGCCTGCCCCGCCGCAAGGACGCGGCCGAAGCGGCGCCCGGCACCTTCCGCAGCGGCATGTCCCGGCTGGTCGAGCGCACCAACTCTCCCGTCGTCCCCGTAGGACAGGCCGGCTCACGCCGAGTCACCTCGGGAAGCATCGCCAAGCAACTCTCCGGCCTGGCCACCGCACCGCTGCGCCGACCCACCCTGCACGTTCACGTCGGAGCTCCGCTGGAGCTCGCCGGCAACCATGGCGGGTGTACCTCCCGGGCCCGCACCGCCGTGACGGCCGCGTGGCGCACCGCGGCCGCCCGTCTCGGGGAACCTGCCGCCCTCGCGGTGTAGAGCTCATTCCCGCTCGCCGTCCGACAGACAGACAGCGTCTCCGCAGGGGCAGTCAAAGCGACTGCAGGGCACCGCCCGAAGTCGGGCAGTTGCCGGCCCGGGAGCGGCTTGAACGCCCATGTACTCGCCGCCCCCGAACCGTCCGCATCTCCACAACGCCTTCCACGAACTCATCACCCCGCTCACCGCCGCGGACCTCAGCCTTCGCTCGTCTGCTGTGCCCCCTTGGCAGGTTGGGCGCGGCCGACCGCAGCGGGCGCTGCCGACCCCGGGCACGAGAATGAACTCATGAATCGACTGCTGCACCTTGACCGCACCCTCGATGAGCTGGACCCGCCCCGCTGGGCGGCTCCGGCCGTCGACGCGACTCACTTGGTGCACAAGGTGCATGAGTTGCGGTGTCTGGCGCTGAGGGAGCTCCGCCCGGCGGACCTGCGCGTGCTCATCACGCAGCGGGTGGCCCTGCCCCACGTCCTTCCACTCGCGGTGCGCGTGCTGCTTCAGGATCCGCTGCTGGACGCCCACTTCTACGAGGGGGACCTGCTGCTCGCAGCAGTTGCAGCGCCGGCCTCGGCCTGGGCCGTGTTCCCGGACCTCGCCGCGCGGCTGCGCGCCGTGATCGCGACTCTGCCGGAGGCGTCCGTCGCCGACCTGCCGCGCGGCGCCGCCGAGGAACTCACCCGTTTCGTCGCGCGACCCGACTGACCGCGCTGCCTTGATCAAGACGCCGGCTGGCAAAGCCACCCAGGCGACCATCGGCTGGGCACGGGGCCCCGCCATCGGCCGCCCGGATGACCGGCAGTCCCGGCCTTCCAGCCATCCGGCGCAGCCTGCGAGCCCCTGGGCCGCAGCAGATCCGCCGCCCGAAATACCCCAGCTCAGGCCCAAAAGGTCGGCGACGCGGACTGACCACGCGTGCCGGTCAGTTCTGGCTGACGGTGGCGGGCTCCCCTTGGTCGGGGTGTTCGCTGACGGTCGTGTCCCCGTCGGCGCTGTCGTGATCTTGAGCGTCGGCGCCCGCGATCCGTGGGGGCAGCTTCGCCGCGACGACGATCGTCACCAGGGCGAGGGCGGCAGTGACGCCGAAGGCCAGCTTCATTCCGCTCACCTGTGCGGGTATGGCAGCGACGCCATCGGCGACCAGCTGGGTGGTGCGCGCGGACATCACCGTCACCACGAGCGCGGTCCCGAACGCTGCAGCGACTTGCTGCAACGTCCCGAGCATCGAGCTGCCGTGGGAGTACAGATGCGGGGGAAGCCCGCCCATGCCGAGCGTGAAGACCGGGGTGAACGTCGCCGCCAAGCTCACCATCAGCAGCGCGTGCAGGCCCAGCACCTGCCAGTACGGCATCGTCGTGGAGACCTGGGTGAACCCCCCGAGGGCGAGCACCATTCCGATCGAGCCGGGCACCACGAGCAACCGTCCACCGAATCGATCAAAGATCTTTCCGATGGACGGTCCCAGCAGGCCCATGCCCAGACCGCCCGGCATCACCAGCAGGCCGGTCTCCAGCGGGCTGAGCCCGCGCAGGTTCTGCAGATACAGCGGCAGCAGGATCATCGCCCCGAGCATCGCCAAGAACCCGATGGACAGGAGGGCCAGCGACAGGCCGAAGGTGCGGTGCCCAAGGGTGCGCAGGTCCATCAGAGGCACACCGGTGCGCTGCAGCTTGAGCTGACGGATCACGAAGACCGCGATTGCCGCGCCCCCGGCGATCACGATGCCTGTCGCCAGCCCGACCTTTCCATCACTGTCACCGAAGAGGCTCAGGCCGTAGACCAAGCCGCCGAACCCGAGTGCCGCCACGCCGACGCTGAGCCAGTCGATGGAGCTCACCTGCGGGTCGCTGATGTTGTCCAGTTTGCGCAGCCCGAAGAAGGTCACCAAAGCCGCGATCGGCACGACGACCACGAACAGCAGTCGCCAGGAGCCGACCTGCAGAATCAGCCCCGACACAGCAGGTCCGAGCGCGGGGGCCACGGATATCGCCAGGGTGACGTTGCCCATCACCCGGCCGCGGTCGTGATCAGGCACCACGATCATCAACGTCGTCATCAGCAAGGGCATCATCACGGCCGTGCCTGCGGCCTGCACGACCCGGCCCAGCAGCAGCACCTCGAAGGAGGGCGCCACGGCTGACAGGACAGTACCCGCGAGGAACACGCCCATGGCTATCGCATAGGCCTGGCGCGTGGTGACCCGCTGCAGGAACCAACCGGTGATCGGAATCACTACGGCCATGGTGAGCATGAACACGGTGGACACCCACTGCGCTGATTGCTCGCTGATGCGCAACGAGTGCATCAATCTCGGGATGGCGTTGATCATGATGGTCTCGTTGAGGATCACCACGAAAGTGGCCAGTACCAGCAGCCGCACCACCGTCGGTGTGCGGCCCGCCTTCACGGCCGGTCGTTCTGGGATCGCAGCTGACATTGCAGCACCTCGCTGGGCTTCCTGGTCGCAGTCGCCTCGCAGCCGAGGGCCGCCGGCATGGATATGGGTAGTGACCCCGATAAGACCTGCGCGGCTGGCAGGACTCATCGGTCGGAGCAAACTCTTTCGCATCGTCACCGAGATCTCCCCCGAATTTTGTCTGATCCAGGAGGATCGACGGCAGCCGGGCGACCCCACGCTTCCCTGAGTCCGAGGAAGCTCAGAGACGAACGATGAGCGCTTTGCGGGGCGGTGCCCAGCGCCTCGTTGTGTCCTTCAGGCTTCTTGAGATCGCGAACGAATGAGGTCGGGGCGAGCCGCTGGGCGGTCGGCCTCCGGTCTGCCAACCAGGCCCACGCCCTTCGTTGATCATTTGTCCGAGCACTGCTCGCCGTCGGTAGTTGTCGCCAAGGGGACCCGGCTGCTCTCCCCTGCTGCCCCGTCGGGCCGTGATCAGAGCCGGCCCCCCGAGCAGACGGCAACGAGACTGCGCTCGACGTCCACATCGTTGGCGTACCTCTCGCAGCGCTCCGCGTTCCCCTGCGAGGCCCCGGAGTCCCAGGCATCGGCTAGTCCTGTCCGGAAGATCATGCCGGGGCGACGGTGGCCTGCCACGCCCAATCTGCAGCGTTGTCGTCCGAGAGGAAGGAAGAATGAGCGGCATGACCATGGTGAGGGACATCGATGTCCGCGGTATGCAGCACTGTGAGACGACGGCACTGGGCGTGCTGTTGCGGCATGAGGGGATCGACTTGTCCGAGCCCATGCTGTTCGGGCTCGGACAAGGGCTGTCCTTCATCTACTGGGACAGCAAAAGCATGGGCTTCCCCTTCCTGGGAGGCCGGGTCAAGCCGTTCGAGCTCACCAGGAATCTGGCCGCCGCACTCGGGCTTGAGCTACTGGTCGGGGAAACCACCTCCCCGCGCAAGGCATGGCAGAACGTGGCGGCGCCCATCGACGCCGGTCGGCCGGTCGGCCTTCAGCTCGACAGCTACCACCTGGACTACTTCAGCAGCAGGGTGCACTTCGGCGGACACGTCGTGGCCATGTACGGCTACGACGAACAGGACGCCTACTTGGTGGACACCGCCCCACAGGGCGGAGCCGTCTCGACCAGTCTCACCGGCCTGGCCAGGGCCAGGGCCGAACGCGGTCCCATGACCGCCAAGCACCGCTCCTTCACCATCACGGCGCCCAGCAGCCTGACGTCACCGCGGGACCGGATCATCCCCGCGATCAAGACCTGCGCCAACGCGTTCCTGAACCCGCCCATCGCGAACCTGGGCCACCGGGGCATCGAGAAGACCGCCAAGCAAGTGCCGAAGTGGCTGCAGCGCAGCAACGATCCGCGGGAGGACCTGCCACAGGCCGCCGCCCTCATGGAGAGGGCCGGCACCGGCGGAGCCCTGTTCCGCAATCTCTACCGGGACTTCCTCGCCGAGTGTGCCCAGCTGATCGACAGCAGCCACCTGCGCACCGGCCACAGCCTCTATACCGAGGCCGCCGCCCTCTGGACACAGGTGGCCGCACTCGTCGCGACAGCAGGCGAATCCGGCGACGCGAAGAAGCTTGTGCAGGCCGGCTCCATCCTCCACGAGCTCTCGCGGATCGAACGCGATGCGATGCAAGCACTCAACATGCTCTAGGCAACTGGTCCGGCGGGTCCAACGCCAGGTGCCGCTGGTCAGCTTGTCGCTCTTGCCTGGGCGGGGCTTGGTCACAGGCTCCGTCTGAAGGACTTCCTTGCGGGTGGCGCAGCCGTCTTGGTCTACGTCGATTGGCAGACGGAGGCCGATTAACTGACGGAACGTGTCCCGCTCGTATCAGGTGCGCGATTCGTCGTCGACTTTCAACTGCGCAAAAGCATCGGCCAGTCGCAGGCGTGCACCGGCGGGGCGGCTTCGGCTGAAGCGCTGAGCGGATGCCCGCTGATCGGCCGGGGGGCCGGTCGCGTCGTGACCCTGCGGACTCTTCCTGCCCTCGCCCGTTGCGCCTGCTCCGTGGCCTCGCCCACAGAGGTACCTCACAGGCTCACCAGTCCCGCCGCACTCGAATTCATGTGTCACGCTCCCACGGCCGGCAAGGCCGGTGAACCTGATGACGATGCTCCGGGAGAACCTCCAAGCCGCGCAGACGTTACGTTCCAGGAAGAGGAACGCCCCCGAGAGACGGGGTCTCCTCCGCCGCACAGAGTGAAATGCTCAGTGGCGGAATGAGCACACCGTGTCCGATGCCGAGGGGCGATGGCGTGACACCACCCGCCGGAATTCGGGTCACCAGGCTCGGTGCGGCACAACGCGGGAGATTCAATGAGTAAACGATTCCAGGAACTCGACTGGCGTCAGACGCCGTTGGGTGAGCTTGCGCTGCGCCGACGGTGGTACCCGGGTATCGAAAAGAACGTCTACGAGATCAAGCTCAACGACGAGTTCCTGATGTCGAGCCTGTTCACCTTCGCCGAGGAGGAGTTGGGGCGGCTGGCCCTCGCGGAGCTGACCGGCCCCACGCTCAATGTGCTCGTCGGTGGGCTCGGCCTCGGTTGCACCGCCGAGGCGGTGCTGGCGGACGCGAGACTGCGCTCCCTGGTGGTCATCGATGCCCTCAGCGAGGTGATCGAGTGGCACCAGAAGGAGCTGATTCCCGCTGAGGTGGCATCGGATCCCCGATGCACGTTGATGCATGGCGACTTCTTCGCGCTGCTCCGCTCCCCCGGCGGGCTTTACCCATCCGACCCCGGTCGACGGTTCGATGCGATCATCGTCGACATCGACCACTCGCCGAGTCACCTCTTGCACCCCTCGCATGCCGATCTTTACGAACTCGAAGGTCTGCGGCGGTTGAGTGAACAGCTTCTTCCCGGCGGAGTGTTCGCGCTCTGGTCTAACGAAGCACCGGAGGAGCAATTCACTGCGACGCTTCGGCAGGTATTCACCGAGGTGAGGGCCGAGGTCGTCACCTTCGACAACCCCTTGCAGGGGCGCGAAGCCGCCAACACGGTCTACTTGGCGAAGCGGGCCCTCGGCGAGTAAGCACAACCGACGGAGCTGTCCAGAACCCCGGCGTCGAGGCGCCGGCGGCGGATCTTCAACCCCGAAGACGTGGACGTGCCTCTCCACAGGGTCCCCGCCTCACTGACAGCGACCTGGCGGACACGCGCCGCTGCAGAGCGTGTGCGCGATTGACGTGGCGGGTTCCTCCCGGCCGGCGAGGTCGGTGATCGCGCTGAACCGATTGCCTTACCCCGGTGTGCATGGCACCGGTGCCCACCGCTTGGGCACCGGCAGCCTCCCCGAACAGCTGGACGACATGGCCGGCCTGCCCTCTACGCACCTCTGCCGTACGAGGGGCTTCTCGTAAGCGCGCAGCCCTCCCACCGGCGGCCCGGACTTGCCATACCTATCGATAATCAATAGATTTCTATTGCTATTCGACCAAGGGGAGTGACGATGGGAAAGCTGACAGTGCTTGCGCTGCGCGCCGTGATGGTGATGCTGTTCGCCGGATCGGTGTTGGCCCAGGCAGTGATGGTGGCGATGCCGGCGGGAGTCATTGAGGAGGGCGCCCTCGCGGACCGCCGCACTCCGCTGCTCGTGATCATGGCCCTGGGCGTCGTGACGGTCCAGGTAGTGCTGGTCTGTGTGTGGCGGCTGGTCACGATGGTGCGACGGGGAACGGTGTTCTCCCACGCCGCATTCCGCTACGTCCACCTCGTGATCGGCGCGTTCGTGACGGCCGCGCTCCTGGTGTTCACTCTCGGAGTGGCCCTGGCTCCGGGCGAGGCAGTTGCCCCGGGCGTTGTGGTCCTGTTGGGCGGGGTTGCCCTGGCGGTCTTCGGGGTCGCGCTCATCGTGCTCGTGCTGCGGGTGCTCCTCGCGCAGGCCCTCGCGCGCGACGTCGAGGCGTCGCGTCTGGGGGCCGAGCTGGCCGAGGTGATCTGATGTCGATCATCGTTGATATCGACGTGATGCTTGCCAAGCGGAAGATGTCCGTGGGCGAACTGGCGGACCGGGTGGGAATCACACCCGCCAATCTGGCGGTCCTCAAGAACGGCCGCGCCAAGGCCGTGCGCTTCACCACACTCGCCGCGCTCTGCGAGGTGCTCGACTGCCAGCCCGGAGACCTGCTGCGCTGGGAGCCTGAGACCCCCGGGGACAGGGACAGGGACAGGGACAGAGCCGCGCACGAATCCGGAGCATCAGCCCCGGCTGGTTCCGCGCCGTAGTGACCACAGCCGCAGCAGCCGGCCCTCGGCGCCCGGCACCCGGCACCCGGCACCCGGCACCCGGCACCCGGCACCCGGCACCCTAAAACCGGGTACGACGACGCCGGCGACGTCCGCACTCCTCCATCGAGGCCCGAGCGGTCGCCGCGCTGCCCGCAGCCGGCCGCGCCTGCCGCGCACCGATGACGGACTCCACATGGAACAGAGCAAACGATGACGAATGCCAACCTCTCCCGCCCTCTCGGAGCCACGGACAGTACCGACGTGCTCGTGGTCGGGGCCGGATTGGCGGGTTTGAACACCGCCATGCTCCTCGCCCGACAAGGCCACGACGTGCTCCTGGTCGAGCGCCGAACCAATCTTGTCGGCGCGATCCGCACCACAGGAATCTTCGTTCGCAAGACACTCGACGACTTCCCACTGCCTCCCGACTGCCTCGGACCACCGATCCGGCGCGTGGTCCTCTACCCGCCCAACCTGCGCCGACCGGTCAGCCTCACCAGCCCCCGCGACGAGTACCGGGTGGGCGACATGGCACCTCTCTACGAAGCGTCGGCCGACGCCGCGGCAGCCGCCGGCGTACGCATAGCACTGGGCACGCGCTATGCCGGCCGACAGGGCAACACCTTCCACCTGGCCGGTCGCGACAGGTCGACCGTGGTCCGGGCCCGCTTCGTCGTCGGCGCCGACGGAGCCCGCTCAACTGTCGCCCGCGACCTCGCTCTCGACCGTAACCGCCACCTGATCGTCGGCGCCGAAGAGGTCTTCGAAATACCCGGAAGCGACGAGCCACCGACCTTCCACTGCGTACTCGACCCCTCACTCGCGCCCGGCTACCTGGCCTGGGTGGTCAATGACGGGAAACACGCACATGTCGGCGTCGCCGGCTATGCCGACCGTTATCCAGACGGCCTTCGCCGGGCGGCGGAGCGGTTCAGCGCCTCAGCGCCTGGTCTGACCGGCCTCGAACGGCCCGAAAGGGTGGAACGGCGCGCAGGCCCCATTCCCGTCGGCGGCCTTCTGCGCCGCATCAGCTGCGCCGACGGACTTCTCGTGGGGGACGCGGCAGGCGCGGTCTCCCCACTCACCGCCGGCGGCCTGGACCCCTGCCTACGGCAGTCGGAACTTGCAGCCGAAGTCCTCAACGACGCGCTGCATACCGCAAAACCAGAAAAAGCGATGACCCACTACGACGGAGCCGCACTCCGCACCAACTTCCGGGGACGACTCGCACTGCGCCGAGGACTGGCCCACATACGGACGCCCGCCACAGCAGCAGCGGCGTTCACCCTGCTACGCACACCCTTCGGCCAGGCCGCGGCAAGCAGAGTCCTGTTCGGCGACAGATCCTTCCCCGACCACACACCCAAGTGAACCCACCACGGGCCGCGCGGTGTGTGGAGCAGGACTGAGCTCAAGTAGGACCACGTGCGAAACAACGCCGATCGTGCAGGTCATTGCGGCTCACGTATGACTTGGGGGCTGCGCTCCCACTGCTGATCACTCGCTGGCAGGCCAAGGGTGCGCCGGCGGTGCCGGTTGCCGATCAATCGCTTCGGATTCTGCGGGAGCTGGGCACAGCTCACGACAAGATCGTACGCCCGGGCCACACTCTGGCCGCAGCAACCGACAACCGTCACCACGGCGGTGTCTGCGCTGCCTGTCTCGGCGTCCGCAGGCTGGCCCTGCTGCCCCTCGACGCAATACCGGACTCTTTCGGAGTGCCGACATAGAGGATGTCCCGGATGCTGCGGATCTCCATTGCACCTGCCAGAAGCGGCGATACATCCGGCCGGAAGCTGACTGACGCCTCGATCTCGTCGGCGGTGGTACAGCTCGCGCAAAGGCCACTCCGCAGCAGTGAAGGGCTTCCTGCATGTCCGGGTGAGAGTCCAGCATGCCCTGAGGAAGGGGCGCGTCTACCTCTGCTTCATGGGGCTTCGACATCACCGAGGAGGAAGCACTCGCGCTTCGGGTGGCTGCCCCTTTCCGAAGGAGCTCACGCGCCTGCGCCGGCTGCCTCCTCCTTGCCTACGGATTCTGAGGCTGACGGAGGTAGCGCCGCCGCAGGGCTTGCTTGTCGACTTTGCCCACACGGGTGAGCGGCAGCTCGTCGATGGCCTCGATGATGTCGGGGACGAGGTGATCCTGCCGCAGCACGTCGTAGAGGTGGGTGCGAAGGCTGGCTTGCGCGTCGCAAGGTTCGTAGGTGGTGAGCACGGCGTGGACACGGTCGCAGCCGGTGTCTGCGTCCGGGACGCCGAACACGGCGGCTTCCCGCACGAGGGGGTGCTGGAGGAGGGCTTCCTCGATGACTCGGGGGTAGATGTGGGTACCGCGGGTGTGGTGGATGATGTCCTTCGCTCGATCCGCCAGGAACAGTCGTCCCCGCTCATCCAGCCATCCCAGGTCTCCGGTGTGCAGCCAGCCGTCTTCGACCACTTGGGGCACGGTGTCGTCGTGCGAGAGGTAGCCGCTCATCATTCCCGGTCCGGTGACCCACACGTGGCCGGTCTCCTCGTGAGGGAGGAGGCGGCCTTGCGCGTCGCGCACCTCGACGCTCGCGCCGGGCGCCGGCCGGCCCACTGAGGACAGGACGTCGGGCGTCCCATCCACATGGTCGGCAGGCGGCAGGCTGGTGATGAGGCCGGCCTCGGTGAGCCCGTAGACGCCCTGGAGCACGGGCCCGAAACGCCGCAGTGCTTCGCGGAGGCGCTGTGGTGGGGTCGGAGCGGTTCCGTAGAGGACGCACCGCAGGCTGGAGAGATCCGTCGCGGCGAGGTCGGGGTGCTCCAGAACGCGGACCAATTGTGCAGGGGTGAGGGTGATGTGAGTGAGACGATCGGTGCTGATGGCTTTCAGGAGGCGGCCTGCGTCAAAGCCCTCGTGCAGGAACAGGGTGCCGCCCGCCATGAGAGTGGGGATCCCGATGTACCACGACAGGTGAGACATCTCGCCATGCAAAAGGCGCCGCACGCCTGCGCCGTCCGCGTCAGACATCGCCTCGAGGAGCGCCTCGTACATCCGGTGGGTGTGGACCACCCCCTTGGGCGTCCCGGTGCTCCCGCCGGTGCACAGCAGCGTGCGGATCTCGTGCCGGGGCGCGCTCTGTGGCACGAATGCCTCGCCGGGCCGGCGTGCCGTGGTCTCGGCGAGCAGATCCGTTGCCTCCGGATCGGGTCCCAGAGAAAGCAGGCGCCCGCAGGGCACTGCCGCGGCCAGGTCCTTGGCAGTGGTGGCGTCCGCGGGATCGAAGACCAGCGCGGTCGGTCGAAGTTCACGCAGAAACGCTTCCAGCCCCGGACGCGCGCTGTCCCTGGCCAGGTGTGCAACCGGCCGGCCGAGCACATGGCCGGCGAGGTGCACGGCCAGGGTGAGAGGACGGTTCCCGGCCAAGATGGCAACCGGCCCCTCCCGCTCCACGCTGCCGCGCAGGGCGGACACCATCTGCGAGGTGACCTGAGCAAGGTCCTGGTAGGTCAACCGCTGGGTGCCCTGCGACACGGCCAGGTGAGTCGCCCACCGGCCGGTAGCCGCGTTCAGCAGTTGGGCGACGTAGCTCCCTGCCATGACCTCTCCTCACGCTGGAATGGGACGCGAACGATCAACAGCTGTGATGTGCCCATCACCGGTGTCCCCAGCCCGCCCCCACGTGCCTCTCACCCGTCAGGAGTAGTCGAGCTCACGCCAACCGGAGCGCGCCACCGCCGGCCGGGACCCAACTCCGCGGCGCCCTGTTCCCTTCTCGGCCTATCGACGGTCAGGCGCCAGACGCGCTTCCCCCGGCCGGTCCTGCCTGCTCCGCAGGCTCATCAGCGCGTCGAGGCGCTCGGCGGGCGCAGGCTTGAGGAGTCGGTAGCCGACGACACTCCGCGGTGGAAGACATGAACATTTCCGTCTTCACCCGGCCCTCCCCGCTCAGTCCGACGTTCTCGCACGCCTGCGGGATGCACTCGTCCTGCAATGGCGGGATCAAGAGGGTGCCCCTTGCTCCGTTCAGACCTCACCGAGACGCGCATCAGACGCCGTGCTGTTTGCCTGGAGGCTGAGCCGTGGCACCGGGCCGCATTCGTCGAACAGTAGGAGCGAGGCGGTCGAGGGCCGGAGACCCCCTCCCCTCCACAAGGAGCTGAGATGGCCAGACACAAGAAGCTCGACATGCAAGCCGCAGAGGCGAACCGCAAGGACGGCCAGGGCACGCATCGTCCAGAGTCACAGCAGCGAACCACAGACAAGACGGGCAGAAGTGCATCGAGCCCGCCCCCTGCAACCACGGAGAACCAGGCCGCACCTTGATCAAGCCGCAGTATGGGCTGCGGCGCACCACGTCCTGGTCAGTGAGCAGGGGCGGAGGTGGACCAGCACCGGCGCGCCACCAGTTCCTGCGCCAGAAGCCGGCAGAGCATGCGTCGGTGCTCCGCCTGCCGTCCTACACAGGCTGGATCGTGAACCACGGCACGCCGCGGGCGGGCCCAGTGGAATCAAGGCAGCGGCCGGCACCAGGCGGCCAGCGGAGCCACGGAGGCCGGGCACCCTTGACGGGCTTTGCGGATTTCGACAGCCGCATTTCCGTCAATAGCGGTGATGTGTCCGCAGGGTGGTGGCCGGGCGCGGGCGGGTGATCGTGGCGTACTGGCGGCGATCTTGTTCGTGGCGGCGACGGGCTGCATGTGGCGGCAGTTGCCGTCGCTGTTCGGGCCTGCCTGACCCACCGCCTACCGGCGCTTCACGCAATCAGGCACCGTGCCTCCTCGAAACTTGTGCAATCGGCGTTGACAAAGATGCACGACCTCGCGTTGCTCGGAGCGCCGCCAGAGCACTCGCCTACGAGGGCTCTCTCGACGAATGGTGTGTGACATGCGCGTACTTCTCGTTGGTGCGGGCGGCGTCGGAACCGCCGTCACCCATATCGCGGCCCGCCGCGACTTCCTGAGCCACATGGTCGTTGCCGACTACGACCTGACGCGTGCCGAGGCGGCAGTCGCCGCGCACAAGCAGCGTCCAGGGCGGTTCAGCTCGCGCCGCTTGGACGCCTCGCACGAGGACGCGGTACGCCAAGTCCTCGTCGACGAGCGCTGCGACGTTCTCCTGAACGCGACCGACCCGCGATTCGTGATGCCCCTGTTCAACGCCGCGCTCACGGCTGGCACGCACTACCTGGACATGGCGATGTCACTGTCCACGCCGCACACCACCGCACCCTACGAGCAGTGCGGAGTAAAGCTCGGCGACGAGCAGTTCGCCCAAGCCGAAGCCTGGGCACGCTCCGGCCATCTCGCCCTGGTCGGCATGGGCGTGGAGCCGGGGCTGTCGGACGTCTTCGCGCGGTATGCGGCCGATGAACTCTTCGACGAGATCGAGGAGATCGGTGTGCGCGACGGCGCGAACCTCACCGTCGAGGGCTACGGCTTTGCACCCTCCTTCAGTATCTGGACAACCATCGAGGAGTGCCTCAACCCGCCGGTGATCTACGAGAAGGACCGCGGGTGGTACACCACCGCGCCATTCAGCGAGCCGGAGACCTTCAACTTCCCCGAAGGCATTGGTCCAGTGGAGTGCGTGAACGTCGAGCACGAAGAGGTGTTGCTCGTACCCCGCTGGGTGGACGCACACCGGGTGACGTTCAAGTACGGACTCGGCGAGGACTTCATCGCCAAGCTCAAGACACTCCACGAGCTGGGGCTTGACTCCACGGAAAGGGTGACCGTCCCCGGCGTGAACAGGCTGGTCGAGGTCTCTCCGCGTGACGTGGTTGCCGCATGCCTGCCCGACCCGGCCACGTTGGGCAACCGTATGAAAGGCAAGACCTGCGCGGGCACCTGGGTCAAGGGAACGAAGGACGGGGCCGCGCGCGAGGTGTACCTGTACCACGTCGTCGACAACGAATGGTCGATGCGCGAGTACAACTCTCAGGCCGTGGTCTGGCAGACCGCCATCAACCCGGTGATCGCCCTCGACCTGATCGCCCGAGGCACGTGGAGTGCCAGCGGCGTCCTCGGGCCTGAGGCACTACCGCCCCGGCCGTTCCTCGACCTGCTCACCGAGTACGGATCTCCGTGGAGGATGCGCGAGGAGCGCTGACGTACACCGAGGCAACGCCACACCAAGGCGAGGCATGGTGGCCGTCACCGGTGCGGTCAGCCTCCGTGGGGCATCGTGGCCGCAAGACGGTAGTCCGGAGCACTCCCCCGTACGGCACCTATGACTGCCGGTCACTGCAGCGCGACCTGGGGCCCGACGGAGGGGTATACCTCAAGGGCCCTCCTCCGCTGTCGGGACGCAGAGCACCGGGACGGTCGACAGATGGAGGAGCTTGTGCGGGGTGGAGCCGAGGAGCGCGCCGCGCATGGGGCTCTCGCCCCAGCTGCCGACCACGATCACCCGCCCGTCGTGGCGGGACGCGGCGTCGAGCAGCGCCTGGGCCGGCTTCTCGTCGATGATCTCGACGGTGCTCGGCACGCCCGCCTCGTCGACGGCCGCGGCCGCCTGGTCGAGGCTCGTGCGGCCGGCCTGGCGGATCGCCTCGTGGTGCGCCCGGTACTCCTCTCCCGTGCCGCCCGGGGCGGCGGCGCCGAAGACCAGCACGAGGCGTTCGTTGAACGCGGCAGCCACCTCGATCGCCACGCGAAGCGCGCGTGCCGCGCCCGGCGACTGGTCGTAACCGAGGATCACGGACATCTCAGGACTCCTTGCCGTGGACGAGGTCGGGGTCGGCGACACTCGGGCGCTCCGCCCAGAAGGCCGGGGACATCAGTCGCCACACGACCATGATCACCACGCCGACGATGGAGATCGCGATGCCGATGACCAGCGGTGGGCCGAGACCGAACCAGGAGACTCCGCTGTAGGAGTTCGCGGGGTCGGCCATGTCGCCGATGGACTCCACGAGCAGCCACGCAAGCAGCCCGGCGCCGATCAGCGGGCCGGCGCCGATGAGGAAGAAATTGTGGATGCTCTCCGTGAGATGGCGGCGGTAGTAGACCGCGCAGGCCAGCCCCGTGAGCGCGTAATAGAAAGCGATGAGCAGGGACAGCGCGGTGAGGGAGTCGAAAAGCGCGTTCTCACTGATCTGGCGGACCACCAGGTACCAGGCGATGGAGATGCCCGCGACCCACCAGGTGCTCACATCCGGGGTACGGAACCGGGGATGGATGCGGGCGAAGTGGGCGGGGAGCGCGTGGCGCCGGGCCATGGACAGCGCGGTGCGCGAGGCGGGGATGATCGTGGTCTGGGTGGAGGCGAGGGCGGAGGTGGACACCGCCAGCAACACAATCCAGTCCCAGCCGCCCATCACCTGGCCGGCGAGCAGAGCGAAGATGAACTCCTCCTCGTCGGCGTTGTCGGCCAGGTAGGTCGTGCCGGCGTAGGCCACGACGGCGAAAGCGACCGACAGATAGGTCACCAACAGCACGATCGTCGACCAGACCGCTGCCTTACCGGGCGCGCTCGCGGAGTTCTCGGTCTCCTCGTTGAGGTTGACCGCGGACTCCCATCCCCAGTAGATGAACACCCCCAGCAGAAGACCGCTCGTCAATGATGCGCCTCCGGCCCCGAAGGGGTTCATCCAGTCGAACTTTGGGTCGATGGAGTCGAATGCGCTCGTTCCGGCATAGGCCTTGTAGAGCGCCACCACCACGAAGATGAGCAGGAAGACGACCTGAAGGAGGATCAGCACGTTCTGCACCCGGGCCGACAGCTCGGTGCCGATGACGCACATGCCGGTCATCACAAGGATCAGCAACACCGTGAGGACCTGGCGTACGACCTCGTTGTCGACCCAGCTGTCGAGGCCGAAGGCGAGCAGCGCGAAGCTCACGGCGACATCGGCCAGCGAGCCGACGACGAGCACCCCGGTCATCGCGATGGCCCAGCCGCCGAGCCAGCCGGCCCAGGGGCCCATCGCCCGGGTGACCCACGAGAACGTCGTGCCGCAGTCCTGGTCGACCCTGTTGAGGTAGTAGAACGCGGAGGCGATCAGCAGCATGGGCACGAACGAGGCGAGCATCACCCCGGGGGCGTAGATCGCCACGAGCGCCACGACCGGACCGATGACCGCCGCCAGCGAGTATGCCGGGGAGGTGGCATTGAGTCCGATGACCAGTGCGTCGAGGAAGCTGATCGCATTGGCCTTCAGGCCTTGGGGTGGTCTTGCGTCATCGGTGTCGTCGGCCATGCTTCCTCGCTTCGTCGTGCGTGGATTCAGGAAATCGCGCCATATCCTGATTTTGGGTCATTGGATCATTCATGCTCGGGCATGTCCGGTAAGAGAGGGTGGGAATCGTACGGTCGGACGGCGGTGTCCCTGCTCCCGCCTGCCCGAGGGGGCGGTTTCGCGGCAGTGTCCGGCCGGACTCGAAGCCGAGGCCACCGCGGCGGACGACCGCTGCGGCCCGAACCCGTCCGACTCCGCCGGCCCGGGTCCCCGCTCCCCCCGAGGAGCTCGACCTTCGCAAGCGCCTCCAGGCCCAGCCTCACCCGAACGCGGAGATCCACAACCAGACGCCGAGACCAATCTCAGCGCCAACGGCTGTACTGATGTTGCCCAAGGCCGCTCCGCTACCTCCAGCACGGTCAGCTCAGCTCACCGCGGGAACTCTGGAGCGCTGAGGGCCGGGAGAGAAGGAAGCGGCCGCTCCTCTTCCAGCCGAGCGAGGGGCCCGTGGACGCTCTCGCGGCCGATGACAAGCCGATCGCCGGATTGCGCACTCACGGCGTCGAACTTGTAGGCGAGCTGGAGCAGTACCAGGACACGTATCGGCTCCGCATCATCCACGGCTCCGTAGGCAACATCGGCTCACGTACGACACCGTTCTCAGATGTCGAGCCGCATGTCGTCGATGTCGGTGACCACAGCCGGCCGGATTCCTCTGCTAGAAAGACGGTGACGCAGCATCAGAAGACGGAGGCGGATGCATGGCCGATTCGGCGGACACGCGTGAGGCCGACCGTGCGCTGAAGGCGAAGCACCGGATGATGTGGGCGCTCGGCGACTACCCGGTCGTCGCCTCACGGCTCATCTCTGCCCTCGGACCCGTCCTCGTGGAAGCCGTTGGGGTGAAACGCGGCGACCGGGTGCTCGACATCGCTGCCGGGTCGGGGAACTCCGCCATTCCGGCTGCGCTCGCGGGCGGCGATGTGATCGCCTCGGACCTCACGCCCGAGCTGCTGGACGTAGGGCGGCAGGAGGCCGCGGAGCGAGGTGCCGAGCTGCGCTGGCAGGAGGCCGACGCTGAGGCGCTGCCCTTCGCCGACGGCTCGTTCGACACGGTCATGTCCTGTGTCGGGGTCATGTTCGCCCCTCACCACCAGGACACCGCCGACGAACTACTCCGGGTCTGCCGACCGGGCGGCACGATCGGACTGGTGAACTGGACCCCGGAGGGATTCATCGGGCGGATGTTCAGCGTCATGAAGCAGTACGCGCCACCTCCGCCGCCGGGGGCGCAACCGCCGCCGCTTTGGGGCCGGGAGGAGCACGTCCGTACGCTGCTGGGCGGCCGAGTCGGCGGGGTCGAGGCCCACCGACAGACCATCCGCGTGGATGCCTTTGCCGAGCCCGCGGAATTTCGCGAGTTCTTCAAGTCCGTCTACGGACCGACGATCGCGGTCTACCGCAACATCGCCGACGACCAGAAGAAGACCGCCGCACTGGATCAGGCCCTCGACGAACTGGCGGGCAGCGCGCTCCGGGACGGGGCGATGGACTGGGAGTACCTCCTGCTCACCGCGCACCGAAACGGCACGGCACCCGCCTGAGGCCCGTATCACCCTGCCGTCAGTGCATCGCGTGCAATCTGGATCAGGTTCCCGCAGGGGTCGTCCGGTCCGGCTGCGACCTGCAGTATCCGTCCGGGTGCAGTGGGGCGACCGGATTTCGCGCATTGGGCCACCGTCCCCGTTACGGGGCGGGTTCCGTGCTCAAACACGGCCTGAGCGGTGCCCCCTCCAAGGAAAACACTCCCAACCCTAGGCGCCACATGAGACGGGCCCAGGCAGTCTCACCGAGAACGAGACCTTCCCAAGCCATGCCACCGATCCCCCGGCCAAGCGCGCCCCGACACGACCACGAAACGACAGCAGACTTTCGGCCAGTTCAGCAACGCGTTCGCCGGCGTGGTGAACCAGGGCGACGGTCAGGAGCTCGCCCGCATGACCGCAGCGAAGGCGCTTCCACGGAGACGGCGATGATCTGCGGCGAGGTCTACCGGCACGACGGCGAGTGGAAGTTCGCCGTTGGCCCGAAATAGCTGTCAGGGCTGCGAGGCATCGTTCTAGACTCCGAGGTTCGGGGTCAATGTTTCGTAAAGCCAGGTACGGCACGGGGGAGCCCCGTACACAACGATGGGGTAGCCAGTGCTTCTGAAAACTTTCGGCTGGTCGTTCGCGGTCACCGCGCTCGGCCTGGTCGCGGCGGTGTTCTACGGAGGGTGGACCGGATTCGGGATCGTGGCGATCCTGTCCATCCTCGAGATCTCGGTGTCCTTCGACAACGCCGTGGTCAACGCCGGGATCCTGAGGAAGATGAGTGCCTTCTGGCAGAAGATCTTCCTCACCATCGGCGTCCTGATCGCGGTCTTCGGCATGCGCCTGGTCTTCCCGGTCGTGATCGTCGCCATCAGCGCCAAGATCGGCCCGATCGAAGCGGTACAACTCGCGCTCGACGACAAGGACAAGTACCAGCAGTTGGTGACCGACGCCCACCCGTCGATCGCCGCCTTCGGTGGCATGTTCCTGCTGATGATCTTCCTCGACTTCATCTTCGAGGACCGGGACATCAAGTGGCTCGGTTGGCTGGAGCGTCCGCTCGCCAAGCTCGGCAAGGTCGACATGCTCTCCGTCTGCGTCGCGCTCATCGTGCTGCTCGTCTCCGCGATGACCTTCGCGACCAGCGCCCACCAGCACGGCGGCATCCATGTGGACAAGACGGAGACCGTCCTGATCGCCGGCATCGCAGGCTTGATCACCTACCTGATCGTCGGCGGTCTCTCCGGCTACTTCGAGAACAAGCTCGAGGAAGAGGAGGAGCGCGAGCACGAGGCCGAGGAAGAGGCCAAGAGGAGCGGCAAGAAGGTCCCGGCGGTCGTGATGGCCGGCAAGGCCGCGTTCTTCATGTTCCTCTACCTGGAGGTCCTGGACGCGTCCTTCTCCTTCGACGGCGTCATCGGCGCCTTCGCGATCACCAACGACATCGTGCTGATGGCACTCGGCCTCGGCATCGGCGCGATGTACGTCCGATCGCTCACCGTCTACCTGGTCCGCCAGGGAACCCTCGACGATTACGTCTACCTGGAGCACGGCGCGCACTACGCGATCGGTGCCCTCGCCGTGATCCTGCTCGTCACCATCCGATACGAGATCCACGAGGTCATCACGGGCCTCGTAGGCGTCGCCCTGATTGCCTGGTCCTTCTTCTCCTCGGTCCGGCGCAACCGCGGGCAAGCGGCGGCCGAGGGTAAGGACACGGGGTCCAACGAGAAGGTTGAGGTCTCCTCCGGCGTCTGAGCCGGGTGCCGGCGCGGGCCGCGGGCCACCCGGTGGCTCCGGTTCGGGCAATGCGTCGGTCAGTCGCAGCACAGTGCTGCGGCTGACCGGCATCCCGAAGACCCTGGCCAACCGGGCATCGGCCCTGCCCGCGAGCGCGAGACCGACCGCCTTCGACGTCGAACGCGGACGCTCGGTCCACCGGCTGTATTTCGCCGTGGCTTGGAGCGTCAACGGCATGACCGGATTCAGAGTCCACGGAGACTCCGCCACCCAGTGGGCGGATCCGGCTCAGGAAAGTTGGACCGGTTACCTCGCCGCCCTCTCAACGGTTTCCAAGACTCGGTGGCCAGACGCCTGCCCAGTCCGACCAAGAGCGCCTCCACAGGCGGGTTCGCGCCGTTGAGCAGGCACGGAATTGGATGGACACGGCTGGGGGGCGATGGCCGATGATCTCCGTCGTGATCCGAACCGCCACAGTCAACGACGTCGCCGAGATCCGCGAAATGATCCGCGAACTTGCCGCGTACGAACGGGCTGTTGACCAAGCCCGAGCGACCGAGGAGCAGCTCCGCGAGGCGCTGTTCGGAGAGCATCCCGCTGCGTTCGCGCTGATCGCCGAGGACGACGAGACGGGGCAGGCCGTGGGCTACGCCGTGTGGTTCCCCCATTTCTCGACCTGGACCGGCACGCGCGGCATGCACCTGGAGGACCTCTACGTACGACCGCACGCCAGAGGAGGAGGACACGGCAAGGCCCTGCTCGCCTCCCTGGCCGCGACCTGTCGACACCACGGCTACGAGCGCTTCGAGTGGTGGGTCCTGGCATGGAACGAGCCGACGATCGACTTCTACAAGTCGCTCGGCGTGGAGCTCCTGAACGAGTGGACGGTATGCCGGCTGAGTGGTGCCCCCCTCGGCGAGCTTGCTGCCCAGGCACCGACAGTTCTCAACCAGACCCCGGCCCGAGTCATGCAACCTCCTGTCGCAGCAGTGATCGAAGCCCACCAGGCGTTGGAAAGACTCGTGGCCGGACTGAACGACCAGCAGATCGCCGAGGCATCCGCCCTCCCCGGCTGGTCGCGCGGCCATGTCCTCGCTCATCTCACCGACAACGCGAGGATGTTCGCCCGTCTCGCGGAGCATGCCCTGCGCGGCGAGCTCGTAGCGGGCTACGACGGCGGGGTGGACGAGCGCAACGCGATCACCGAGGCCACTGCGGGCCGCAGCGCCGCCGAGCACCGTGTGCAACTCGCCGCGCACACGGCCGGGCTCGAGGCAGCCTGGGCACGGGCCGACGACGTGGACTGGAGCCGGCCCGTCACCTTCCGCAACGCGGACCTCACCGCCACCGTCTTCGCACGCTGGCGCGAGGCATGGATCCACATGGTCGACCTGGAACTCGACGTGCGGCCGAACGATTGGCCTGAGGGCCTGGCCGCACACGCCATCGACTTCCTCCTCGGCCGCCTCCCGGCAGGCACACGCGTCCGTACTGAGGACGGGGGCCGCCAGTGGTCCGTTGGCGACGGGCCGCCGGGCACGGTGGTCACCGGAGCCGTGCGCGACCTGGCGGCCGGGCTGGCCGGTCGGACGCCCGTTGTATCACCGGTGGCAGCGCAGGAGCTACCGGCTCTCGAGCCCTGGCCGTCTCACCCTCCACAGCGCCTGGATCGCGTGTGATGCACTACCGGACAGGGCGTGAGGGGCGTGCCCTTCTTGGCCCGGGCCGCAGGCGTGAACGAAATGACTGCGGTCGCGCCTGAACCGCGTGCCGGTAGCCGGCCGACAGTCAGACTCCCCCCTCGAAAGGAAGGAACGCCATGCGTGCCGACATCGTTTGGTGGGACCTGTCCGCCTCCGGGCAGACCATCGAGTCCATGCGTGAGTATCTGCGTGAGGAATCCGTCGCCGCGTTCTCCGAGGTGCCCGGGCTTCGCTTCAAGATGTGGCTCTCCGACCCGGAGACCAACCGGTGGGGAGCCGTTCTGTTGTGGGAGTCGGAAGAGGCCTCCCAGCAGGCGCTGCCCAGCCGGGCTCTCGAACTCATCGGATACCCACCGCAGGTGGCGTACGGGTTCGACGTGGAGGCCACGACCGAAGGTCGATACGAAACACAGCGACTCGCCCTGCAAGGGCTGGCCTTCGCCGAAACAACACGGAGGGAGTTCAGCTGACGGCTCATCGGGGGGCGGCTGCGGCCCTCCGCTTGTTCCCCGCGTCGACGGCTCAGGCGCACATCAGACAACGCCTAACACTCTCATCGCGCAAACGGCGTCTTCAACCAGCCGGCTGGTGCTCGCAGATCGCCGCCCCTCGGAGCGCATGCACCCTGCCCCGGGCATGACCGAAGTCACCCTGCTTTCAGGGAAGTTCGACGTACACCCGGATCGCCGTCTGCGATCATGTGGCTCGCGGTCGAGCGGGTGGGACCATCGGACAGGGGGGCAATGTCTGCACACGGGGACTTTCCGGCGCTCTTCAGAGCGGCCGACGTCAACTCTCTTACAGCCCAGCGGCGTTATCTGCTGGCGACCAAGTGCCAGCTGGGCGCGCTGATCGCCGCTGCCGTACTGGGCGTGTTCAGCTGGCAGGTCAACGGTACGGACGTGGTCGCCGCCGCGGCGGTGGTGGCGTTCTGTACGGCTGTGGTCACCGAGGTGTACCTGCTCAAGGAACGTCCGGACCGCATCTGGTACGAGGGGCGGGCGGTTGCCGAGTCGGCGAAGACGCTCACCTGGCGCTACATGGTCGGCGGCAGCCCGATGGGCCGCGAGGAGACCTCGACCGAATCCGCCGCCGAGCTGCTGCTGACCCGGTTCACGGAGATCGAGAACGATGTCCAGGCCGCCTGGCTGGTCCCCGACGGGGGCAGTCCGGAGCAGGTCACCGCCGAGATGACGCGCGTGCGTCGGTTGTCGCTGGACGAACGTCGGGCGATCTACGTGCGGGAGCGCATCGAGAACCAGCGCGAGTGGTACGGCAACAAGTCGCGCTGGAACGAACGCAGAAGCACCACCTGGGCGCTCAGCCTCACGATGCTGGAGCTGCTCGGTGTCTGCGCAGGCGTCGCGAAGGTGGTGGGCGTCGTCGACCTGGACCTCCTCGGCGTCTGCGCGGCCGTCGCCGCGGGTGGTACTGCCTGGGTGCAGACCAAGCAGCACAAGTCCCTCGCCACCGCGTACGCCGTCGCCCGGCACGAGTTGGCGACGATCGCCTTCCGCGCCCAACGCCCGGTCACCGAAGCGGAATGGGCCACCTTCGTGGCGAACGCGGAGGATGCCGTCTCGCGTGAGCACACCCTGTGGCGCGCTTCCCACATGTGAGGCAGCACATGCCCTCGAGAAGTACCGCGACCCGATACGTCTACGACACCTTCCTCTCCTACAGTCACGGAGCCGACGCCAAGATGGCCCCGGCGGTGCACCGGGCGCTCAGCCGCCTGGCCAAGCCCTGGAACCGCCCGCGCGCCCTACGTGTCTTCCGCGACCAGGCATCCTTGGAAGCCGGGCCCGACCTGTGGGCGACCATCGAGTCCAAGCTCGACACGAGCCGCAATCTCGTCCTGCTCGCCTCACCGCAGGCCGCCCGCTCCCCCTGGGTGGGCCGGGAGATCACTCACTGGAAGCAGCATCGCGAGCCGGCCACCTTTTTCATCGTGCTCACCAGTGGTGCGATCCACTGGGACCACAGCGCGCGGGACTTCGACCAGGCACGCACCACCGCCCTGCCGCCAGAGGTGTTCGGATGGTTTGCGGCCGAGCCCCTGTGGGTCGACCTGACCTGGGTCGGCAGCGAGAACGAGCTGTCCCTGAGCCACGCACGGTTCCGCCAGGACATCGGCACCCTGGCGGCGGCCCTGCACGGAGTGAGCAAGGACGAACTCGACAGCGAGGAAGTGCGCCAGCACGCCAGGACGGTCGGCGTGCGGCGCTGGCTGACCTGGAGCATGGCCGTCTCCCTCGCCGCCTCGCTCGTGTTCGGCGTCATGGCTCAGGTGCGTGGCAGCGAGGCGGAGCTCCGGCGCAAAGAGGCGGATGAGCAACGGCGGGTTGCCATCACACGCGCGCTGCTCACCGAGTCGGAGAACCGCCTGACGGACGACCCGCGCACCGCCGTCCGACTCGGCCTGACCGCGTACCGCGTGCGCCCCACGACGGAAACCCGCGCCGCCCTGGTCGACGTACTGCGGCGCACACCGTACGCGGGCACATCCCACGGGCCGGACGACGTCGGCTCGTTCACCAGGCGGCTCTCGGACGACGCCGGTGTCCTGGCCACCGCGGGCGAGGGCACTCTCAAACTCTGGGACGTCTCCCAGCCCGGTCGGCGCCGCCTGCTCCAGCGCCTGCCTGCGCCGCACGGTGACGTCGAAGACATCGCCTTCAGCCGAGACGGACACACCCTCTTGGTGGCGGCAACCAAAGGCCACGCCCTGTGGAACATCGCCACGCCCGGCAAGCCGCGGCGACTACCGCAACTGCCCGGCGCGACGGCCCTGGACGGCGGCGGATTCGGTAACGGCGACCGGACGCTGGCCACCGTGCGCGCAGGCAAGGGCAGCACCGGTCGGATGGACCTGTGGGACGTCGCGGACCCGGACCGGCCACACCGCCTCGGTTCGCGGACCGGGATCTACGACGCCCAGCACGTCCGGATGAGCCCCGACGGCAAGACCGTCGTGAGCGCCACCAGCAAGGTCAGTCTCGACGTGGCGGACTCGGGGAAGACCACCCTTGAGCACAGCAGCGGGATGACCGCGTGGGACGCCTCCGACCCGGCCCGTCCGCGCCGCCTGGGGCGCGACGACGGATGGGGAAGCACCCTCGCCTTCAGCCCCGACGGCGACACCTTGATCAGCAGCCACGGCAGGACCGCCTATGTCTGGCGCATCCGCCCGTCCCGCGCACCGCAATTGCTCAGCAGACTCCGCGGCCACCGCGACGCCGTGGCCGACGCCGCCTTCCGGCACGACGGCAAGGCGGCGGTCACCGTCGACTTCAGCGGCAGGGTGGTGCGCTGGGACCTGGCACAACCCGACAAGCCGCATTCCCGCGGACAGCTGCTCGACGCCGAGCTGCGCGCGGGCGAGGACATCGCCTTCACGCCTGACGGACGGTACATCCGAAACGTCGACCGCAGAGATGCGGTCGCCACCTGGCGCACGGATTCCGGGCCCGGCCCACTGCAACGCGCCCGGGTGACCGCGGACCCAGTTGCCGTAGCTGCGGTGGCGATCTCCCCGGACGGACGGACGGCGGCGACCGCGGGCACGCGCGCCCTGGTGCTGTGGGACATCACCGACCCCGACCGGCCCCGCCAACTCTCCGTTCTGCGCGGTTTCTTCGAGACCATGACGGACGTGGCGTTCTCGGCGGACGGCCGCTACCTGGCAGGAGGCGACGGCGCAAGCCGAGTCATCCTGTGGGACGCGGCGGACCGGCGCCACCCCCGCAAGACCGCCACCCTGCGCACGCGCGGCCCAGTGGCCTCGCTCGCCTTCAGCCCGCGTGCTCCGCTCCTGGTCACCTCCGGTAACCAGCCCATGTTCATCGGGGGTATCGAGGGCTGGGCAACACTGTGGGACCTCAAGGGCGAACGGCCCGTCGAGATCCGCTCGTACACCCTCAAGAGCTACACCCACGCGAGCGTGGCGTCGTTCAGTCCGGACGGCAGGCTGCTCGCCCTGCCGGGCGCGGGCAGCGGCCTGTACGACATGGGCGACCCGAACCGGCCCCGTCACCTCAAGTGGGACCCGGTGGCGGTGCTCCAGCAGGACACGGCGTTCAGCGCGAAACGCAAGCTGCTCGCCGAGGGCTCCAGTGTCTACCGGATCAGCGGCACGTCCCTGTCCGAGCCCACCGCCAGGCTCCCCGACGCGACCAACGGTTCAGGGCGGGTGGCCTTTCACCCTGACGGCGACCTGCTGGCCATGGCGGATGACCAGGGCACGGCGGTGCTGTGGGACATCGGTGATCTGCGACGTCCCCACGTGGCGGTCGAAACGCCACCGCTTGACGACAGCGTCGACGACGTGGCGTTCACCCCCGACGGTCGTACGCTGCTGACGGGCGGCGGCGACGGCACGCTGCGCCTGTGGAGCCTCGGCCCGCTGCCCGCCGTCACCCACGCCCCGAAGCGCCTGGCCTGCCAGGTGGCCGGCGGCGGTCTGGACCGCGAGCAGTGGCGGCAGCACGCGCCGGGCCTCGCCTATCAAGACCTGTGTCGCTGACGACTCACCAACACCCCGGCACCCGAGGTCATCCCCATCATGTTGCCGCCTGCCCCCGACGGCCCGGCCGGGGCGTAGTGAGGTATCGCCGCCAGGGGCGGTTCCCGCAGGTGGAGTTGTCCTTCTTGTGGAAGGGGAATTTCGGGCCGCTGGAGATGTTTCCGGGTGCGGGAGGTGGCGGTGCAGATTTCGTGGATATTAAGCGCACGGGTCGGGGCGAGTCGGCGGGGTTGGATTTTTGTTGAGCCGGTGAGGATTTCGGTGGTGAAATCCTGGGAGTCCTGTGGAACCCGTATGTCGTGAGCGTTTCGGGGTTGTGTCGAGGAGATCAGGGAGTGGGGATCAAGGGATGGGCGGGGGTGATGGGAAAGGGGGTCCTCGGCGGCAGTGCGTGATGGCGCGTCAGCGCCCCCCGCGTTGTGTGCTGGTGAGCGGCGGGGCCGTGACTGGCTTACACGCCCTGTGAGTTACTTCACAGTAGCAACGGAGGACGGCACGTTCGGCGACCCGACGAGGAGAGGGCTCGGGCCCGTGCCAGCGCGGCGTTGCGCGGGTTGATGAATAAGTATGTTGAGCAGCGAACATAATTCAGCGCCAGGGGTCTTGTCGCATCCTGCGAGCTTTGTCCGTTCAGTGGGCCGGGAACGCGTTGCTGATCTTGTCTATTCTCCTTCGCGGGGAATAGCTACACTCACCCCCCATGCGAACCGCTACCCCCCACAGCAGTCGCCTCGGTAAGCAAGAGATTCGTCCCGTATTTGTCGATCACTCAGGTCGGCGCAGAAGGCTCCTGGGTCGTGCCGCATTGACCCTGGGATGCATCTGCGCCGGATATCTGGTGGTCCTTGCCGCGGTGTTCGGCAGCCTCCTGGAACCGGCCGGAAATCCGGCACCGGGAAAGGCTGATCCGCTTCCGACGCACACCGCACGCGACGAGTCCGGTGTGCCGGCTGGCGCTTCGCCCGCCGGCGCCGATGAACCCGGGCCTGCACTCCCCCACCGCGACCCCACATCGCGACCGTCCACCGGCAGTTCCACTGCCCCTACCGATGCCCGTACGTCCATCCCCAGCGCTGTCCCTGTGAGAAACGCCGACCGGTGAGTTCCACCCGCGAGGTGTGACCTTCCCGCATCTCCGAGGCGTGGTCGTCCGCGCGTGCCGCCATGGCGCGGGCGCGCGGACGCACGTCTCGCTCGTTGGCATGTCTCCTGGACAGAAAGGGGCCATCGTGGCGATGGCAGGACAAGGGCGGCACGCAAGGCGCCGCCCTCCGCGCTGGCACTGGTTACTGTTGATGCTCATCCTCCCCATAGTCGCCGCGTCGCTGCTCTTCGAGGGCTGGACCACTCACGAGGTCGACGGCGCCCGCACCAAACGCGCGTGTACCAGCCCGATTCCGCAGTCCGCGGACAAGGGAGACCCGGTGCTGCGCGTCACCTCGCGCGGCGCCGAGACGGCGGCCATGCCGCTGCGTACCGTGGCGCTCACCTTCGACGGCGGGCCCGACCCCAAGTGGACGCCCCGCCTGCTCGACCTGCTGCGCGCGCAGCATGCACACGCCACCTTCTTCCTCTACGGAACCCAGGCGGCCCGGCATCCCGACCTGGTGCGCCGGATCCACGAAGAGGGGCACGAGATCGGCTCGTACACCTACACCGGCGGCGACCTCGGCACCGCCTCGCCCGTCCGCCGTCGACTGGAACTGACGCTCACTCAGATAGCCCTGGCCGGCTCCGGACAGGTCAATACGGGATTGCTGCGCCTGCCGCACACCACCACCGCCGACACGATGTGCGGACCCGAGTGGACGGCAGCCCGGCACGCCACCGACAAGGGCTATCTCCTCGTCGCGGCGACCCCACGCTCCCGTAAGCCACCCGAGGGTGTGGTGCGGCAGTTCAGCAATACCCCACTGGGTTACGCCGAGACCAAGAAGCTGCTTGGCAACCCGGACGTGGGGCGGTTCACCACCGTCACGGAAGGACTCGGGCGGCCCACACTCGTCACACCGGCCTCCCTCGTCGAACGCCTCCAGGGCCAGGCGCTGATCTGGATGCAGTCCATCGGGCACGCCTTCGCGCGCTCGATGACCTGGGCGCTCGGCATAGCCGGCGTACTGGGCATCTTCCGGCTGCTGCTGCTCGCCCATCTCGCCCGCGTCCAGGTACGGCGCCGGCGCGGATACCGTGCCGATGTGCCCGTCCTGGGCGAGGTGAACGAGCCGGTGACGGTGCTGGTGCCCGCGCACAACGAAGAGGCAGGCATCGCCTCCACGGTGCGCTCGCTGCTCGCCTCCACCCACACGGATCTGCAGATCGTCGTCATCGACGACGGCTCGACCGACCGGACCGCGGAGATCGCCCTGGGCATCCGCGACCCGAGGGTGACGGTGGTGCGGCAGCCCAACTCCGGTAAGCCCGGGGCGCTCACCACCGGCCTGAGCTACGCGCGTCACGAGATCATCGTCATGATCGACGCGGACACGGTATTCGAGCCGGAAGCTCTCTACAGGCTGATCCAGCCGCTGGCCGATCCCGTGGTGGGCGCGGTGAGCGGGAACACCAAGGTCGGCAATCGGCGGCGGCTGCTGGGCAGATGGCAACACCTGGAATACGTCCTCGGGTTCAACCTGGACCGGCGGATGTACGAGGTACTGGAGTGCATGCCCACGGTCCCGGGGGCCATCGGCGCCTTCCGTCGGGACGCACTGATCGCCATCGGCGGCGTCAGCGGCGACACCCTCGCCGAGGACACCGATCTCACGATGGCGTTGTGGCGGCTGGGGCATCACGTGGTCTACGAGGAGACGGCCATCGCCTGGACCGAAGTACCCAGCACACTCCCGCAGTTGTGGGCGCAGCGCTACCGCTGGTGCTACGGAACGCTGCAGTCCATGTGGAAGCACCGGCACGCTCTGGTGGAAGCCGGTCCGGCCGGACGGTTCGGCCGCCGCGGCCTCACCTATCTCGTGCTGTTCCAGGTAGTGCTGCCGCTGTTCGCGCCGGTGGTCGATGTCTTCGCCCTGTACGGCGTGTGCTTCGGCGACACCGTTCAGGCGGTCGGGGTCTGGTTCGGCTTCCTCGCCGTGCAACTGATCATCGCTGGATACGCGTTGCGGCTGGACCACGAAAAGCTGCGAGCCCTGTGGGTCCTTCCCCTCCAGCTGTTCGTCTACCGACAGCTGCTGTACCTCGTGGTGATCCATTCCGTGTTCACCGCACTGCTCGGCACCCGGCTGAAGTGGCACCGCATGCAGCGTTCCGGCACGGCCGACGAGCATCTGCTCAAGGAGCCCGTTACCTACCCGACCACCCTGGCGCCGAAATGACCGAGGAGAGCTGGACCATGGAGGACCCGCTTGAGCGGAGGGCCGACAGTGAATCGTCCGTGGCGGGGCAGGGCACCGGCCCGCTCCCGCCCGCGGGCGGCGGTGCGCAGACCAGCGGTACGGCACGGGTGTCCCGCTACGGCCCGCGCCGCCGGCGCCGCCGCCCCAAGCCAGTGCGTCCGCTGCGCCGGGCAGTGGTCGCGCTGGCGCTGGCGCTGCTGGGGGTCCCCGCTGGGACCCTCGCCTGGGCCGGTAACACGCTCAACAACAGCGTCGATCTCGCGGAGCCCAGCGGGGCGGGGCGGACCGGCGAGGGCACCAATTATCTGATCGTCGGCTCCGACAGCCGGGCAGGTCTCACCGACAGCCAGAAACGGGAGCTGCACACCGGGTCAGCCGGTGGTCGGCGCACCGACTCGATGATCCTTCTGCACACCGGCGCGCACGGCGCGACCATGGTGAGCCTGCCGCGTGACTCCTGGCTGACCGTGCCCGGCTTCACCAGTCCCCGGACCGGCAAGCACTTCGGCCCCACGAAGAACAAGCTCAACGCCGCGTTCGCTATGGGCGGCCCCAAGATGCTCACCCGCACCATCGAGCACAACACCGGTCTGCGGATCGACCACTACGCGGAGATCGGCTTCGCGGGCTTCGTGAACCTCGTCGACGCGGTCGGCGGCGTACGGATGTGTCTCGACCGGGACCTGAAGGACAAGAAGTCCGGCGCCGACCTCAAGAAGGGCTGCCAGATTCTGGACGGCACCGCGGCCCTCGCGTTCGTCCGCCAGCGCCACCAGGAGGCCGAAGGCGATCTGGGCCGCACCAAGAACCAGCAGAAGTTCCTGTCAGCGCTCGCCCGTAAAGCAACGGCGCGGGGCACCTTGCTCAATCCCTTCGCCCTCTATCCCGCGCTCCAGGCCGGTCTGGACACCCTCATCGTCGACCGGGAGACCGGTTTGCTGGACCTGACGACCATGTTCCGGGCGATCCAGGGCGTCAACGGCGGGCACGGAAAGCAGATCAACGTCCCCGTGAGCGACGTCGGCATCCCCACTTCCAAGGGGAACGCGGTGCTCTGGGACGAGGCGCGGGCCAGGAAGCTCTTCGACGAGCTCGCACGGGACCGGCCGGTGGACGTCGAGAGCGGGCGAGCCCGGTAGCGGGCCCCCGAGGAGGTGCGATCGACTGTCACCCCCGTCCCTGCACCGTGGTCACGGTCACCGTGACGCCCGCCCCTCGGGGCGAACGCACCGTGACCACGGCCGGCTTCCCCGGGGGCACGGTCCGGGTGTCGCTCCACGCCCCGCCGCCGGCCACCGACACCCGCCGGTATCCGGTGGCCTGCGGCAGCGCGATCTCGGTCCGGCCTCCCCGGCGCGCGTAGTACACGAGGCGATAGCGGCCGGGGTCCTGGCTCTCCGAGCGGGGCCGCCCGGCAACCGCCACCGCGTATACCGTCGAGGTCAGCTCCTTGTTGGTGCGGAGTTTCCCGTCCTCGTCCATGGCGCAGTAGCCGCCGCCGTAGCACCACACATAGCCGGCCCAGCCCGAGCTGTAGCGGGCGAAGGAGGCGAGAGCGTCACGATGGAAACGGCGGCTGTGCGGCAGTGTGTTGTTGAGCGGGCCCCACTCGCCGACCACGACGGGGACGCGGTGGCGCCGGGGATAGGCGGTGACGGCGACCTCGTACGCCTCGATCCAGCCGGCGTCCGGGTCGTAGTCGGCGCCGGCCTCCATCGCCGCGTTGTAGAAGTGCGGGGAGTACACGACATGAGGGTCGTGCACGGTGCCGAGCCCGGTCGGCACGCCCTCGCCGACGATCGGGGTCGGCTCGATGAACAGCCGGCTCTCACGGTCGACGGTGCGGATGTGACGAGCGATGCGGTTGTACATGGGTGTGAGGTACTGCGCCTCGATACGGCGCGCCGCGGCAGGCAGCTCCTCGCCTTCGCGGAGTTCTCCCATCGGCTCGTTGATCAGGTCGTACCCGAACACCGCCGGATGGCCGCCGAAGCGGTCGGCGAGCAGGCGCCACATTCGCGACTGGGCACGCTGCAGGTCCGCATCCGTGTAGATGTGGGTGAAGGCACGCTGGACAGCGGGTTCGAAGTACTCCGCGAACCAGTCGTCGGGGTGCGGGGTGAAGGGCAGCCCGTCGGTGCGGGTCGCCCACTCGGGGATGCCGCGGTGCCCGAACGCCGGGCCGAAGACGTCCTGATGGGCGTCGATGAGTACCTGGACGTCGTACTTTTCGGCCCAGTCGAGGATCCGCTCGATGCTGCGGAGGTACCGCTCGCTGTACCGGCCCTGGCGGGGTTCGAGGTCGTCCCAGAAAATCAGCAGGCGGGCGAAGTGGAAGCCGTGCGACCGCAGATCACGGAAGTGGCGTTCGGTGATGGCGGACAGCGCGTCGGCCCCGCGGTGCACCTTGTCCTCGACGTTCCAGCCGTGCAGCGTCACCACCCGCCCGTCGTCGTCGAGCAACCGGGGCACCCCCGCCTCCGCTCCGGGACCGGTGGCGGCGGATGCGGGTGGGGCGACGGTGCCGAGCGTCATCACCAGCACCAGCAGGGCGGCTCCGAGCCCCGCGAGGGCGCGGCGAAGGACCGAGCTGACCGTACGCATGCTGCACTCCTTGGTCATGCCGTGATGCTGCCGACCGGCCTGAGAGGATCAACTGCGGTCGCTGTGCGGCGACGTGAGGTGACGGTAAGGCGAGGACCGTGACGATGGAATACATGAAGCTGGGATCGACGGGGCTGGATGTCTCGCGGATCTGTGTGGGGTGCATGAGCTTTGGCGACCCCGGCCGCGGCACCCACTCATGGACCCTCGACGAGGAGGCCGCCCGCCCGCTCATCCGCCAGGCCGTTGAAGCCGGTATCAACTTCTTCGACACCGCGAACGTCTATTCCGACGGCTCCAGCGAAGAGATCGTCGGACGGGCCCTCAAGGACTTCGCCCGCCGCGACGAAATCGTGCTGGCCACCAAGGTCTGTGGGATCACCCACCAGGGCCCCAACGGCAGGGGCCTGTCCCGCAAGGCGATCATGACCGAGATCGACAACAGCCTTCGCCGGCTGGGCACCGACCACGTCGACCTCTACCAGATCCACCGCTGGGACCCGTACACCCCGATCGAGGAAACCCTGGAAGCGCTGCACGACGTCGTCAAGGCGGGCAAGGCCCGCTACCTCGGGGCCTCCTCCATGCACGCCTGGCAGTTCTCCAAGGCGCTCCACACCGCCGAACGGCACGGCTGGACCCGGTTCGTCAGCATGCAGAACCACTACAACCTCCTCTACCGCGAGGAGGAGCGGGAGATGCTGCCGCTCTGCGCGGACCAGGGCATCGGCGTCATTCCCTGGAGCCCGCTGGCGCGTGGCCGGCTCACCCGGGACTGGGAGGCCACCAGCGCGCGCAGCGGCACCGACGAGTTCGGCAAGAAGCTCTACCACGACGAGGACCGGCGGATCGTCGAGACCGTCGCCCGGATCGCGGAGGCCCGGGGGCTGCCCCGTGCCCAGGTCGCCCTCGCCTGGCTGTCCTCGCGGCCCGGGGTCACCGCCCCCATCGTCGGTGTGACGAAGCCGCACCACTGGGACGACGCACTGGCCTCCCTCGACCTGCGGCTGACCGAGGACGAGGTCCAGCAGCTGGAGGAGCCGTACCGGCCGCACGAGGTTGCCGGGTTCTGACCCCGTAGGGCGGACCTGCCGCGCGGCTCCGGCGTCGGCACCGTACCGAGCCGACGTCGTCGCCGGGGTCACCCACTACTGCTGGATCGGTCTCGCCTGCCAGGCCGATCTCAACGAACGGCACAGATCCTCGCGTCCGCCGAGGGGTGTGGAGTCGTACGGATGGAGCCCTGATACGGACCCGGGGCCGGAGTCATCGGCACTCCTGGGGAACTGGCAGAGCCGCTCAGGACAGCGGGACGCCGGCGATGGCGACGCGCTCCATCACCCGGCGCTGCGGGAAATAGTCGTTGACCGCGTAGTGCTGGGTGGCGATGTTGTCCCAGATGGCGACGGAGTCCGGCTCCCAGTGGAAGCGGATCTGGAACTCGGGGATGCGTGCCTGGAGTACCAGGATGTCGAGCAGTTCGCGGTTCTCCGCGTCGGACAGGCCCGTGATGCTGCGGGTGAACGGCTCGTTCACGTACAGGGTCTTGCGGCCGGTACGCGGGTGGCGCACGACGACGGGGTGTTGGACCTTCGGCCAGGTCTCCCGGAAGGCGGCCTTCTGCGCGTCGTTCATGAGAGCGCCCCAGCTGGCCTCCCAGTCGTGGACAGCGGTGAGGCCCTCCAGCCGCTCCTTCAGGTCATCGGGCAGGTTGTCGTAGGCGGCGGCCATGTCCGCCCACATCGTGTCGCCGCCCGCGGCGGGCACCTCCACGGCGCGCAGGACGGCGCCGAGCGACGGATTGGCCATGAACGAGTGGTCGCTGTGCCAGATGTTCTTGTTGCCTGCGGCCTTGGCGTCCTTCGCGAGCCGGGAGATGCCCGGGGTCCCGGTCCGCGCGAAGAACGGGTTGGCCTCCGGAGGGCCCCAGATGCCGGACAGGGCGAGCTGGTGCTCGGCCGTCAAGCCGGTCTGGCCGCGGAAGAAGATCACCTTCCACTCGAGCAGCGCCTGACGCAGCTCCGCGGCGAGTTCGTCGGTGATCGGCAGGGTCAGATCGACGCCACCGAGCACGGCGCCGAAGTGCGGGGTGAGTGGAGCGATCTCCAGCAGCCGGTACGCGAACTGCTCGGCTCCGGGGGCGAGTCGTTCCAGGACGCGACTGCCGTAGTGCATGAGGGGCTTGTCGAGTACGGGCCTGGGGTTGGCCACTGGGGTCGAGGCGATGGCCTTCATGGGTACCTCCCGACGCGGAAACCAATTACGTGACCGCCAGTATCGATATGACCCCATGGCGGGGCAAGGGGTCGGGGGCGAGTTGTTTCGATACGTGGTGCGCATGTGCGGCGCAGCCAAAGCCGCGCACGGCGAAGCGGCGCACAGGGCCAACCACCCATCATGCGTACATGGATTCGGTGCGTGGTTGAGTGCGTGCGAGCGCGCCAGGAGGGTCGGACGGGTTACGGCCGGGCGCCGACTGCCCGGCCGATCAGGTCCACCATCGATTCGACAAGCGCCTCGTCCGGCATCCGCTGCTCGCCGACGAGGCGGAAGAACAGCGAAGCCGCCACGAGCGTCGCGGCGTCGGTCACGTCGGCGTCCGGCCGTACGTCACCGCGCGCGATCCCTCGCTCCAGCAGGTGCCGCGTCTCGCTCATCACGCGGGACGTGTAGTCGCGATAGGTCCCGGGCTCCGCTCCGGCCTCCGCGGCGGCACCGATCACCCCGGCGAGCAGTCGCCCCACACCGGGCTGCCGATACGCCTCCATGCGCGCGGTCAGTACGGCCCGCAGTTCTTCCCGGAAGTCGCCCATATCGGGCACGGTCAGCGGGCCGATCCGGGACTCCATGGCAGCCATGACGAGGTCCTGCTTGGTGGGCCAGCGCCGGTACATCGCAGGTTTGCTCACCCCGGCGCGGGTCGCCACGGCGTCCATGGTCAGCGCGTTCATACCGCTCTCCGCCACCAGGTCGACAACGGCGTCGAGAACGGCCCCGGTGACGTGCTCCTGACGCGGTCGGCCCGGCCCCCTCCGTGTGCGATGCACCTGCTCGTCAGCCATGCCGAGACCCTACGCGGCCCCCGACCGCGCCGCCCGTGGGGGACGTGTCTCCTCAGCCGCTCACCACACGCGCAGCCTCGGCCAAGTCGGCCCGGAGCAGATGCTTGGTACCCCTCCCCGAGAAAGTACGAGGCAATCCCGGCCCCGACACCAGCTCGCGTGGCATCTTGTGGCGATCGATCCGCGGCCCCCTCCACGTACGCACCCTCCAGGTGCTGTTGCGCACTGTCGCGCGGCACCACCACGTTGGCCGCGGCACGGGGGGCGTATGAAGCCGTACGGGTGGGGTTCCGGAGCCCCACCCGTACGCCGGTCTGCCGGTCAGCCCGTGACGTGCCAGGTCAGCGCCGCAGACAGGTGCTTGCGCAGGGCCGGAGTGCGGACCGCGCGCGTGGGGTCCGCGGCCTTGGCGGTGACGGTGTGGGTGCGGCCGTCGGCGGGGACGCCGAGGGAGCTGGGCTCGACCGGGGTCCGGCCGCGGGCGGCGGCGACCTCATGGCCGTCGACGTACCACGTCACCCGCGCGCGGGCGGCCGGGGTGACGCGGATCCGGTCGTCGCGGGACAGGGTGGACGCGGTGCCGACCCCGCTGGTCAGCACGCTCGCGTGACGGTAGAAGCCGGCGATCATGGCCTCGCGGCCCGGGAGGTTGAACTCGCGGCCGAGCGTGCGCATGATCGAGTTCTCGGTGGGCCGGTTGAGCCCGAACTGGTAGTAGCCGCCGCCCTCGTAGGCCCCGACCGTCCCGCCGTCCGGCGACTCCTGACCGATCCAGCGGTACCACTTCTGCTGCCGGCCGGTCATCTCGTCGGCGGAGAGGGTGGAGAGGTTGACCTCGGTGGGCTCGGGGCCGGAGTACGTCCCCGGCTGCCCGTAGTCGTATTCGTCGGCGAGCTTGCCGAGCGAGTGGCCCGTCTCGTGCACCGCGATCTGGTCGGACTGGGCATTGTCGGACGAGGCGGTGGCGATACCGTCGTAACCGACCTGCGAGGAGACGGCGTTGTAGCCCGCGCCGCCGTACTTGGTGGAGTTGGACAGCACGACGACGAGGTCGGCGGCGGGGGCCTTGGCCGCGTACGACTCGACCTTGTTGGTGTCGACGCAGAGCAGCCGCTCGGTACCGTCGCAGAAGAACGCCGAGCCGAGGGCGGTGTCTCGGGTCACGTCCTGGGTCGGGTCACCGGAGACACCGGAGTCACGGGAGACGGCGTCGACGGCCCAGACGTTGAACAGGCCGGTGTACGAGGCGTATGGCTCGACCTCAGTCATCTTGGCCCACTTGGCGCGGATATCGGCGTGGAAGTCCTCCTGCTGCGCCTCGGTGTAACCGTCTCCGACGAAGACGACGTCCAGCTTGCTGTCGACGGGTCCGCTCTGCACGATCGAGGTGACGTCCCCGTCGGCGGCGATAGACGCCTTGTCGGCCGGTGACAGCGGCTTCGGAGCCGCAACGGTGGTGTGCTGGGGGTGGCCGTCCGGGCCGGTGAAGTACTCGACCGTCTGCCGGGTCTCAGGGGATTGAGGGGTCGGCGCCGGGGCCGCACCCTGGGCCGTGGTCGCGGCGGCTGTCGCGGCGACCACGGCCGCGAGGGTCGTCCCGATGACCGCTGCGGTGCGTCCGGATATGGAGGTGCGTCTACGCATGTGGGGGTCCTCCCGAAGCTCACCGCGACGGCGGCGAGTTGAGCCAGATTTTGGCGCGGCTCAATGTATGGGCTGGGGAGGCGTCGGACAACAAGTGTTACTCAAGTGACTTGTGATGAGGGGCGGTTCAGGCCACCAGCCCCGGGCCCGGGTTCAGATCCGGGAAGCCGCCCCGCAGATGCAGGAGAAGGCCGCCTGGACGACCTCTCCGATTCGCAGCTCTCCCCCTGGGCTCCGTGCAGGGCCCGGAAGCCGACATGGCGTGGCGGGGTGCGTCACCAGGTGTGCGCGACGTCCACGATCAGCTGGCCTCCGGACTGGAGCACGCGGAACGGCAGCTTCGCGCGCACGCCCAGGCCGACCTGCGTCTGGCCCTCGAAGCTCGCCCCGAACTTGGTGTCCTTGAAGGTCTTGTAGCCGGAGATGTTCACCCCCGGCAGAGGCTTGCCCGCCTTCCCGGCGTAGGTGAGCCGGCCGGACGCCGGGTCGTAGCTCGGCGTGGACACGTAGACCTGGAGGATGGCCCCTCCGCCGACAGGTATCCGCTCCCCGGACCCGTCCTGGTGGAAGGCGCCGACGTAGCCGACGTGGTAGCCCGTCTTGTCCGCTCCGCTGCCGATGTCGAAGACCATGCGGTCGAAGCAGGGGTTCTGGCTGGTCGTGATGTTCTTCAGCGGCTTGGTGTTCTCGTTGACGGCCGACTTGGTGCCGCTTCCCCAGGCGGTCGAGCAGACCGTGGCCGGGGTTGCCTTGCCCACCGGGGCGGTCGCTGCCTCGGCCACCCCGGCGCCGCCGACCAGCCCCACGCCCGCCAGCACGAGCGCCGTGGACGCCGTTCCCAACCGTCGCATGATGTACCTCCACAACAGGATGTGCGTACGACTTTGCGTACGAGTGCAGGTGATAGGAGGGCAGGAGCGGCGAAGGCGTTGCCTTGCGGGGTGGCTTCTGGCCAAACGGTCATCGAAGTTGTCGTGAAAGGTGGGCAGCCCCGGCAAGGAACGGTTCGCCACCTCCGCGGCGCACGATGCAGGCGACGCAGACCGGCCCGGCCTCGTCCAGCAGCCTTGGCAACGCAAGCACGATGTCACCGCGCAGCTCCCGCCTCCGCGTACGGATGACGAAACCGCAGGCGAAGACCAAGCACGCCTGCGGTGAGCGGACTTCACCGAGCAGGGCGCCGGATGACCAGGCGGATCAGGCGGATCAGGCAGACCACTAGGGCCTGTCGCTTGGATCAGGCCGCAGACGCGGGGCCTGGCAGGCGCATCTGCGGCGCTGAGGAGATGTGGTCGACTCCCCGCGACCTGATCCGAACCTCAGCCCTCAGCGGGCCGCAGCGCGACCACCGCCTCCTTCATCGCTGCCGTCCGTGTAGCGTGGCCAGATGGCGATGGCGATCAGCACGGCCGCCCATATCCCCAGCGGCGTAACCGGCCAGTAGTAGGTCAGTTCTCCCTTCTGCGCACAGCGTGCGCCCCAGACCCCGGACATGATCACCGCCCCACCGAACCAGTAGCGCCATTCGGCCAGCCACTCCCTGAGGTCTTTGCGGTCCTGCTCCGAGCGGGTCGGTGCCGGTTCGGGTAAGTCGGCCGTCAGCGCGGCGAGTTCACCGGCCGTACGCGCCCGCAGGGCGCACCTGGAACGGATCTCGTGCTCGTGCTGATCGAGTCGTCCCTCGGCCAGCGCCGCCGCCAGCACACCGAGCGCCTCGTCGCGGTCGCGGTCCGAGACCCGCACGGCGGGCACGGCAGGCTCACGTCGGTCATCCACCGCTGTCTCCATTCGACTCCGTGCAGCACTTCACCTGACGGGAGGTTAGAATACGACTGTATCTCAAAGATGGGAGCGCGACCGATGCCCAAGACCGTCGACAGGGAGGAACAGCGCCGCCGGATCGGTGCGGCCCTGCTCCAGTTGGTCGCCGAACGCGGCCTCGACGAGGTCAGCGTGCGCACCGTGGCCGTCGCAACGGGCCGCTCCCCCGGCGCCGTTCAGAAGTACTTCCGCACGAAGGACGAGATGCTCACGTTCGCCGCCGAGCTGGCCGGTGAGCGCATCGAGCGCCGGATGGCCGAGGTGAACACCGCATTGCCGCTGCGTCAGGCGCTGCGTGACCTGATCCTCACCACGCTCCCGGTGGACGCCGAGCGACGCGCAGAGGCCACCGCCCAACTCGCCTTCGCCGTGCACGCGGCACACCACCCCCGGCTCGCCGCGATCCGGCAGCAGGTCGACCGAGACATCCGTCAGGCGCTGGCCAACTGGCTGGAGTCGGCCGGGCACCAAGCTCACGCGTCGGTCGTCGCTGATGCCGTCATCGCACTGTCCGACGGCCTGGCACTGCGCATGCTGTACGCCCCCCAGGAGCGCGAGCACCTGCTCACAGTCCTCGACCATGCGCTGGACGGCCTGATTCCCGGCCATGGGGCGGTTCGGCATCTCCGCGAGTAGGCCGGGGAGTCCGGTGCAAGCCGGAGCGGCCATCGATCCGCACGCAGGGGCGCGCGGCGCGTCCACCTCAGCTGGGGGCCTTCGTCGGCTCATCGGGCGGACCACAGGAAGATGCCGACGACGCGGAGTCCGGCAAGGGTGGCGGCGCGCCCGCCGGCTGAATGGTCGCCGCCTTCTCCTAGCGGGTGGCGATGCCGTGCACTGCCTGAGGCGGTTGATGCACCGCGCAATGGTGTTGCGCTGCTTGTACGTCGCGCGGTCGAAGGCTGGTCGCCGGCTGCCCCGGCTGCCCCGCCGCAGCCGGTGCCACGCTGATCTGCCGGGACCGGATCACCGCCCGTAGGCCGCCGGCGCAGGTGCTTGCGGTCGCGCGTGAGGCCCTTTGGTGGTCAGCTCCCCGCGAGACCGACGGCGTGGTCCTCCGGTTCGGCGGCCGGGGCCCTTCTTACGGGGCCCCGACCACGTGCTGGTGAGCATCAGGCGCCCCGACGGGCAGCCGCTCAAGGCGCCCCACCAGTGGGACGCTGAACCGGCCGCCCCAGTCGGCTATTGCTCACCGGCACCGCCAGGCCACGTGACGTCGCGCGGTCATCGCGCCAGCTTGGACCTAGCGGGCGCTCAGGAAAGCGTCCAGCTCCCTTTCGAGGGCGACCTTCGGCTTCGCGCCGACGATGGTCTGGACGACCTCGCCGCCTTGGTAGACGTTCATGAGCGGGATCGACATGACGCCGTACTTGGCAGCGGTCGCCGGGTTCTGGTCGATGTTGAGCTTGACGATGTCGATCTTGTCGCCGTGTTCGTCCGCGATGGCTTCCAGCGATGGGGCTACCTGACGGCACGGACCGCACCATTCAGCCCAGAAGTCGACCAGTACGGGCTTGTCGCTCTTGAGGACGTCTTCTTCGAAGGAAGCATCGGTCACGGTCTTCAGGGCCACGAGGGACTCCTCTTCATCAGTTCGAGCCAAACGACAGTGGAACCACAGCCCTGTTGGGAGGGCGACGGGCAGCGGACGGGCAGCGCCCAGCATCCACAGCCACACGCGGCAAGGACGCTGCGCCTGGATCCCAGTGTGGCCGACTGCTTCACCGCGCCGCTGCCGCCTCACCGGCTCTGCCCGGAATCGGCAGGTGGCGCCTGCTCGCAGACGACGCGCTTCGCAGGTGCGCTTATGCCGGCAGCTCTGTTGGCATGACCTGGCTGATACGTGAACGCGGCGCCGACGTAACCGAGATCGGCCATGGATCCTCCTCCCGATCACCCCTCCATCCAGCTCGTCGACCTGCTGGCCGACGCGGCCGCGGCAGTGGCCGCCCGCCACCCTGGGAACTGCTCCCCGCCGCTCAGAGCTTGTGTAGCGTCCGTGCGCATGGACTGTGAACTGATAGAAGGAGAACCCGGGTTTGGGCGCCTGATCGCCGAGGTCGAGGAGACCGGCGAGCGCGTCCGGCTCACCGAGGACGGCGAGCCGTCGGGAGTGCTGCTGGCGGCGGCCGAGCTAACGGCACTGGAGTACTGGGTCGCACGTCACAACAAGGACGCGCGGCCGCAGGACGAGGAAGCACCCGAGTACCCGCCGGGCCGACTGCGTACGGGCCATACATCGGCTACAGCCATCCGCACGGCGGGATGACTCTGACTCGGGGTCCAGTGGTCGTGGCCGAGCTGCGTGACGTCGAAACGGTGGCGTGGCTGGAAGAACAGGCGATGTACGGACGTCAGGGGTACATGGGGCCGAAGCAGTCGGTCGCGTTCGCAGAGTTCCTCGCCCGTCAGAAGCCGGTGGGCGACGAGCGCTGAATGGCCAACCCATTGGGTGTCGCTCACCCGCGAGTGGTAACGCGGGGGACGTGCGGCCCGCTGAGCGCTCGGCGCGGGCGCGGCCGGCGGTGATCCGCCCGAGTGTCTCGGTGAGAGCGATCAGGACTTCGGTGACTTGGACCCCCTGCCCGAGCTGCCTCCCGTGTTCTTTGCCCGCAACGAGCATGGCGGTCAGCGAACACCGGGTCCCGTACCCGCAGCACGGCCGCCAGGGCCATCCGTTCCCGGAAACGCCACGGAGGCGATACAGGACGAGCACCTTTGGGGCGGGCCCGCACCGTGCACAGCTCGGCCGATGCGCACCGGTCGCCACAGCCGGCCTGGGCAAGCCGGGCGCCCCGTAGGCTTCCGACGCGCTGGGAAACTCGGTCTGCGAGGCGGGTCCGAAGAAGCCCTCTGCGAAGGGTGGGAGTTCGGCGCCCTGGTTCGACAGCCGCCTACGGGCCGCCTCCCGACAGATCGTGGAGATCGCATGCCCCTCGAAGGACCGCGCTACCTGCTCGTACGGGCCCGATCCGAGCCCTCACCCCTGTACGCGCCGCACGGGGCCGGGACGTACGAAGACATCGGGAACTTCACCGTCAACGTGCCGCTGGACGACTCCGTCCTGGGCCTGCCGGAGGACCTGACACACACGCTCCGCTCATGGTCGCTGTCGCACCCGCCGAGCGGATTCGCCCCCGGTCCGGACCTGCGGAAGCAGGTCGAGCAGGGCCTGCTGGCGGCTCAGCGACTGGCCGGGCACCTGGGGCCGTCGTGGGCGGTGCGGTACTGGGACGAGCTCCGCCGTACGTCGAAGTGGGTCTGCTGGGCCTGCGATTGCCTCCACTGGGAGCGCGACAGCCACGGCAACCCTCCGCACCCGGTGGACCTCACCGTCGAGGGCGAGTTCCAGTTCGGCCCGCTGCGCTCCGAAGGATTTGGGGACTTCTTCCCCGATGATCCAGCCGCCGCCCTGAACCTGTCCGACGGCCTCGTCGCCGCCCTGTACGGATGGGCGGACCAGATCGACACCACCCTGAACCTGGACATCCGCGACAGGGTGGAAGGCAAGTACGACGAGACCTGGCAACGGCTGTTTCACGAGGGCAGAGACCTGGCCAAGCAGGTCGCCCTCGAACTCGGTCCCGCCCGGACGGTGACCTATAAGGGCCTGGCGAACGGCGGCCTGGCCGCGGTGACGCACGTGGCGTGGCGAGGGGACCGGGAATGGCCGGCGTGAGCCGCGCGCCGTGGTGCGGCGGGGGCTGACGTTCGGCGTAGGGGCGGGGCGATCCCGGCGGGCGCCCGCGCCCCGCTGTGGGGAACCATCGAGGCGGTGCGGCTCGGGCGGTCCGGGCGGCAGCACCCTCGAAGGCCCTGTTCCTGGCCGCGCCGGCCGTGCTGGGTTCCCCTGACCCCGGGCGTCCTGGTCGGTGCGGCCTCGGACTCGGACTCGGACTCGGACTCGGACGACAGCATGACGGCGAAGAAGCGGCGGCCCTGGTCCGCCGCAGCCGCGCCGTCTCCTTCGCCATGCCCGCGTCCGCTGCCCCCTACCCAGGGCAGCCCGCCCCGGCAGGAGGTGACGCCGGCGTTCTCTCGACCTGCTCAACCCCAGCTCAGGTGGACGGAGCAGGGCCGTTTCTGATCGCTGCGAGCTCCGATCCGCCCCGCCGCAGCAATGACGCGGCGGGCAGCTCCAGGGGCCGCGATGCCATGGACATACGGCGCGCAGGCCCTGAATTTGCCCTCTGGGAGGGGCCCTGTGCCACAGTGGGACGTCCGGTCGGCCGGAGCGCGCCATGTGCGCAGCCGCTGCCGGGCCCCATATTCCAGACGGATGGTTCGAGTCGCGCGCGTGCGCGCGTCCGGCCGCCGCCCTCCCCTTACGTCCCCCTTCAGAGAGCGATGCAGGCAACGACTCTTGCCCCCAGGGCCGCAGACATGTTCCACCAGAACCTGGAGTTCCGGGCTGGTTCCGCCCTGCTGCGTTTCGGCGCGGCGCGGCAGCGAACGGCCGACCGGATCAGTTGGTCCGGTGATGGTGCCGCCGCCTGGCTCGACGACGCCCGCGGCCATGTGTGGAGTGTCGGCGAGCCCGAGTCAGCGGCCGGCCTGGTTCTGCGTGCCGCCCATGGGCTGCCGGGCCGGGTGCGGGAGTTCACAGGTCCCCGAGGCACCGACGTGCTGGCCGGCCGCCATCTGCCGGTGACCGATGCCGTCGAGTGGGTCTTCCGCTGGACTCTGGAGGAACCGGCGCTCCAACGGTCCGAGGAGCGGGTGACCGAGCTGGACGAGAGCCGGCACGAAGAGCTGCGAGCCTTTCTCAACACTCACAGTCCGGGGCACTCGACCGGTCCCGGTTCCGCCGCCGTCAGCGTGTGGGCCGGGATCCGCGACGCCGACGGTCACCTGGTGGCCTGCGGCGCCCTGAGCAGCCTGCGGGACAGCGGCGCACCGCTGATGGCATCCGTGGCAACGGATGCCCGCATGCGCGGCCAGGGGCTCGGTGCGGCGCTGACCTCGTGGCTGACCCGGTACGCCGTTCGCCGGTACGGGTTCTGCACGCTGTGGCAGCTCGCCGAGAACGCCCCGGCCGAACGGCTCTACACCCGACTCGGATACCGCAACGAGGACCCCTGCGTGGCCGCGCGAATCGGCACGCACTGACACTCCTCAGCGGTGCAAGCGTAGGAGCTCCGGCGGAGATCGACGAAGGCTGGCGGGGGCGGACGCAACGCCGTGGGAACCCTGGGCGGGTGCCCTATCGGTCGAAGGGGATGACCGTTCGGTACTTGCCGCCGGCCGTCTGCTGGGGCGGCTCCTCGGCACGCTGGACGGTGACGTGATCGAGTTTGTTGTCGGCGAGGAGGCGGGTCAACTCCACGTGCGCGGTCCGCCACACGCGCTCCGGGTCAGCGCCGGTGGTCGGTAGCAGGCGTACGCGCAGTGTCGACGGGGCGGTCTGCTCGACCTGGAACAGCTCGACCCCAGGAGTGCGGTCGAAGAGGGTGCCGAAGGCCAGGGGGGCGAGCTGTACGGGGTCGCCGCAGTGGGCGGGGAAGGTGAGAATGTCGCCGGAGCGCCCTTGCACGCGAACCGCCGGCAGCGGGTTGCCGCACGGGCACGGGTCGGGCCGGAGCAGGACGCTGTCGCCGAGGTCGTAGCGCAGGAACGGCTGCACGCGGTTGGCGAGGTTGCTTATCAGCACGGTGTGCGAGAACTGGCCCGGCGGGGTGGGCCGGTGGTCGGCGTCGACCGGTTCGAGCACGGCCCAGTCGCTGTTGACGTGGTACCAGCCGTGAGTGCAACTGTGGCTGAGGTAGGTGCACTCGGTCGCGCCGTACATCGCGCGGACGGTGGTGCGGAAGGCGCGGGCAATCCTGTCGGTGTCGTCCGTGGTCATCGTCTCGCCGGCCGGCTGGATCAGCACCGGGTCGACACACAGGCGGCCGGCTTCCTGCTCGGCGGTGAGCAGCATGATCGTGCTGGCGTAGCCGATCACGAAGGCCGGGCGGTAGTCGTTGAGCTCGGCCACCAGCTGCGGCATCGGTGTGTGCACCGGGAACGCCCTCAGCAGCTTGCTGCGCCACCCGCCCACTCGGAGCGTACGGGAGTACGCGGCGAAGCCGACGTAATGCCCGCCGGTGGCCACGAGTTGGGCGAAGCGTCCGCCCTGAACGGCTGCCCGGAGGAGGCCGGCAGGGCCCAGAACCGAGGCGAGCGCGCGGGAGGTGAGCGCGGCGCCCACGTCCATGTACCGGTCGTCGAGGACGAAGAGGCCCCGTCGGCCGCTGGTTCCCGAGGTGGTGGCCACCATGTGCTTGCCCAGGAACCGCTGTCCGATCCGGTCGGGGTCGTCGCTGAAGGCGCGCACTTTCTCGTATGTGATGGCGCGGTCCGTCACCCAGTCGTCGAAGTTCCCCATCAGTCTCTTCTTGTCGGTTACCGGCAGCAGCGCCGGGTCCTCCACCCGCTCGGGCAGGCCGCGGTAGAGACTGCGGTAGTACGGGGAGCTGGCCCGGGCATGGGCGACCATGTCGGCCAACCGGTCGCGCTGCCGCCGCGTGACGGCGGGTATGCCCTCCTTGCGGGCCCTGCGGACGTCCCGTCCAAGCCACGCCATGCTCTCGGTCATCGTGGGGTCCTCCTTCGGGTTACGGGGGCGGTCGACAGCCCGACCTGTCCCAGGACGGCGAGGAAATAGGCCTTGACCTCTTCCGCGCCGGTGGTGTCGGGGCGTGCGGCGAGGTGTTGCAGGGCCGCGCCACCGAGCAGTTGCTGAAGGATTTCCGGGTCGCTGTCCGGGGGGAGCTGCCCGGCCGCGCGAGCCCGCTCCAAGGTGGTGCGTACCGCAAGGCTGCGGTGGGTGCCGTGAGCCTTCTGATAGGCGTGCAGCAGTTCGGGGAGGTCGTCGACCGTGCCGTAGAGGCGGCGGATCAGCTTGCGTGCGCGGGGCTTGCCGAGGTGGTCGGCCCAGGCCGTGACCATGCTGTCGATGTCCGGCCAGTCCATCGAGCTGGGAGCCACGTCCCGGTACTCCCACTCGACCGCACGCACCAACAGGTCGGTCAGGGCCGGGAAGCGCCGGTAGACGGTGGCGCGGGTGACTCCGGCGCGGCGCGCCACCTGCTCGATGCTCGCCGATCCCACGCCTCCCTCGATGAGCAGATCGAGCGCCGCCGCGAGGATCGCCTCGTCCGCCTCCCGACTACGCGGCCGGCCGGGAGTCCTCGTGGACGGGGCGGAGACGGCGAGGGCGTGCCCTTCGGGATCCTTGTCAGGCTTCACGGTTAAATACAATACAGCACAGCTCTGTATTGTATTGAGTAATCGCCTCGTGCCCTCACAAGCGCCGGTGTCAGCGCCCCCCAACGTCCAGTGCGCGCGCATCGACATCAACACCACCGCTGCCGCCACTCTCGACGGCGATCAGCCGTTGGCCGGGGTCGACACCCAACCAGTTCGCCGTCGAGTACCGCGCCCCGGCAAGTGTCGATCGGCCCGCTAGGAGCGCGGCCGGGTCGGAGGGCCGCGCGCGGGAACGGGACCCTTCGGGTGAAGTCCTCGTACGGGCCGACCGGAAGGCTGGCCCCGGTAGCGGTCCCGGTGGCGGTCCCGGTGGCGGACAACGCCCGTCCCCCAGGTCATTCCCGGTGGGCAAGTCGCCCGCAGGTAGCGCCACCTCTCCCCCACGCCAGAGCCAGGGGAAGAGGGCGGCAACGTCAACTCGGAGGCTGCCGTTCCTACCCGCTGACGCTTGCCGGGGGCGGGGTCCAGCGGCTTGCGGCCGGCACGGTGCTGCTGACTCCGAAGTCCTTCTTGAGCTGTTCGGGAATGGCGTAGTGCATGACGCGGCCGCGAGTCAGGGAGCTGAGTTCGAAGAGGGTGGTGAAGTGGCCGAGTCGATCGAGCGCCCACGCTCCGAAGGGAGATCTGTCCTCGATCATTTCGAAGATGTTGAGCAGGGCGGGAGCGGCTTTGACAGCGGTGTCCCAGGGGGTGCGGGGCACTTGGAGCCAGTCGGCGCAGGTGTCGCCGACGAGGTAGCGGATGAGAGCGCCGACGACGGGGTCGAACAAGGTGCCGGGGACGACTTCTTCGTAGAGATCGATGAGCTGACGCGTGAGCAGAGCACCTTCCTCACTGGGGCCCATGTGGCGGGTCATGTACAGGTCGGAGAACTCGCGGGCGGCTTGGAGGTCCTTGGGCACATGGTTCTGGTCGATGCCGAGCATGGCGCCGACGACCCGCCAGGCGTAGTAGTACGCCTCGGCGCCTTCGGTGCTCATGTGAATGCCGAGGCGGTGCAGGGCGTCCAGGACCTGGATGGAGAACATCATCTGCCCGCCGATCATGTCCTCCTGGCAGATCGGTGTACCCAGACCGGCGGTGTCCCATTGGTTTTCGCGTGTGAGGTGGTGGCGGATGGAGGCGTGCAGCAGGCGGACCTTCTGGGCGGCGGGGATGAAGCGGCCGCCGGCCTCGAACGCGTCGGGCTGCATGAGGTAGACGGTGAACTGCCCGGTCTCCGCCATCCGTTTGGACGGGTACTTCAACGCATGGGTGGCCGACAGCAGCTTCGCGATGTGCGGCACGACATAGCAGGCGGGCATGGAGGCGAAGGACAAGGCGGTGGAGATGTGCACGTTGTTGTCGATGAAGAACAGGCGGGCCCTCTCCATCTCGTCCCAGTCCACCCAGGCAGGGGGCGCGCTGGTCTCGTGCAAGTACTCCCGGGCCACTTCCGGCAGGCCTTCGGGCAGTTCCTGGCCGACGGTGGAGACGTAACGCATGAGGGTGTTGAATTTGCCCACCTCCCCGCGCTCGAACAGGGTTGCCACGGTGGCGTCGGCCAGCTCGTCGCCGGCCGGTCGCAGCGCGTTCATGAATGCTTGGGTGTAGGCCATCGGTGTCGCTCCCAGGATGCGGCGGTCAGTGCTGGCGGGCGGTGGCGGACGTCGCCAGGCCGGACAGGGCACCGCGTGCTTCGGCGGTCAGGTCGGCGTCCGCCAGAGCCTCGTGTGCTTCACGCAGCCGGGCGGTGATCATGTCTTCGACTCGGGCGACGGCTCCGGTGCGGCGAGCGATCGTCCGTACGCGTTCCACCTGCTGCTCGCTCGGGTTTCCGTGTCCCAGCAAGTGGCGCAGTTCGCGGCGCTCTTCCGGGGCGGCGGACTGCAGGGTGTAGGCCATCAACGCGGTAGGGCGGTTGCCGGCCAGGTCGTCGGCCGGGTTCTTATCGGTGCGTGCCGGGTCACCGAACAAGCCCAGCAGGTCGTCGCGCAGTTGAAATGCCTCGCCAAGCGGCAGGCCATAGCCGCTGTATGCCTCAAGCAACCTCGGTGGGGCGCCGGCCAGGAGCGCGCCGATGTGCAGGGGATGTTCGACGGTGTACTTGGCTGTCTTGTAGCGGATCACCTTCACCGAGGTCTCCGGGTTCGGCTCGGCGCCGGTGCGCATGATCTCCAGGCACTCCCCCGCCACCAGTTCGCGAGCCAGCACCCCCCACAGGGGCCGGGCCCTGCTCAGGTAAGCGCTGGGTAGGCCGCATGTGGCGAACAGCTGGCCGGCAAGCGATACCAGCAGATCACCCGTCAGCATGGCCAGAGCCCGGGCACCGGCCTTGGGCCGCGCGTGGCGGGTGAGCACGCCGCGCAAGGCGATGTGCGCGGTGGGCCGGCCGTGTCGGGTTCGGCTTCGGTCGATCAGGTCGTCATGGAGGACGGCGGCTGCGTGCACCAGCTCGATCGCACTGGCGGCGCGTACCAGCGACTCACTGTCGGGCTGGCCCGTCCCACGCCAGCCCCAGTAACAAAACGCCGCCCGGAACCGTTTGCCCTGCTCCGTCGCCACACGTAACTGATCAGCGACCGGCGCCAGCGAAGCATCAATGTCCTCGATCGCCTGCGCTTCGGCCGTAACGAACTCGTCGAGAACTTCATCGATGCGGCTTTTCAGTACGGCGTGCATATCCAGTTCAGCCACCGCTGCTCTCCGTCTGGCCACGAGCGGCGACAGTGCGGGCAAGCACCTCCATGTGAGCCGGCGGCGCAGCCGTATACCGGTCCAGGACCAGACGGCCACGCGCCTTGGTCTCCTCCTGACCCTCAGTCAGCAGATCCCCGAGATCGGCTCGGCGCAGTAGGCCGCTTACTCCGCTCAGCGCACTGCTCAGCCCCGATACGGCCAGATCGGCAAGGCCGGCCACCAGAGCCACAGCGTCCCCGGTCACGCCCGGTCCACGGCCGTCATGATGTGTCACAGCGTCTCCCCCAGCATGGCAAGTCCGCTGAGACTTCCGGCCAGTTGGCACAGAACAGCTCAGGCGGCGTTCAGCGAAATCCGATTCGAGTGTGACCGCCGAGCCACAGCAACGCGACCCTTTTGCCCTATCGAGTGATCTTTCTATAAAGATCCCGATATTCGGTACTGAGCTGAGAACATGCAGCGTCGTAAGGGAGGGAGGGAGCGGCTGGGCAGGCCACCAGGCTCGTTCAGATTGCTCACTGCGTCGTTTGCCCCGGCGATCGCATCCGCCGGCGCCCTCTCCGCAGCAAGCCGCCTGCGCAACGTCGCGCTGCGCTCCGACTACATCGGTCCCCCGGTCGCGTCGACTACGAGACATGCAGCTGATGCCGCGTACGCGACCGGATGCCGCCTCTCACATGGCGGGCGAGAGTCGGACGTCACGAGCGATCAGACCGAAGCCTCGCCGCTCAGCGAAGGCACAGCGCACGGACGGAGGACCATGAGCGAGTCCTCCAAGGTCGCCACCATGGCAAAGGGGAACCGGTCGAGCTCGAGACAGAGTGCGACGTCATCAGGATGGGCCCCTTGACGCACCCCCTCCGTCAGCTCAGCGGCGGCGCGTGACTCGGCGGCGCGGCGGAGGAACTCAGCTGCATCCACCCCAGCCTCGGTGACCCTCCGAGCGATGTACTGAGCACATGCCAGATCTTCATCGGCCTGCCCGTTCTCGCCAGTTACCACGAACGTGACACTGTCACTCTTGCGCGTCCGCAAGAGCCGAGCCGTTGCCTCCGCCACCACGAAGCCGGCGCACAGCACCAGCGGCGCATCCTTGACCGCAAGGGCACCGACCGTCCCTGCCGTGGTTTTCTGCACAACGGTCCGTCCACCAAGGTCAATGGACCGCAGCAGCCCCGGCGAATTGACGGCGTCGAACCCGGGCGCGGCCGGACCATCTTTGAGCGCTACCCACTCCGGGTGGCGAGTCTTGAGCGCCAGGGCGTCGCCCAGCGACTCAGCAAGGACGATCTTTTCCGCCCCCTGGGCAAAGGCCCAGGCAGCCACGGTGTAAGCGCGCATGACGTCGACCACGACGGCCACCGACGGGACTTCGGCCAGCTCGGCGATGCCAAGGAAACGAGCGTCCATCGGGTCATGATCGCGCATGCCCGACCCGAGGCGCCCGGAGAGTAATGCGCATCACATCGGCGGTCTCGGAGTGCAACCCCTCTGGCTGCCTGCGTCGCGAAATCGGTCCGCAGTAAGCCTGCTTAATCGCCACACCGGTCACCCTCATACGACCTCAGTGGGCACAAGGCACACTGCAGTCACCTCCTCGGCGACGCCTGCGTCTCCGCCAACGTGATCACGCCCCCCACGACCGGGCGCCAAAAGCATGCGCTACGTCCAGCGCTGCGACCGCCTCGGCCTCGCCGCCGCCCATACCGCCACCGAAACACTCGCCCCTCCCCCGGGCGGGCCCCTCGCACTCCCGTCGCGGTTGGCCCGCCGGATGCGACCTTTCGAGATCGTGACATCACCCCGAGAAACGCCGAAGCGGTACCGGATTTCTGCTGTGCCCGCTCTGCGACCCGTACAGCGCTAGCGTCGGGTCTCATGATCGTATGGCTCAACGGCACTCACGGCGCAGGCAAGACGACGACCAGTGCACTCGTGCAGCAGCTAATCCCGGATTCACGGGTGTTCGACGCCGAGAAGGTCGGCGAGACACTCATGGACATCACGCCAGGACTGCCCCCGACGGACAATTTCCAGCACTGGCCTCCGTGGCGGCCGCTCGTCGTCGAGACGGCCCGCCGCGTACTCGACTACACCGGCGGCACTCTGGTGATGCCCATGACTGTCCTGGTCGAGCAGTACTGGCGCGAGATCAGCACGGGCCTCGCCCAACATGCGATCCCGGTACGGCATTTCGTCCTTCACGCCGACCAGGACACCCTCCGCAGGCGCATCGAGGGGGACACTGTTCTTGGCCCTTCCCCGTTCCGTCTCAAATATCTTGAGCCCTACGCCGAGGCGGCCCGCACGTGGCTACACGGCGAGGCCGAGGTCATCGACACCACGCACCTCACGCCTACCCAGGCCGCCCTGCAGATCGCAGAAGCCGTCAAGAACTGAGGCCCGCCCGCCACACCAAGACAGGCGCAGGTGCAACAGGCGCAGGTGGCAACACAGAACGACCTTCTGGCGTCAAGTGGTGGGAATGGGCTCGACCAGGGGCCCAGCTCAGCCCATCGCCGGGGTGCGTCCACCCCGAATGGGCGGTACTGCGGAAACCGGGCCCGGGGGCCGCTCCCCTTCGGGAGGTGGCGGAGCGGTCCGTCACCGTGTGTCGCGTAGCTGAAGAAGGTACGCCGCAGTCAGCGCGACAGCAGGGTCCCCGTCATGCGACAGCTCCGCGAGTGCGCTTGACGCCGTCGTCCCCGGAATGTCCGCCAGCGCCTGGGTCAGCCGCCCGCGTCCAGGCGCCTTGGTGGTGTCGTGGGCGAGGCGGTCCACGAGCTCGGTCGCGATCTGGTCCGCAGTCACGGTGTCGCTCGCCAGCACGCTCAGTGCATCGGCTGCGTCGGTGTCGTTCCTTCCCTCCACGATCATGTCGATGAGTATCGGGACCGCATCGGTCACACCACGTGTTCCGAGCGCCAAAGCCGCGTACCCGCGGACCACGACGTCCGGGTTCGTGAGGGCATCCCGCAGCTTCGCGGCAGCCTCACCACCAGGCATCTCGGCGAGTGCCTGAACGGCACGTTCCCGCACCGCGGCCACCGGTGAGCCGAGGCCCTCGGCCAGCAGTGCCAGGGCGCCGTCGCCTGATCGCGCCAGCGCCCATCGAAGGGCTCCGGCGACGTTCGGCTCCGTCTCGCTCAGTGCGGCCTCGACCAGGGCCTCCACCGGCACCGGAACCTCGTCGACCGAGGAAAGAGCCGCGCGCTGGCGCGCGCCCGCGCTGTTGGACCCAAGTGCCTGGAGGAGCGTGACCACTTGGAGGACGTCCGCCCAGCCGGTGGGGTCGGCGGCATCGATCCGGCGCAGCCGCGTGAGCAGCTCGGTCTCCGCCGCGATGCGTTCGCGTGTCTGACGGATGAGGTCGTCGACGAGCGCCGAGGGCGTGAAGCCGGGATCGTCGAGAGCGCGCCCGATCTCACGCAGCGACAGTCCCAGCGACCGCAGGCTCTCGATATGGAAGATCCGCCGGATGTCCTCCCCGGAGTACTCCCGATAGCCGGAGCCGGTACGACCCGAAGGCCGCACCAGACCGAGCGACTCGTAATGCCGGAGCATGCGGGCACTGACCCCGGACCGCCGTGCCACCTCACCGATCAACACGTCCTGTCGACCCTCCTTACGTTCTGTCGTCCCTCCTGACGGTTCTATCGTTCCTCCCGACGTTCTATTGCCCCTCCTGGCCGGACCCGCCGAGGGCCACAGCGCGTTTCGCCTCCTCGATCGCGAACTCGAATCCGGCATCCGGGTCGCGCAGCAGCCGTTGTGTGGCGAGCGCATGCGCGCGCACGAACGGGTCAGAGGCCGTCGTCCCAGCACGCAGAGCCGGCACAATCACCTCGCCCAGCGCGACCAGCGCCCGGCTGAGACTCAGCTGCGTCTCCCGCTCACCGCGCCCGAGCTGCGTCGCCAACACCGTGGCCAACGCGGACTCCTCGCCTTCCGGCACGAGTACGACCGCGGCCCGCCAGGCGCTCCGCGCCACCTCGTCGTCGGCGTCGGACAACAGCGCCCGTGTGATCGCCGGCCACGCCTGCCGGTCCCCGATCTTGGAGAGCGTGTGCAGCGCCTGGCTCCGCGCCTGCGCACGCTCCGAGCGGACCTCGCGGACCAGGTCGGGGACCGTCATGGACGTCGGGTGGCGGGTCAGCGCCCAGGTCAGCATGTCGCGGACGAGGAACTCGGGCTCGATCGCGCATCGCTCGATGAGTGTGTCGACGAAGCGCGGGTCAGGCGTCGTCCCGACCGCCAGAGCAGCCCGCAGCCGCACGGACGAACGGGCGTCCTGCAACCCCTGGAGCGCTCGTGTCACATCCTTGTCCTGTCTTGTGATCGTCATCGAGACCACCTCCTTGGCAAGCAGTGAAGGCCCTGTCACTGTGTCAAGGTCAAACAGGATGCGGCTGAGTGATCACCAGCCACCGGCCGTCGCGTGTCTTTGAGCATCGTGATGGACCAGCAGCTCCCGCTGTTCAGCGTGGCTTGTGGCGAGGGCCGGCCTCGGTGTCGGCCCCAGGCACCCAGTCCGCCGAGCCCAGGCGAAGCGCAGGGCACCCGGCTCCACGCCGCCACCTTGACGGACCCGGGAGCGGAGGGCTCAGCGCAGTCGGCGCGCGCGCAGCACCAGGTCGTCGGTGTGGTGCGCGCCGGCGCCGCCGTCGGGGGCCACGCGTGGCCGCTGCTCGTCCACCTCCACCTCCCAGTCGTCGTTGAACAGAGTGGCGACCATCGACGGCCAGACGTAGTCAGCGGGGTCGAAGTCGCTGTCGTGCGCCTCATGGGTCTCCATCCCCGCGTGGTGCACGAGCAGCAGTACGCCGCCGGGCGCGACGGCCGCGAGCAGCGCGCGCTCGGCTGCGGCGTCGGGCGTACGCAGAAGGGCTGGGTACTGCGCGGAGACCAGGTCGAATGAGGCCGCCGGGAGCCCCGCATCCGTCAGCGCGGCGTGTACCCAGCGAACGGTGAGGCCGGCGTCCCGCGCGTGCCCGGCTGCCCGCTCCAGCGCCACGCCCGAGACCTCGATCGCGGTCACGTCCCAGCCGCCGCGCGCGAGCCAGACGGCGTCGGCGCCCTCACCGCAGCCGACGTCGAGCGCCCGCCCGGGTGTGAGCCCGGCGACCTCGGCGACAAGCGCACCATTGGGCCGGCCGCTCCACAGCTGTTGTCGGTCGGCGTATCGGTTGTCCCACTCCGCCCGCAACGCGGGGTCTCCGACGTATCCGTCGGCAGGCGAGGGGGTGTGGGGCGCGGGCGATCCTGCTGTCACGTTGTCGGTCATGGGCTCACCGTCACCCATCGTGTCCCGGTCACGCCACTCTTGTTGCCGGTCCGGCAAAAGGGAGTCCCCTATACGTCCTCAAGGCAGACTGCCCGCAGCCTCTCGACCTGCGCAGTCGATCTTCGATGGCGCAAACCGCCGTCAGTCGATCTTCGGTGGTAGCGGTGACGTTCGATGGCACGGGATCCCAGGGAACGGGTGCCTGGTAGCTCTGGACGAACTGTCCCCTCCGCCGCACCCCCTCTTGACTCCGGAGGGAACTCCCTTGCGCCAGGCGCCGTTTCCCCTTGCACTCGCCTTGTATCGATCATTTGACACAAGATCCCAACCGGGGCATCTTGTACCCACCACTTGATACAAGAAGATCTGGGGGGATCTCCATATGCTCGACACCGTCCCGCTCCGGTCCCGGTTCCTCGACCACGCCGACTACTACGCCCGCTGGTCCGGTCTGGCCATCGGCATCGTGGCCGCACAGCGGTTGGTCACCATGGACAGCGGCGACATCACGATGCCCCTCGTGTTCGCCATCACCGCTTTCGGGCTGTGCGCGGTGGGCGGTGTGCTGCTCGGCGACGCCCTGACCCTGCGTCCCCAGGAAGCGGTACGCACCGCGAGTGTCGCCCCGCGCCTGGTCAGAGACCAAGTGCCGCCCCGCATGGCGCCCCTGCTTCTTCTGCAGGCTGCGTCCCTCGTCACCCTGCTGGTGATCGGCGCGGGCACGGCCTCCTCCGAGCTCGACCGGATGGGCAGAGCTGGGCATGTCATCACCGTCACCTGCGAAGGGATGCCCACACCCCTCGGCCCCTGGCCCGGCCTGTATTACAGCGGCCCGATGTTCGCCGCCCTCGCGATCGGAACCCCCGTCTGCGTCTGGGCCCTGCGCCGTATCGCCCACGGCCCGGGCGGTGACCAGCAGCGCCGCGACCGCGCCTGGGCGATCACCGGAGCCTGGGGGCTGCTGGTGTCGAGTCAGGTGCTGCTCGTCGTGCTGATGATCTTCGTCGCGCTCACGGAGAAGGAGACCTGCGCCGGCCCGTTGGGCGCCGCCACCATCGCGGTGATCTGCCCCCTGGGCCTGCTGAGCCTGTTCACCTTCGTCTGGTCCCTGGTCACCGTGGTGGCACCCCGGGCGGTCGAAGACGCGGCAGCCGACGATGGCCCTTTCGACGATGAGTGACCCCGCCGTCCGCGTCGACACCACCAGCCAGGTACCGCCGTACGAGCAGATCCGCGCCCAGCTGGCCGCGTTGATCCGCACCCGGCGGCTGGCCGAGGGCGAGCGCCTGCCGACCGTGCGCCAGCTCGCCGTCGACCTCGGTCTGGCTCCGGGCACCGTGGCTCGCGCCTACCGCGAACTGGAGGCCGCCGAGCTGATCCGCACCCGCCGCGGCGCGGGCACCCGGGTAGCGGGGCTCCCGGCCGAGCCGCACGCACACGATGCCGACCAACTCACCACGCTGGCCCGGGACTTCACCTCCGCCGCCCGTGCGCTCGGCGCCGATACCGAGGACATCCTGACCGCAGTCCGCGACGCCCTGGACCCTGGGCCCACCTCCTCGGTCGGCCACCGCCGGTAGAGGAGCGGGTGACCCCAGGACGGCCGAGGCGTCGGCGAGTCACACGCGTGGCGATCAGACGTGAGCAGCAGGCGTGGTTCGCCCATCGCCCTGCCGTGCCGCCGGGCAGGGCTCAAGCCGTGGGCACGGGGAGCTGACGCGCTACCCGCAACCAGGCACCGCCCGGCGTGGCCTGGGGAACCGCTCGTGATGGAGGCCGAGATCAAGGGCGGTCGAGGCCCCACGTCTCCAGGGCGTAGGGCCTCCCCTTCTCCTGCCCCTCGATCAAAGGCACCTCAAGCAGACTGAAACCGGCCTTCGTGGCCACGGCGACGCTGGCGGCGTTCTCGGCCTCCAGCTCCAGGATCACCTGCTCGGCGCCCAGCTGCTCGAAGGCGTACGCGGCCATCAGCCGCACCGCCCGCGCCGCCAGTCCCTTGCCACGGTGCGCCGGGCCGACTGCGTATCCGAGTTCCGTGCCCTCGGGGGCACGTCGCAGCATCACCTCGCCCAGCGGTGCGCCGCCGTCGACGGTGATGGCGAGAAGGATGGCGGTGCCCTCCGCCCGCAGCTGCCGGTCCCGGTCCAGCCGTGCACGGGCGGCCCCTTCGTCGAAGGGGGAGACGATCGGTGTCCAGTACGCGATGTCCGGATGGTCGAACAGCTCCGGCATCGCGGCCAGGTCCGCCTCCGCCCAGTCGCGAAGGACGAGCCCTTCCCCGGTGAGCTCGATCTGCTCGGGGAAGGACGGCGTGTTGCTGCTCATGGTGAGAGACCTCTCTGGCATGTTCCGGACGAGACAGGATATTCGGTGGCGGTCTTCCAGCTCACATGGATTTCCCGGCCGCCCGCGCCCCACCCCCACCCCTGCCAGACGCTCGCTGCCGGCACCGACGTAACGATTGGGAGCTGGCGGTCGGAGTTCACCAGGCAGGAGGCCATGCCTCGCACGCGATCTCAATACTTGACGGCAGGTGTCAAGTTATCGCGGGATGCTCCCTCCCTACCTCGCACCTGAGGGTGCACGACATGCATGACCGAGGGACAGGAGACGACGCCGATGCACACCACTATCGACCCCCGACCGCTGCTGGAACGCGTAACGGATCAGTTCGGCGCGCTGCTCGCCACCGTCGAACCCGAGCAGCTCAACGCCCCCACTCCCTGCACAGAGTTCGACGTCCGCGCGCTGATCGGCCACGTATTGGGCAATACGATCGCCTACGCACTCATCGCGGAGGGCGGCTCCGTCCAGGACGCACCGGGTGACATCGCAGAGGTCCCGGGTGGCGACTGGAAGGGAGCGTACGCAGCGGCCGGCGAACGGCTCACCCTGGCCGGGAAGATGCTGGACGAGGACGCCTTGAAGCGCGTGGTGGACCTCGGTTTCGCGAAGGTGCCCCTGCGTGGCGCGCTGAGCGCGATCGTCATGGAAATCGCCGCACACACCTGGGATCTGCGCGAGGCACTCGGCGCAGCCCCCGCACTCGCCCCGGAGCCGGCTGAGTTCTCTCTGGCCTACGCCCGCGAACTCCTGCCGCCGCAGCGGCGCGGCGCCCCCGCCCCCTTCGAACCGGTACGACCCGCCCCCCAAGGAGCGGATGCATACACCCGGCTGGCTGCCTGGCTGGGACGGGAGGTGCAATTGGATGCCTGAGCGCTTGTCGTGACGGGCTGCGGCTCGGCCAGGCGGCCTGGAATGAGAGACCGCCTGGCCGAGCCGCACGACGCCTCACCAAGATCGCTCAGATCAGTGACCGGTCCCTCGACGTCGTTTCTGGGAGGGAGACGCGGGGCGGCCCCTCACGCCGATCACTGCGGTCCGCTCAGCGGACCCCGGCGTGCTCCCGACCCGAGGATGGGCACCGTGCGGGCTCATGTGAAATGGCGACACCACATGTGCCGGGCGGGCATATCGCGCTCGCCGCTGACAGCCGGAACCCCCGCGCATCCGAGGAGCCCCGACAGGCCGGACTGCCGACGGCAGCAGCCTCCTAGGGCCCGTCCTCAAACGGATCCTGCCCAGAGCAGGAGTGATGCGCGTGTGACCGCTGCTTCGCAGGAGGTGGCGGTCTTCTCGTTTCGGGTGGCGATGCCGCGGAAGCTCTTGAGCTGGTTGAAGCAGCGTTCGACGAGGTGGCGTCCGCGGTAGACCCTCCCGGTTGAATTCTGGTGGTTGGCTCCCGCGGCGCCCGCGATGGCGGCGCAGGTGCAACCCTTTTGCAGTGCGAGTGCTCTGTAAGGGACGAAGGTGCGTGTATGTACGCATTTTTCTGCAAGCGCACTCGCGTGACACCGTGCGCCATGCACGACTTGACCATGACGAACGTCAACCTGCGTCGCCCAGGCGGCACTTGGGATCCGAAAGGTCTGCTGAATGAAGATTCGCCGCCCCTGACAGCCGCCGCAGCGGCTGCCGTGATAGCGCCCGCCGCCGTACTGGCCGCGCCCACCGCCGCGTTCGCAACGAAGCCGGTGCCCGATGCCGTCCCCCGCACGCCCGCCTCTCTCGACTCCCCCGGTGCCGCAACACCGGCGGACCGGCCAGGGGATACCGCAACGAGCGGCGGCGGAACGGGCAACCCTGACGAGCCGCGGCGCCCGGGCGAAGCCGCTGCAGATGGCTCGGCATCCCGGGACCGCGACGGGGCCGCCCGTCCCGTCCCAGGAAGCCGCCGAGAGCCGCCGGGACCGCCGAAGGGACCACCGGCGCGGATGGTGCCATCGCTTGAGGCAAGGACGCCGGTGATTCCGATGGTGCGGATCAGTCCTGCGCTTTCGAGTCCGACCGGTTACACGTGGCCGTCCGCGGGCTGCCGCCCCAGCTGACTGCGGGCGGCGCCTGGACCTCCTTCTCCATGACCCTCACCAACACCACCGGCAAGCCCCTGGGGGAGGTCCAGCCCTTCCTGCTCGTGTCCTCCGCCGAAGACGTCGACCGACCGTACTGGGAGCTGGAGACCGAGTACCGCGACGCCAAGACGGGGCAGTGGAAGACCTTCCATGACGCGACGCCCGACGACCTGTTCGGCTTCTTTGCCGTCGGTCCGCGCAGCACCCTCACGCTCCAACTGCGCACCCGCGTGGTCAAGGACGCCAAGCCCGGCGCCGGGTACGCGCTTGCCGCCGGCGACTACAGCAACCGCGACGGTTCCTGTGGTTCGGCCAAGGAAGCCTGGTACGGCTTCACCATCCTCCCCGCGAACGCGAAACCGACGCAGACCCCGACCACCAAGCCGGGTGAGCCTGGCAAGCCGGGCGGCGCGGCCGAGCCCAGCCAGAGCTCCGCGTCCGGCGGCGGTACGGGTGGTTCCGATTCCGCCGGTGGCCTCGGCCCGCAGGGTGGCGCCCACCTCGCCGCGACCGGCTCCTCGTCCGCCCTCCCGGCAATCGCTCTCGCCGGCGGAGCCGCGATGGCGGTCGGCGCGGGTGCGGTCATCGGCGTGCGTCGCCGGAAGGGCATGGCCGGTCCGGGCGCCACGGACGCCCCCGCGTAAGCCCAACCATTGTTTAGGAACCTGATAACCCAAGCATCCACGGCCCCTAGAGCCCAATGACACTGGAAACGAAGGCTCCAGGGATCCGAAGAACCGGGAAAGAGATCTTTATGAAACTGCGCCGCGCCCTGTCGGTCTCGGCCGCGACGGCCGCCCTGCTCCCCGTGGCGGTGGCCGCCGCGCCCACCTCCCAGGCGGCCCCTGCCAAGGAAATCCCGACGTGCTACGACCTCGACACCGCCTACGGGCAGTACCACGACAACACCTTCGTGGGCCGCTCGTTCGGCATACCCAAGTCGATCACTCTCGGCACTCACTGGACGACCTACACCGCCACGCTCACCAACACCTCGGCGAAGGAGCTGAAGTCATTCGAACTCAGCGCCAAGCTGGGCAGCTATGTCTACAACGAGGGCGAGCGCGACCTGAGCCCGTACGGCGATCTGCAGCACTGGGACACCTCGCAGCGCGCCTGGAAGACGCTGCGCGAGGCCGGTGGAAACGCCCGCGGCCCCATCCCCGGCCCGAAGACGCTGAAGCCCCGCGAGTCCGTCCACGTGCAGCTGCGGTTCAGGGTGAGTAAGGACCTGCCCCTGGACCAGACGTACGACACGTTCACCCGCCTCACCGGCACCTTCGTCGACCGCTACCGCGACATGGACTGCACGGCCCATGCCGACGCCGGCGGCGGTTTCTACCCTCGCAAGGGCTGAAACCTGCGGGGAGCTGCCGCCGTCTCGGCCCGACGGCGGCAGCTCCCTGGAGTCCGTCTTCAGGGGGGCGGGATCATCCGGTTCGTCCGGACGGTGCCGCGGCGGAAGCGGGGGCGGACCGTCTGCCACGGCCCATAACCTTCCCGCAAGTCACGCCACGAGATGCCGATGCGGACCCTGTCGACCATCCCATTGACGACCTGGCGGTCTGCCACCCGAGGCGGTCCGGCGACGGCCCTGTGACGGCCCGCGGCATGAGCGGGGCGAGTAACTCCCGCTCACAGTCGGTGAGTTCATGCGGACGCCTCACTCCACCATGATCCACCACTCGACGATATCTGAAGACGGTCACTGGCTCCGCGGGACATCCTTGACGAACACCATGCCGTCGCTGTCCGCCAAGTGGGCAGGAGCAAGCGGGGCATAGCCGAACCAGGGAGATACGCGGGGCGCGGGCCGCGTGTCGCTGAGGGCGGTGGCCAGGCGCGGGGCATCGATGACGCAGCGGTCCTCCGGGAGCGCGTACAGGATTCCTTCGATGGTGTCCGGCGGAGGGGTGTCCACTCCCTGGTGCCGGATCGTACCGAGGGCCGTCGCCACGAAGGCGTATTCCTCGCCGAGTTGGGCGCTCACGATCGCACCGGCGCTCCACCATTCCACCGCCCCCTCCCACATCTGCATCGTGCTCTTCTCCCGTTGGAGATGGGAGTTGTGGGCGTGGATGAGTGCCGGGCCCCGAGCGGCGACGGCAAGGAGGTTGTGGGCCATCATCGAATCCCGCAGCGCGCACAGTCGCGTCATGCGGGCCGGTGAGGTGTCGGCCATCCAGTGGTGGTAGCGCAAGAGGCCGGTCGCGGTGCGCCCGTGCAGGCGCGCCCGGTCCCAGTCGTCCCACGAGGTCGCCGAGAGCAGGTGCGGCGTCTGCGCGTCGAGCAGCGCCACCAGATCGTCGGCGAGCAGCCGCAGGCGGCCGGCCTCGGCCGACTGCCCCACGGACTGGGACGGGTCCATCATTGCGGCGGGATTGGTCCACCGGTCGTCGGCGCCGAGCAGGCGGTCGAGCGTTTCCCCGGTGCAGGGGAGCAGGTCCGCGTCCACCTGCGCCGCGAGGTAGCCGTGGAGTGCGGTGAGTGCCTGCTGGGGGCTCGCGGCGTGGGTGATCTCCAGCGGACCGTCGAAGCCGGCGAAGCGGAGCCGCTCGGACGCGGGCCGGCCGTCCTTGTCGGCGCGGACGTTGTGGGCGCGCATCCAGCGAACGAGCTCGCGGTTGGCCGCGGAGGTACCCCAGCCATGGCTGATTCCCTGCGCCATGACCTCGTCGAGAGTGCCCGTGCCCGAGGTGACGTAGTCGTCCACGACCAGGCCCATCATGCAGTCGCTCTCGATCGCGATCGTCCGGTAGCCCTCCTGCTCGACGAGCTGCCGGAAGAGCTCGTTACGCAGGTCGAGCAGAGAATCCTCACCATGGGTGGGCTCCCCCAGGGCGAGCAGCCGGGGCCGGGCCCGGAGCAGCCTCATGACAGCGGCAGCCTCGACGGCATGGGCGGAGTCCTTGATGTCAGTAGCCATGGCTTCAACGGTATCGTTGAACCTTCGGTTGAAACTTTCCCGCGATATGGTCGCTCGCATGGGGAGAAACCTTCAAAGCGGTGATCGGCTCAGGCCGATTGATCTCGCACGTGAGCACGGCCTTTCCACGCAGGCGGTCAGGAACTACGAGGAGGCCGGCATCCTTCCGGCCGCCGGTCGCACACCCCACGGCTACCGCACCTATACCTCGCTGCACGCGGGGGCCCTGCGCGCGTTTCTTGCCCTGGTGCCCGGCCACGGTCACCAGACGGCTGCGTCGATCATGCGGGCAGTGAACCAGGGCGCGGTCGATGAGGCGTTTCACCTCATCGACGAGAGTCACGCTCAACTCCTCGACGACCGACGGACCCTCAAGGCCGTGGAGAGCGCCCTCCGCGACCTGGAGTCCACTACAGCGCCCAAACTCGGTGTGGGGTCCGAGGCAGCCGCGATGACCGAGCCCGGCGGCACCTTCATCGGGCCGCTGGCGGACAAGCTCGGAATCCGGCCCGCGACGCTACGCAAATGGGAGCGCGCCGGGCTGATGCGCCCACGCCGCGACCCGATCACCGGGTACCGCGTCTACGACGAGGCCGACGTTCGAGATGCCCGCCTGGCCCACCAGCTCAGGCGGGGCGGCTACCTGCTGGAGCGGATCGCCCCGCTGATCGCCCAGGTACGGACGGCCGGCGGCCTTGAGCCGCTGGAGGCCACACTGCGCGACTGGCACGGCCGACTGTCCGCCCGCGGGCGGGCGATGCTGACCGGGGCCGCAGAGCTGGAGGCGTACCTCCGCGAGCGCGGATGAAATTTCGGTCGCCCAGGCGAAGAGAAGGCCGATCGCCAACGGTTGCGTCGCGGTCTTCCGCCTTGCGCGAACTAGCCCCGCACAGTCAGTAGTTGCCGACTCTGACTCAGAGGTCGGCCCCAATGCCCCGGACACCACGGCTTCGTTGTAGGTCATGGCGGGGGGCCACATCCTCATACAGGACCCAACTCCTTGTGCACCGACCCCAAGTTCTCGCCGCTCGCTGCCCTTTCGCCGACAGCAGTGGCCTTCATGCAGCAACGGCACGCCTGACCGGGCCTCCTGGCGACGAATGCAGGCGGCGATCAGGCCGTCGGGCGACCCAACGCGAGCCGTCGCACGGGATCACCGCCACCTGGGCCACTATCCATTCCCGCACCACGGCGATGGCGGGCCCGTGCGCCGCCTCGATCTCACGCCGGTCGACGAATGCGACTCGATTTGTCGTATAAGCTGCGGCGGCTTTCACAACTACATGCTCAAAGGTGGGGGATTTCCGGAATGCGCAAGGTGTCACAAGCCGTGGTGGGTGCGGTGGTCGCGCTGAGCATGCTCAGCGGCTGCTCGTTCAGCTGGGGCGGTGACGAGGAGAAGGTCGCCGCGAAGAAGCTCGGCGACAAGGGCACGGCCTGCGATCTGCCCGTGCATTTCACGCCCGCGACGTCCTGGACGGCGAAGGCCATCACGCAGGCGACGGTGGAGCAGATGGGCCCACTCGGCCATCAGGGTCCGCTCACACCCGTCTGCGAGCTCGACGCCAAGCCTGCCGGACACATCGGCTTCCTCATCGTATGGTCCGGCACCAAAGGCGCCGCCGCGCCAGGAAGCAAGTCGCACACGTTGATGAAGCAGTTCGTCACCGCCGAGAACTTCGAGAGCAACGTCAAGTTCCGCGAGATCAAGGCAAATGGCCTGCCCGCCACCGAGGCCACGTACACCGTCACCGACCTTTCCGCCGGCGAGATCAGGCCCGAGCGCGCACTGGCAGTGATGACCAAGCAGGGTGGCGTGGTCATTCATCTCGGCGGGCTCAACGCAGACGAGCACAAGGCGATGCTCCCGGCGTTCGAGCAGGCGAAAAGGACCCTCGGCCTGACTTCGGAGTGACGCCGCCGCGTCCACGGAATTTGCTTCTGGGTCCCGGCAGCGGACACGCGGCCAGGGCAGCCCGGCCCTCGACCAGCGCGCCGCTCCCGATCGCGGAGTGGGCACCAGTTCCTCGCGCCCTGGTGAGTCGCCGGATGTTTGCGAGCAAGCGGCGGACCCTCTGCCCAGCTCCGAACGCAACGGCCTACGCGTCTTTGTTGGCCTTGAGCTTTTTCCACACCGTGCTGAGCGCCTGCAGATCGTCCTGGTCGAGGAGGTCGGTGAAGACGGGGGCGAGGCACTCGCGGCGGGTGGCGTCGGCCGCCTCGAAGAGTCGGTGGCCCTCCGGGGTGAGAGAGACCTCGACGGAGCGGGCGTCGCTGGTCGAGGGGGTGCGGGTGACCAGCCCACGGCTCTGGAGGGCGTCGACAACGCGTGAGACCTGGCTGCGGCTGAGCATGGTGCTGTTGCCAAGGACCGAGGCCGGAACGGGGTCGGGGCTCGCCGCCAGCCAGAGCAGGACCTCGAACCAGGAGACCGGTAGGTCGTGCGCCTTGATCAGGGCACGATCCACGCGGTCCGTCATGACGGTCCCGGCCCAGACCAGCCCGTAGAAAGCGTGGTCGGCCACCGGCATCTCTGCCTGCGTGAGCTTCTTCTTCGGCATGCCATCAGCTTAGCGGTTGCGTGTACGCACACATAAACACTATGGTGTGTGTACACGCACTTAAATGTGCTGTCATCCCTGCACCACGAAAGGCCTCACTCATGTCTTCCCAGTCCCCCAAGGTCGCGCTCATCACCGGCACCTCCTCCGGCATCGGCCTCGCCGCCGCCGTCTCGGCCGCACGCGCCGGCTGGACGACGGTCGCCACGTTGCGTGACCTCAGCCGTTCCGACGCCCTGCGCAAGGCCGCCGCCGAAGCGGGCGTGGAGCTCGACATCCGCCGGCTGGACGTCACCGACGAGGCTTCGATCACGTCCGCCGTCGACGGCGTGCTTGCCGACTACGGCCGCCTGGACGCCGTCGTCAACAACGCGGGCGCCGGCCATCTCGGCACCCTGGAGAACGAGTCCGTGGCCGAGGTCCGCAAGGTCATGGAGGTCAACTTCTTCGGCGTGCTCAACGTCTCGAAGGCGGCCATGCCCCACCTGCGCACCTCCGGCGGCCGCCTGATCACCGTCACCAGCGTCGGCGGCGTCATCGGCCAGCCCTTCAACGAGGCCTACTGCGCTGCCAAGTTCGCCGTCGAGGGATACATGGAGAGCCTGGCACCCGTGGCCGCGGCGCACGGCGTGTCCGTTTCCGTGATCGAGCCCGGCGCCGTGGCGACCGAGTTCGTCGCCAACGCCGGCGTCGACCTGGAAGAGGCCATCGCCGATGCCGGTGCGTACGCGCCCCAGCTGAGCGCCTACCTGAACCGCATGACCGCTCAGTTCCTCGACGGCGCGCAGACCGCCGAGGCCGCCGCAGAGTCGGTGATCGAGGCGCTGACCGCGGACGAGCCCGCCTTCCGCCTCCAGACCACCGACTGGGCCCGAGGCTTCGTGGGCACCAAGCTCACCGACCTGGACGGCTCCGCGGTCCTCGGCCTCACCAACAGCTGGGTCGCCTGACCGCACCCACTCGGCGAGGGGGCCAACCCCTCGATTCCGTCGAGATGACTTGGCGGGACCGGTCTCCCCGGCGAGGTCGCAAAGCCTCTGCTAATCCGTCGGCGGCTCGGCCTTGCAACCGGTACCCAGGTACAGGCTTACCGTCGGAGGTGTCCCCCGCTGCGGGGGGGGCTGATGAGCAGATGAGGGAGTGAGCGCGATGAAGGACCTCGCGTGGGTGCCGCAGTCCTGCACGCTGCCCACCGAGGAGCGACCCCTGCGGGTCGCGAAGTGGGATGCGCTGTTCTCCGAGCGGCTGACCTCACTGTCGAGGCCCCGGCCCCTCCATCTGCAGCTTTACCTTGCGGGCGGGCCAGGCGTCGAAGACCGGGTCCGGGACCTGGTGGCGCGCGAGAGCGGCTGCTGCTGGTGAGGCCGTGACCGCACTGCGCGTGATCAAGGCCGCTCAGTGCCTGGGCTTCACCCTGGAGGAGATCGCCGAGCTAGTGAAGGTCGGCGGCCACACCGACCCCTAGCCATCGCCGCTCACCCCTGCGGCAGCCACGACACCGTCAACTGACACGCCCCGGGCCGGCATCGGGTCGGCATCAAGGGCAAGGAACGGCTGTCCCGGGGTCCGCAACTGCCCGCAGTTCTCTCCTCCGGGGCTGCCTGGTGAGGTTGGTTGCTCAACTGAACAACACCGATCGGTTCCGGCTCATCCGGGGCTGCCCCGGCTCGCCTCACCCATCCCGCCCCGTGCGTCGATGCGCAGCCTCACCAAATTGCATGGCGGTGCGGAGAATTTCGGCGGTAGGGTCCGGCCCGAACGCGCGAGGTCCCATCAGCCATCAGCCATCAGCCATCGACCGGCTGATCATGAGAGGAACGTTCCGTGGAGGGTTTCGATCCCAAGGCCAGCTTCGGATATGAAGTGTCCCAGCGGTACGACGACGAGCCACGCGGTGACGAGGCCGAGACCGTCGCGTTCCTGGCCAGGCTCGCGGACCGGCAGAACGCCCTGGAACTCGCAGTGGGCACTGGTCGCATCGCGCTGCCCCTCATGCAGGCGGGGGTACGGGTGGACGGGATCGAGCTGTCGCAGGACATGGTCGATCGGATGCGTGAGAAACCAGGTGGTGATCAAGTCGCCGTGACCATGGGCGATATGTCCCGTGTCACCACCGGCCGCACCTACGGGCTGGCCTACCTGGTCTTCAACACGATCGGCAACCTGCTCACCCAGGACGACCAGGTCCGATGCTTCCAGAACGCCGCCGAACATCTCACCGACGACGGCGCGTTCGTCCTCGAATGCCGCATCCCCACCGCGCCCTCGCGACTGGGTCATCAGTACCTCGATACGGAACAGGTGGGCCTCGACCACGTCGACCTCGATGCCGGCCAGTACGACCCGCTGACCCAGGTGCTCGACCTGAACCACATCCGCATCAGCAGCGGAGGTATCAGGCTCTCCCCCATCAGGCTACGCCTGGCCCACCCACCCGAGTTCGACCTCATGGCCCGCATCGCTGGACTCCGGCTACGCGAACGGTGGGGCGGGTGGAACGGCGAGCCGTACACCGCGCAGAGTTGGCGCCACATCAGCGTCTACGAACGCGCGGGCGGCACTGCGTAACAAACACCCAGCCAGACACGCCCTGTCCTGCCCACCACTAAGCCGGCCCAGCGCCCAGCGCGACAGGTCCGCCGTCGCCTGGCGGACCCATCTCGGAGGACGGCCTTCAGCTGGGCGCGGCGCCCCAACGCACACCCTGCTGCGCACCTGCATGGCCGCAGCAACCAGCCCCTCTGTCGAGGCGAAAGGGCTGTGCGGGCTTGATTTCCACGATCGTGTCGGCACAGCCGGCGGCGCCGTTGAACGGCCTTTGTCCACCCTGAGAGGATCGAGACATGGCGGACTCACCTATGTGGATCAATGCCCTCGTCGTCGATGCCACCGACCCCGCTCGGCTTGCCGCGTTCTGGTCGGAGCTGCTCGGCAGGCCGGTCGTGGACCGTACGGGACCGTACGTATGGCTGCGGCGGGAAATGGGGATGGGCTTGGGATTCCAGCAGACGGCCGAGAGCAAGTCGGGCAAGAACCGTATGCACTTCGACATCAGCTCGCCCGACCCGGCCTCCGAACAGCAACGGGTCGAGGCGCTCGGCGGGCGCAGGCTGGAGGAGTACGCCGATGGCGGGTTCCTGGTGATGGCCGACCCCGAGGGAAATGAGTTCTGCATCATCCCCGAAGGCCCGGTCGGGCTGGACAGCGAGGGTCGGGCCCACTACCTCAGCTGACCGATATTTCCGAGGGTCATTGACTGCCCCTGCGGCCGGTCTTTTAGAAAGCACCGGGTCTCGATCTCGTGGACGCCCGCGAGCTAGCGCTTGACTTCCCCAGCAGACGCTGGAGCCTCACGCGCGTGTGATGGCGGCCTCCTTGTCCTTGCACTGGGGGCAGGACGAGACCGGACTCGGTGGGCGCGGGGCGTGGTTGGGGCGTCGTCAGTTGTACATCACACGAGCCACCGAGCCGCGGTAAGCGTCGCGGGGCGCCGTGTCGGCCGAAGATCGTCTCGGATACCCGCCCCTCTCGGCTGACCAGGCTGTTCATGATGCGCTGATGATTATGGCTAAGCGGATCGAGCCGACACTGTCCATGGCCGACCGTGTGCATGCGGTGCCGCATGAAGCGATCATGAGCGGAGAGCTTCCGGCTGGTGACCGTCTGCGCATCCGTGGCCTCGCTGCGGAAGTCGGAACCAGCGAGATGCCGGTACGCGAAGCGATCCGGCGCCTGGAGGAAGCCGGGTTCGTCGAGCGCACCCCGCACAAGGGGGCAGTGGTCAAGGGGCTGAACCTCGCCGAACTGGTGCACCTCCACGACGTGCGGCGTCTCCTGGAGGTCGAGACCGCGCGGGCAGGAACCTAACGCATCGGTGCAGCCGACCTCACCCGCATGCGTGAGGAGCTGGAGCCAGATGCGGCGCGCCATCACCGAAGGCGCCGTCGTCGCCTACCTCGACCATGACGAGAACTTGCTGTCAGTCCTCTACGAGGCCGCCGGTAACCCCGTACTGCTCAGCACCATCCGGACGATGTGGCAGCACTGCCGGGCCTACAGGACCGTAGGTGCCCGTGCGACCCTCGACGCCCCGGGTGTCAACGCCCTGTGGCGCTACCAGGAGCGACTGATCGAGGCGGCTGCTGCTCACGACGTGCAGGCGGCAGCCTCGATCACCAACGAGTCGCTGGTCAACGCAACGACTCGGATCGAGGCCCAGTTGGCAGCTCCGAAGCAAGCGGGCGGGGCGCGCGCGGCCTCTCAGCCCGAGTAGTGGGAGCCTCGGCAGCGATCTGTGTCGCCGCCGTACAAGGCGAAGGTCTGGTGTCCCCGGTCAACGTTGGCGTTCACGTACCCGTACACACTGAGCGGGGCGGGGCAGCCGGGGCCGTCAGTCGTGCGGAGCCGGCCGCCGCCCGTGGGTGGGGGTTGATCACGTACTCGCAGGAGAGTCCTCGGTGCCGGCTCCGCCGACGCTGCTGGTGCGACGCCAGGCACGAGGTGCACGCCATCCGTGCCGCAGTGAGAGCATCCGCAGCGCAAAGGCAAGCAGCGCGGCGGCCGACATGGTGGTCGCGTTCAAGGTGTCGGTGCTCAGCAGGAGCGCGACCGCGGTAGCGCCGACAATGGCCGGCACCGCGTACATCTCCCGGTCCCAGCGCAGCAGCTGGGGAACTTCATTCGCCAGTACGTCACGCAACACGCCACCACCCGCTGCCGTTGCCAGGCCCAGCCCGACCGAGGCCGGCAGGGACAGCCCATACTGATGCGCTTTGAGCGTGCCGGTAACGCAGAACAGCCCCAGACCGGCCGCGTCGAAGACCATCACCGCGTAGTTGATCCGCTCCACCACCGGGTGCAGGAAGAAGACGAACGCTGCCGCGAGCAACGGCGTGAGGAAGTACCCGAGGTCCTGGAAGGCAGCCGGCGGCACGGCACCGATCACCACGTCCCGGAAGAGTCCGCCGCCCTGACCGGTCGCCTCGGCGAGAGTGGCTATGCCGAAGACGTCGAAGTTCTTCCGCACGGCCAGCAAGGCGCCCGATATCCCGAAGACGAAGATCCCGACCAAGTCCAATGCATGCTGCACCGAGGGGTCGAAGTACGTGGTCACAAAGCCCTCTTTACCGAACGCTGGGAAGAAACATCGGCGACCGGCTGCCCATCGAGGGCCCCGCCGCATGCGGCGGCCGGCCTACGGAGGGCGCAGATCAAACCTGATGGAGAAATGCCGGTGCGAGGCCCTGCACCCACCGCACCTTTCAAAGGCCGCGAGATGCGCCCCTCGCGCCACGATTTTAAAGGCCCCGGAAGAAGGGCGGACGGCGGGCTGCTCCATGACCGCACGGGTCCGCCGCAACGCCGAGGCAGTTCCCTCATCAGCGGCCGACCTGCCTCCGGCCCGCCACTACATCGACGGCTCCTTCCTCGACGCGCCCCACGAGCGGTTCACCGACGTGGTCGACCCGTGCACCGAGGAGGTGATCGCCCGCATTCCCGAGGGCAGCGCCGCCGACGTCGACCGTGCGGTCGCCGCCGCCCTCTCCGCACAGGAGCAGTGGGCGCGCATGGTGCCGAGCGATCGCTCAGCGCTGCTGCACCGGATCGCCGACCTGCTGGCCGAACACTCCGATGTACTGATTCGGCTGGAGATGGCGAACGCGGGCAGGCCCCTCGCCGTGGCCCGCTACGACATCAACGGCACGATCGACACCTTCCGTTTCATGGCGGGCGCCCTGCGCGCCACCACGACCATGACCGCCGGGGAGTACGCAGCCGACCACCTGTCGGTCATCCTCCGCGAGCCGCTGGGTGTCGTCGGGGTCGTCGCGCCCTGGAACTACCCGCTGATGATGGCCGCGCGGAAGCTCGCGCCTTCGCTGGCCGCCGGCAACAGTGTGGTGATCAAACCGTCCGAGCAGACGCCGCTCTCCACGCTGAAGTTCGCGGAACTGATCGGCGACCTGCTGCCGGCGGGCGTCGTCAACGTGGTGACGGGCCTGGGCCCGACGGTCGGTGCCCGGCTGGCGGAGCACCCGGACATCGCCATGGTCGCACTGACCGGATCGGTCGGCAGCGGACGTGCCGTCGCCCGCACTGCCGCCGACACGCTCAAGCGGGTACACCTCGCACTCGGCGGCAAGGCGCCCGTTGTCGTCTTCGAGGACGCCGACCTCAAGGCCGCCGCTTCGGCCCTCCGGGTCGCCGGCTTCTGGAACTCCGGCCAGGAGTGCGGGGCCGGCTGCCGGGTCCTGGTCCACGCCTCGGTGGCGGATCGCTTTGTGGAGCACCTCGTTCACGAGGTGGGCGATATCCCCGAGGACGCGGAAGTCGCCCGCGAGGAAGTCTTCGGCCCCGTCGTCACCGTGGAGACCTTCACCGACGAGGACGAGGCAGTACGCCGCGCCAACGACGTCTCCTTCGGCCTTGCCGCCTCCGTGTGGACCGAGAGCGCGCGTCGCAGTCACAGCGTCGCCGGCCGCTCGGACTTCGGAACCGTCTGGGTCAACTCACACCTGACGTTGGCCAACGAGGTTCCCAGGGGCGGCTTCAAGGGCTCCGGCTACGGCCGCGGCCTGTCGCTGGACGCGCTGGACGACTACTCCCGGAGCAAGCATGTGATGCACCACCACGGCCGCTGAAGCCGCCCCACCGCCAGAGCCCGCCACCGAAGCGCGGGCTCTGGCCACTCGGGGAAAGATGAGCTCGCGGGCAAGCACAGGGTGGAGCTCGGCGAGGGCGGTGGCCACCGCGCCACGGGTATGGCCGACGATCACGGCCCGCTCACGGGGCGACCGTCGTCTCCGTGGCGTGGGAGGACTCGACCCGGGCGAAATGCAGTTCCGGGTCAACGACGCTCTCGGCGCGCAGCAGCTTGACGTCCGAGTGGTAGTCCATCGAGGTCAGCCATGGCATCCGGTCGCCCTGCCGGGGCAGTTGGTCGACGGCGCGCTGGATGTAACCCGCGCCGAAGTCGAGGAACGGCCTGGTGGGCATCGCCGGATCGGCCACCTCCGGGCGGCAGATGTCATGGCCGAAGGCGTCCATGTGGGCCAGCAGCCGGCAGAAGTGCTCGCACAGCAGACCGACCTTCAGCGTCCAGGAGCTGTTGGTGTAGCCGATCGAGTAGGCGAGGTTGGGAACCCCGGAGAGCATCATGCCCTTGTAGGCGACACTGTCGGACAGGCGGATCTGCTCGCCGTCGACGGTGACCTGGACTCCACCGAACGCCTGCACGTTCAGGCCGGTCGCGGTGACGACGACATCGGCCTCGAGTTCTCGACCGGATGCGAGCCGTAGTCCGTTCTCGGTGAACGTGGTGATCCGGTCGGTGACGACCGAGGCCTTTCCGGCGCGGATGGTCTTGAACAGATCCCCGTCGGGCACGGCACACAGGCGCTGGTCCCAGGGGTCGTACGGCGGGTTGAAGTGCTCGTCGACCGGATAGCCGTCGGGCAGCTGCTTGGCGTTGGCCCACCGGATGATCCGGCGTGCTGCCTTCGGATACCTCTGGCAGAAGGCCCAGATGAAGCGCTGCTGGGCGATGTTCTTGCGCCGGGTCAGTGCGTAGCCCCGCTCCGGTCCGAGAAACCTCTTCAAGGCGTTGGCGATTGCGTCCTTCTTCGGTACCGGGAGGATGTACGACGGGGTCCGCTGCAGCATCGTGACGTGAGCGGCGGTGTCGGCCATCGCGGGCAGCAGCGTGACCGCAGTGGCGCCGCTGCCGATCACCACCACGCGCTTGCCGGTGTAGTCCAGGTCCTCGGGCCAGCGCTGCGGGTGCACGATCGTGCCGCGGAAGCGCTCCCGGCCCTCGAAGCGCGGGGTGAACCCCTGGTCATAGCGGTAGTAGCCGCCGGCGCAGAACAGCCAGGAGCAGGTCAGCGTCGTCCGCTCGCCGGTATCGGCGCGCTCGATGTGCACCGTCCACCGCGCGCGCTCGGTCGACCACGACACGGACAGCACCTTGTGGTGGTAGCGGATGTGGCTGTCCAGGCCGTTCTCGGTCGCAGTCTCGCGCAGGTACGTGAGAATGCGCGGCGCGGAGGCGATGGATTCCTCATCCCGCCACGGCTTGAACTCGTAGCCGAAGGTGTGCAGGTCGGAGTCCGACCGAATGCCCGGATAGCGGAACAGGTCCCAGGTCCCGCCTGAGGCGGCCCGCGCCTCCAGGATCGCGAAGGTCTTCGACGGCAGTTCGGTCTTCAGGTAGCGACCGGCCCCGATACCGGATATCCCGGCGCCGATGATCAGGACGTCGAGATGTTCGACGGCTGGCGAAGCTGAGGCAGCAGACATGGGCGACGACTCCAGACGATGACGTGCGGCTCGTCCATGGTGCAGGGTGGGCCCCCGGGGACAAAGGCGCGATGTGCACCGTATCGACAATCGCGTGGTGCAATATGCACCACTACAGTCGTCGCATGCCGCTGTGGAAAGCGCCGTCGCCGCGCGTACGGGAACTGATCCGCCAGGGCGCCGAGATCGCACTCGACCCTCGCCCGGAGTGGCTCGCCGAACTCGACGCGGTCACGCTGTCCGGCCAAGCGAAGCAGCAGGTCGCCGCCGACCCGGTCCTCGCCGCCGGGACGCGTCGGACCAACCGCTCCAACCTGTTGTTCTGGGCAGCCTCCAACATCCGCGCCCCCGGTGAACCGGTGCCCGCGAACGAGGGAGACGCGCCGCTGGCCATCGCCCGCGACCTCGTGCGGCGCGGCCTCGACGAATCCGCGCTCGACTCCTACCGAGTCGGCCAGAGTGTCGCCGTGCGGGTGTGGACACAGATCGCCTGCTCGCTCACCACCGATGCCGATGAGCTGCGTGAACTGCTCGACGTGTCCCTGCGATCCATTTCCGCGTTCGTCGACGATACCGTGGCCGCCATCGCCGCCCGTATGCGCATCGAGCGCGGGGAGCTCACCCGGGGCACCCACGCCGAACGCCGGGAGATCGTGACCCTGCTGCTCGACGGCGCGCCGATCACCGCCCAGCGCGCCCAGGCACGACTGGGCTACGCCCTGGAGCCGATACACACCGCGGCCGTCGCCTGGACAGACGATCCCGATGCCGACCTCCATCAACTCGACCGTGCCGCGGACGCCCTCGCCTCGACGGCAGGCGGGACAGCGCCGTTGAGCGTCATTGCCAGTGCCGCGACCCGCTGGGTCTGGGTTCACGGCCGTCCCGACGCGGTCCACGTGCAGGCCGCCCTGGACCAGCTGGCCGACGTGCGCATCGCGCTCGGCTCGTCCGCACCGGGCGTCGACGGCTTCCGCCGCAGTCATCTCGACGCGCTCACCACGCAGCGGATGCTGGCCCGCCTGAATTCCACTCAGCGCCTGGCCTCGTACGACGAGGTCGAACTCGTCGCGCTCCTCACCCAGGACCCCGAACATGCCGACCGCTTCGTCAAACGCGTCCTCGGCGACCTGGCAACCGCACCGGCCGAGATCACCGAGGCGGTACGCGTCTTCATCGCCGAACAGTGCAACGCCTCCCGAGCCGCCGCCCGCCTGTTCACCCACCGCAACACCCTGCTCCGACGTCTCACCCGCGCCTACGAGCTGCTGCCGCTCCCGCTCGCCGCCCACACCCTCGACGTCGCGGCCGCTCTCGAAGTCCTCCATTGGCGCGGACGCGACTGACTCCGGCGCAGCGCCCGGGGAAGGGGCGGCGATCGGTGCCACCGGTCACGTCGCGCCGTTTCGGTGCCGGTTCGAGCTGGTGGCACCGGGCGTGCCCACACGAGCAACCTGTTGAACTGTTTGCGGTCATGCAAAGTCGCGGTGCCCACGGGGGTGATAGAGCTCGTGGGCGCGGGGAATGTCGATCGGCTCGCCTTCGGGCAGTTGGAGGAAGTGTTTCACCTGCCAGGTCTGGGTGTTGCCGGCTCGGCGGTTGGTGGTTGTCACCCACGGCGGATAGACGCGGAATGCCCGTTTTCCACCGGAACCCTTCATGGACACGATGCCCCGTTCACGGAGTACTTCTCGCGGGAAAACGAACTGCCCGAATCGTTCGTCCTCGCGGGTGCTGATCACGAAGAAATCAACGGGATCTTCAGCATCGAAGGGCTGGATCGGCCCGCCCTCGGACCTCTTCCACACCGTGACGAACTGACCGACCTTCGTCGGGGTCGTCTTGGCCACGCGGAACCTGATCGCGCGGCCGTCCAAGGTGAACTCGCACGCCCCGTATTCGGCACTCTCCACTTCGGGCACCGGCAGTGAGCAGGTGAACCCACTCGGGTCGTACGCCAAGAATTTCGCCCTCAGGAGGTCACCGGGGATCCCTTGCGCGCGTGACCACGAATCATGGGCGCCGAATTCCGAAGAGGCTGCGCGTGCCATCGTCATTCCCTCATCTTGCCAGAGATCGAACACGCGAACGAATTCGGCTCGCCGGACCAGCCCCTCACCAGCCACACCCTCGCCCTGGGGCTCCCGGCACCGGGCTCACTTCATCTGCCGGCGAGCCTCCTTCACTTCGCCGTCAATGGCCCAGGCGTCGGCGACCGGGCCGAGGTGACCGAGCTTGCCGGGGTTGATCACCGAGCGGATGGTCTGGATCTGCTCGTCGAGCACATCGAGGACGAGAGCATGGAGGACCTTGCCGTCCCGGTCGCGGAAGATCGCGCCGGGCTGTCCGTTGACCTCCTGCGGCTCGAACGTCACATCGACCCGGGCCAGCAGCGGGAAGAAGGCGGCCAACAGCCGGGCCACCTTTTCGGACCCGACGACAGCCCTCGCCAGCTGCGGGGCCCTGCCGCCACCGTCTCCGACCATCTGCACGTCCGCGGCAAGCAGATCCTGCAGGCCGGCGACGTCGCCGTCGCGGAGGGCATCGAAGAACCGCGTCGCCAGCTCCTGCCGCTTGTGACGGTCCGCGTCGAACCGCGGCCGCCCGGCCTGCATGTGCCGCCGCGCCCGTACGAGCAGTTGCCGGCATGCCGCCTCCGAACGCCCCACCGCCGAGGCGATGTCGTCGAACCCGAAGCCGAACGCCTCCCGCAACACGAACACCGACCGCTCCAGAGGGCTGAGCCGCTCCAGCAGAAGCAGCGCCGCCATCGACACCGAGTCGGCCAGCTCCGCCGAACGCGCCGGATCCTGATAGGGATCGCTGAGCAGTGGCTCGGGGAACCACGGGCCCACGTACTCCTCCCGCCGCACCCGCGCGGAGCGCAGTACGTCGATCGAAATCCGCGTCACCGTAGCGGACAGAAACGCCCTGACCGAGGTGGGAACGGTCGTCGAGCCATCAAAGCGCAACCACGTCTCCTGCACAGCATCCTCAGCCTCGCTCACGCTGCCCAGAATCCGGTAGGCGATCGAGAACAGCAGTGGCCGCAGCTCCTCGAACTCCTCGACCTTGCTCACGCCGCATCCCCCTTGAAGCTTCCGCCCGACCGTATGTCCGGCGCGGGCACGTTCCGGTGATCTTGTGGTCCATCGACGGGCTGTACAACGCCCCCGCCCGGGACCTGCGACAGCGCCCCGGGCGGGTCATCGCCGGCCGTTCAGTGGAACTGGCCGGCCTCGTAGTCGCCGGCCGGCTGCTGGGCGATGATGTTCAGGCGGTTCGCCGTGTTCATGAAAGAGACGAGGAGCACCAGGGCGGTGAGCTGCTCCTCGTCATAGTGCTTCGCGGCACGTGCCCAGACCTCGTCGCTGACCCCGCCGGCTGCGTCCGCGACCCGGGTCCCCTCCTCCGCCAGCTCCAGCGCGGCACGCTCGGCCTCGGTGAAGACCGTCGCCTCCCGCCACGCGGCGACCAGGTGCAGCCGCACCGAGGTCTCCCCGACAGCCGCGGCCTCCTTGGTGTGCATGTCGATGCACACGGCGCAGCCATTGATCTGGCTCACGCGCAGCGACACCAGCTCCTGCGTCGCGGCCGGCAGCGGCGACTCCTTCAGCACCTTGCCCAACGACATGAAGTACTTGAACGCCTTGCCGGCGGTCGGGCTGGCGAAGTAGTTCAGACGCGCATCCATGGTGTGCTCCTCCGTCGTCTCAGTGGCTACACACCCTTGGACGAGACAGCCCAACTCCTTGTGACACGGACGAATGTGACCTGCATCTCCCCGTCGGCGGCGCACGTCCTGCCGAAACCTCACCACTCACGAGCAGCACGGCAACCGTGTGGAGGACGCACTGCGACCAGAGCGCGAACCGCGCCCCAGGGCGAGCGACACCCGGCCCGCCACCGAACGTGAAGGATGCGGCCAGGCGTCCCTGACCGTCAGTCAGTCGTAAGCCGTCAGCCGGCGGGATATGCACACCGCCGATATTCGCTTGCGCAGCGTCGTCGCTCAGACCAACGTCACCTCGACCCCACCCGAAGGCAGGGAAGATGACCACGCAGACCGATCACGTAGACCACGAACTCATTCAGGCCGCGGCCCACGTCGCGCGCACTCGTTGCCGGGGCGACAACCACACCATGGCGGCCGCAGCCCGCGCCCGGGACGGCCGGATCGTCACCGCCGTGAATGCGTACCACTTCACCGGCGGCCCCTGCGCCGAGCTGGTCCTCATCGGCACGGCAGCTGCCCAGGGAGCCTACGAACTGGACACGATCGTCGCCGTGGGTGACCGCGATCGGGGCGTTGTTCCCCCGTGCGGCCGGTGCCGTCAGGTCCTCCTCGACTACTTCCCGGCCCTGAAGGTCATCGTCGGCTCGGCCGACCGCATCCGAACCGTCCTCATCACCGACTTGCTTCCCGAAAGCTACGTCTGGGCCGACCACCAGCTCGACTTTGAGCAGAGCGCGTCCCCCAGTACACGCTGACCCTACAAGTCGCCCCACAGGGCGAGCGTTGCCCGATGCTGCGCCGGCGGCTCGTCGCCAGGCCCGCCCTTCGCCGCCCCATTCGGCCCAGGAGCCATTACGGATCGTGCGCTCGAACGTTGGCATCGATATGACGAGCACCAAGATCACTGCCCTTCGCCGCGCGGCCGCGAGCAGGGCTGCCCAGGCTGCCAGTGACCGAGCGGCTGCCGAAGCTGCGACGCGAAAGACGGTGCCGCAGCCGCGTCCCACGACGGGTTCCTCCGGGCAGCCGCAGTCACCGACGAGGAGGGGCTGATGCCGGGCGGGCGCCCCACCGAGCCTCGCTGCTTTCGCGAGCACTGACCGCGGCGCCCCTTCGTACGATGACCCGAACTCCTCAGTTCGCGAACCCATGTCTGCGCCCCACCCGAATGACGCCCATGGTTCGACCGTGCCCGAGACTGCCCTCGTAGGCGCCCGATGACTGCCAAGCCCCTAAGCCCGTCAGCCGCGGGCGGTGATGATCAGCCGGCCCTCCGCCGAGTCCATGGCGTACGTGCAGGGTCAGAACAGCCAGGCCAGGTAGGCAGAGATGGCTATTCCGGCGATGGAGGTCAGCGCCGAGCGCTTGGCGATCCAGGCGAGCCGGGTGCCGCGTACCGCTGCGAAGAGGTCCTGCCCCGAGCCCCTTCCCGGCAAGACGCCGCTCGCCGCTACGGGTAGCGCCGCTGAGCCGATCGCCAGGCCCAGGAAGGCGAAAGCGACGAGGACCCAGGCCGAGCCCATGCCTGCGACGACGTAGCCGCCGCTCCCCTTGCGGACCTGGAGCGTGTCGCCGGGGTCGGCCTCCCGGGTGTTCACTCGCGCGCGCGGATCGCTCGCCCGGCCATCGCTCTCCTCGGCCGGGTGGAAGGTGCCGTAGCAGTGGCGCGTGCCTCCCCCGTTGCCACCTCCGTCGTGGCAGTCGCTGACGGTCAGCTTGCCGGCAGTGCCCACGAGACCGCTCGCGACGGCGGCCTGGGATATGGATATGCCGCAGATGCCGAGGGCTACCAGCAGGCCGATGGCGCCTGCGGCGCGGCCTGTGATGGTGGGCCGCAGGTCACTTGTGGTTGGCATGGACAGACCCTATGGCAGCGCCCGCCGGCAGCAACGCCCGAGGCCCCACCGCCCGCTGCACGGCGACCCGGTGCTTCCTTTCCCTGCCTTCCGGACGACGCAGACGCATCGTGGAGTAGGAACGAGCTGTGTGGCGCGCCGCCGGGGCTGGATAGCGAGGGGGCTACCCGGGGGCGCGTCGCCTTCACGCGACTTACCGAGCCCCTCAAGGCACAATCGCCTTGAAAGGCACGGAGCCCGCTTGGCCACCAGGTACGACAAGCACGCGGTCCGCCCTGAATCGGCGGTGCTGGTCGCGGCCTTCAACGAGTGGCTGTGCCCACATCGGAGCACGCCTTAGACCAGCCACTTCCCGTCGCGCATCAGGGTCCGTCCGGCCATCTCGGGAACCGTTCCCCACGCCTGCAGCAACTGCGGGGTGACCTGGAAGAAGACGTACGACGGGTGGTCCTTGCGAGGGTCCCAGCCATCCTTGGCGGCAAAGGCGTCGCCCACCTCGGCCGGGAGCTCCTCCCGGGTCAGCATGCGCGAGGTGCCGTGGACCAGGACGACGTCCCGGGTATGGCCGAAGGAGAGTCGAACCCGGCCCGAGGCACGTAGGTTTCGCCCGGTGGGGTTGGTGTCGCGGGTGGCCAGCCACACCGCCTCGCCATCCCACCAGAAGGCAAGCGGAACGAGGCACGGTTCGCCGGAAGCGTCTGCCGTGGCGACCCATACGTCGTTGTCCCGCACGAGCCGTTCCAGCGCCTCGCGCTTGCGCTGCTCCTGGCTGCGCGGTCCGCTGGGGCGAGAGTCAACTGATGTCATGGGGTGAGGCTATGGCGCGAAGCGCTCGATCACATCCGGCGGCAGAACTAGGGCTCTGGACGGAGGACGTCGTCGTACTGGGCGTAGTCACATCAGCGCAGTGACGCCGGTGGTCCCGGCGGCGACGACCGCCCACTCCCGATGGGGGGCGAGCGGCAGCTGCTCGTCGAGGTGGGACGGCTCCTCATCGGCCGGCACCCAGGTGTTTGGCGTCGTTGTCCGCATAGCCGACCAGCCGCTTCGACGGCTTGTACGGGGCGGTCAATGACCCATGACGTGCCATCAAGGGCTGAGGAGACGGCGCCCCGGCCCCGGCCTGACGCGGCCGGGGCCGGGGCCAGGCCCGGACTTGGAAACCACCTGGTCAGCGCTCCAACCCTGCCTCCAGGCGACGTCCCACCGGCCCGCGCACGGCGAACAGGGCCAGGCCGATGCCAATGCCGCAGACAGCGGTGAGGGTGAAGTAGGAGGCATTGTCGATCTCGGTGAACAGCTGCCCGAGCAGGCCTGCCAGGGACGACCCCAGGGCGAGGGTGAGGAAGTTCAGGCCCACCATCTGGGAGCGGAACTTCGCCGGGCCGATCCGCGTGGCCAGGGACAGCCCGATCGGCCCGACGAAAACTTCGGAGGAGCCGGCCGCCATCATGAACAGGAGGATGAGGACCAGCGGGATCTCCGCCTTGCCTGTGGCCTCGGAAATGATGAGCAGGAACAGGTAGGCGCAGCCGATCTGGGTGAGTCCGATGGCGACCTTCGCCACGGTCCCCGGTTGGCGCTCCCCCAAGGTGTTCCACATCTTGGCGATCAGCGGCGTGATGAGGACGGCCGCCAGCGGACTGACGGTCGTGATCCAGGCGACCGGGAACGTCCAGCCGCCGATCTGCAGATCGATGCGTTCGGTGATGAGGATGGAGATCGCGGTGAACTTCTGGAACAGGAAGCCGAAGTACACCCCGGACGCCAGGAAGAGGGGGAGGTAGCCGAGGATGCGTCGGCGCTCGTCGCGGCTGACCGCCGACGACGTGGTCATGGTGAGGAAGTAGATGGCAGCGGCCACCAGTGCGGCGATGGTCACCACGGTGGACAGGTTCGCCGCCCGGAGCAGGCCGGTGGCAACGGCGAGGCCGATGGCGGCGAGGCAGGCGAGGGCGGCCAGTGCGAGGAGCGGACGGCGGTCGGTGGGGAGGGGGTTGTTGATGGTCCGGGCGCGCTCGGGGAGTTTCTTCATCGTGGCTACGTACTGGACGAGCGCTGCGCCCATGCCGATCGCCGCCAACCCGAATCCGTAGTGGAAACCGAGTTCGTTCTGGGCGAGGCCGGTGGTGAGCGGTCCGACCACCGCGCCGATGTTGATGGCCATGTAGAAGTAGGAGAAGCTGGCATCCCGGTAGCGCTCGTCCTGGTTCTGGTCCAGGACGAAGCCGAAGATCGACGTGATGTTCGTCTTCAGAGCGCCGGTGCCGAGGATGATGCACGTCAGGCCCACGGCCAGCCCGGCCAGGCCGGGCGCGAAGGCGAGCACCACATGTCCGCCCGTGATGACGACGGCGCCGTACAGCACCATGTTCTGTGGGCTGACGAGCCGGTCACCGAGCCAAGCGCCGAGGATCTGGGACAGGTAGACGGCGCCGCCGTAGGCGCCGACGATGCCTGCGGCGGCGGCAGGGTCCAAGGCGAGACCGCCGTCGGACAGCGCGTAGAGCAGGTAGAAGGAGAGGATTCCCTGGAGGCCGTAGAACGAGTAGCGCTCCCACAGTTCGGTGAAGGCCATGCTCCACAGGCTGCGTCGGGAAGACGTTCCGGACAGATCGGCCGGTGTCTCGCCGACCCTGCTTTCCACTGCCGTGGTGGTCTGGTGCGGTGTCTCTCTCATTCGCTGAGTCCTGCCAGTCGCGAGCCGAAACGGGCGATGAGGGAGGTGTTCTGGGAGTGCCGGCTCTCCTCCCACCGGTCGGCGACGCCGAAGAGCCGGTACATGCTGTGGACGCCGAGCCAGCGGAGAGGTTCGGGCTCCCAGCGGCCGGAGTCGTGGTCGTTCCACGGCAGGTTGGTCAGCGCGCTGTCGCGTCCGGCAGCCCGGTCCAGGAGGGTCCGCGCGGCGAGGTGGGTGGCGGTCACACCGTGTCCGGCGAATCCACGCGCGACGCCGATCCCGGTGGCGGGATCGAAGGTGATTCCGGCGCACCAGTCGCGGGTCACACCGATGGCGCCCCGCCAGGCGTGGTCGATGGTGAACTGCACGTCGGGGAAGAACAGTCGGAGGCGGTCGCTCAGGGTACGTACGGTGCGGGCGTCCACGCTGCCCTGGCCCGGGGTACCGGAATTGAAGGCGTAGGGCGTGCCGCGGCCGCCGATGGCGATGCGGTCGTCGGCGGTGCGCTGCGCGTAGACGAAGGTGTGCGCGGCGTCGCCCAGGCATTCCCGGCCCTGCCAGCCGATCCGTTCCCAGACGTGCTCGGGGAGCTGGTTGGTGACGATCATCGAGGAATTGACGGGGATGATGTCGCGTTTGCCGAGGCCGCGGGCGTCACTGAGGATCTGTCCGGAGTACGCCTCCAGGCAGGTCAGGACGGTCGTGGCACGCACGGACCCGCGCTCGGTGGTCACGACCCCGGGCGCAATGTGCGTCGCGCGTGTCCCTTCGAGGATGCGTACGCCCTTGGCTTCCACGACTGCCGCGAGGCCATGGACGAGCTTGGCGGGGTCGATTCGCACCGTGGAGCGGGTGAGGAGACCACCCAGCGCCGACCGGATCGCGATCCGCTTCGCCACGGCTTCGGCATCGAGGAGTTCAAGCTCCTCCGTACGGTATCCATTGGCGAGGTCCGCAGCGAGGGTCAGTTCGAGGCGTTTCATCGCGGCCGGGGTGGTGGCCACGCGCAGGTGCCCACCCCGGTGCTGATCCGCCTGGATCCCCTCGTCCTCAAGGACGTGGAGGATGTCGTCGATGGCTCCCGTCATCTCCCGCTGGAAGGCGGCGACGGCAGCGGCACCGTCCTGCCCTCGCTTGCGCGCCGCCTTGGCGTACACGGCCCGGTTTCCGGGGATGAGCGGCGACAGCCAGCCGCCATTGCGCCCGGAGGCGCCGTAGCCGACCTCTTCGGCCTCCAGGACAGTGATCTTCGCTGTAGGGCGGTCCACGGCGGCGTGGTAGGCGGACCAAAGGCCGGTCAGGCCGCCACCGATGATGACGAGGTCCTGTTTCTCCTCGGGGAGACCCGCCGCACGGCGCCGCGCCGGGTCGGCCGGCCCGTCCGCGGCACGGGAAGCCGTCATCCAATGCGAAATCTCGCCGTTTCGATACGCAGTCATGGGTGTCTCCAACGATGGGCGACGCGTGGTGTTGCGGTGGTGGCCGGCGGAGCCGCCCGGGGGCGGGGCTTCAGTAAGTAGGGGGTGCCATCGCCCACAGGACCCGGGCTTCCTCCGTGCCCGTGCTCTCGACGACCCGGTGGGGTTGGCTGCTGAGGTAGTGGATCGAGTCCAGGGCGGAGAGCCGGTGATGCTGCTCGCCGACCCACACCTCCACCTCGCCGCAAAGGACCAGGAGCAATTCTTCGGAGCTGCCGTGGGTGTAGGGCTCCACGCCGGTGGAGCCGCCCGGAGTGAAGTGGCCGAGGAGCACCTCGAGGTGGTCGAAGGCCCCGGGGGTGAGCTTGATCTTCGTGGCGCCCTCACCGAACGACATGCCGTGGGCGTCGCGGAACCGCAGCACCGGGCCGGCCGCGGATCCCCCCTGGTCGAAGAGGTCGCCAACGGTCAGTTTGAGTACCTCACACACCCGCTGAAGGGTGCGCACGCTCGCATTGACCTGGTCGCGCTCGACCTGGGAGAGGTACCCCTCGGTGAGCCCGGACTGGTCGGCCAGGTCCTTGAGCGTCAGGTGGAGGGCACGCCTGCGACGGCGCAGCCGGGAACCGACGCCGGGACGAAAGTCGGCCTGTTCGTTCGACATGGCCGGGAAGCTAACAAGCCTTTGGCGTCACCACAATGGACAAAGCTCTCATCAAAGATTTCTTTGATGACCTTGTCGACCGAGGAGTTGAGCGAGCCCACTTCCCGCCACCCGCAAGCGACCTCCCATCAGCAAGGACTCCACCTCGACCCAGGTGGCGATGTCGAGGAGGGCGACCGGTGGCTCACGGAACCGGCAGGCATCCCCGTCACGCTCCACCAACGAGCCGACCCTTCGGGCGGGCGCTCGCCCGCCCTTCCCGAGCGCGGAGGCGGATCACGGTCAGCACGGCTGTCATTCGACGGGGGCGTCGTCCCGCTCCCGGACCTGCTGCCCCAACCCCCAAAAGAGTGTGATCTGGATCACGCTTGAGGTTGACCTTGGGTCAGGGTGGAAGCTCATCGCAGCGGCTCGAAGCCGACCCGGGCATCACCCATCTGAAGGAGCAAACCGCCATGTCCATCACCCTCAGCGACCTGGATCGTCCGGAGCTGCACAAGGCCATCGAGGACATCGTCGACTCCGGTATCACCGGGGTGCAGATGCGCGTGCACGATGAGCGGGGCGAGTGGGTCGGCAGCGCCGGCGTGGCCAAGCTGGGCCAGACCGCCAAGCCGCCGACCGAAGGGCACGTCCGGATCGGCAGCAACACCAAGACCTTCACCGCGACCGTGGTGCTGCAACTGGTGGCCGAGGGCAAGGTCGGGCTGGACACCCCGGCGGATGACTACCTGCCCGATCTCGGGCTGGACCGGCGCATCACGGTGCGGATGCTGCTGCAGCACACCAGCGGGGTGTTCAACTTCACCGGTGAGCTCAACGGCGACGGGACGGTCACACCGGGGATCCCCTCCACGATCACGGGCAAGGAGTGGGTGGACAACCGGTTCAAGACCTACCGACCCGAGGAGCTGGTACGACTGGCGTTGTCCAAGCCTGCTCGGTTCGAGCCAGGGACGGACTGGAGCTACTCCAACACCAACTACGTGCTGGCCAGGCTGCTGATCGCGAAGGTCACCGGCCGCTCGTGCGCCGAGGAGACGAAGCAGCGGATCCTGGGGCCGCTCGGCCTGTCGGGCACCGTGATGCCGGGCACCTCGCCGGAGATCCCCGAACCGCACGCCCACGCGTACTACCGGTACGAGGACGCCGGGAGGCAGAAGACGATCGACGTCACCCGCCACAACCCCTCATGGATCTCCGCCGGCGGCGACATGATCTCGACCACCAAGGACCTCCGCACCTTCATCTCCGCGCTGGCGGGCGGCGATCTTCTGCCGGCCCCGCTCTTGGCCGAGATGTGCAAGCCGCACCCCAGGAGCGGCTTCGGCCTGGGATTGCGTGTGCAGGACGTGGGCCCCGACGGCGACACCATCCTCTTCCACAACGGCGGCGCAGGTGGCCACGCCGCGTTGATGTACAGCACGCCCGACGGCAGCAAGACCCTGACCGCGTCGCTGAACTATGTGGACGACGCCGGCCTGTCCCTGGCAGCAGCGTTCCTGAACGCGCAACAAAGGCTCGTCGACGAGGTGTTCTGCGGCGGGCAGACGGAGCAGGCGCAGCCGACGAGCTGAGCAACGATTGCGCCCCGTACGCCTGGAGAGTCGGCCCCTTCGGGTCGTGCGTCGGGTAGAACACGAGGCGGGCCACGCCGAGTTCAACGACCGCGACGTCGCCCTTCCAACGCTCGGCCGTGGTGTGCGTAGCCGCCGAGCCAGAGCACAAGGCAGGCTGGGCGGATGATGCACGGAGTCACGATCGGGCAGGCGGCGGCTTTCGTCGGCGTCACGGTGAAGACGGTGCGGCACTACCACAAGCTCGGCCTGGTCCAGGAGCCGCAGCGCGACAGCTCCGGATACCGGCGGTACGGATCGGCCGACCTGTTGCAGCTGGTGCAGGTCCGGACACTGGCCGCCGCGGGGGTGCCGCTGGCCGAGATCGGGCCCCTGCTCGACGCCGACGCCACAGGGTTCGCCGCCGCGCTCACTGACGTCGAGCGGCAGCTCACCGAACGTATCGAGGAGCTGACCGCGCGGCGCGACACGCTGCACCGGCTCGCCGACGGCAACCGGGCTCTGCTGCCCGACCGCGCTGTGGCACTGCTGGAGCGGCTGCCCGGCCTCGGCTTCAGCGCGGACGAGGTGGCGGCCGCCAGGGAGGGCTGGGTGCTGGCCAAGGCTCTGGTCCCAGAAGGTTTCGACGACTACCTCGACCATGTCGAGCACGCCCTCGAAGACACCCAATTCATCGCCTTGATCAGGCGCGGAGCCGAAGCCGCGGCCTGGGAACCGGACGACCCGCGCATCGCCGAGCTCGCCACGGCCATGGCCGACCACTACCTCGCCAACCCCGCACTGCTGAAGATCGTGACCGGCCTGCAAGCCCGTACCGAGGCCGCGACCCGCTACAACCTGATCGCCCACCACGGCGAAGAGCAGGGAGCGGCCGCGGCCCGGGCGCTTGTCGAGGCCAAGCTCCGCTCCGCCGGCATCCGTATCCCCGGACCGGACGCCCGCTGACTGCGCCGCGCTCCGGACTTTGGGCTGGGCGACGGGCCGGGCCCTGCGCCGCCGCTCGAACGGCTGCGCGGCGTCACGCGCGGGCACCGGATCGGGGGCCTGCTCAGGTACCGCTGAGGAGCCCCTCGTCTCCGGCTCACCGGCCGAAATGCCTGATCGAGTCCCAGGGTTGCCTGCCACGGAACGGGAGCGTCATGGCTGGGTCACGGACGCCCACGTTCGCGCGAGGGGAATCATGCGTGACGTAGATGCGGATGGGGCGCGAGGACCAGGTAGAGCCCGGCCGCTGCCTGGCCGGGGTCCATCGGGAGGGGAACCATATGGCTCGTTCCGTGTCCACCGAGTCCGCGGCGGGGATGCCCGGCCAGCGGGTTGGTCAATTTCTCCTGGATCAGCCCAACCGCGTCCTGTTGGGCATCGTGCAGATCATCTGCCCCGGTCACGATGTTGAGAAAGGATTCATGCAGACGCAGGTCCTGCTGGTCGCGACGACTGAGGGACTGAGCTCTACGGAAGTAGGCGTCCCGGCCGTCATGGATGCGGTAGAAGGCGCTGACGAGGACGAGGAGCCGCTCGTACGCCTGCCGGTAGGCGGTTTGGTAGAAACGGCGGGCCGCGACCTCCTCGACGTCTCCGCTCAGGACGCCGGCGATGGAGGCCGCGCTGAGCAACGCGCTGTACATGGCGAGGTGCACTCCCGTGGACAGCAAGGGGTCGAGGAAGCAGGCGGCGTCCCCCGTGAGGAAGTAGCCGGGCCCGCAGAAGCGGTCGGTGACGTACGAGTAGTCGCTCTCCACCCTGAGTTGTGCATCCATGCGTGCTCCTTGGAGTACACGGGTGAGGGTGGAGTTGCGGTCGAGCGCCTCGCGGTAGACGGCTTCGACCGAACCTGCCTGCACCCGCCACCGGTTGAAGGAGCGTGTGTCGGTGACCAGGCCGACGCTGAGTGTGCCGTCGTGCAACGGGATGGCCCAGAACCAGCCGTGGTCGGGAAGGGAGAAGACTCCGATGGCGCCTTCGGGTGCCTGTGGCAGGGGTGCAGCGCCACGCCAATAACCCCAGGTGGCCACATTGCGGAAGACGTCATGGAAGCGGCGGGTGCGCAGTTGACGTGCGCCGAGGACTCCGGCACGGCCGGACGCATCGATGAGGTACCGGAAGGAGGTCTCGCCTTCGCGACCGTCCTCCGTCGTCCAGGACGCCGTGGCCGCGCGGCCGTCGTGCAGTGCTACGTGGCGTACCTTGACGCCCTCGCGGACATCGGCACCCTGGCTGCGTGCGTGCTGCAGCAGGAGATGATCGAACTCGGAGCGGATGACCTGAAAGCTGTACGTGGCCGGCCTGCCCGGGTCGTCGAATGCCAGCGACCAGTCCTGCCCGCCCCAGCCGTAGAAGGCCCCCGTCTTGCGGACGAAACCGTGTCGCTCCACCAGTTCCTTCGCGCCCATGGCCTCCAGGACGGGCAGGAGGGACGGCAGCAAGGATTCTCCGACGTGGTAGCGCGGGAAGCGGGAACGCTCAAGGAGCGTCACACCGAAGCCCTGCCGGGCCAGCAACGCGGCGGCCGTCGAGCCTGCGGGGCCGCCACCGACGACCAGGATCTGTGTCTCCTCCGGCATGCACAACCTCCAGAAATTCGAGGAGCGGCCTTCGTCAGCGCGGCCTGCCACTCTAGGTGACACGATGGTCACCATGCAGAGCGAAATGTGGCCATCAGCCGCAGGGACCGGGCGTCCTGCCCCGGCAGACAGTGCCTCGCATCCTCGGGACACGCCGAGCCTCCCGCCCGTCACGGTGGGCGTGGAGGAGGAGTATCTGTTGGTCGATCCGGTCTCCCGGGAGCTCAGTACGGAGGCCGGCAAAGTCGTGGAGGAAGCCGCTGCGGAACTCGGCGACCGCGTCACCACCGAACTCACCGCCTACCAGATCGAGGTACGTACCCGCCCGCACCAGACCCTGGCCGGACTGGCCGAGGATGTGCGCTCATTACGCGCGTCAGTGGCACGGGCCGCAGCGCGCCTGGGCTTGCGGATCATCTCCAGCGGTTCTCCCGTTCTCGGCCAGCAGACGCCGCCGCCCATCACCTCCGGCCCCAGGTATGCACAGAGCGTCTCGACGTTCCGTGCACTCGATGACGAGCAGAGCGTCTGTGCCTGCCACGTGCACGTCGGTGTTCCTGATCTGACGGTGGCCCTGGACATCAGCAACCACCTCAGGCCGTGGCTGCCCACACTCACTGCTCTGTCTGCCAACTCACCGTTCTGGCAGGCTCGGGACACCGGATACGCGAGCTGGCGGACGGTGACGTGGTGGCGATGGCCGATCGCGGGTCCACCCCCGTTCTTCGAGTCCCCCCGCCACTTCGAAGACCTTGTCGACAGCCTCATCGCCACGGGCTCGATCATGGACAGAGGCGGCCTGTACTGGGACATTCGACCGTCCCACCACGTGCCGACGGTGGAAGTCCGTGTCGCCGATGCCGCTTCGACCGTCCACGACACCGTGCTGCTCGCTGGAGTGGTCAAAGGACTGGCCCTCCGTGCGCTCAAAGCCACTTCCGAGGGGACGCCCGCACCTCGACCGCAGCAGGAGATGCTGCGTGCCGCGAGCTGGCGCGCCGCCCGAGACGGCCTTGCCGGGGAAGCCGTCGACCTGACCACCGGCCACCTCGTGCCCGCGATCAGCCAAGTGCGTCGTCTGCTGGCCGATGCCGAAAGAGCCCTCCCCCTCAACGACGCCTCCTACGTGGGGACTTACGGCTCACGACTCATCACCGGAGGCAACGGAGCCGACCGCCAGCGAGCCGCCCACGCCCGCCGCAGCTCACTCAACGACGTCGTCGACTGCCTGATCTCCGCTACCAAGCCCACCGACGAATAGCCCGATCGTGACCGGGGCCCCACCTGCCTGTCTGCTCCGCGATCGCGTGCTTGAACCGCCCAGGCTGTGCAACTGGAACCGCAAGGCGGGTGTCGGATTCTTCGATGGCAGCATGGCGGCCGGACAAATCGATGGACAGATGCGCCTGGCTCGCTCTAGCCTCCCTCCGTTCAAGGTCCACATATCTCAGCGGGGTGCATTTGATGACGGTTCAGGCAACGACGGTCAGCTACGGCCGACTGTCCTACGCAAACGCCATGACCTCATCGAACCCAAGGAATCCTTCCTGTGGATCTGCCACGCTTCATCACCATCCAAGAGAGCAGTCACCGCATCCACAACCCGTTCACCTGTGACAAGCTCGCCACCCTGGGCCAGGCGCTGAACCTGGCACCCGGGACGCGCGCGCTTGATCTCGCGTGCGGATCGGGCGAGTTGCTCAACACCTGGTCGCGGGACCACGGCATCACCGGGGTCGGGGTGGATATCAGCACGGCGTTCACCGCGCGCGCCCGCACCCGCGCCACCGAACTGGGTGTCGCCGACCGGGTCGACTTCATCCACGGCGACGCCGCCGGCTACGTCACCGACGAGCCGGTCGATCTCGCCTCGTGCATAGGCGCCACCTGGATCGGAGGCGGCGTGGCCGGCACGGTCGAGTTGCTCGGTCGCAGTCTTCGCCCCGGCGGCTTGATGCTGATCGGCGAGCCGTTCTGGCGTCGGGAACCGCCGAATCAGGAGGCCGTCGAAGGCTGTCACGCCGCGAGCAGGGCAGACTTCGCGCTGCTGCCGGAGCTGATCGAGCAATTCGGTGATCTCGGCTACGACGTCGTGGAAATGGTGCTGGCCGATCAGGACAGCTGGGACCGGTACCGGGCGGCACAGTGGTTCAATCTCCGCCGCTGGTTGGACCGGAACCCCGACGACGAACTGGCCGCCACGGTGCGGACAGAGCTCGTCACCGCCCCCGCCCGCTACGCGCGGTACGAGCGTGAGTACCTCGGCTGGGGAGTCTTCGCACTGATGGGCCGCTGACGGGCCGCTGACGGTTCGATCAACGTGGGTCCGGGCAACACTCTGCCCGGGCCCACGCGACGTCGGCATCGCTCCCGCATCGCACCTCCCACATAAGCCCCTCGCCGGCCAGAGGCCGAGGCCTACCGGCCAACGCCGCCCCCGCGTTCGCACCCCGAAGACTCCGGGGCACGGTACTCGTTTGTGCACAACTTTCGCCGAGTTTCTGACAGCGCCCATTAGGCGGGGCTACTTTCTCATGCAAGATGCCTCATAACCAGAGGGATCAAGACAAGGGGGAAGAAAGTATGCGCAAGATCGCCTTAACCGCCGCAGGACTGTCTCTCGCTGTGGGCACGCTCGGACTCGCCGTAGCCCCCAGCGCCAGCGCGGCGACTCCCTGTCCCAGCGGAGCAGTGTGCATCCGTGAGACGAACGGCAACATCCTCAGCAAGAACATCTTCTACAGCTACGGCTCCCACAACCTGTCGAATGTCACCGGCGACCGGGTGCTGGTCAACAATCAGACCGGCGGCGCCGGCTTCCAGGTCTGCTACGGCTACAACGGCGTCAACTGCTCCGTCGTGATGCGCGGCACGGGCGAATCCGCGCCGTACAACATGACCCCGATCAACTCCGTCGTTCTCGTGAGGTAGTCAATCCGAGGACACCAACGGCGAAGCCCCGGAGACAGCTTCAAGTCTCCGGGGCTCTGCGCTGCCGTGCCGGTCGGACAGCTCTGGCGGGTCCTCGTTGACCGCGAACGAGTAGCTGCGGTGGGTGCCCGGCGCTTCTCCGCCTTCTGCGCGGCCGGGCTCGCCGGACCCGGCCGCTCTAGTTCCCGGCCGCGGCGGTCGTGGCGGTCGTGGCGACAGTTATCGCGATCATCGCCGCCTGCATGTCGCGGATGGCAGCGTGGACGCTTTCGGCCGCCCACTGTCCGTCGGCCACCTGCGCCATCCGCGCGGCGACCTGCTTGCGCGGGCCTTCGGGGAAGGCCAGACCGTGCAGTTTGGCAGAGTGGATCAACGCGATCAGGCCGGCTGTCCGTACGTCCGGCTCGGCGCCTTCCAGTACGACGGCCCGGAGCCGTTCCCGCAGCTCAGCCTCGACGGCGCCATCGGCCTCGGGATAGCGGCGCATGGGGAACACGCCGAGCGCCTTGCGCTTCTCCTCCACGACCACGCCTCGGGTGCACAGGCTCTCAAGGGCCGCACCGACGGCCTTGGCCTGGTCCTTCGTCAGCCACTCCGTCACCCGTCGCTGCTTGCGACCGCGCAGCCAGGTCTCGATCAGTGCGGTCCGGCTGTCGAGCAGCTGATCTCCGGTCGGCGTCGTGTCGGTCAGTTCGAGGTACTTGCCCGCAACGGTTACCCGCTCGGCCAGGACGAGTTCCAGCAGGATCCCTCCCGCGACCGCCCACCCCGCGGCTTGTCGCTGCTTCGCCGACCCGGACTCATCGTCCAGGGACAGCAACATGATCTCCTCGGCCAATGTGATCGCCATACCCACAACCCTCGCATACACCCGTTGATCGTCTTCTCGTGATCAGACTCCCGGGACGAGTACGAGGTTCCCCCGCCATCCCGCGCTTGGCCACCCCGGCGTTCAAAGTGCTCCGCCGAAGACGAGGCCCGGCCACCCCGGAGGCGACCGTCGCCCGCGAGGCGGCACAGATCGACGTCGATGCTCACGGCCACCTTGTCGAACGTCCTGGCCGCTGGGCAGCATGAGAGGGCATCTCTGCCGGGCCCGTAAGTCGAAAGGTACTGATGAGGCTGCTGCTGAGCTCATGGTTTCTGACCCCCGACACTCGGCCACCGGCGCTGCCCGGCAACCTGCGCACCGGCAGGGCAGCCATCGTCATGAACGCTCTGGATGAACACGGCCGCTCACGCAACCGCAACCTCGCCCGCGAGAGCCGCACCCTGGAGACCTTCGGCTACTCCTGCGAAGAACTGGATTTGCGCGACTACTTCTCCGCCCCCGAGGGTCTCACCCATCGTCTGACCGACCTGGACCTGGTCTGGGCTCTGGGGGGCAACGCGTTCGTGCTGGCCCGCGCCATGACTCGGTGTCGGTTCGGCGATGCCCTGAAGCAGCAGGCGCATCGGTCTGAGTTCACCTACGGCGGCTACTCAGCAGGGGCATGCGTCACCGGACCGGACCTACAGGGCATCGACCTCATGGACGACCCGACGATACTTCCCGACGGGTATCCGTCCACCACCGCACCGGAATGCCTGGGTCTGGTCCCCTACCGAATCGTTCCTCACTGGCGATCCGAACACCCGGAAGCGGAAGGTGCGGAACGAGCCACCGCTCATCTCACCGGCCACGGACTGCCGCATCGATGTCTACGCGATGGGGAAACAATCAGCATCCAAGATGTCAGCAAGGTGGTCATCTGACCCGCAGGTGGCGGTGGACGGCCGCTGGACCGGCGCGGAGTTGAGTGCCCAGCCGGGGTGCGGCCGTCTCCCGGAGGCCGTTCCGAGCATCAGCCATCACGCAGTGTGCTTACTTCACGGAAACTGTGCCTGCGCTGCACCGGCTGTGCGAGGTTCGGCGTTGTCGGGTGAGGTCTGTCGGCGGTGCCCTTTCGCGCAGCCGGCTACGAGATCGCCGAGGTGACCGCGGCGACCCGGCGGGCCAGGCGGTCGGCTGGAACATCGATGAGTTCGTAGCCGAAGGCGCGATAGCTCTGCTCATGGACCCTTTCGAAAACCAATGACTCCTGGAGACTGATCCGACGGGCACCGGTGGGCTCGCAGAAGCCCAGATTTCGAATGAAGAGCACCTTGCGGTCATAGATCTGTCCGGCGGTGATCCGCTCGATCTCCGCAGTCAATGCGCGGGATACCGGCAGCCCCAAGTACTTGGCGAGCGCGTACGTGCAGACCGGAGAGCGATCGAACACCTGGACGGAGTCCGTGGCGGAGGCTTCCAGCTGTCGTAGTCTTTGCAGATCAACGATGTCGTCGATGAACGACGCCCGAGTCCACGGCGCGTCCTCTCCGTGCGCCTGCGCCTGCGCGATGACTGCAGTCGCCGCCTCCTCGACGACCCTGTAGCCAAGCTCAGCCAGGCACCGCAGGATCGATGTCTTACCCGCTCCCGGCGTACCGGTGAGAACGTACCGTCGCATGATCAGAAACCTTTCGTGCATTGCGGGTGCAGCCCACTGGCACCCAGCCGGACCTCTTTACGGAGGCGTCGAGGCAGGGGGCCTCCGGGCATGGATGAGGGTGTGTTCTTGGTGTGCTTTCAGCGGGCCCTCGAACGGCTAAGGTGCCGGAGATACCCGCAAACCCAGGGCGTGCAGCAGGGGCGTGCAGCAAGCTGATCACGGCTGTCCTGCTCAGCGTCACGCCGGCTCCCAGTACACCCGCCCATCGAGCTCTCGGCAACCCACCCGGCGGCCAGGCCACAGCGAAGGCGCGATAGCGTGCACGGCCATGACGGCCAACTCTGCGCAGGGCACTGCCCGTTCCGGCGACAGCATCACGATATTCGCCGGCCAGGGGCGCACCGGCCGAAGGGCTTTCGACCTCGTGGCAGCCCTGCTTCCGCCCGCGATCCTGGTGGTGACGGGCCTGCTGGTGCGGGCCCGGCTGGTCGACGACGGGTTCGTCATGCTCAACATGGTCTCGCCCGTCCTCAGCGCCCTGGTGTGCTTCTACCCCCACCTGGGCTGGCACGCGCGGTTGCACGACGGCGACCTGCTGTCCGTGCGCACCGCGACCGGGCGGCGCACCGTCGACCTCGCTCGGCTCCGCAAGGTCGGACGGATCGAGGTGGTCGCACAGGGCCCCACCGACGACCGGCTGATCCTCACCGACGTCCACGGCGTGCGGGTCATCCTCAACAAGCTCAAGGGCGGCCGCGACACCGTCGACGCCGCCGTGCGCAGGGCGCTGCTCCACAGCCCTGCCAAGGCAGGCGTAACCGTGTCCGGGCGCGCCGCGGAACGTCTCACCCTGGAAGCGGAGGTGCAGCGCCCGAACGGCAGGTTCAAGGAGGGCCGCCGTATTCCGTTCGCGCTCATCGGTTTCGCGCCGCTGCTGTCCGTGCCGGTGTACCTCCTGGTGGCGTTCGTCCTGACACTCGGCGGATTCCAGCTCGCAGACATCTCCTGACCACGCGAAGCCAGCCATGGGCTCCCTCTGCTCACCTCCGCCACCACCACGGGGAACGCCACGGTGGGCATGCGGGGCCTGGTGGTCGAGGAGCTGAGGACGCCGACGGCACCGAACGATGACGGACAATGCCGGGATGACCCGCCCCAGAATCCGTGTCGCCGCATACGTGATCCGGAATCTTGTCGTCCCTGAGCTACTTGTGTTCGATCACGTCGATATGCCGGAGGCCGGCACCCAGGTCCCTGCCGGAGGCGTCGAATCAGGCGAAGGACTGGAAGCAGCGGTTCTTCGAGAGGTCGCCGAGGAGACCGGTCTGCTGACAGCCACAGTGGTCCGGCGGATCGCTGTGGAGGACAAGCCTCACCCCGACTCCGGACTGCCGCGGCGCACCAGCTTCTTCTACGTCCAGGCTCCCGCAGACACCCTCGATGCGTGGGAGCACCAAGTCCACGGCGACGGAGAGGACGACGGCCTCACGTTCGCCTGCCGGTTCCTCTCACTTCCCCTGACGCAGCCACTGGCCGACGATCAAGACGCATGGCTGGGCCGCGTCGACCCGCGCTGGACCACCGTTACCGGCGACAATCAGCGATCCGGCTGAAGCCGCCCGGAGCGGGTGCCGAGGTGTCTCGGGCTTCGCGGCATCTCCGGAAACGCCCTCTACCCCGAGTACGTGGTGGTGGCTACGGTTCCGAGCATGGCCAACTCGTATGCGGGACTGGCGCCTTACTACGACCTCATCATGACCTCGGGGTACTACGACTACGACGCATTCACGCGGGCCCTGCTGGCACGCATCGGTAGTCGCAAGGCGCTGCTGGAGCTGGGGGTGGGCACCGGGCTGGTCTGCGAGAAGCTGCTGGAACTCGGACCGCCGGATCTGCGGATCACCGGACTCGACCACACTGAGAGCATGCTTGCCGTGGCACGCGAGCGGCTCGGTGACCGGGTCCGTCTCCTTGCACAGGACATCCTGGAGATGTCGCTCCCGCCGACCTTCGATGCGGCTTTCTCGGTCGGTGGCATCTGGTACGGCGTCCAGGACCGAGAGCACAGCTGGCTGGGCAGCCATCTCCCGGGTGAGGCCGAGGACCTCAAGGGATTGAGCAATCTGGCATGTGCCCTTCCGCCTGGCGGGACACTCCTGCTGACTCTCCAGGAGCAACACCGCTCCTACCGTCGGACGCTGCCCGGCGGGCTCGTCTACGCCCAGGAAATCCATGACCAGGGCGATGGGCGGTACGTCAAGGACTACACGGTTCTGCGCGAAGGCCAGGTGGTGGCGCACCAACGCTCCCCGTTCCGCCTCCGCTCACAACAGGAGGCCGACCGACTGCTGGAAGAGGCCGGATTCCGCTTCGCTGCCAGGAGCCCCGACAGGTTGCTGCTTGAGTACACCCGGCTCTGAGGCCCCTCGTTTCGGAGGCCCGTCACTTCAGTTGGCTTCGGTTGAGGATGGCGCGGTGTGTTCGTCCTGCTGAGAGCCGGGCGGGCACGGTTCACCCTCGCAGCGAGCGGACGTCGTGCGGCCGGCGCTCTCTCGTCACCCAGCCGCCGGCGGACGACGACTGACAGGGCTGGTCGGCCGACAGCTCCGACGGACCTCAGTCAAACAGCCGTAGCGGGAGCGACTTCAGGCCGTTGATGAAGTTGGACACCAGCCGCTGAGGTGGGGCGGCAACCGCCAAGGTGGGCAGCAGGTGGCAGGTCTCCTCATAGAGCGTCCGCAGTTGCAGCCTGGCGAAGTGCGCGCCCAGGCAGGTGTGCGGGCCGTCACCGAAGGAGACATGGGGGTTCGGGGTACGGGTCAGGTCCAGCCGGTGCGGGGTGGCGAAGACCCGTTCGTCGTAGTTGGCCGCCCCGTGGAAGACGACGACCTTGTCCCCGGCACGTATGAGTCGGCCGGCCAGCTCGGTGTCGGACGTTGCGGTCCGGCGGAAGCTGAGCACCGGTGGATGCCAGCGCAGCAATTCCTCCACACAGGTGGCAGTGGGCGCCGCTCCGGCGCGCAGACCGCGGTACGCCTCGGGGTGCTCGGCCAGTGCCAGCAGTCCGCCCGGGGCGGCGCTGCGCACCGTGTCGTTGCCCGCGATGGTCAGCAGGAAGAAGAACATTTCCAGTTCGGGGGTGGGCAGCTCCTCATCAAGGGCGAGTACGGTCAGGACGTCGTCGCCCGGGTGCCGTCGCTTGTGGGCTGCCAGCTCTCGCGCGTAGCCGAACATGTCACCGAGCATCGCCGGAGAACGTGGATTCACGGGCGGGATGGGCGGCGCTTGCGACGACACCGCGGTAGCGGAGACGGGCGGGGACGTTCCCGCCTCGTCCGGGTCCTGGTAGCCGATGACGCGGCGGGTCCAGTCCAGAAGCAGTCCGCGGTCGCCGGCCGGGACGCCGAGCAGGTCGCCGAGGTTGAGCAATGCGAACTCGTCGGTGACGGCGGTGACGATGTCGACGACGCCGTCCCGGGAGCGTGCCGCGTCGGCTGCCGCCGCCAGCAGGCCACGGGCCCGTCGGCGTACGGCGACCGTGAAGCGCTCGATTCGACGCGGAGTGAAGGCGCGGCTGACCAGGCGTCGCAGCCGGTTGTGGTCCGGGGAATCCTGATTGAGCATCATGCGCCGGATGAAGGGCAGGTCGGCGGGGTCGGGGTCGCGGATCTGGGTCGCGCCCAGGTGGGAGGAGAACGTGCGGGCGTCCTTGAGGACGTGTACGACGTCGTCGTGCCGGGTGACGGCCCAGAAGCCGGGCCCCGCAGGCCAGCCGAGCACTTCGTGCTCCTCCTGCCAGGCCACCGGGTGCCGGTCACGCAGCAGCCGGTACGCCATGTGCGGCAGCCCGTGCACATAGCCGCGAGGGTCGAAGACGTTCGGCACCTCAGGGTCCGTGGTGGCCGCCGCGCCCGCGGACGGCACCGTCACCCAGCCGCCCCCGGCCCTTCGCCTCCGCCCCGCCCGGCGCCCTCGGCCTGTCCGTTACCGTCGTCGACCCGCCCGGCATCGTCCTCTCGCAGGAAGTCCTCCACCGTCCGGATCAGTTCCAGCGGCGTCTCGTCCATGGAGTAGTGGCCCGCCGAGGGCAGTTCGACGAGCTTGGCGTCGGTGTGCCATTGCATCCACGTCTGCCGCGCCAGGTCGGCGTTCAGGGCCGGATCCAGCGCGCCGGTAACCACCAGCGCCGGGGCCGAGGAGCCCTCGATCTCGGTGTGGAACCCCTCCCCCGCCCAGGAGTCCAGCCAGGCCCGGAACGCCTTCGGGTCGCTGCACGCCAGGGACCGCCGCACCATCCGGTCCAGCCATGCCGCAGGGCGGCGTCCGCCGGTGGTGATGTCGAGGATGGCTCGCCGGCTGTCCGGATCGTGCTCCGCGGAGGTGAACAGTTCCCACTGCTCGGGGGGCATGGGCAGCCCGGATGCAGGGACGGGTGAGACGCCGGCGAGCCGGCGCACGCGGTTCGGCGCCGCGGCCACCACGCGCTGGATGACGCTGCCGCCCATCGAATGCCCGATCAGGGAGAAGCGGTCCCAGCCCAGGCGATCGGCGAGCGCCAGCACATCGGCCGCCGCCTCTTGCGTGGTGTACGCACCGGCCGCCGACTTCGCCTCTCCGTATCCCCGCAGATCGACCAGTGCGTACTGGAACGCATCCTGGTCGAGGTCCGGCAGCAGAGCCTCGAAGGCGGACCGGTCGGCGAACCACCCGTGAACGGCGATGACCTTGTGCGGTCCCGACCCGTGCAGGCCATGAGGTAAGGCGAACGGAGTCACGCTCTCTCCCGACGTGAGACTAGGGCGCGCAGGACCCACCACCGCGCCCGCTCACACATTGACGTGAACTCCCCCGCCCTGCAAGAGGACGAAAGCCCGGCGCGTCCCCCGCAGTCGCGCACGCCGACGGAGGCGCAAAGTCGTTCGGGCGCATTCGCCACGGACCCTGGCACTCAGCACCCGGAGCTGGGGGTTAGTTGGACGATGCCCGTCGCTTCGGCTACAGCCCAGCGCGCCCCGCTTCGGCCGAGGGCGTAGGCGTTCGTACGGCTCGTGCCCTTGGCGGCCCGCCCGGCGCGTAGCCACTCCGTGGTGGAGGTCGTCACCGACGACATGCCCTTCCTGGTCGACTCGGTCACCAACGAGCTCTCCCGCCAGGGCCGCGGCATCCACCTGGTGATCCACCCGCAGGTGATCGTCCGCCGCGATGTCACCGGCAAGCTCATCGAGGTCTACGACTCCACCTGCGAGGCGCACGGCAACACCGGCAAGGGCAAGGCGGCGGAGCTGCCGCACGACGCGGTCACCGAGTCGTGGATCCATGTCGAGATCGACCGGGAGACCGACCGCGAGGACCTCCAGCAGATCACCGCCGATCTGCTGCGGGTGCTGTCCGACGTCCGCGAGGCCGTCGAGGACTGGGAGAAGATGCGCGGCGCCGCGCTGCGCATCGCCGACGAGCTGCCCTCCGAGCCGACCGCCGACGACCTGCGCGACCAGGAGATCGACGAGGCCCGCGAGCTGCTGCGGTGGCTGTCGGCCCACCACTTCACCTTCCTGGGCTACCGCGAATACGAGCTGGTCTCCGCGCCGGGTGAAGGCGACGCGTGGAGCAGCTCGACGGCGAGCACCACGACGGCCGCGACCTGCTACAGATCCTGGGGACCTGCCCGCGCGACAAGCTGCGTGCCCCGTTCACGCCTCTGCCGGCCACGGGCGTTCGCGTGCACTCGACCACCACTGCTCCATGACGTTCACCGCCGACGAGCCGCGACGGTGACGAGGGACGCAGGGACAGCGGCCGAGGACCGGGTAAAGGTGCAGGTCGGGCGGACATGTTGCTCGCCGGCGCTGGAGTTGGCCAGACTCGATCAAGAGAAGAAGGGCGGCCTCAGCATGCCTGGACGGACGCCCCCAGGAGCTCTCCACAGCAGGGGAGTTGGCCGCACCCAGCCAAGCGCTCGATACCATCAGTCACAACGCGAAAGAGAGCCCGTTACCTCGCCCCAGGCTTCCTACGGCAACTGGTTCGAGGGGGCTCTCCACGCGACGCACCACCCATCCATCAGGTCGCTCAGACCCGATTTCTGGAGGCACACCCATGGAAAACGACGGTACCACCCTGCCCGTGGACGGCACCGGCAAGCGCCGCACCCGCCGTCAGCAGCGACTGCGCCACCCCCGTGGACAGCGCTCGCGCCCCCGCCCGATGTGGCAGGAGCCGGTACGCGGCGCCCTGTACGCCGCGGGAAGCGGGCTCATCGCCCTGGCCGTGGCCTGGTTCCAGAGCCGCATGTGACACCGGTTGACTGAGCTACGCGGCGCTCCGCCCCCATCCCGGTGCGGGGCGCCGTGCTTGGGCATCAGATATCAGAGCGCGCTACCGATGACGCGGTGAAGCATCTCGGCACGAGCAAAGCTGCCCTTACCGTCTCGGCGATGCACTGCAGTTGGGCCCTGCAGCGTTCTCCCGTTCCATGTGGATACGACTGTCCCGGAACAGCCGTCGCCAAGACGGATCCAAGGCGGCCCGGGCACAGCGCCGCCAGGCACGGGCGGGCCCGCAGGGCGGGGCCGTACGCGATCGGGCCGGCCGGCAGGTCAGGCACTGCAGCGCAGCATCTCCAGCGGCCGCTTCGCGAGGAGGTCCGCGTCGGTCGGCGAAGGGACTTGAAGGCCCGTCATGGCCCGGAACGCCGAGAGGCCCGATGCTTTCGCACACCTCCCCGGCCCCGCACCGATCGCTGGGAGAGCTCTCTACCGCCCCCCGGCGCTCCGGGCGGCCAAACTCTGCCGCCACTGCTCCATCACGCCCCGGAGGGACTCGCTCACGAGGTCAAGGAATTCGGCGGAGGACTCGAAGCGGGCGCCGGCCGGGGTTGCGGCCCCGAGAATCTCGGTTGCTTGGCGCGATGCGGCCACCAGGGCGTCGTTCATCTGCAGAGCCGCAAGGGTGGACCGGAGCCAGATCTCATCGTCGATGACATAGCGTTCGCGGCGCCCGCCGGGCGACCGCTCCCGCCTGAGCATTCCCTGCTGTTCGAGGAAGGTGACGGCGTGCGAGACGGACGCAGGGCTGATGCGAAGCCGCTGGACGAGATCGGCAGCCGTGAGGGTGCCTGAGTCGGTGATCAACAAGCAGGCCAGCACTCTGGCCATCATCCGGGGCAGCCCCTGCTGTTCGAGGAGAGCGGTGAAGGACTCGGTGAACTCATGGACCACTTTGGGGTCCCGCCCATGGCCACTGTCAAGGACGGGGAGCGCCGGAGGCTGAGCCTGCTTGTGCCGGCGCGCACGCTGCCGTGTGGCCTCTTGCGCCCGGTCCGCCCGGTAGCCGTCCGGTCCACCGTTGCGGGCGACCTCCCGCATGATGGTCGATGCGGGACGCCCGATGCGCTGGCCGATCTCTGTGTATCCGAGTCCCTCGTTCAGCCCCGCGGCGATGTGCTGACGGTCCTCATTGGTGAGTCTGCCTCCGGGCATCGGTGCTCGTCTCCCATCTGTCGACATGCGCGGGGCTCGGCGTCCGCACGCCGCACTGCGCAGTCCGCATTCTGCATTCACACGAAGCCCATTGCAATGTGAGTCTTGATCGCCCATTGCATTCGGCGCCAAGGTCATTGCAATTTGAGCCTACAAGTACCCATCAACAGCTCACAGTAGACGCCTAATTGCTCGTTGACGAAACAATGAACGCAATGTAGCGTCCCAGTCGTTCAGTGATTCCCGAACACTTGCGAGTGCCAGTGGCAAACGCAATGAGGGGGTCCCATGAGCAAGCTCCAGCTCACCGAGACCATGAGCGCCACGCCGGGACGGGTCGCGCGGATCGAACGCTGCACGCAAGGAGATTCATGATGGGACAGAACAACGGCGGCTTCTCCGAGGCGGGGCTGCACCGAGTGCGCGACGTGCTGGCACGGCATGTCGAGTCCGGCAAGATCCCCGGGCTCGTCGCCCTGGTCAGCAGGGGTGATGAGACGCACGTCGAGGCGATCGGGACGATGCGCCATGACGGTGGCGCGCCGATGCGCCGGGACACGATCTTCCGGATGGCGTCCACGTCCAAGCCGGTCGCGATGGCGCCGGTGATGGCCCTGCTCGACGAGTGCAGACTGAGACTGGACGACCCGGTGGAGCAGTGGCTGCCCGAACTCGCCGACCGTCAGGTGCTGCAGCGGATCGACGGTCCGCTGGAGGAGACCGTTCCCGCACGACGGCCGATCACCGTACGGGACCTGCTGACCTCCACGTTCGGGCTCGGCATAGATCTGACGGCGATGGGCTCTCCGATCATGAACGCCATCTTCGAGCGGGGCGTCTTCAGCCAGGGCGCGCAGCCGCTGCCCGAGCCGGACGAGTGGATGCGCCGTCTGGGCACGCTGCCGCTGATGCGCCAGCCCGGAGAGCACTGGCACTACCACCTCAGCCACGACGTGCTCGGCGTGCTCGTCGCGAGGGTCACGGGCCGGACGTTCGAGACCTTCCTGCGCGAGCGCATCCTCGATCCGCTGGGGATGAAGGACACCGGATTCCACGTGCCCGCCGACAAGATCGACAGGCTGCCGCCCAGCTACGCACCCAACCCGCAGACCGGGGAGTTCACCGTGTGGGACGAGGCGGTGGGCGGACAGTACAGCGCCCCTCCGGCGTTCCAAGCAGGCGGCGGCGGGCTGGTCTCCACCGTCGACGACTACCACGCCTACTTCCGGATGCTGCTGAACCACGGGACGCACGGAACCGAACGCATCCTGTCCCGCCCCGCTGTTGAGCTGATGACCACCAACCGCCTCACGCCCGAGCAGGAGACCGCCCGATCAGCCCTGGCCCGCAACTCCGTCCACGTGTCCTTCGGCCAGGGGCAGCAAGGCGGCTGGGGCTTCGGGATGGCGGTGCGCACCTACCGCGGCGACTACGCACCCCTCGGCCAGTTCGGCTGGGACGGCGGAACCGGCACCACTACGTACGCCGACCCGGCCAACCAGCTCACCGGAATCCTGCTCACCCAGGTCGGGTTGTCCATTCCGGATCCGGCGAGGCTCATCCATGACTTCTGGACCACGCTCTATCAGGCGATCGACGACTGACACCCAATCCGCCCGCCCACTACGCCCCTGGAGGCCGAACCAGGAGGGCAAGCCGGGCCCTCGACAAGCACTCGACCCACCCGGGCTCCACATCACAGAATCGGACCACCACGGGTCACGACCACCACGCACCACGGAGGAAGACACAGTGAAGCGCATCGGCGTCATCGGAGTGGGCGAGATCGGCCGGGCCCTCGTGACGGGACTGTTCGACGGGGGCGACGAGTCGCCAGAGGTGTTCCTCTCGCCTCGGGGAGCCCGCACGGCTGCGGAGCTTTCCGCACGCTACGAGGGCGCGATGGTGTGCGTCGACAATCAGGAGGTGGTGGACCGCTCCGAGGTGGTGTTCATCGCCGTACGCCGCCAAGACCGGCAGGAGGCACTCGCCGGCTTGAGGGTGAGCGACGACAAGATCGTGGTCAACGTGATGGCCGGCGTAGGCAACGACGACCTGCGCCGGACACTCGGTACCGACGCCCCGCTGGTACGAGCCATCCCCCTGCCCGCCATACGCGAACGGCGCTCCGTCACGGTGACATACCCATCGCACCCGGTAGTGGATTCCCTCTTCGAACGCTTGGGCGGCGTGCTCCCGGTCGCGGACGAGACGGCCTTCAACGTCTTCTCCGCACTGACGGGGACGCTGACCACCCATTACTGGTACCTCGCCACCCTGACGTCGTGGGCCATCGGCCACGGCATCGCCCCCGACGACGCGGACAGCTACGTTCGCGGCCTCTTCCAAGGGGTGGGTCGCGCCCTGAGCGACGAGACCCGCTCCCTGCACCAGCTCGCCGCCGACCACGAGACCCCCAACGGAAACAACGAACGCATCCGCACCACATGGTTCGGCCCGGCCAACTCCGAAGCCCTCAACAAGGCCCTCGATGACCTTCTCGACCATCTGAAGTAGCCCGGGGTGGTCGCGGCAAATGCCCGCGATTACCCGCCTGGCGATGGCTCCGCAGCAGCCACCGTCGCTCGCCTCGGAGCTGAGCGTCCCCGGAACGCAGCCAAGAGTTATCACCGCGAGCTGGCCTAAATCTTTCGGTGTCAAGCAGAATGCGGGGCATGACGGAGGAAGCGTGCAAGGAAGACGTCATCGAAACCGCATGGCAGAAGCTGCTGACCACCCATCGAGTGGACGGCCGGCTGCTACGCGCCGCCTACGCCGAGCCCCGACTACGGCAGCTGTTCCCCTGGGTCGGCATGGGCGAGTTGCACTTCAGCCGGTGTACAGAGCTGCGCTGGACCTGGGACGTCCCGTTCATCGCCCCGATCATGGGCGGCGGCTTCCTCGTCGGCGGGCCCTCACGGTCCCAGAGCGTGGGCCCCGCACAGACCGCGGAGGCCGCCATCGCCATGGTGGTCGAACGGCTCCCGCCAGGCTGCGGTCGCGCCTTCGTCGGCACACCAGAGGAGCTGGCCGAAAAGGAACAGTCTGACTAGTTGGGGCGGATGCTCCTACAGAGCTCAAGCGGCAGGAGCCGGGCAGTACAGGCGGCAGGGATGCCGTGGCCCGCGCACCACTGTCGCACCTGGGCCCGGGCGTCGGGCGAAGTCCTGCCTGAGGGGTCCCCACTCAGCCTGCCGCCGTACGCCTCCTCGACGGCCGCTGGCCCCTTCGGGGATTCAGCATCCGCGACACCCTCTCCGGATCGTTCACGTCGTACCACGACGTGCCGTCCTCTGAAGGGTCCTCGGCGGCCACGCGCAGCAGCGAGTCGGCCTCCGCAGCGTCCACAAGGTGGCGGTTGCTGCTGCTCTGCTCCAGCCTGCCGGCTCGGTGACCAACTCGGCGGCGTGAGCCCTTTAAGGGCGGGGCCCCTGCATCACAGGACTGGTCCCGGCCAAGCCGTTGTCGAACCCGATCTCAGGTTGCTTTGGCCGCTCGACGGAGGCTCCAGGCATGTCGGTATTCGCCGAGGAGCAGGGCGATCATGGTGGGTACGGGTGGGCGAGCGGGGGCGGAGAGCAGGGCTGCGCCCTTGCCTATTGCCGCGTCAGCAGTTCGTTCTTCCACGGCGATCAAGGTTCTGACCAGGGGGCGGTGTGCGGGCGGGACGAGCTGCGTAATGGTTCGGCTGGAGGCGAGGGTACGGCGGGCTTCGCCGAGGAGGTCCTGCAGCAGAGCGCGCACCTGTGCGGTGTCCCGCGCATGCTCCAGGTCCGTCCGGGTCACTCCGTGGCGCTCCATCGCATCCAGCGGGATGGCGAGTCGCCCGTCGCGGAGGTCTTCACTCAAGTCGTTGACGAAGTCGAGTCGCTGGCTGCCATCGATGTAGCGGCGGCATGCACTGCGGTAGCCGTCGGGGTCTGCTGTCGGGGCCAGGAGGTTGGCGATGACCATGAACGCAGGGAGCGAGTACTGGTCGATGTAGTGCTGGAAGGCGGCCTCTGTGGCGAAGCCTGTGAAGTTGAGGTCGGTGCGAGCACCGTCGAGGAATTCCTCGACATGGGTTGCGAGGCAGGGGTGTGTGGCGACGGCGTGCAGCAGAGGCCGGATCAGAGGGTGGGTGCTGTGCCGCGTACCCAAGGCCTCACGGACTTCATCATTCCAGCGGTCGAAGGCGCCCGAGCGCGCTCTGCGGGGCCCGGAGTCGAGAAGGTTGTCCGTGTGGTGCATGAATGCCGTCGCGACGACGACGTGCGGAATCAGGGCCCTGGGAAGCAGCAGGCGGGTCGCGACATAGTGCTGCGGTTTGTACCGCCGGACCAGGTTGCGCTGCCGGGTGAAGTCGCTGCGCAGGTGCGGGGAGCGGATTTCCGCGGCATCAAGAACTCTGTTCCACGTACTCACTGACTGTGCCTTCGTTGTCTCGGGGGCCGCGCCGCGGTCTGTGCGCGTGTCGAGGTCGACATCATCATCACATCCGCGTGGCAGGGGCCCTGTCACGGGGCCGCAGCCCCCGCCGGGCCTGGGCCGCCCGACCGGTGGTTGTTGCTGCTACGCCCTGGAGCAGAAGTCCTGCAACACGGTTGTCTCGCCGACGACTTGTGACTTCGTTCATCTCAACCGAGAGCGCCAGAACTTGAGTTCCGACGGCGCTTGGTGCTCGTCGACCGTCGGATGTTCTCGGGAGATGACGCCATACCTGGTCCGGCCCCGCCCGCTTCGCCTCGCGAACGTTGTATCGCAGAACGGCCCTGATCACCGGCGCACAATCAGCACTGTCGTCCTCCGCGGAGGTGGCAGCATCTGTGTCATGACAGACGACAGCACGAGTGGGGTTCAGGCAGGCCGGACGGGACTCATCGTCAAGGTTCCAGACGCTGAGGCGGCCGTCCGAGCATGGCGTGAACGGTTCGATCCGTCAGCCCGAGCAGGGGTTCCGGCACATGTCACCGTACTTTTCCCCTTCCTCGACGAGAGCCGAATAGGTTCGCCCGTCTGCTCGGCTCTCGCCGCGGTTCTCGGCCAACATCGTTCCTTTGACCTGCGGTTCGAGAGCTGTCGGCGGTTTCCGGATGTGCTCTATCTCGTTCCTGAGCCGGACACGCAGTTGCGGCGGCTGACCGAGGCAATCGCTGATCGATGGCCCGAAGCTCCTCCATACGGCGGCAAGTTCACCGACGTCGTACCTCACCTGACCATCGCTGACGGTCCGGCGGATGATGCTGTCCTGGACGCGATGGAGGCCGACCTTCTCAGCAAACTTCCCTTCATGACCCGTGTCTCGTCAGTGGAACTCATGGTGCACGACGGCGTGCAGTGGCAAGAGCGGGCCTCGTTCGCACTCCGCGAATGACCGGCTCGTAGGGCGTGGCTGCTCCGCCGTAGCGGGGCGACCTGCAGTCGCGAGCCAGCACCGAGACGCGAGCCAGGCGGCTTCGACACGGCGGCCCGGGTGTCGAGGCGCCAGGTCGGCCGTTCCAGAGTCGGCCAAGCATCGCCGAGCTGCACGATGTTCCTCCAGGGGGCCAGCCGGCATGGCCGGGAGGGCCTGGGGTCGGACACGACTGCCCCGAACTTCCCGCTCGGCCACCAGCCGCAAAATTGCGGCCGGGGGTCATTACTCCCGGGGTAATCGACGGCGCTCCCCTTTCCCGGCAAGGTCGAGCACATCGACGGGCCCCGCCGGGACCCGGCCGCAGCCGCGAGGAGAGCGCCATGCCCGTCCAGTCCCCCGCCACGGCGAGTTCAGCCGTCACCGCGTCTTCCGTCGCCGAGGCGACCCGGGCCGTCGTCCAGGAATTCCTTACCGCCCGGGTCGCCGGGGACACCGGACGGCTCGTCGAGCTCTTCGCCGACGAGGTCGACTGGCTGCTCGCCGAGAACGTCGCCGTCCCATGGATCCGCCCACGGTCCACCGCCGCCGAATGCGCTGCCCAATTCACGGACTTGATGAAGTACACGGTGCCCGAGAACGCACGCGCCACCGTCGACACCTTTCTCGTCGACGGTACCGACGCCGTACTGATGGGGCACGTGTCGGGGACCGTACGTGCGACCGGAAAATCCTTCGAGGGCCCGTTCGCTCTGCACCTCACCGTCGAAGACGGCCGGGTCACACGACACCACCTCTACGAGAACAGCCTGTCCATCGCTGAGGCATGCACCCCTTGAGGGCACGGGCGGACGGGTCCCGGAGGGGCCCCGTGCCCCTGAATTGAGCCCTTGCCCCGGTTCTCGGAGGACTCATCCGTTGAGGGTTGCCTGCCCTGCGTCCGGTGTCCTTTCCCTCTCAGGCAGGGCGATGGTGACTGCGGCAGGTCGACGGGACCGGTTCAGTGCTGTCGCAGCGGACAGCACTGCCGGGGCCGCTGCAAGTGCGAAGCACAGAGGCAACGGGAGGCGGCCCACCAGTAGCCCGGTAGCAGCTGTTGCCCCCGAAGAACCGGCATTGAAAGCGGTGTTGACCCATGCGCCCGCTTGGATGCGGGCGGCCGGACCGGCGGCCTCATCGGCAATCAGGTAGGCGGTGGTGAGGGCTGGGGCGACGAACAGCCCGCCGAGCGCTGCCCAGGCGATGAGCGCATACGGATGGGGGGAAAGCCCCGTCGTAGCCAGGGTCAGCCCCAATACTGCGGCAAGGCATGACAGTCGCAGCCTGGCTGAGGCACGCCATGGGACGGCACCGTAGATCAGGCCCCCAATGGCGCTGCCCGCGGACAGTGCCGCCAAGACCCAGGCCACCGCCTCAGGGTCGTGACGTTCGTCGGCGAAAGCGATCACAAGCAGGTCGAACGCTCCCAAGCACATGCCCACTCCGGCCGAGACGGCGATTGCCTGACCCAGTCCGGGGCGTCCTTGCAGCGGCCGTCGGCGCGGCGACGCGGGTTTCACGGCGTGGACGAGCCCTGGGGACGGCGCCGGCGCCGCGGCGGAGACCTTCTTCTGATCACCCTCGCGGCGGACCGCGGGAGAGGAGGTCAGGGCAAGTGAGCCGGTCAACACGAGTGCGGCGCTCACTGCAAGACCGACCGATGGAACCGTCACTCGTACCAGCAGGCCCACCAGCAGCGGACCTGTGACAAAGAGGAGCTCCTCGGCAACCGAGTCCAGGCTGTACGCACGTTGCAGCAGCCGTGTGTCAGGAACCAGGTCGCTCCACAGTGCCCGCATCACCGGTCCGAGCGGCGGTGTGCTGGCGCCGGCGCTCATTGCCAAGACCCCGAGAAGGACTCCTGACGAGCCTGACCAAGAGGCCGCGAAGGCCAGTCCGGTCAGCAACAGTGCGTAGACCGTGGCCATGGGGAGCAGAGCGCGGCGCGGCCCGTATCGGTCGATCAGCCCGGCGCGGGCCGGCGAGAGAAAGACGCTGGTGAGCCCGAACAAGGCCATGACAGTGCCGGCTACGGCGTAGGAGTTGGTGGCCTCTTTGACCGCCAGTACCAGCGAGAGAGAGACCATTCCGTATGAGAGTCGGCCCAACAGGGCCGCACCGAATGTACGGGCGGCGTAGCGGGTGCGAAGCACAGCCGCATACGACGGGTCCGTGGAAGACGAAGACATGATGATGTTCCCCGGAGAGAGAGCGCCGAGCTGATGGCGCGCACATGTGCATGGGCGACGAGGGCCGCGCCCGATGGGCGCAGTCAGCACAGGCTCCTATGCACAGAAGGGGAACATGCGGGTCAACGTAGCAGACCGGGATCCGTCGGGCCACTGCCGTCCTCACTGGCGTGAACAAGTGGGAGTCTGCCGACGCTCACCTCCCGGCGGCGTGAGCTGATCATGAGCCCGCCCACTCCGACGCAGTACGAAGTGACGTCTCAACGCCGTGAGTTGGGGCGACACCTCCATCCGCGAGGGCGGTGCAGAGGTGGCATTTCTTGCCGAGTGACCAGGTGCCTGTCCTTAGGTGAGCGCGGCATGCAGGCACCACCACGCGAGCAACTGCCATGCCTCGGCCGGCATGTCGGCTTCAACGACAGAGCACGAAAACCTACGCGGCCGAGGTGCGTATTTTCGGTATGTAGCCGCGCCGGGGCGGTGCGCCGGGAGTGCGCCTCGGTAGCCGCGTCCCGGGGTGCGCTTCCGTGAGCCGCGTACACCTCATACGCCTGTCACTTTAAGGGTTTTGGTGACTACGTCGGGTAGGACTTTGGGCGTGATCTCCTCACGTAGCTCAGGCGTCCCTCTCTTACATGGGGCATCAACCGCCCCTTGGAGCACGGGAGTTCGCTGCGTGAACAGCGAGCTCAAGGTTCACCGTGCATGCCCACAGGACGATCCTCGCCGTCGGCTCGCTCACCGCAACCGACACGTAGCCGGCTCGCGCCCACCCCCGCGCAGGCAGGCAGGGCCACGCGAAGGCAAACGCTCCGACTGCTCCCACGACGTCGTCATATCGCCCTGCGCCCTATCCAAAAGGAGTTCCTCAATTGGACACGGCGGCATTCCGCCCTTACAGACTGGCCGCGACACCCACACAGCGGCGCATGTCCCTCGTTGCCCGGGTGTACGGGTATCCGCCGGACCACAACGCCGGCTCAGAGTGGATGCTGCACTCGATGCTCCGCCCCCTGGCAGAGCGTGGCCACCGGGTCGAGGTCTGGCTGTCACACCCCGGAAGGACCGAGAAGAGCTACGAGATCGACGGGGTGCAGGTCATCCCCTACCAAGAAGGCATGGACTTCGCCGCCCACGCCCAGAACGCGGACGTACTGCTGTCCCACTTCGAGAACGTTCCCCTGCTGGCGGGGCTCGCGCGAGACCGGCGAACGCCCCTGGCCGTCATCTGCCACGACAACTTCGCCACCAGCTTCCACAACGCGGCCGGCGCCGATCTCGTCGTCTACAACAGCGAATGGATCAGACGGGACGGCGAGATCTTCTACGCCCGCTACCCACGAGAATTCCTCCCCCGGCACAGCATCGTCGTCCGCCCGCCGGTCATCGCGGAGGAATACCGCACCGAGCCCGGCGAGGCAGCGACGCTCGTCAACCTCAACTCCGATAAGGGTGGCGAGCTGTTCTGGCAGATCGCCGCCTGGACACCGGAATGGAATTTCCTCGGAGTCCGCGGCGCCTACGGGCAGCAAATCATGCCACCGCCACGGCTACCCAACTGTGAAGTCGTCAACGGAGTTCCCGGACAGCAAATGCGCGACCACGTCTACAGCCGGGCGCGCGTGATGCTCATGCCCAGCCTGTACGAGTCCTGGGGACGAGTGGCAGTGGAGGCATTCGCCTCGGGCATCCCCGTGATCGCCCACCCCACCCCCGGACTCGTCGAGTCCCTGGGAGAGGCCGGCATCTTCGCCTACCGCGACGACCTCAACGCCTGGAACCACGCGCTCACCTCCCTGCGCGACCCGACCAATTGGGCCCGTGCCTCCCGTCGGGCCAAGGCCCGCTCCATCGAACTCAGTGCGGCTCCCGACCTCGACATCTGGTGCGACGCCGTCGAATCTCTATGGAAAACCAGCCCACGCAGCGGCATCCGCAAGCGCGCAATCGGTGCACTCGTCGACGCCAGTGAGCTACGCCGCAGCACCGGGGGCGGCCTCGCGAACCCGAATCGAGAACACCCCGCCCCCTAACGGCATTACATGGTCGTTCACGAGCCGGCTCACTCACAGAGACCCACTCCCACCTTCCTGCAGACTCCTCCACAACCGATTCGAGTCTGTCTGCAAAAAAAGCCAAAGGCTGGACCTCTGTCCATATGCAAGGAAAGGAAGCAAGGAGAAAACCATGAGCCAAGAAAAGATTCTCGCCTCCCCTCAACCCGCCAGTGCGATCGAGCCCCGTGCGGCCATTGAGCCAGGCGACAGCGCACCCCTCGCTCCCTACACCCACATCCAACGCTTCGACTACACCGGCAGCGTCCAAAACCTCACCGTCCCCCCGGGTGTCACCACCATCAATGCCCGCTGCTGGGGTGGCGGAGGGCACGGGGCCAGCGCCGGGGGCGGAGGCGGCTTCGCCACCGCGGACATCGCAGTAGTGCCGGGGGAGACACTGCGGGTCGTCGTCGACTTGGGAGGAGGCACGTCCGGTGGCGGCGGAATGAGCGGCCTGTACAGCCAACGACTGGGACAAACCCTCCTGATCGCCGGAGGTGGCGGAGGATGCTTGGTGGGGAACTACCCCGAGGCGCGCGGTGGCGCGGGCGGCGGTATCAGCGGCTCTGACGCACAAGCGCAGTCAACCGGCGGCGGGTGGACAGGGACACCCGCGCGTGGAGCATCGGGCTCCACGGGCGGCGCCGCCGGGGCCACTTCCAAAGGCAACGGCTATGGGGGGCGTGGCGGCAATACCGGTGAGAACGGCGGCGCCCACGTGGGGGGCGGCGCTGGGGGCCAGCTGCCGATCCCGGGAATGGGCGGAGGCGGGGGCGCAGGCTACGGCGCCTACACGGGTGGAGGCGCCGGCTACGCAGGCGGCGGAGGCGGTATCGCCTTCGGCTACAACGGCGCCTTTTACAGCGGTGGGGGTGGTGGCAGCAGCTGCGTGGACGGCCCCGGAGTCACCGCGGGACGCACCCTGCCAGGCGATGGCACCAAAGCCGGCGGCAAGGACGACCCCCTGTACAAGTCCCCCGTCGGCGACGCGGGCAACCGAGGCCAAGTGGTCCTGCAGTGGACCGAGTTCACGGCTATCCCCGGCGGACCGCCCGACGTGGAACTGACACGAGGCGGACCCGCCGGCTACCCAGGAGTACGCGTCGCAGCCGACATGGCGTTCGAACCAGTGACAGTGACAGTCGCCCTGCCCACTGACCGCGGCCTGCTCTTCGGCACCTCCACACTCGCCGACCACCAGCTGACCGTCCAGAACGCAGGCGGGGAGGCCACCCCGTACACCGGAACCCTGTCCGAGGACGGCACGTCGCTCATCTTCTCCAACGTGGATCTGAAACTGCCCGGGACGACGACCATGTGGGTCGGCGTGAGCGCCGGTCACGACGCCCCCCTCGGCGCCACCAATCTCACCTTCACCGTCGGAGGGAAGACCTCCCCCTCCACAACCGTCGTCGTGGGGCCCGGCTACAGCGTGTCCCCCGGCGGCGCGCCGGTGACCGCCGAGCGGCACGGATCGCCCGTGTACCCGGGCGTGGAAGTGCGGAACGACGGCACGGAGACCATCCCTCTGCAAACGGTCACCGCCGCCCTCCCAGCCGATGCCGCCATGCGCTTCGGTACACAGGCCAATGCCGACCACCAACTGACCGTCTGGCCCGTAGGCGGAAGCACCACGGTCTACGCCGGGACCCTGTCCGACGACGGCCGGACCCTCACCTTCTCCGACGTCGACCTGGCAACCCCCCAGAGCGGATCACAGTCAGTCATGTGGGTCTGCGTCAGCGCCTCGGACAACACCCCCGTCGGCCCCACCAGCCTCCAGTTCACCGTCGGCGACCGCACCTCACCATCAACCACCATCAACGTCATCTGACCAAATGGCGGGGGACGGATTGCGCCGAGGACCGCTCCTGTTCGTTGTCGACGAGGAGCCCTCTCGCGGTACCCCAGAAGGCCGCATCCGTGTCGGACCGCGTCCTTGTCCCGGCCCGCAGGTCGGACGGCTTATCTGCATTGAGCGGCGCGTGAACGGAGCGCGGCGCACCCCACCCCGAGGCAGCCGTAGTGCCGCGCCCTCCCTCCGCCGTCGCTGACCGGCAACCCAGATGGCCCCGACCCGAGGCCGGTCGGGGCCATCATCGGTGCCGACGCTCCAGGCAGACAGTTGCGGCCCACCGCGCCAACCTCGTGTCGTCCGCACCGGCGGGGTCACGTCACCGGGCGGTGAAGCCGGAGTTCCAGCCAGGCGACCCGCCAGAGGGTGCTGCTCCCACCCTTCGAGGGCTCCTGTTCTTCCCTATCAATCGCGACTGACACCCTGCAGCGAGGAGATACGCACATGGCTCACGTCCACGCGGAATTCCTGGTCGACAGCTCCCCCGTGCCACGTCTGGGCGGCGGTCCGGGACTTCGGCGAGGTGCACCGGCGCCTGGCGCCCGGCTTGGTTACGCACACGCGCCTGGAAGCGGATGTCAGGGTCGTGACCTTCGCGAACGGCGTGGTGGTCCACAAGCTCCTCGTCGACATCGATGACGAAGCCCGCCGGGTCGCCTACGCGGTGGTCGGTGGATCGCTGACCCCGAAGCACCACCACGCCTCCATGCAGGTCTTCGCCGACAGCGCGGAAAGCAGTCGGTTCGTCTGGATCACCGATGTGACGCCGGACGATCTCGCGAGCCCTATCGCCGAGATGGTCGACCAAGGAGCACGCGTGATCAAGCAGACGCTGGAGACCGCGGCCACACAGAACAATTGACCAACGGACTGGAGATGCTGAGCCCCTCCGGCGGTGGATGGCCCCCTGGGCGGCGTCCGGGGGTGGGTAAAACCTGCCCAAAGTGAGAAGTGGGTTGTCAGGAATCTCTTTCGGACTGGTGTGGAATTACGAGTACCGGTCGGCTTCCTGAGCTGAACGCTCCAGTCGGTTTCGATGGCTCTCCCACCACGCCGAGTCGCCCGGCGCCATGCTGTCGTTGGCCTTGTCCATCCCCACCGCACCGTCCATGAGTTCCCGGATGATGTCGGCATGGCCGGCGTGCCGGTGTGTATCTGCAATCACGCGCACCACGGCATGATGCAACGTCACCTCGTCCCTGCCGCTGGGCCACCACGGAACCTTGCCGACCGTGTCCAGTGCCAGCGCGTCGAGCGTCGCGTCCGCGTGAACCCACGCTCGGCGGTAGAGCTGCACGATGAATTCGCGTGTCTCGCCGGCAGTGGCCCACATATCAGCGTTGGGCTCGGCACCGTCTTCGAGCCAGGGCAGCGGTTCACCGGACGGCCGTCCGAAGGTGTCGCCGAGGTAGCCCAGCTCCACGCCCGCCGCGTGTTTCACCAGGCCGAGGAGATTCGTACCGGTCGGCGTCGAGGGCCGGCGGATGTCGTATTCGGAGAGCCCTTCGAGTTTCCACAACAAGGCTTCGCGGGCGGACTGCAGAGAGAAGTGAAGATCAGCCTTGGGGTCGGATGCGGTCATGGGGTCAGTCTGCCGCTCGCGTGAGCTCTGTCCACCAGATGCAGCGAACCCGATCCCGCGCTGCAAAAAGGCCCCTGGCGCCTCCGGGCTCGGCGGAGGGCCGTTCGCCTCACTTCAAAATCTTGTGTCGTTCGTCCACGCCGCGATCTCCGCGGCACCCCGACGGACCGCTGATTCCGGGTCACGGGCGACGAGCCATCCGCAGGCCGCTGCCACGTCCGGCACAGTGCCCCATCCCGCGAGGGCGTCATGCACCCCGGTCTGCATCCAGTCGGCATGATTGTCATCGGCTTCGGCAACCGCGAGAGCAGTGAGCCTTACGGCGGCCAGCGTCCCCAACCGAGCCAGCGCCTCTGCCGTCTGGCGCGTCACCGCCGTATCCGCAACGTCCAGCAGTAGACCCACCAACGCCTCTGCAGCTGCAGGAACATCCGCGTAGGAGGCTAGGTCACGCCCGGCACGAGCACGCTGCGACCACGAGGGAGACGAAGCCTCGGCCAGAGCCGCCTGCAACCCACTCATCGTCGCTGACATGACCAGACAGTCTCATGCCTCAAGAAGATCGATCCCGGACCGACGCTGGCCACAGAGCCGACGAAGAACGCACAGCCGCGCGCCACCGAGCAGGTCCCGAACCCCTCCTTCGATGAGTGGGTATATCCACCCCAAGGGCCGCCGGGTGGCGGTCGGATAGGGGGGGAGTCGTGGAACTGCTGGTGCTGGCGGTCATCATCGTGTTCGTCATGTTGGCAGTCGCCGGCGCAGGCGACAGCGGAGGCGGAGGCACGGAGTCCGGCTGGAACGACCGGCCGCCAGGGATCGACAAGAAGTCCTGGAAGAAGATGCGGCAGGAGAGCGAGAGGATCAAGAGGGAGATCCGCAAGAACCCCCCTTCCGACGGGGGCGCGGGCGGTGACTTCGGTCGTGGAGGGCATGGCTGTGGTGGAGGTTGCGGTGACGGCGGCTGACTGTGGCCCACCGCTCTCCACGATTCAGGGTCTTGGACAGCGGGCCGAGGCTCCCGGCCGGCTTTGCTGGTGAGCTCGTCGGTCGCGTCGGCGAGAAGGCAGTCGCGGCAAGGATCTCGGGACGCCCGTCGGCCTATACCGTCTTGGCCGGCGCCTCCCCCGGCGCCGGGTCCGAGCGGTACGCCCTCGCACCCGGCCCAGCGGGGATCGTCGCCGGCCTGTTGGTGGGCGGGCCCACGCGCCGGGCAGTTCCCGCCCGCGGCGAAGAGGAGTTGATCGGAGCCGTCCGGTCGAACGCAGCCGGCCGGCAGCCCAGAGTGTCGACGCCTCCCGGACGCACCCGGGATCGCATGATGAAGGCCGTACTCCGCCTGACAGCAGGGAGCGCAGACAATGTGGCGGTTCGACGGCTGGGGCGTGCGAGCGCGGATCGGGGTGCTCACCCCGCACGCCGATGTCGGCCCCGAGTCGGAGCTGCGCGCGATGGCGCCGTCCGACATCGGCATTCATGCGGCCCGGGTTCCGTTCGGCGCGATGAAGCCCGGCGGTGCCATGGACGCCACCATCCCGCTCGCACCGGTGAAGGCCTTCGCCGAGCCGCCGTACGTCGACGATGCCGCCGAACAGCTCGCCGCCGCGCCCGTGAGCGCGATCGGCTTCGCCTTCACCAGCTCCGCGTACGTCATCGGCGCCCGAGGTGAGGAAGCAATGTTGCACCGGCTTGAGGGCCGCGTCGCGGGGCTCCCCGTCGTCGCCACCTGTGCCGCGACGGTCAGAGCCCTGCGTCTCCTGGGTGTGGGTCGCCTCTGCCTGGTTGATCCGCCGTGGTTCGACGCCGAGCTGAACGCCCTTGGCCGGGTCTACTACGAGGACGCCGGATTCGACGTACCGTTCTCGGCTCCCTGCGCACTGCCCAGCGGACAAACGCTCATCCAGCCGGGCGATCTGTACGACTGGACGGTGAATCATGTGCCGGACAGCGCCGAGGCCGTCGTCATCGGTGGCAACGGCTTCCGCGCCGTCGGCGCGATCGAGCGACTTGAGGCCGCACTGGAGCGCCCCGTACTCACGGCCAATCAGGTCCTGCTGTGGGCGGCCCTGCACGCGGCGGGTACGACCACGACCGAGGTCAGCGGCTACGGCCGGCTGTTCTCCGTGGACATGACGGCTTCATGACGGTGCGTCAACGGCAGTCCTCGGGGAACGGTCAGCCAGGGTCCGGACGAAGCGCCGGCCGTGCCTGGGCAATGACACGGCCAAGGACTGAACGGGCTGAGCTGGAGCCTGGCCACCGGGCGGGGCCATGTCCTGGGCCAACAATTCTCCGGGGCCGTACCAACGTGTGTCTCCGTCAGCTTGTGGGTCCAGCAAGTCAGTCATCATCTGTCAGCGCTCCAGCGCGGGAAGGTCGGTCAGGCCGGTGTCGAACATGATGCGGTCGACCGTCTCCTTCAGCGTGCTGTCGGCGCCGATGACGGTCTCGATGCCGCCGGGCAGGAGATCCAGCGGTCGGTACCAGTCCCGCAACTGCGGCTCACCCACCTCGGCGGCGACCGGCTTGGTGGCGTGACGGGCGAGGGTCTGCTCGAGTGGCACGTGCAGGTAGTAGGCGTGGGTGGGGCCGCGGTGGTCGGCGCGCAGCTTGGCGAGCATCTCGCCGTACCGGTCGGCGTAAAGGATGCCTTCGACCACGACGTGAAACCCGGCCTCCAGCGCGTAGCGGGCGGTCAGGTCGATCAGGCCGATGTTCGCAGCTCCCGGCCGGTCCCGTTCACGCAGCACGATCCGGCGTAGGTTGTCCTGCCCGACCAGCGCCAGACCGCGACCGAACCGCTCACGGAGACCGGCGGCGACGCTCGACTTGCCCGACGCGCTGTTGCCGCGCAGGACCACGAGTCGGGTTTCTTCAGTGCCCACCATCACAGCGGTCACGCTACCGACGACCACCGACAACGCGACTGGGCGCGGTACGACACTTCGCCGTCGGCAACGGAGCCACCATCCACATCGCCGTTTCCGCCCGCGCGCTGTAACCGCACGGTGCCGCGCGGCTAGAGAGTGCCGAAATCGGGAAGGGTGACCGAGCCGTCCTCGGCGAGGGGGAACCCGGGGTTGTGCGCGACCTCCCAGGCGTGGCCGTCCGGGTCGACGAACGCACTGGAGTAGAAGCCGATGGCGTTGACGGCCGCCGGCTTGGTGATGGTCCCACCGGCCGCCTCCACTGCCGCGAGCAGAGTGTCGACCTCCGCATCGGACCGGACGTTGTGCGCCAGCACGATCCCGCCGAATCCGACCGCCTGCCCGGGCTCCAGGCCGCAGTCCTCCGCCAGCTTCTCGCGGCTCCACAGGAGCAGCCCCAGGCCACCCGCCTGGAAGAAGACGGTCTCCTCGACTTCCTGCCCCCGCCAGCCAAGAGCCTCGTAAAAGCCCTTGGCACGGGCCAGATCGGAAACCCCCAGCGTGACCAAAGTGATGCGCTGCTCCATGCGGTCACCGTACGCCGCCCCCGGTGATGGCCAACACGCTGCTCATCAGCCACACCTCAAACACGCCCGAGTGGACTACCGGGACCTGTGTCCCCTGGTTGTGGTGGAGGGACGTCTTCAGGCTCGTGCCCCAGCAATTCCCCCGAATATTCCGTGCCGTGCGGGTCGGTGGAAGGGCAGACTCACTCCATGGCGGACATGCAAGCATTCCGGGACGCGGTCAGTCGCTGGGCGGCCGGCGGCCCCGGCGATCCGGCGAGTGATCTGGCTGTGCAACTAGGGGTGCGGACAGCGGTGCTGCTGGAAGGGCCGAGCGACCTCGCGGCCGTCGAGGCGCTGGCCGCACTGCGTGGCCGGGACCTGGCCGCGGAAGGGGTGTGCGTCGTACCGATGGGCGGGGCGATGAGCATCGGCCGCTACGCCGGTCTTCTGGGGCCACCCGGTCTCGGCCTGCACCTGAAGGGACTGTGTGACGAGGGCGAGCAGCGCTTCTACGACCGAGGCCTGAAGCGTGCCGGGGCGCCTCACCAGGACTTCTTCGTCTGCGTGGCGGACCTGGAGGACGAGCTGATTCGTGCGCTGGGCGCAGAGCGGGTCGAGGAGATCCTCCGGGCCGAGGGCGACCTGCGGGCCTGGCAGATCTTCCTGCGCCAGCCGGCGCATCACGGTCGCCCCCGGCAGCAGCAGTTGCGGCGCTTCCTCGGCACGAAGAAGGGCCGCAAGATCCGCTACGGCCGTCTCCTCGTGGAGGTCCTTGACCCTGAACAGGTACCGGCCCCGCTCGACGACCTACTCGCGAGCCTGTGACCGAACGTCGTAGGGAGCGCCCAGTGCCCTGATACGCCACGGCCCGCGTCCTGGACCTGGCCCTTGCCCTCTCCGCCCGCGAGCATCCGAGTGTGCCCCCGGCCAGCGTGTCCCGGGCACGTCCTGCCGCCGATCGACGACGGGCTGTAGAGACGTTGAGGGCCCTTAGCTCAAACGATCGAGTCCTGAGGTGTCTGAGGAGGTGGGCCCCTCCCCCGTCCACCGGGGACGCCATAAATCTTCCCCCTTCGGTTTGCGCGGAGCTGCCCGTTGGTGGGCGCTGAGCATGAGTGTGAGGACCTCGCTGGGCTTCGCCCTCGCGGCACGGCCCGGGCAGCGAACGGGTGAGGCTGTGCCCACCGGTACCCCTGACCGACGGACAAACGCTGGAGGGTAACCTGCACCGGTCAACATCACGTTGACCATCATTCATGCCGTCAACCATGGGGGACAAAGTCGTGTCCGCACCGCCGCCCTACCAGAACCAGCCGCAGCAGCCGTACGGACACCAGCAGCCCCCGCAACAGCCGTACGGATACCAACAGCAGCCGCCGCCGCAGCAGCAGCAGCCGTACGGGTATCAGCAGCCCCCTCAGCAGTACGGTCACCCGCAGGCGCCGAAGCAGCCGTACGGTCAACAGCAGCCGCCACGCGGCCCGCAGCGGCAGCAGCCAAGTGCGTTGCAGCGGCTGCTCAGTGTCGCCATCGTCCTGGCCGTCATCGGCGGCGTGGTCTGGTACGTGGTGGACTACAACACCGATCCCAATGGCGGTAAGGCCGCGAAAGAGGCCTCGGCGTCCGCGTCGGCCAAGGCATACGACGAGAAGCACAACGCGAAAGTCGGCGACTGCGTCAAGATCACTGGCTCCGGCGACGCCGTGGAGATGACCATCGTCGACTGTGACTCGTCCGAGGCCCAGTACAAGACGGGCGACGTGATCGGGGGCAATGAGCAGTGCGGGCCGCAGTACGTGCGCAGCCTCGTGTCCTCGTACGACCACCGTGTCACTACCACCTGGTGCCTCACCAAGGTGTGACCCTCGCAGCCCACTGGCCGTCGCCCACCCACGGGCGGCGGCCGCTGTCATGCTCGCCCCCTTTCGGGACTCCCCCACAATCTCCGGCAGCCGACCGCTACCTGCGCCGTGGACCGGTGATTGTGAGAAAGTCCAATGGTCCACTGCACGCCGAGCCGGGTGACCGGACCGTTGCGAGGAGCCGGCCGACGATCGGACCGTGTTGTCCGTGATCCGTTCGAACCTTGCACGCCCGCACGTCCGCCGTGAAACAGGTCACGGGGCGATGCCCTCATCTTTGTGGCTTCTGCCAGTACGACGGTCTGCCGAGGCGCGGGGAGACTGCCCACCAGTGGCTGCGGAGTGCCCGGGAGCCGGGGGCCTGCGCCCAGGACATGGCGAAGCGCAGGGGAGGACAGCACGATGGGCGTGCAGCAGTACGACGAGATCGGTGAGGCGTACGAGGGCTTCAAGTCCCTGCCGCTGGAGCACTACGCGGTGGTGCCCGGCTTCCTGGCCATGGTCGGGGACGTACGCGGCAAGTCGGTCCTCGACCTGGCCTCCGGCACCGGCTTCTACAGCAGGGAGTTCAAGCGACGCGGTGCCTCGGATGTACTCGGCGTTGAGATCTCCGGTGAAATGGTCGCAGTGGCGGCTGAGTTGGAGGATCAGAACCCGCTGGGTGTGCGGTATGAGCAGGGTGATGTAGCTGAACTACGGTCCCTCGGGCGGCGCTTCGACATAGCCACCGGGGTCCAACTGCTCAACTACGCAGAGGATGTCGCCACCATGGAGCGGATGTGCCGCAACGTGCACCGGAGCCTGGCGCCCGGCGGCGAATTCTTCGTACTCAACCAGTCGCCCGACTACCGCTTCGACGGGCCGCCCATGGGCAAGTACGGCTTTCTCAGCGAGCTGACCGGCGAGGAGGCCGAGACCGGACCGCGTGTCCGGATCACGGCGCTGCTCGACCCCCCGATCGGGTTCGTCACCACCCGCCCGCGCCGCGAGGTCTACGAAGAGTGTCTGCGGGCGGCCGGATTCAGCGAGCTGGCCTGGCTCCCGCTGGACGTGTCCGAGGTCGGCGTGCGCGAGTTCGGTGCGGACTTCTGGGCGGACTTCCGCGCCAACCCGCCGATGGAGATGCTGCGCTGTCGCGCCTGAAGTCAGCGGGACGGAACTGGCGCAACCGCAGTTCTCCTCAGTGGGGCCGGCCTGTTGAAGTGGCAGGCATGGCAGGGTGCCCCACGTGTGCTGTGCGCACGAGCGCGGGGCACCCTGTCGACCAGTTGGTGCGTCAGTCCCCGTCGGTTTCGAAAGTGCGCAGCAGATCGGCTGCGACACTCACGGCGATGGTCGCGGGTTCCTTGCCGGTCATGTCCGCCAGTCCGATCGGGGTCTTGATCCGATCGATGGTGGCCTTGTCATGACCGCCCTCGGTGGCAAGGCGTTTGTGGAACCGCACCCACTTGGCCGCCGACCCGATCAGCCCGATGGAGCCGAGATGGGTTGTGCGCAAGGCGGCGTCGCACAGGGCGGCGTCCTCGGCGTGATCATGGGTCATGATCAGGATGTGGGTGCCGTGCGGCAGCTCTGCCAGCACCTCCTCGGGCAGCAGCGGCGTGTGATGCACGTGCACCTGCGCCACCGCGTCCCCCAGCACGTCGAGCCGCTTGTCGGTGAGGATGTCGGCGCGGGAGTCGATCAGATGGAGGTCGATGTCCTGGCGGGCCAGGATGCGGGCCAGTTCCAGCCCGACGTGTCCGACGCCGAAGATCGCGACCGCCCGTACCACCGGCAGCGGTTCGAGCAGCACCGAGACCGTGCCGCCGCAACACTGCACGCCGTGCTGGTTGGTGACCTTGTCGTTCAGGGCGAAATCAATCAGCTCCGGTTCCGGCTTGGACACGGTGATCATCTCCCGGGCCCGATCGATCACGACGGCCTCGACATTGCCGCCACCGATCGAGCCCCATGTCTCGCTCTGCCCAACGACGAGCTTCGCACCGGCGTCGCGCGGGGCATGGCCGCGCACGGTCGCGACGGTCACCAACACCCCGGGCTCCCGGCGTGCTCTCAACCGTGCGACCGCGGCGACCCACGTCATGTCAGGCACCGCTCAACGCTGCGGCGTCGCTTCGGTTCCTGCCGTTGGCGACGTGGCCGTTGGTGGCGAACCCGCTGCGGACGTGACCGTTGTGGGAGGCATCGCCCTGGCGAGCCGCCTGGATCGCCCAGTACACCGCCTCCGGCGTTGCGGGCGAGGCCAACTCGACGCTGATGCCGCTCGGCCCGAACGCGGCGGCGGCCTGCCGCAACGCTTCTCGCACCGAGAACGCCAGCATCAGTGGAGGCTCACCCACCGCCTTGGACCCGTATACCGCGCCCTCTTCGGTGGCATTCTCCAGAAGAGTGACGTGGAACTCCTCGGGCATTTCCGAGAAGCTCGGCAGCTTGTAGGTGCTCGCGGCCTGCGTCAGCAGCCGGCCACGGTTCGGCCCTTCACCGGCATCCCAGCGCATGTCCTCCAGTGTCAGCCATCCCGCGCCCTGCACGAAACCACCCTCGACCTGACCGATGTCGATCATCGGGGAAAGGCTGTCGCCGACATCGTGCACGATGTCCACCCGCCGGATGCGGTACGCGCCGGTGAAGCCGTCAACCTCCACCTCGGTCGCGGCGGCGCCATGGGCGAAGTACTTGAACGGCGAGCCCCTGAACGTCTTCGCGTCCCAGTGCAGCCCCTCGGTCCGGTAGAAACCGGCCGCCGACAGCTGAACTCGCTGGAAGTACGCGGTGCGCACCAGGTCGTCCCAGGCCAGTTCCTTGTCGCTGCCCAGGCTGCGCGCGATGCCCTCGACGATGCGCACGTCGGAGGCGTTCGCACCCAGCTGGGTGGCGGCCACCTGCAGCAGCCGCTCTCGCAACTGCTCGCAGGCGTTCTTCACCGCCGCACCGTTGAGATCGGCCCCGGCACTGGCGGCGGTGGCAGAGGTGTTGGGCACCTTGTCGGTTCGCGTGGGGGCCAGCCGCACCTTGTGCAGCGGGATACCCAGCGTCGTCGCGGCCACCTGCAGCATCTTGGTGTGCAGGCCCTGGCCCATCTCGGTGCCGCCGTGGTTGATCAGGACCGAGCCGTCCTTGTAGATCAGCACCAGCGCACCGCCCTGGTTGAAGGCGGTGAGGTTGAACGAGATGCCGAACTTGATGCCGGTGATCGCAAGTGCCCGCTTGGTGTTCGGGTGCGCGGCGTTGAAGGCAGCGATCTCGCGCGCGCGATCGGCGATGCCGGCGTTGTCCCGAACCTGCTGCCAGACCGTGGAGATGCGTTCGGGGTGAACGATCGGCTGTCCGTACGGCGTCGACTGGCCCTGCCGGTAGAAGTTGCGCTCACGCAGTTCCATCGGGTCCAGGCCCAGCAGCGGCGCGCACCGGCCCATGATGTCCTCGATCACCAGCATGCCCTGCGGCCCGCCGAAGCCGCGGAAGGCGGTGTTGGAGACCTTGTTGGTCTTGGCGATGCGGCCGGCGATACGCGCGTTGGGGATCCAGTAGATGTTGTCGATGTGGCACAGCGCTCGGGCCACCACCGGCTCGGACAGATCCAGGCTCCAGCCGCCGTCGGCGGTCAAGGTGGCGTCCAGTGCCCGGATGCGGCCGTCGGCGTCGAAGCCGATCTTCCACTCGGCGTGGAACCCGTGCCGCTTGCCGGACATGGTCAGGTCCTGAGTCCGGTTGAGGCGCAGCCGAACGGGCCGGCCGGTCAGCTTGGCGCCGAGCGCGGCGACGGCGGCGAAGCCGTGCGGCTGCATCTCCTTGCCGCCGAAGCCGCCACCCATCCGCAGACACTGCACGGTCACCTCGTGGCTGTGCAGACCGAGGACGTGCGCGACGATTTCCTGGGTCTCCGAAGGGTGCTGGGTGCTGCTCTGGACGAACACCTGCTCGCCCTCGTCGACGTAGGCCAGCGCCGCGTGCGTCTCCAGGTAGAAGTGTTCCTGGTCGGAGAACTGGAACTCGCCGGTGAACACGTGCGCGGAGTCGGCGAAGCCGGCGTCGGGGTCGCCCGTCAGCATCACGGGCCGAGCACCGTGAAAACTGTCGGCCGCGATGGCGTCCTGCAGCGTGATCACGGAGGGCTGTTCGTCGAGTTCCACCTCGACGGCCGCCGCACCGAGTCGGGCCGCCTCCAGGGTCTCGGCGAGCACCCAGGCGACCGCATGGCCGTGGAACATGACCGTGTCGGGGAACAGCGGTTCGTCGTGCTTCATCCCGGCATCATTGACGCCGGGCACGTCGGCACCGGTCAACACACGGACCACACCGCGCACGGCGAGCGCGGGCTCGGTGCGCAGCGCGGTGATCCTGCCGTGGGCCTTCATGACCTGGACGGGGTAGGCGTGCAGCACGTCCTTGGTGCGATGAACCAGGTCGTCGGTGTAGAGCGCGGTGCCCGTGACGTGCAGGGTGGCACTCTCGTGCGGCATCGAGACGCCGACGACGGGCTTCTCGGGGCGCTCGGACAGTTGACTCATGACGACACCGCCTCGGTGGTTTGCGCGTACAGCTTGAGCAGGCTCTGGCCGAGCATCGCGGAGCGGTATTCGGCGCTGGCGCGATGATCGTTCATCGGTGTGCCCTCGACCTGCAGCACCCGGGCCGCGGCCTCGATCGTCTCCGCCGCCCACGGCTTGCCCTCCAGGGCAGCCTCGGTGGCGAGGGAGCGGATCGGGGTGGCGGCCACGCCTCCGAGGCCGATGCGTGCCTTGCGGACGATCCCGTCCTCGATGTCGAGCGCGAAAGCGACTGCCACGCTGGAGATGTCGTCGAAGCGTCGCTTGGCGATCTTGTGGAAGGCCACGACCGGCGACAGCGGCAGCGGGATGCGCACCGCGCGGATCAGCTCGCCGGGACGACGCACGCTCTGCCGGTAGCCGGTGAAGTAGTCCGCCAGCGGGACCTCGCGCTCACCGTCGGCGTCGGCGAGCACCACCGACGCCTCCAGGGCGAGCAGCGCCGGCGGGCTGTCACCGATGGGGGAACCGGTGCCCAGGTTTCCACCGAGGGTCGCACCGTTGCGGATGAGCCGGGAGGCGAACTGCGGGAACAGCTCCGCCAGCAGCGGGACTTCGCCGTCGAGGCGGCGTTCGATCTCGGTGAGGGTCAGCGCCGCCCCGATCTCGATGTGGTCGGATTCGACGCGCAGCGCGCGCAGTTCCGGCAGTCGGTCGATGGCGACGACGCAATCCGCCCTGCGGGAGCGGATGTTCGCTTCCACGCCCCAGTCGGTGGAACCGGCGACCACCACGGCGTCGGGCCGGTCGCGCAGGATCTGCAGCGTTTCGGCCAGCGTGTTCTTCCGCAGGAAGGTGCTGTCGTCCTGGGTGTATTCGGTGGCAATCGGTGCGGGCGCGGACTGCTCGCGACGCTGCGCCAGCGGGTCCTCGTCGGTGGGCGTGCCGACGGCGAACGCGGCATCGCGAATGGGGCGATAGCCGGTGCAGCGGCACAGGTTTCCGCTCAGCGCGTGCAGATCAAAACCGTTCGGACCGTGCTCGGCGTCAGTGATTTCGGCCGAGTCGGCGTGAGCGCAGCGGTCGGGGCGGTAGTACTCGGCAGCCATGCTGCAGATGAATCCCGGCGTGCAGTAACCGCATTGGGATCCGCCGCGGACCGCCATCTCCTCCTGCACCGGGTGCAGCGTGGGCGGCGTACCGGGTGCGCCAGCGGTGGCAAGACCTTCCGAGGTGATGATCTCCTGACCGTCGAGGGCCGCTGCCGGGACCAGGCAGGCGTTGACCGCCACCCAGTCGGTGGGCTTGTCCACCCCCGGACGGGCCACCAAGACCGAACAGGCGCCGCATTCACCCTCGGCGCAGCCCTCCTTGGTGCCGGTGAGGCCACGCTCGCGCAGAAAATCCAGCGTCGTGGTGTGGGGCGCAGCCGGTGAAATCGGTGTTTCTTTCCCGTTGACCGTGATCCGTGCCGCTACCATGTCGGGCCTTCGTTTCGGGGCGCGATCGGTCGATTCATGTTGTTCGCCAATTTCAGGCAGCTTTCTGTGTTCAGGCGCGCCACGTAAATAAACAGGCGCAAAACGGCACGCGATAGCGACGTACCGGAAAAAGGTGACAGGAAACCTGGAATGTGCCACGAACGGGCACATCAGAACGGCGTACTCAGCAGCCGTGCGCGATCCGACCCGGAACCCAGACCGTGTGGTGGGCGAGGCGACTCAGATCAGAGTGGATGTTCATCCGCTGGCCGCCTCCTTTCGGTATTCATGGATCAGCGTCCACCGTAAAGTATTGGCTGAGGCCACAGAGGTCAAGAGGTGACCTCCATCCGCGCCCTCCCATCGGCTGGGTGCCGCCGCTGGGTGGTCGAGCGCCCGAGGTCCCGACCGGCCGGCTCCCCCTTGGTTGCGGGTCACCACGAACGCAGCGCTTCCTCGTCCTCATCGCCATAGCGCACTGCTGAGGGCCGTGGCCGCAGCGGTTCGCACGTGCTGACATCACAGAACCGGGCGCATGTGGTGCTAGGCCGGCAGAGATCACGGAAATAGGCTGGAGGTCACTGGTCTGCGCCCCCTGAAAGCAGGCGGAGGCCGCTGCGGGTTCGCTCTGTTCGTCAACGCGGAGACCAACCGCAAAAGCATCGATCGGCACCTGCGCGCCGGGTGCCGGCCGTCGTCGAGTCGCATCCCTCTGCAGGAGATCCTCATGGACTACTTCGACCTCGGGTCCTTTACCCGGCCCGTATCGACCCGTTCGGCGGAAGCGCAGCTCTGGTTCGACCGTGGCCTGGTATGGAGCTACGCGTTCAACCACGAAGAGGCGGTCACCTGCTTCGAAGCGGCGGCGGCAGCCGATCCGGACTGCGCCATGGCGTACTGGGGTGTCGCGTACGCCCTGGGCCCCAACTACAACAAGCCCTGGGAGTTCTTCGACGACACCGATCTGCAGCGCACAGTGGAACGGACGCATGCCGCCGTCGAACGGGCCCACGCGCTGTGCGACGGGGTCACGCCGACGGAGCGCGCGCTCATCGAGGCGTTGCGCGAGCGCTACCCGGCCTCGCAGGCCGCAGAGGACTGCTCCGTCTGGAACGCGCCCTACGCCGAGGCCATGCGCACCGTTTACGAGCTCGCACCCGATGATCTGGACATCGCCACGCTCTACGCGGACGCGTTGATGAACCTCACCCCGTGGCAGTTGTGGGACCTGCGCACGGGCGAGCCCGCCGTCGGCGCGCGCACACTGGAGGCGAAGGACGTCCTCGACCGTGCGTTGGCGGCCGGGACGGGCTCCGATCACCCGGGCGTACTGCACATGTACACCCACCTGATGGAGATGTCTCCGACGCCGGAGAAGGCCCTTTCGATCGCCGATCGGCTGCGAGGGCTGGTCCCGGACGCGGGCCACCTGCACCACATGCCCTCGCATCTCGATGTGCTGTGCGGGGACTACCGACGGGTCGTGTCGGGCAACAGCGACGCGATCAGGGCCGATGAGAAGTACCTGCGGCGGGCCGGCGCGATGAACTTCTACACGCTTTACCGCTCGCACAATTACCACTTCAAGATCTACGGTGCGATGTTCCTGGGCCAGGCCAGGACGGCGCTGGAGACTGCCACGCAGCTCGAAGCTTCCATCCCTGAGGATCTGCTGCGCGTGGAGAGCCCGCCCATGGCCGACTGGCTTGAGGGCTTCCTCGCCATGCGGGTGCACGTGCTGATCCGCTTCGGCCGGTGGGCAGACGTCCTCGCGCAGCCGATGCCCTCCGATCCGGAGCTGTACTGCGTCACCTCGGCGATGCTGCACTACGCGCGCGCAGTGGCGTACTCCGCCACTGGCGTGATCGCCGAGGCCGAGGCCGAACGAGAACTCTTCCGGCGTTCAGCCGGACGGGTTCCCGAGACGCGGATGCTGTTCAACAACACGTGCCGGGACATCCTGGCGATCGCCTCCGCCATGCTCGACGGCGAACTTGCCTACCGCAAGGGCGAGTACGACGAAGCGTTCGCTGCCCTGGAGCGCTCCATCGAGCTGGACGACAACCTGCCCTACGACGAACCGTGGGGCTGGATGCAGCCGACCCGCCACGCCTACGGGGCGCTCCTGCTGGAACAGGGCCGGGTCGAGGAGGCCGAGGCCGTCTACCGGGCCGACCTCGGGCTCGACGACACCCTGCCCAGGCCGTTGCAGCATCCGGGAAACGTCTGGGCACTTCACGGCTTCCACGAATGCCTCGTGCGGCTCGGCAGGACAGGAGAGGCTCGCATCGTCGCCCAGCAACTCACCGTGGCCACCGCGCTCGCGGACGTCCCCGTCGAGGCGTCGTGCTTCTGCCGCCTCGACACCGCGGAACCGAAGGGCGGCTGCTGCTCCGACTGAGCCCGCAGCACAGCGAACTGATGCTGTGTCATGGCTGCGTGATCACCCGAACTGCCGCACCCCTCCCTCGGCGACACCGGAGCGCCTATGCCTGGCGTACCTGTTGCATCCTGGTCCGCAGCCGGTTGCCGGCTCCCAGCAGGTGGCTGCTGAGGAGGCTGGTGGCCTCGTCGACGTCGCGGGAACGAATGGCGCGCAACAGGTCCGCGTGGGCTTCCGCGGCGGACTGGAGGTCGCGGTGTGGATGTCCCCCGAGACCTTCCGTCGCGACCTGCGGGACACGGGCAGAAGCCACTCCGCCACAGCTCCCGGTGACGCGGTTGCGTCCTATGCGCAGGTGCCCGGGGAAGGCGACGCGCAGGCCATCAACCCACTCCTCTCACTACGGCAACTTCCGGCCCCGGCAGTCCAGTTGGCTGCCAGGGCCGAGGCCGTACCGGCCGTCACCGAGCTCCCCGTGGGCAACGCGTCGCGCACCCGGCCGCGGCCCGTCAGGAGCCACGGCGGGCGTTGAGCCGGGCGGCCTGGCGCGTCAAGTAATCGCGCTCGGCGAGGTTGGGTGCCGCTTGGGCCGCCTCGGCGTACAACCGTGCCGCCGTCGCCAGGTCGCCGTCGCGCTCGTGGAGGTATGCCGCCACCGCGGCCTGGCGGGGGACGGGGACTCCCCTGCCCGAAGAGCTCGCGGAGTCGTTCAGCTCCGCGAGCGCCGCCAGCCCGGCACGGGGACCGTCGGCCTCACCGACGGCCACCACGCGGTTGAGCCGGACGACCGGGCTGTCGGTCAGGCGCGCGAGCTCGTCGTACCACTCGACGATCTGCACCCAGTCGGTCTCCTCGGCGGTCGGCGCGTCGGCGTGGAGGGCCGCGATGGCAGCCTGCGCCTGGAACTCGCCCAGCCGGTCGCGGGCGAGGGCCCTCTGCAGGATTTCGACGCCCTCGGCGATCGCCTCGGTGTCCCACTGACCGCGGTCCTGCTCGGCGAGCGCCACCAGGCTGCCGTCGGGGGCTGTCCGGGACGCGCGCCGGGCGTGGTGGAGCAGCATCAGGGCGAGCAGCCCAGCCACTTCGGGGTGGTCGATCGCGGCCGCGAGCTGCCGGGTGAGCCGGATGGCCTCGGCGGCGAGGTCGACATCGCCGGAGTACCCCTCGTTGAAGACCAGGTAGAGGACGCGCAGCACGGTGGCGACATTGCCGGGCTGGTCGAACCTCACCTCGGAAACGGTGCGCTTGGCACGGCTGATGCGCTGCGCCATGGTGGCCTCCGGCACCAGGTAGGCCTGGGCGATCTGCCGGGTGGTCAGGCCGCCGACGGCGCGCAGCGTGAGCGCGACCGCGGACGAAGGTGTGAGCGACGGGTGGGCGCACAGGAAGTAGAGCTGGAGCGTGTCGTCGACCGCGGGCGCGGGCCCGGGCGCCGGCTCCTCGTCGATCCGGTCCTCACGCCGGCGCCGGGCGGCGTCCGCCCGGGTCGCGTCGAGGAACCGGCGCCAGGCCACGGTGACCAGCCAGCCCTTCGGATCCCGCGGAGGGTCGGCCGGCCAGACGCGGACCGCCTCGACCAGCGCGTCCTGCACGGCGTCCTCGGCCGCCGCGAAGTCGGCTCCGCGGCGGACGAGGATCCCGAGCACGCTCGGCGTGAGGCTCCTCAGCAGGGCCTCGTTCAGCTGAGTCACCTGAGAGGTCACTCCGTGATGGTGGGCGGCGCGGTCAGGAACGGGCGCAGCTCCAGCCACTCGTGGATCGGCTTCCCGCCCGCCCCGGGGGCGGCCGACAGCTCCCCGGCCAGCTCGACGGCCCGCTCGTAGCTGTCGACGTCGATCACCATCCAGCCGGCGATGACGTCCTTGGTCTCGGCGAACGGGCCGTCGGTGACCGGCGGGCGCCCCTCACCGTCGTACCGGACCCACGCCCCCTCGGGAGCCAGCGCCTGACCGTCGACGAACTCGCCGGTCTTCTCCAGCCGGTCCGCGAAGTTCTGCATGTATTGCATGTGCGCCGAGATCTCCTCCGGCGTCCACTTGTCCATCGGCACGTCGTTGACCGGAGCCGGAGCGCCGCGGTAGTGCTTGAGCAGCAAGTACTTGGCCATGGTGGTTCTCCTCGGTGCTGGTGCGACCTATTTTGGTCACGTTCACCCCGGGGACGGAGCCGGTCACGCGTTTTCGACATCGCCGACCAAGATTTTTTGGCCCTCGTGGCCGAGCCTGGGTGAGCCCCCGGATCAATGAAGCCTTCGGCGTAGCCGGCGATGCGCAAACCGCACCCTGGCGGCTCCCTCCACTCAGCCCTCAGCGCCGAACGCTGCACCCCGCGGCGTCCAGGACAGCAAGGCCCGTGGAGCTCACGAGCCCCTTCGCGCGGTCCCGGGCAAGACGCTTGCGCAGGCTCTTTGACCTCCTGGCGGAACACGCGCCCCTCCAGTGAGGCGAACTCATCACATTTTGTAACTCACATGAGCGGTATATCGGTTCACGGTTCGGACCGCGGCAAGCCTTTCTCTTGGCAAGTTCCCCAGGCAAGGGCCGCTCCTCCATGTGCGGGCCACCTCTGTGCCATCGGCCCCGGCCTGGGCCCGGCACCGGACGACCACGGAAGGCATCGGGCTTCCACGCTCGCCCGGAATCTCTCGGTACGAAGGAGACAGGTATGACGACCACCGTCGCAGACCAAAACGACAGCCATGCGGATTCCGACGAAGAGACGGGAATCGAGACCCTCGGCCACGCGAACCGCTTCGCCACATGGGACTCCGAGTTCCGCTACGACGGCCGGATCCGCGTCCCGATGGGCGTACGGATCAAGGCTGTCAAGTACTCGTACTTCGGCACTGACAAGCCCGACATGATCGCCGCCTCCAGGGTCGAGCGCGGGCGCGGCGGCATCGACCAGGAGTACGAGGTCATCGACACCACCTTCCTCGCCGACACCGACGTCATCACCTTCACCCTCCGCGGCGACCTCAACGTCGACACCGACCCCCGCCCCGCCTACAGCCGCACGTACACCATCCGTGTGGAGGTCACCCTCGACGACGGAACGGTCCGCAACGCCTACCCGAAGATCGAGGTGCTCGTACCGAACTGGCGGCGGGAGGGGGACGGCCGGATGGTGGGGCGCCCCTTCGTCCGACTGCCCTACGACACCGGCTGGGGCGGAAAACCCAACAGCCAGGCCGGCTTCGGCTGCGTCTCGGACACCGGCCTCATCGAGGACAGGTTCATCATCGACCTCGTCAACCCGCGCCAGGGCGAGTCGGGCGTCGAAAGCAACCACAGCGACTGTGTCTATTACCAGCTGGTGCACGAGGACGGCACCGCCTCCTCGTACACCCCCACTCCGAAGAAGCTGGAAAACATGGTGGGTCACAAGGGCAGCGGCACAGAGCACAAGGTGCTGCTCGGCCGCATCAATCTGCGGGAGACGGGCGACAGCCCGGGGTACTACCGCTTCCTTGTCTGGCCGCAGTCGGTGGACGCCGACGACAAGGTGAGCAAGCTGAGCTGGGACCCTGCCAACGCCGAGGACGCGTTCCAGCTCGGCAGTGTCTACTACCGCTACACCGCACCCCGCAGCGCCGCCTTCACGGTGTCACCGGGAGGGCCGCCGGATGTGACGCTCACGCCCGCCGGCAGCATCGGCTACCCGGGTGTGCGACTGGACGCGGCCGCGGACGGCACGGTCCCGCGGCAGAACGTCCGCGTCAGCCTCCCCCGGGGAGCGGGGCTCAGGTTCGTCGCCGAGGGCAACCCCGGCTACCAGCTGACGGTCCAGAGCGCTCAAGGGATCATGAAGGTCTACCCTGGGACGTCGTCCGCGGACGGCCAGACCCTCACCTTCGCCAATGTCGACCTGGCCCTTGCGGGAAGGGACGCGACGTCCAGGGCGTGGGTAGCGGTCACGGCCACCGACAGCGCCCCCGCGGGAGACACCAGCCTCAACTTCCAAGTCGGTGACCGGACGGCGTCGTCCACGCCGATCCACGTCGTGAACCAAGCGAGCGGGTGACGGTCCCGGCCTTCTCGGCACCAGAGCCTGCGCGGGACATCGACCCGCAGGCCCCAGGGCGCGAGCTGGGTGGCAGGCCCGGGCCCCGCCCGCCGCCACTGGGCACGTGCTCGCATCGTCCCTCCGTCGGCAATGGAGACAGGTGACCCTCTGGGCGTCTCGCCCCCACCCGCCGGCCATGCGTCAGCGCGCCCCGCGGCCTCCCGTGGGGCGCGCCCACGCTTCCGGGAGCCGACCGCGACAACACCAGAACCCAATTCAACCGTCTGCTCACCGAAGCAGTTGCATCCCCGGTAGACCTCATCGTGTCCATGGGTGACGGCTTCATTGCCAGAGAAGATGCACGCTGGAACGGCAACGCGAGTGAGTCACCGCGCCGACCATGCGAACAGCGCAGGCCAGAAGTAGCGGTGCGGGCCGGCAGCGGGCGGCCCGTCGGCAGCGCCCGCCGGCCACACTTGAGACCATCGCGCGGTCGACCGACGACGCGCACGGCCGAGCTCCCCTGGTACCCCGTCATCTGCCCGACGTGAGTACACCTGCAAGGAAGGCCGCCGCCCGGTGCGCGATCCTGGCGCCTTTCCTCCAGCCCTGCGCCCGTAGCGGCTCAATACGACGATCCGGGCCTCCAGAGCCTGTTTTTGAAACTTGCTCGACCCCGACGGGTACACAGCACGTATCGGTGTGACGCTTCCGTGACGTGTCGAGCGACTGCGTCGACGCCGGGGCTGGGCGGGCGCACCGCTCCAAAAGCGGATGGAGGCGTGGCGGGATCGGACCAACTAGATGAATTGAGCCCGAGGGTTGTTCACGCGGTTGATGGGTACTGGCGTGCGAGCGCGGGGTCGTCCAGGTGATCGAACTTCGATGAAGTAGGGAATGCCATGCTGCTGGAGAACAAGACCGCCATCGTCTACGGCGGTGCTGGAGCGATTGGCTCCGCGGTCGCCCGCGTCTTTGCCGCCGAAGGCGCCACGATCCACTTGGTCGGGCGCACCCACCCACCTCTGGAGGACCTGGCCGGCACCATCGCCGCATCCGGAGCTCGCGTCGAGGTCGCCACACTCGACGCGACTGACCGCGCCGCGGTCGAGCAGCACGCCGACGCCGTCGCCCGGCACTCCGGGGGGATCGATATCGCCTTCAACGCCACTTCCAACGACGACCTGCACGGCACCCCGCTGGTCGAGATGGCCGACGAAGACGTGCTGCGCCCCGTCACCAAGGCAGTCACCACCCACTTGACTCTGGCCACCGCCGTCGCCCGCCATATGATCCCCCGCCGCACCGGCGTGATCCTGGCCATGGGTGGCGGCCGAGAAGCCATCCCTGGCCTCGGCGGCTCCCATATCGCCTGGTCCGCCCTCTCCGGTCTGTGCCGCCAGCTCGCCGGCGAACTCGGCCCGCACGGCATCCGGGCAGCCTGGCTGCTCTCTCCCGGCTCGCCCGATCCATCCAACCCGCCCGAGGATGACCCTGAGGCGGCCGCGACTCTGCTCCGCCGCCGGCCCCGTCTCGAAGACGTCGCCTACGCCGCAGCCTTTCTCGCCTCCGACCGCGCGCCGACCATGACCGCCACAGAGGTCAATGTCACCGGCGGCGCCGTCATCGACTGAACGCGCTCGCCGAACTGCCCCGCCTCACATCGCCGCGAAAACCTCAGCCCACCGGACCAGCTGCCACCGCTCGGTCAGCTCAGCGGTGCGGGGCTCCCTCGCCGGCCGAGTCGGGGCGCCTCGCGGGAGAAATCGCCACCCCTCAACCGATCGAGCCTCCCGAGTGGCGATCCGACTGTCGCTCGCTGAGCCTGTGCCGCTGCCGACCGGGGAATCACAGGGGGTCAGGTGGCGGTCTGAGGTGCCCGGCCGACATGCCGAAAAACCAGCGTGCGCCGTCCCACCGGGTTCCTGCTGTCTCCGGTGGGACGGCGCCCGCCGAGCTTCAGCCCGGCAACTGGCGGTTCCTCGTCGGGCTATGCCCGTCGCTGGTCGCTCAGACGCGGTCGGCTGCGATCAGGAGGTACTGGAAGGAGCCGTCCTTGTACGAGTTGATGAACGCCTCTTCGATCCCGGTGACCAGAGACGAGGTCGCACGCAGCTCCCAGTAGGGCAGCGTCGCAGCCGTCAGGTCGATGACCGTCTGCGGTACGAGTCGGTTGTCGGCCATGGCGCGCATGTACTCGCGGCGGGAGTGGATGTTGCACTCGAAGTGTGCGTTGATCTGGGAGACCCACTTCGAGGGCTGGCCGTAACGCGGGTTCCAGCAACCGGTGATGGTCACGTAGCGTCCGCCGACCTCGAGGACACGGGAGTGCTCGGAGAAGAGGTCGTGCAGGTCGACGTACATACTCGACTCGTTGTTCCACGAAGCCGCGGCCTGCCCCGTGGCGAACGGCGTATCGAGCATGTTGCACACGCGGGCGTGGACGTGGTCGTCGATGCCGAGCTCGTGGGCGCGACGGTTGGCGAAATCGGCCTGCTTGGCCGACAGGGTGACTCCCTCGACGTTGCATCCGAATCGCTGGTGGGCCATGACCATCGAACCGCCCCGGCCGCAGCCGGCGTCCACGAGTGTGTCGTCACGTCCGATGTCGCCGAGGTGGTCCAGGAGCACTTCGGCCTGCGCCGACTCCAGGCGGTGAAGTTCGGCGATCAGCCTCTTCTCGTACTCGCTGTCGGCGGCGTCCCCGAGGGCGGCGTGGTCGATGTCGCCGATGCCGTAGTGGTGGTGGTAGAGCCCGTCGACGTCGCCGAGGCGCAAGTTGACGGGCCTGGCCTCCTGGTCCCAGTAGCGGGCGATATCACCCTGGTAGGGGGAGGTCTGGGAGGGGACGAAGGCAGAAGTGTTGCGGGTGGTGGTGTTGGTGCTGGTCACAGTAAATTTCCGTCCTTACCAGAAGTCGGGCAGGCTGTATCGGTAGGTGTTGGTCTGGTGCCAGTAGTGGTTGCCGTCGACCCATACGGCCACTCCCCGCAGGAAGCGCAGCACGCTCGGGGCGGGGCAGGCGGCGGCCAAAGCGGCGGCTTCGGCTTCGAAGTCGTGCATGAGGTCGTTGTGGACCTCGACCGCCTTGAGGTAGGCCTCCCGGTCGGAGATGCCCTCGCTCTCGGCGATCACCACGGGCAGGTTCAGGTGCCGGCCGGGGCTCTTGAGTTCCTTGGTGTAGGAGTACAGGTCGTTGACGATGGTGGTGGCATTGCTCGCGAGCGCGATGACCCGCTGCATGGCGGGCTGCGCGTGCAGGTCCGCCGGCAGTTCGTAACCGCCGACGGTGTCAGTGATGGTGGGGCAGGGGCGGAAGTTGTTGAACTGGCGCATCGCCAGGTACTCCCACACCTCGGGCACGTGGTCCGTCTGAGCCCAGGCGGCCTCGGCGAGGTAGCCCAGGTGCAGACGAGCCATGTCGTGCCGATACCGGTCTGCCTGGGAGGGGGTGGCCTGCCGGCAGAAGTAATCCATGGCGGAGTGGTAGGCACGCCGAGGGGCATCCGACTGGAGCGAGGCAATCCAGCCGGGCTCGTATTCCTTCGTGGTGTGCAGCGGGTCGAGAGCAGTGTGCGCCAGCAGGAGGCGGCTGCCGAGGCCGATGGGTGAGCCGCCGTGGTCCTCGCAGTAGCAGTCATCGACCGCGTTCTCGGCGACCATCAGCCGTGTGGCGATCATGAGGTGGTCGATGGTGGGAGCGTCCGGGTGGCAGGCGACCATGTAGCGGCCGACGGAGAAGCCGTCGAACTGGTCCTCCCACTCCGCCGGGTACGCCTGGACCTCGTCCACCGCCCATGCCTTGATCCTGCGGCTGACCTCCTCCACCCGTGCCGGGTCCGGCTCCGGCACCGGGTGGTGGTAGAGACCGGGGATCGGCGTGCCCTCGACCGGCGTCGCGGGCTCCGGAGAGACCGGCAGCTCGTCGAGCCGGGCCAGGTGCAGGCCCGTCGTGCCCAGACCACTGGGGCCTCGCAAGATCCGCTCCAGTGCAGGGTTCGGCTGCCTCACCGCGGCAGCGCTCTCCTCCACGTGTTCAGCGATCAGGTCACCACCGGGTCCTTCGTCGGGCACGGATGCGTCCACAGGAACGGTATTTGCGGCAGGCACGGGGGCGGGGATGGAGGGCGGGCCGGGAAAGGAAGGCAGGGCGGGCCGGGCGACACCGTCGGCTTCGGCGCCGTCGGCGTGGGGGGTGTGGGCCCCGCGGGCCGCAGTGGCAGGCAGACTCGACTGCAGAGGGGAAGACCCAGGATCGGGCATCCGTAGCTCCTTGGTGAGGTGGGTGGGCTGTCCCGGGTCCATCGCGGGCTCGCCCGGGAATGGACCCGGTTGGGTCCGGGCCGTCGCGGCCGTCGGACGGGTTCTCCAGTCGCGCCTGCGGGCGACCTGCACGTTCTCCAGTACGCCGAACGCGTTGGAGACGAAGATGGCGACGCGGTGTAGCAAGTGGTGACCAGGCCCGAGACGATCGCCTACTCACCTACGCCCGTGAGGCCCTCCGCAAGGACTGATGCGTGTTACTCCGGTGAGCCGGGTCGCCGGTCGCATGCGAGGGCGGCACCCGCTCCTGCCACCCGCCGTGGTCGACGTGGCTCCCGTCCAGCCCCGGACGTCGATCTCAGGCTCGGTGGCCGCAGCCGCCGCCCTGGGAGGGGCGAGGAAGAGCTCGATGCCGTGTCGGCGGCAGTGCAGCTCGTCTGGCTCGTCTGCCCCGGGCGCGGGCAGGCTGGAGTGGGGCCAAAACCGTTGCATGGCGACGGGCCTGGGGAGAAGGGCGAAATCCCGGTTGATGCTCAGCTCGTACAACCTTGGTCGCCGTAGCGAGGTTGCAGCCGGCAGCGGTGCTCGAACTGGGCTGCCGAGGCGGCGCCAATTGCGCCTCCGGGCTGGTCTCAACGGTCATCGAGCGAGCTCTCCTTCGCGAGGGTGCTGGTCGGCTACACGGTGCCAACCGATGAAAGAGGGAGCAGGAAGCAGTACGAATCTCCGGGAATCCATTCGGATAACGGGAACAGTAACGGCCGAAACGTCCTGCTCGCCCCGTGGGCCATTGGAGTTACTTCGATGCAGTGATCTTGCTCTGCGCCGTGTTTATCCGAACAACCAACGGCATTCGGACACCGCGCTCGCGAGTACGTTTACGCGTGGCTCAATCACCCACCCCGCCCCCACCTTCACCACCACCAACTTGAGTTGATGGCCCATCAAACACGGGCATCAGGCGACCCACGCGCATGCTGCCGCCACGTATGAACGGGCGCTGAAGGGTTCTCCTCGTCGCCTGTCCCACGCGGATCCTCTGTCGCCAGGAACCCACAGACGTGCGAGCGCTCGGAGTTCATCGGCAGCTCGCGCCCCTCGTCCTGCATGACCCGCGCGAAGTGAAGGCCTCACGTGAAAATTTCGCCGACCCAAGGGACCCGGCTCCCGCGCCGCAGGCATCGCCGTGGCCTTCACGATCATTGAGTCCGCCAGGCCCGTCGGGCGCGGTCAACGCACCCACCTCGCCGCCCTGGTCCGCGCCGGCGCATTGTTCGAGGGCGGCCGGCTCGTCGAACGACCGGCGAGTCCGGAGGCGATCAGCGAGCCGCGTGACCAGGGCGGACAATGGACGGATTCAGCCATGCAGGGTGGGCCGGTAGATGAGCTCTTGGATGTGGCCGTCGAGCGTCCGGCGCTCGATCAGTTCGAGGTCGAAGTCGGCCGCACCCTTGAAGATCGGGTCCAGTCCGGTCTGACCGGTGATCACAGGGAAGAGAGTCACCTGGACACGGTCGACCAGACCGGCGGCCATCAGTGCGCGGTTCATCGACAGGCTGCCGTGCGAGCGCAACGGAACCTCGGACTCCTCCTTGAGCCGGGCGACGACATCAACAGCATCGCCGCTCGCGACGTTCGCATCCGGCCAGTCGAGGGGGCCTTCCAGCGTGGTCGACACCACCGTCGCCGGCAGGTTTCGCATCCGTGTCACCCAGGGGTCACGCACCTCGGACTCCTCGGTGCTCGACGCCAGCATCTGCGCGAACAGCCGATACGTGTTGGCCCCGATGACCATCCGCTGCTCCTCGGCGTACAGGGCGAGGCGGTGGTCGAGAAGCTCAGGGCCCTGCTTGCCCCAGTAACCGGTCCAGTTGTCGCTGGCGGCGCCGAAGCCGTCGAGGCTGGAAAAGACATCGAATGTGTAGGTAGCGGCCATGGTGCTCCCCTTGAGTGCGGTTGATCGCGTGTTGGAGATTTGGAGATACAGACTGGCAACCACGCCGGGACTCATCGGCCATGGACTCCTGAAGTCCGGCCGCCCCGGGCCCTTGGTGCTTACCACGGCGAAGAAGATGGAAGGTCAGTGTGATCGGCGACACCGCGGGGGCGAGACGAAGAGCGTGGCACGCCGATCCGGCAGCTCTTGACCATTCCTCCAGCATCGGCTCCAGCATCGCCCGTTCGCCGTCTGTCGGTCATATCTCCCTGCGAGCATGACCAGAGAAACCCATCACCGATCGGCGAGACACCCATTGATTGTCGATCAAGGGGCATCCCACACAGCAAGGACAACGGCGTGGCCGGCAGACGTCAGCCGCCCCGTTTGCTGACAGACCATCAGTAGCTGAGTCCGGCGATCCAGTTGCCTCGGCCCGAGCGGGTGAGGTCGAGGAGGTGCCAAACCGGGCTGTACAGATCGATGCCTCGCTGGTCGATGTCGTCGGACATCCGCGGGTGCACCGAGTAGAAGTGGCGCACCGACCCGCTCTCGTCGCGGGTGAACACGGACACCGTCGCGTCCTGAACGCCCTCGGCGTCCTCGCTGCCCAGGTCGTACTTGAAGGTGCTGGAACCGGCGCTGAGCAGGCGCAGATTCGTCCACTCACGCTTTCTGGCGTGCGCGCGCAAGGAGGGCAGGTCCGCCGCGGCGACGACCGCGAGGTCGGCGTTCTGCGTGATGTGGCGCGCCACCCCGTTCAACCCATCCAGCCACATGGTGCACATGGGGCACGGATCCGTCTGCTTCTTGCCATACATGAGGTGGTAGACGATCAGATCGCGCCCCGGGCGGGTGAACAGTTCGTCCAGGCGCACGTTCCGCGTCGGCGTGTCACCAGCCCGCAGATCTGCAGGGCCTTCCTCGAACACGTAGTCATCGACGACAGGGCCCATCGGCAACCGGCGGCGCAGGTCGGCGACGCGTTCGCGATGGTGCATCAGCTCGATCTCGGCTTGCCGCAGCTCCTCGCGAGCGCTGACGTATTCGGCCGGTTCCCCGGTGAGATTGGTCTGACGCATCGCTTCCCCGGCCTAGATGCTGTGGGTGGCCACCATCTGCTCTGGTCCAGCACCATATGCCTGCGCACACGGCTCGCCGGGCAGCGAAACGAAGAGGCCCTGGTAGTGCACTCTTACGGATCGCCGATCAGCAGGGCTCACCGAACACGCTGTATGCGCAGTCAGGTGATGTCGCAGCGCGGACGTGGGGCGACCTGCCGGCGGGTGGAGGCGGGCAACGAAGGCAACGCGGCCCGGACACCACCGCGGTCCTGCTCGCGGACGCTGATCCGGGTGGTGGGTCTCGATACGGGTCGGCCCTCGTCAGCCGCGGGGGCTGCTGATTCGTTCGGGTTCGATCACATAGATCACCCGGACTTGGTCCCGGCCACCGAACCACGGGTAGGGCCCGCCGAGATACTTCTGCGCGAGCGTCTCGATGTGGTCGACCGCTCCCTCAGTGGTCACGCGCACCACACGGCCGCGGATCTGGACATAGGAGGCCGGTTCCGAGGGGTCCGCGACCGCGACGGCCACCCGCGGGTCACGCGCGATGTTTCGGGTCTTTTGATGCGACTCAACGCTGTTGATCAGGACGTGCTCGCCGTCGGTGTCCACCCACGTCTGAGTGAGTTGGGGCGAGCCATCGGGCATCGTCGTCGCGATGTAGCAGGTGCTGGGGCGGCGCAGCAGCGCCACCACGTCCTCGCCGAGAGATACGGGCACGGGGTTCTCCAGGGTGGTTCGGTGGGTGCTGGGGCCACGGTAGCCACGGAAGGGAACCGGCCCCTCCCCCACCCCCGAACGACGGCTCCACTCTGTTCAGCCATGCAACCGATCGAACGTGGTCGGCAGGGTCGATCCACCGCGCTGCGGCAGCCGCCCAGGAGCCACCCTTGCCACCAGGTCAGCCGAGACGCCAACGCCGGCTGCGGCTCACTGCTCTGACCTGTTCACGCGGATCAGCGTCTGTTGCCCATTGGCGACGAGCTTCCGATTGGCGTCACTCTGCGCCGCGAACACCTCCAGCACGCACACGGTGAGAGTGCGTCCGTGCTTCAGGACCGTCCCGATCGCCTCGATGTGGTCGCCGGCGGCCGGCGCGAGGAGGTTGATCTTGTATTCGACCGTGAGGACTTCGGTGTCCTCGGGGAACAGCGTGTAGGCGGCGTAGCCGCCGGCGCTGTCCGCGATGGCGCTGGTGGCGCCGGCGTGGAAATAGCCGTGCTGCTGGGTCACTTCGGGGCGAGCCGGGAGCACGATGCGCACACGGCCCGGCGCGATGTGGGCTATCCGTGCGCCGAGGTGGGCCATCAGCCCTTGGCGGTCGAAGCTCTCATGGATGCGCTTGCGCACCTCGGGACTTGCCACCTCGGGCTCCGCCTGGTCTTCCATGTTCCCTCCTTCGCATGGGTGAGGCGTGTTCGTCAGCCGGCCAGGCGCTCCGCCAGCAAGAACCCGCCGATGACGATCATCATGGCACCGGAGGCCCGAGTGACCGCCCGGGCCGCCGCCGGCCGGGTCTTCAGCACGGTACGGGCGAGCACGCCGACAGCGAGGTAGACAAGGGCGCAGGCCGTCATGTGAAGGGCGCTGAGCAGCCCGGTCTGCGCGGCGACCGGCCAGCCGCCCGCGGGGTCGATGAACTGCGGGAACAGCGAGAAGTACAGCAGAAGCGCCTTGGGGTTCAGCCCGCTGATCCCTGCGCCCTTGAGCATGATCTGCCCGGGTGAGGAGGCCGAGGAGGACACTGCCTCCGTCGAGGCCTCCAGGATCGCCGGCCGGCGCAGGACCCCGCAGCCCAGCCATATGAGGTAGACGGCACCGGCTGCGGTCAGCGCGGTGAGCACGGTTGCCGAGCTCGCCACGATCACCACCAACCCGGCCACGGCGAGCAGTGTGTATCCCGCGTACCCGGCTATCAGCCCGGCGACGGCCGGGACGACCGACCGGTCCCGTAGGCCGGCCGAGATCGCGTAGGCCCAGTCCGCGCCCGGGGTGAAGACCAGCAGCAGATCCACTGCCAGGAAAGCCGCCACCGTCGTCGTGTGCATCGATCGATCCCTCTCACGTTTGTTGCTTCGAGAGGGAAGATTAGGCGTGATCTGCCCGCAAATGTTTCTACATTTACTCCATGATCGCGCGTATTGGGGGAGAATCTTTCTCATGGATGCCCTGGACCGGAAGATTCTTACCGAGCTGCAGCTGGACGGCCGTCTGACGGTGACCGAGCTGGCGGCGCGGGTGCGGCTGAGTGTCTCGCCCTGCCACCGCCGCCTGCGCGACCTCGAGCGCGAGGGAGCGATTCGCGGCTATCGGGCCGTCGTCGACCCGGCCGCCATCGGTCTGAACTTCGAAGCCCTCGTCTTCGCCACCCTGCGCTGGGAGGACCGTGACACCGTCACCGCCTTCGAAGAAGCCGTGACGGCCATTCCGCACGTCATCCAGGCCCAGCGCCTCTTCGGCGAACCCGACTACCTCTTGCGCGTCGCCACCACCGACCTGACCGCCTACCAGCAGCTCTACGACCAGCAGCTGGCCAAGCTGCCGGGCGTCCAGCGCCTGACCTCCACTCTCGTCATGAAGAGCGTCATCGACGACCGGCCGCTACCCGAGTAGAGGTCCCCTCCGGACGGGCCCCCTCTGGGCCGCTCACGACCAGCTGCCGGACCGCTGCCTGGGCTCAGGTGCGCTCCGCAGGCGATCGCGGGCGAACTTCAGTAGCTGTCGTAGCTGGGCTTACCGTTCGGCCGGTAGACGCCGACGATGGTCCCGCCCTTCGTCGTCGAGACGCTGACCGTCTCCAGCGCAGCGGGGATCGCTCCGTCGGCGAACAGCCGCTTGCCGGTGCCGATGATCACCGGATGGATGGTCAGCCGGTACTCGTCGACGAGGCCGTGCTGCATGAGGGTCTGGGCAAGGTCGCCGCTGCCGACGACGTTGATGTTGCCGCCGTCGGACGCCTTCAGCTCGCGAACGGCATCGACGATGCCGCCCTCCAGCAGCGTGGAGTTGTGCCACTCGACGGACGTCAGGGTCCGAGACGCCACGTACTTGTGCATGTTGTTCATCCGGTTGGTGAAGGGGTTGTCGGGATCGGCGGTCGGCCAGTACGACGCGAAGATTTCGTATGTCTTGCGGCCGAGCAGCATCGCGTCGGAGCGCTCGTACCAACCGGCGATGGCCGCGCCGACCTCGTCGTCGTCCACGGGTTTCTGCCAGCCGCCGTGCTCGAAGCCGCTCTCAGCGTCCTCGTCCGGACCGCCCGGCGCCTGCATGACGCCGTCCAGCGTCAGGAACGTGCAAACAATGATCTCGCGCATGGTGCGCTCCCTTCGTCGACGGGTAGACCGCACAACCGCCGGAAACTCATCGGCGGAACTCCCGAGGCCCTGGTGGCCACCGCTGGAACCTGGACACAGTCGGCTGTCTGGTGCTGCACCTTCATTCACTACGTGCTGGGGTCGGCGTGGCCGTTTGGTACTGCGGGCGGCCGGCTGGCCGGTAGACCTGGATCGTCACTCCCTTCGGAGTGGACTGGGAGTCGACCAGTTCGAGTGCCGTGTCCGGGCCGGTGTCGGGGAACAGCCGCGTGCCCTGGCCGACGACCACCGGATAGGTGAGCAGGGTGATCTCGTCGACAAGCCGGTTGTCGAACAACCAGCGGACCAGGTTGCCGCTGCCGTGCACCTGCAGCTCACCCCCTGGCTTGGATTTCAGCTCGCCGATGGCAGCCGCGACGTCGCCGGAGAGGACGGTCGTATCCGCCCATTGAGGGTCGGTGAGCGTGGTCGATGCGACGTATTTGGGCCGTGAGTTCAACGCCCCTGCGATGGGGTTGCTCAAGTCGGCCATCACGCCCCAGTAGCCGGCAAAGATCTCGTACGTGCGACGGCCGAACAGGAAGGCGTCGGCGCGCTGATAGACCTGGTTGACGAATGTCGCGGCCTCGTCGTCGAACAGCGGGAGGGCCCATCCGCCGCGCTCGAATCCGCCCCTGCGGTCCTCATCCGCCGCGCCGAGTCCCTGCATCACGCCGTCGACGGAGATGTTCGTGAGGGTCGTCAGCTTCATGGTCGCAGTTCCCTTCTCACCGGGTTTTGTCGTCGTTCGATTCGAGTGGGCCGCGGCTCCGATCTCCTCGGTCGAGGCAGAGCCCGTCCGGCCGATTCATCGGCGACTCCCAGCGCTCGAAGAACCTGACACCCCCAGGGACAACCAGATCCTCGCGGTTCGTGACCTCAAGGCATCCAGGCCCCAGCGAGTCTGTTCGACTATGCGCACACAGCCTGCGAGGTGGGCTCACGCGGCCGCGGCTCAGCTGCGATCCCTGTCCTGCACGATGACGATGGATGCGCTCCAGTCCTGTCGCCTTCGTGCCCAGCCCAACGGGCTGTTCCACTGAGATAGACCCCAACGGCAGGAGAAACTCATCGTTCGGCCACCGACCAGCCGGCGAGCACCGACAATCCTCGCCCGGGGTCCTGTCCCCTCATTGAGTGAGGCTCAAGGAGACACGGCTCTCGGGCGACCAGGAACCTGGCGGTACGACCTCCCGCCCGCACCCACCAGTGACCGACATTCACGCGAGGCGGATCGGTTCACGGGGTCCGGACGGCACGCATGTCTCCTTCCCGCTGAGCCCGTCGAAGGGGGCGGCTGCTCCCGTCGTTTGCTGACCACCGATGCGCCACGGGGCAGGCCCGTACGAGTGACTCATGTCCGGGACGCGGACATGAGTCACTCGTACGTGAATGCGAGGGGACCCTACGGGCCCCGGTAAGGCATCGGGCGATGCCTGGAGATGTCTCTGCCTCAGAGACCGAGGACGTCCTCCATCACTCGCATGAGAACGGGCTGTTCCGGCTGATCTGCGGGCGCGTTCCTCGGCCCACCGGGCTGGAACTGCCTGTCACCCGGATTTCCGGGAGTCATCCAGCCGCCGTTCTCGTCGTGCCCGGAGCTGGGCTTTCGGTGGCTGCTGAGCGCGGTTTCGTCCGCGTCGTACTGGGCGGGAGGCATCGGTTCTGCGGCGGACGCGGCTCCCGCAGAGATGACGAGGGATGCGGCGGCGAGGGCCAGGACACGTACTGTGCTCTTGATCATGGACTGGTAACGATCCGACCATCACCGGGTTTCACCCCACCCGCCTCGATCACTCCACCCGGCCTAAAGGGACATAACGACCCATCACCTCGGAGCGGTGACGGTGCTTACCGTCTCGGTCGGGACGAAGGAGTGGGGTTTGGCAGACCATCGCGGGGATAGGCGCACCTACCTAGTTGTGGCATCTTTGCTGGCACACGTCGGCGGGGCGTCTGTACTCAGCCAGGTGAAGTCCGGTTGCCGCAGCACGACCCGTCCGACTTCCACATGAACAGCTACCCGGGGGCACCCCCGAACTGGAGACCTGTGATGTCGGAAACTCTCCCTGACCAGACCAACCTCAAGTCGCAGTACGCCTCCCAGGTCGCCGGCGACCTGGAGAGAAACGTCAAGGAGCAGGAACGTATCGCCTCCGAGGTGGAATCCCTTCAGCGTCAGCTCCTGAAGCTGGAGGAGGACCGCGTGCTGTTGGTGAGTATCGAGCAGGCGCTTGCGACGGAGGCCGGCGCCCCGGAGGCGGACGCTGGTCACGTAACAGCAGTCACACCCCGTCCGGCGAAGACGGGCCGGCTGCCCCGCTCCCGAAAGCCGAAGGACGCGGAGGAGTCTTCCGGCGGGAAGGGGAAGCAGACAAAGCCGAGCAAGGGCCGTGCGAAAACGGCCCGTGGGCCGGGCTCGCCCACACTCCGGGAACTCGTGGCCCAGCGCCTCGCCGAGCAACACGAGGCCCGCTCCGCCGCTGAGGTCACCTCGGACCTTGCGCAGGCACATGCGGACCGGGAGTTCTCCGTCACGGTGGTGCGCAACACCCTTGAGGGACTCGTGGCCAAGGGACAGGCCCTGCGGACGAAGCAGCGTCGGTCCGTCTTCTACTCGGAGCCCTCGGCAGGATCGAACGATGACGCGCAGCCGCAGGAGTTGGCGAAGGCCGAGGCCTGAGAGCAGCAGCGATCCCGGGGTTTTCGATCGTCCGATGACACCCCGGTGGTCCGAGTTGGTGCGTTGGTGAGCATGAGGGTGATGGGCGTTCTGCCCATCTGGGGCGACGGGGACGCCATACCCGCTTCTCCGCGTGGGTGATGGCCGGCGTGCCCCGGTCTCCGTCGTCGGCCCCTGCCCCGGCTGAGGTCGGGGCAGGGGCTGGTTGGAGTGCGGGGTGTTACAGCACCCGGTCGGCGCGGGGAAGGGAGCGGACGACGTAGGCGACGGCCCAGCACAACGGCAGGGCCACCGCGGCGACCAGGGCGAATTTGGCGGCCGCCGGGGCGTGCAGCCAGCGGAAGGCGAATCCGAGCCCGACGAGCACGGCCGCGTGGGTGAGGTAGACCGCGAAGGCGTGACGGGAGAGGAATCCGGCGGCGGGCCCCTGCCGGTTGAGACGCTCACGGAAGAGGACGGTCAGGCCGAGGACCATACCGATGGCGAACGTCGATTCCCATGCGACCGAGGCCAGCGACTGCCAGGTGCCGTGCCCGTCGAGCGTGCTCTCCTCGGCGGTGATGACGACGGGAAGGTACGCGAGCGTCGCGGTGGTGGCGACGGCGAAGCCCACACGGCCCGCGACGCGCGAGAGGGATTGCGGCCAGCCATGGCGGTGGGCGAGCACCCCGATGACGAAGAAGCTTGCGTACTGCGGCATGAAGCTGGGGGTGGGGAGGCCGACGAAGGGGACGTAGGTGCTGGTGGGTACGACGAAGCGCCACAGGTACGTGGCGAGCCCGAGAGCGATGGTGAAGAGGACGATGGCCAGCGGCCGCAGGGGGCGCGCGGCCTGTACCGGCTCACGGCCGTCCTGCGTCAAGCGGTCGGGGTGGCGGCGTGCACGACTGCGGCGAACGAGGGCGTAGATGACGGCGAACACGAGGAGGACCTCGACGAACCACATCGGGCCCGCGTCCCAACTCAGCACGTAGTACAGCCAGTAGGGAAGGGACTCGCCGCGCTCGGCGAAGGTGGCCCGCAGGTCGGCGTACCCGCTGAGGCCCGTGAGGGGGCGTATCAGCAGGAGGAAGGCCAGGAGGGGTATGCCGAGCCGCTTGAGGCGGTCGCGGACGAACGGCCGTGCGCCCTTGCGGTCGTAGGAGGCCGGCGTGAAGTAGCCGGCGATCATGAAGAAGAAGCCCATGAAGAACGCCTGGTTGAACATGACGAAGACGTCCAGGAGCAGACCGGAGCCGTCCTTGGCGGGCTCGGTGTAGTACCAGGCGGGGATATTGCCGTAGGTGACGGCGGTGTGATGCAGCACCACGAGCGCCGTCAGCGCAATACGCAGATTGTCGATATAGAGCAGCCGGGCGCGCTTCGGCTGCTCAGTCGCAGGCTCGGGCGCAGCCCTCACGGCCGCGCGATCCAGATCGTCTGTCATTGATGTTCTCCCCGTTCGGTGCAGTTCAGTGTTGGTCGGTGCGCTCCGCGCGTGTGGCGCGCTCGAAGATCCCGGCGAGTTCACGGGCGTAGGAGCCCAGTTCATGTCCGGGGTGGGCGCTCCAGTACGCGAACATGTTGTCGATACCGGCCTGGAGGCTGACGGCCATGACACGCACGTCGAACGTGCGGAACTCGCCGTCTTCCTGTCCCTTCAGGAAGACCTTTTCCAACGCGGTGTAGAGCGGTTCGCTGGAGGCGACGCCGTAGCGCGGGGCTCCGTCGGCTGTGCGGAAGTGGCTGAAGATCTCGCCGAGCGCGGCGAGCTGGGTCCGGTGGCCGTGCATGTACTCGGCGACGGACTCGATGTAGACGCGCAGCCACACGGTCGCCCCGACCTGCTCCTCCAGCCGGGCCCCGACGAAGACGCCGATCTCCTCGTAGACCTGCTCGACGACCTGCTCGATCAACTCGTCCTTGCCGGAGAAGTGATACGAGATCACGCCCTTGCTGATCCCCGCCCGCTCGGCGATCTGCGCCAGCGACGCCTTCGCGAACCCCCGTACCGCGATGGTGTCGACGGCGGCGTCGATGATCTGGGCGCGCCGCGCCTTCTCGATGAACGAGCGTTCCGGCTCCGGCGACCCCTGTTTGCCACTACCGGCGCGGAGTTGGCCGCCCGGATCATTTTTTGACCGCATGGCCAAAATGTTAGCTGCACAGCCAACTGCTGTCCATGTCACGCTTTTGGGACTGCTCCCGACACCTCGGTGGTCGGTCTTCAGCAGGCCTGGGGCGGTGCCCTCACCACGTCTGTGGCCGGCGCCTTCACCGCATCGGTGCGCCCGGGCGTTCTCCGGGTTCATGCGCCAACGGCCGGGCCCTCGGCGGCCGAGCCACGCGCGTGGCGGTCCAAAGCGAGCCAGACGCGGTCCCGGGTGACGGGCAGTTCGGTGAAGCGGATACCGGTCGCGTCGCGCAGAGCGTTCGCGAATGCCGGAGCGACGGGGTTGAAGGGCTTTCACTCATCGATTTGGCCCCGAGCGGACCGATGGCATCCGCGGTCTCCATGGTGTTCAGGTCCATGTCTCCCCACGCCTTCCGGCCACTGCTTCATCGCAAGTGAATCCCGCAGGGGGACGGAAAACGACTGGAGCGGAGCACGGAAAACACCCGCCACGGCCACCCTTGGACTGGGTGATCAACCAGGAGGGTTCAGGGAGAAATTCTTAGTATCTGCGAGGGCGTCGCTCGCACTTGCCTTGTGAATGTGAGATATGGATCGGACCGATTCCGCGCGACGACGTGCCGCCCGCAGCTGTCTCGCGTGGTGGGCAGGTGCCGTGGGGCGGCGCGGCCCACAGCGAGGCGTTGAGTCACTTCCCCTACACGCCTGCCGCGGCCCTTGCAGGCCACAAGACCAACCCTGGGTGACACCTTGTCCGCCGCTGATGCGTCCCGCGCGTCACGAAAGGTCGATGTGGACGTTCGTGGACTTCGCCCTCGCCGTGACGGTGACTCCGACGACGATCCCGAGTTCGTCGACGGACTCCCGGGTCACCAGGGAGACCAGCCGGTGCGGACCGGACTGGATCTCGACGTGCGCGGCCACCTCGTCGGCGCGCACCGCGGTGACGATCCCGACGAAGGAGTTGCGTACGGAGGTGGGCACTGAGTCCGGCACCGGATGCATGCCGGTGGCCCGCTCCTTCGCGAACGCCGCCAGGCTCACCCCGTCGATCACCCGGTTCCCCGAGCCGTCCCGGTCCATGCCGAGCCGCCCGCTGTCCGCCCACCGGCGAACGGTCTCCGAACTGACGCCCAGCAGCCCCGCTGCCTGACCAATGCTGTATGACGGCACACCCGAACTCTAAGCCAGGGCCCCACGCCTGGCCGGGAGGGCCCTCCGGGCACGAGGCCCGCGGGGATTCTCATCCCTGCGGGCCCAGGGGCCACGAGCAATACGAGCGCCGGCCGGTGCCTGTGGGCAGCCGCAGGAAGACGGCGGCCCTCTTCGCGTTGACCTCGCCCTCCTCAAGGACGGTCATCCCCCAGTGCCTCAGGGCCTTCAGGGGCCTTGGGACTTCATGAGAAACCGTAGGACTACAAAGCGAACTCAGCCGTCCACTCCGGCCTCCCACTTGCGCCGCCGCAGCACGTAGTCGCTGAAGAGGTGCCGGCTCCGGTCGAGCAGCTCCCCCACCTCCGCGTCGCAGCGCCGCACGCCCGCCGGCGGATGCCAGCGCTGCACGGACTGCCCTGCCCAGGTGCGCAGTTTCACATCCGGGTCCTCCAAAAGCCCGACCGCAGCCCGCAGTGCCACGACTCCGCCGCGCGCGTCGAGCAGCCGGAAAGCGGCGAGCCTGACGTGCCGCTGCCGTTCGGAGCTGGTGCGTTCCAACAGCCAGCCGGCGGCCAGTTCCTTTGCCGATGGCAGCAGGGCGAGGGCCGTCTCACGCACGACAGCGGCAGCAGGGTCGTCGAGCAGTGGCCGCAACTGCTTCGCGTCCGCGCAGTCCAGTGCCCGAAGCCCGGCCACCGCCCGCGCCCGTACCCCGGCCGCCGGGTGCGGGAGCAGCGGCCACAGGAACTCGGCATCCGCACGGTCCCCGCACTCGGCCAGCCCGATGACTGCGCCGGGTGGCAATTCGAGGTCGTCCGGTGCCTTGCACCGCTCCCGGTACCAGGCTGCAGGGTTTCCTCCCAGCTGTCGTACGACATACCGGGCGCAAGCGCGCACCAGCGCGGACCGGTCGCTGAGGAACGACTCCGCCTCCACCGAACGCCCCGCCCGCCGCAGCGCGGTGACGCCTGCCGAACGGGTCCGCGGATTGCGCGCGGCCAAAAGCAGCGACAGCACATCCTCGTGCGCCTCCTCGTCGCACAGAGCTGTGAGCGCTGCGGTGGCACACAGGTCCTGGACCACGGTGTCCTCGTCCTGGGCGGCAACGCGGGCCAGCTCGACGGGGCGGAGCAACCGGCTGTCGACGGCCAGCCGGTAGGCGAACCGTCGAACGACGCGGTCGGGGGCAGCGAAGAGAGCCGTAAGCCTCCCGTGCGATGCCCTGCCCAGGGCCTCCCCGAGCGCCTCGACGCCGAAGGCACCTCTCTCGCGGCGGCCGACGCGCAGGATCAGCGGCGCGAGGTCGACGGCACAATCCACATCCAGGACCTCGCGTAGCAGCCGACGGGCGCTCTCACGGACCGGGCCTACCCAGTCGGCGCAACGGATCACAATCAACGGCAGAAGACCGGGGTATCGGATCGACCGACGCACTGCCTCCTGGCGAATCCGCCCGTCGCGGTGACAGAGGGCAAGTGCGAGCCCGGACTCATCGGCCTGAGTCAGATCGGCCGGCAGCGGTGCGGAGTGCTCCCACTCCGGCAGGGACGGCGAGCGGTACCAGACCACCTCCCGCACACCTGAGTCCAGCGCAAGCCAGTCGTCGGGGTCGGCAGCATTGAGCGTGCTCCGAAGCGGCGCGCCTCCTGCGAGCCGCACCGCTGCCCTTGCCCCGCCCCTGGTGTCGTCACCCATTCCCCCGCCCTCCCCAGCAGTCGCACCAGTGATCGTAGGGGCGGGGCGCGCACAAGGCGCGCGAAATACGGCCCACGCATTCCTGAGTCCGAGGTGTGTGAGTGGCCTGGATGAGGTGTGCTGTGGTGGCCGTCGAAGCCGTATCCGAAGACACCTGAACTGCAACTGCCGCGCCACGGCCCAGTGCCCTGGTCGACGAGGGCATGCCGATCCCAACCCCTCTGAGCGCATTGCGTCCACGCCGTCGATGTAGTTGCCCACTTGCCCGCGCAACGACACTCAGCACCCGGCCGATAATCCCTTGCCGAAGGACACCGGCACCTGCCACGATCCCGTCCATGACCCATGGAAAGGCGGACTCCGCCACTCTCCGGTGAGCCCGGTGCTCTCTTCGCGCGGGGTGTCTTCCCGCAGCCTGCTCCCGCTCCCCGATGCGCGCCAACTCCCCAGCCTCGAACGCCTGTCCCTGGCGCGCGCCCTGCGGGATGACTGGCTCGCCCACGCCCTCTCCACACAACCGGCCGACCGTGCCCAAGCCGAGGACGCCGTCACCGAGCTCTACCGCCGGATCGGCGCCCCACGGCCGCGGTTCGTCTGGGTTCCTTCGCCGGCGGCCGCCCGGTCAGAACTGCGCGACGACCCGCAGGTCTTCCGGCCCGCGCGGCTGCGGTCGGACACCACGCCGGCACACGGCGCCGACTGGCCGCTCGCCGCACGGCTCGCTTCACTGCAGTCGGATCTGCGGACCCGTATGGACGCACAGATCAGCCGCGCCGCTCCACCCTGGCAGTGGTACCCGAGCGGTCTTGCACCGGCCAGGACACTGAGCCCCGAGGAGGCCGTCGACGCCGGGGTGCCACTGGGCCATGTGCTCGCAGCCACCGTGCGCGACGCGCTGGCCGCCTCGGTGCGCGACGCGGTGCGGGCGCCGGTGCGTACGGGACTGCTGCCCGCTTCCGGCGACTCGTCCGCGCTGACCTGGTACGGCCAGCACGACGCGCACTGGATCGCTCACCTCGACATCCAGGCACGCGTCGGCTTGGCCCGCTACCGCGACAGCGACACCCGCCAACTCGCCCTCTGGGCGACCCTGGCGCGCTCGACCGGCTGGTGGTGGCCAGGCCACGGTCGATGCGTCATGGCCGAACGGCCGGCCGAGGTGCACACGGAACCGGCACCCGGCGGACGGCACGGCGAAGTGCGGCTGCATCATCCGGACAGCCCCGCGGTGCGGTTCGCGGACGGCGCCGAGCTGTACGCCCTGAGCGGCACCCGGGTGCCGGCCTGGGTGATCACGGACCCCACCGTCGAACGGATCCACCGCGAGACCAACGTCGAAGTACGCCGCTGCGCCATCGAACGCATCGGCTGGGACTCCTACATCGAACAGGCCGGGCTGCAGCTCGTCGGCAGCGCCGCCGACCCCGGAAACCCCGGCTCCGACCTGCACCTCTACCACGTACCGCGGCAGGTCTGGGGCCGCCCCGCGCGCGTACTGCTCGTCGTCAACGGCTCCGTCGAACCGGACGGACGGCGCCGCCGCTACGGACTGGGCGTCCCCGCCCACATCGGCGACCCCGTCGCCGCCGCCGGCTGGTCCTACGGCCTGACCGGCGACCAGTACTCCCGGCTTCTGCGGCGCACCTGACAGCCGCCAATTTCCCCTTCCACCACTCCCCACAACGTTCAAAGGTGATGCACTCATGCCACAGCACACACAGCTGACCCTCGCCGAACTCACCACGCGCACCGGTCTCGACGTCCTCGGCCATCTGGAGCGCGAGGTGACCATCCCGGTCATCGACGGTCTCCAGGCCCAGGGCGACCTCATCGTCGTCCCGCGCGCGTTCCTCGCCGACAGCATCAGCGTGCCGCCGTTCGCCGAACGGCGGGAGGTGCCCCCTGCCGGGGTCGAACTGCTGCGCAGCGCCGCGGGCGGCAATCCGCACACCCTGGTGGCCGACGCCGGCACCTGCTGGTGGACGGCCGGGGTCCGCGACCGCGACGGACTGGCTCTCGGCCTCATCGAGACCACGGCGGTCGCCTACCTGGTCCACCCCGAGCACGGCGGCACCGGTATGGCGCCCGGCAGTTACGTCGTACGGCGCCAGCGTGAGAACGACGAGGGGACGATCCGGTTCGGCACCGGTTACGGCTATCGCCTGGTCGCCGACTGAGCGTCCGACGGAACGGTCCCCTCGTCTCCGGCCGGCGGGTGCCCCGGGGGGCTGCCGAGCAGGCGGCCCCGCCGGGTCAGCCGATGGCCGGTCAGCGAGCGGCCGGTGCGGACTGGTTGCTCATCGTCCGGAGGCTCTCGTCCTGGACGTCGGCGGCCGTCGAGCGGTCGGCCCGGTACGCCGCCAGGGCGCCGGCACCCGCCGCATCCGGGCCGCCGGCCATGATCTCCTCGGCGGCGAGACGGCCCAACAGCGGTGCGAGGTTCACCGCGCTGTGCGAGACGAGGTGGTAGAGGCCGGGAGCGCTGGGCAGGACCCCGGCCAGCGGCAGTCCGTCGAACGGTACGGGACGTACGCCGATTCGCACGCCGGCGAGCCGGGGCGCGGAGCGCAGCGCGGCGAGTACGGCCTGGCCGCGCCGGTGCAGATCCAGTTCCAGGTCGGGGCGGGCCGCCGCTGCGTCGGATGCGTCGGGCAACAGCGCGTCGATCTCCCAGGAGATGGACAGCACCCGGTCGTCCGGCGCGGGGCGCAGGTCCACTCCGGGTGCGGCGAGTATGGCTCCGAGCGCCGCTTCGGGCACCGGAGTGCTCTCGCCGACGAGGCCGGGGAAGAGGGTCATCGGCAGGGATGAACCGGCGAGTTCTGCGACGCTGCCGGCGTGTGGGCCAGTGCAGTTGACGACCCAGTCGGCGGTCCAGCTGCGGGCGCCCGCCACGACACCGGTGACGCGGTCACCACTGCGCAGCAGGCCGGTGGCGTGCACACCGTAATGGATCACCGCGCCCTGCAGGGCGGCCCGGTCCAGGAGGTTGCGCACCAGGCGCGGTGCGTCGTACCAGGAGGCATGGTCGTGGACGACGAGTTCGTCCCCGGTGCAGGCGGCGGGGTCGACACCGGGAGCCAGCTCGCGCAGGTCCTTCGGGTCGACGAAACGGCAAGGGTGTCCCCAGGACTGCAGGCGCTCGGCACGCTCGCGCAGCGTGTGCCTTTCGGCAGGGGTGTTGCCCCACTGAACGAGAGGCATGGGATGGCGCCAGGCGGGGCCGTCGAGTTCCTCGCCCAGGGCTATGTGTTCCGCGGAGCTGAGGCGATTGAGTTCGTAGTACGAGTGCGGTGTCTTCAGGTGAGTGACGTCCACGGAGAACGTCGCACCGGAGGTCCCGGCGGCGGGCCCGCCGGACTCGATGACGGTGACGTCGGCGCCGGCGGCTGCGAGCCGATGGGCGACGGAAGCGCCGAGCACTCCGGCGCCGAGAACGATTGCACGAGTCATAGGGATTCCCAGATGGCGCGGTCGAGGATGATGCGGTCGAGGTGCGGGGGGCGTGGTGACCGGCTGCCGGCGCTGGTCCCGCCCGTCCGGGGCGCGGTGGCCTGCGGGAGGCGTCAGAGGACCTTGCTCAGGAATTCCCGGGTGCGGTCCTGGCTCGGGGTGTCCAGGACGGCTGCGGGAGTGCCCGATTCGACCACCACTCCCCCGTCCATGAACACGAGCGAGTCGCCCACCTCCTTGGCGAAGGCCATCTCGTGAGTGACGACGATCATGGTCATCCCGTCGTCGGCGAGGCCCCGCATGACATCAAGTACCTCCCCCACGAGTTCGGGGTCGAGGGCTGAGGTCGGCTCGTCGAAGAGCATCAGTGCGGGTCGCATCGCCAGGGCGCGGGCAATGGCGACGCGCTGTTGCTGGCCACCGGAGAGCTGGGCGGGATAGCTGTGCCGCTTGTCCGCAAGCCCCACCCGGTCGAGCAGTGCCTCCGCCCGCTTCCTGACCTCGGCGCCGGGCTCGCGCTTAACGCGAAGGGGCGCCTCCATGACGTTCTCCAGGGCAGTCATGTGCGGAAAGAGGTTGAAGCGCTGGAAGACCATGCCGATATCGCGGCGCTGTCGGGCGACGGCGGTCTCCTTCAGCTCGTACAGCTTTCCTTCGCGCTCCTCGTAGCCGACGAGTTGCCCGCGCACCCAGAGGCGCCCGGCATCGATCGGCTCCAAGTGGTTGATGCATCGCAGGAACGTGGACTTACCGGAGCCGGACGGGCCGACGAGGCACATCACCTCGCCGGGAGCGACCTCCAGGTCGATGCCCCTGAGCACCTGGGCCTCGCCGAAGCTCTTGTGCACGCCCTCGGCTCTGACAACGGATTCCATGCCGGTGGTCGTCATGTCTGCGTCCGTCTCTCCGGTTGTCTCGGGGGTCATGTCTGCGGTCATGTCCGGGGCTCCTGCTTCGTGGCGAGGGCGGCGCGCAGTCGCTGCAGGGCGGTGGGCGGCAGGTCCCGGAGGGAGCCGCGGGTGAAGCGGCGTTCGAGGTAGTACTGGCCGACGTTCAGGACGGAGGTCGCGACGAGGTACCAGATGCAGGCGACGGTGAGCAGCGGGACCTGCTGGAACGTCCGTGAGTAGATGCCCTGGACGGATGTGAGCAGCTCCGGCACGGCGATGGCGAACACCAGAGACGTGGTCTTGAGCATGGAGATCGCCTGATTGCCGGTGGGCGGGGTGATCACGCGCAGAGCCTGCGGGAGGACGATGCGCCGCAGTGTCTGACGACGGGTCATCCCCAAGGCGTGTGCTGCCTCCGTCTGCCCGCCGTCGACGGAGGTGATGCCGGCGCGCACGATCTCCCCCATGTACGCGGCCTCGTGCAGACCGAGGCCGAGGAAGGCCGCGGTGAGCTGCGTGATCAGCAGGTTCGTGTCGAACTCCACGAACGTCGGGCCCCACGGTATGCCCAGACCGATCCTGGGGACGATGGCGGAGAGGAAGTACCAGAAGAGCAGTTGGACCAGGAGCGGCGTGCCCCGGAACACCCATATGTAGAGGCCGCTGATCCTCGCCAGGAGGGTGTTGTCCGACATCCGCAGGACAGCCAGCACGATGCCTCCGACGACGCCGATGAGCATCGCGACGACCGTGAGCAGCAGAGTGGTCCCCAGCCCCTCGATGACAACGGGTGCGAAGAGGAACTCCCCGACGGTGTGCCACTGCATCCGTGGGTTGGTGGCCCAGCCCTCCACCAGGAAGAACAGCAGGAAGAGCAGCGCCGCGCACAAGATCAGCCGACCGGGCCGGCGCAGTGGTACGGCCTCTATCGCAGCGCTCCCTGCGGGAGCCTCCTTGCCGCTCGTGGGCGGGGTGGCGGACTTCATCTGCGCGGTCATGCCGTGCCTCCGTTCACCGTGGCGCGACGAAGGGCGCCGGATTCGACCTTCCAGTACTTCAGGATCTGGCGGTATGCGCCGTTGTCGATGAGCTTCTGCAGGGCCTTCCGGACGGTCCGTGCAAGGGCCTTGTCATCCTTGTTCACCAAGATTCCGTAGGGCAGGAAGCGGTAGGGCTCGCCGACCTCGAAGAGCCGTCCACCGGACTGCTCGGCCTGGTAGGTGACGGTGGGCGAGCCGCCGACGAAGGCGTCGGTGCGGCCCGTGGACAGGGCCTGGAAGCAGCCCACCGAGTCGGGGAAGACCAGCACTTCGATCGCAGGTTTCCCTGCCCGGGTGCACTTCTTGCTCTGCTCGACGACGTCGTCGACCTGGGAAGTGCCCTGCTCCACGGCGGAGGCGCGGCCACAGAGGTCGGCGAGGGAGCCGATCGACTTCCTGTCGTCCTGCCCGACGAGGATCGAGCTGCTGGTACGGAAGTAGTCGACGAAGGTGACGTGCTCCTGGCGCTCCGGTTTGTCCAGCATCGCCTGGATCGCCAGGTCGTAGCGGTGGGACCGGACCCCTCCGATGATGCTGTCGAAACTGGACTTGGAGAACTCGACGTCGACACCGAGCACTTGCCCGATAGCCTTCATCAGCTCGGGCTCCATGCCCACCAGCGTCTCGTTGTCCAGCCCGAGTTGGACGAGGGGCGGGTAGTCGTCCCCCTCGGCCACCTTCAGGCTCCCGGCCTTGCGGATCTTCTCCGGTAGCAGCGCGTGCAGGGCGGGATCCTTGGGCTGTGCCCGTACCGGCGACCGTTCCACGGCCCCCGCGGCGGCGCAGCCGCCCACCAGCGGCAGCAGCCCGGCGAGGACGAGCGCGGCGGCGGTGCCACGGCGCCTCCTGCGTACGCGGACGCACCGTTCCGCGGGCCGTATGTCCATGGAGTCGTCCTTCGCGCATCGATCTGCTGGGCTTCTGACCGCACAATCTGCGCCACCCGGCGCGGCGAAACAAGATGAAGCAGAGTGAGTGTTTGCGCACGTGTTGTGCAGGTGAGCTGATGCTCGACGTCAGCTTTCCCCGGTCCGCTGCCTGCGCCCGGACCGTTCGGATCTCTGGTCGCCCGGGGCATGAGGCTGTTAAGTTCCGCTGATGCTGATACCGATGGAGTTCTGCTGATGCTGACCCCGATCCAGCTTCAGGCGATCCGCGATGTCGTGGCGACCGGTTCGCTTCGCGCCACCGCCAAGCGGCTCGGCTATACGCCGTCCGCCGTGTCGCAGCAGATCACCTCGGTGGAACGGGCCCTGGGCGTCACGCTCTTCGAACGTTCACCCCGCAGTGTGCGCCCCACAGCGGCCGGCGCCCAGCTGGCCCGCAGGGCGGCGCGGTTGCTCGCGGAACTGGAGGCCGCGGAGGACGAGACGCGCTCCTTCGCCACCGCCGAGCGCGGCCGGCTGCATCTGGGCAGCTTCTGGTCGGCGGGCTTCCGGCTGGTGCCGGAGGTGCTGGCCGCCTTCCTGCGGGACCGCCCCCAGGTCGACGTCCGCTACGAGGAGGGCGATCCGCAGACCGTCACACCCGCCGTGGGAGACGGCCGGCTGGATCTCGCGGTGGTCTTCGAGTACGGCACGGTCCCCCACAAGTGGCCGACCGACCTGGCGATGACGCTGATCCTGGAGGAGCCCCTGTACGTCCTGGTCCCGATCGCCCACCGGCTCGCCGGGCGCCGGCGCATCCGGATCGGGGACCTGAGCGACGAGCGGTGGATCTGCTACCGCGAGGGGACGGACGCCGCCCGTTCGCTCTTCCACATCTGCGCGGAGGGCGGCTTTCGCCCCGAGGTCCTCTTCCGCACCAACGACTACAACCTGCCGTACGAGCTCGTCCGCAAGGGGCTGGGCGTCGCGATGGTCCCCGAACTGGCGATGATCGAGTCACCCGAGGTACAGGCGATCCGGCTCGCCGACCCCTCGCACGTGCGCCGGGTCTTCGCCCTGCACCGCGCGGCCGACCCGAATCCGCTGCTGGAGCAGGCGATCGGCATGCTGCGCACCGCGGCCGCCTCCATCACCGACGGGCTCGCCCGAACGGATCTGCCCACAGCGGTCTGACGCACCGACCCCGCGTCCAAGGTGTCGAGGCTCCAGGGCACGGGAGGGGGCTCGATGTCGTTCAGCGCAAAAGCGACCAACCAGGCCCTCGACCGGCAGCTCGTCCCCATGCAGCTCGGAATGTGGCGTGCCTCGACTTGATAGGCAAGTGAGTAGTTGCCTATCATTGTGGTTGTGGCCGATGACCTGTTCAAAGCCTTGGCCGACCCCACCCGCCGCACCATCCTCGATGAGCTCACCGAAAAGTCCGGACAGACACTGTTCGAGATCTGCTCGCGGCTGAGCATGAAGCATCAGCTCGGCATCTCGCGCCAGGGGATCTCCCAGCACCTCGCCGTGCTGGAGGCCGCCGGACTCGTCGAGACCAGGCGGGAGGGCCGCTACAAGTTCCACGACCTCAATACGGCCCCGCTGCGGCAGATAGCCGAGCGATGGCTCGTGCCCGACACTTCCGCACCGGAGGAGAACACCCCATGAAGATTCACCTGACCAGCGTCTTCGTCGACGACCAGGCCAAGGCCCTGCACTTCTACACCGAGATCCTCGGCTTCGTGAAGAAGTACGACGTCCCGGTGGGCGAGCAGGACCGGTGGCTGACCGTCGTCTCACCCGACGAGCCCGGCGGCACCGAGCTCCTCCTGGAGCCCGCCGGCCACCCGGCCGTCAAGACCTACCGGGACACGCTCGTGGGGGACGGCATCCCGCTCGCCCAGTTCGCCGTCGACGATGTACAGGCGGAGTACGAGCGCCTGCGGGACCTCGGTGTCCGCTTCACCCAGGAGCCCCTGGAGATGGGCCCCGTCACCACCGCCGTCTTCGACGACACCTGCGGCAACCTGATCCAGATCGCGACACAGCCCCAGTAGGCAGCCGACCGGGTGCGGGGCCGGCCCGTAGCGGTGACCGGGCCCTCGCCGCCTCGCCCTGAGTTGGACCGGCGGCGTGGGCGTGACGCCGGAGTCCCCGAAACCCGATCGACAGGCACCCGCACCGTCACGCCCTCGATCGACGGCGCAAGCCCGTCCATCTCTTCCACACCCACGCCACGACGCGGACCGCGCCCGAAATCCTCAGCCGCCTCAGGTCCACCGGCCGCGCGCGGCGGTCAGTTGGTGATCGTCACACAGGGCAGGCCAACGCTTTCACCACCGCGGAAGCCCTCCGCACACAGCCGAGTGCCCGCGGGGAAGTGGCGCTGGGGGTATGCCTGGTCGCGGTAGGTCCGGAATTTGGCGACGTCCTCGACCTTCGTCTTGGCGCTCCACCCGTTGGTGGTCCACACCCGCGCGGAAATCCTGTGGGGCTGATTGGTGTTGACGACCGAGACTTCCACCCGGCCGAGGTAGGTCCCCGAGTCGTAGGTCTCGATGCAGACGGAGTGGTTGCACCACTTGCCGGCGGCCGCCGCCGGCGGGCCGACGGCGAAGACGAGACCAACGGCCGCAGCCGTCGCACCCATACCTGTGACGATCTTTCTCAGTGCACTCATACCTTGATCAACGACCGCGCCGAGCCCCTGTCACGCATGGTCAGCCACCCGCGCAGCACGAGCCCACAGCCCCCGGTCGATCGGCCTGAGCGGGCGGTCCACCTCGGAGTGAAAGGCGCCTACGCCGTCACCACCTCGGGCGCTCGCTCGTCCTCGTGGTCGCGCTCATGATGAGAAGTCGTCCCAGCTCGCCCCTCGGCCATCAGGACGTGAGCTGCTCGCATACTTCGGCGGCGAGCGCGTCAGCGACGTCAAGCGTGGTGGAGAGCACGTCCGGTGCCATGCCGAGCGCGCCGAGCAACTCATGAGACCGCGCGGCGAAATCAGCGGGAGCGGCCGGAAGCTCTCCTGCGGCCTGAACAGCCCCCTTTTCGTTCAACACCCAGCAACCCGCGTGAGCATGCAGGCCCTGCACGAGAAGCCCGATCGCGCGGAAGAGGCAGCCGGCGACGTGATAGGCGTCGCCGCGCGCGGCTCCCTTGCGGGCATTGGCCAAGGTGAACGGAGCCTCCCACAGCGCGTTGGCGATCAGCGCCGCACTCAACTGCTCCGGATAACGGCGAGCCTTCTGCTGCAGAGGCCGCAGCTCGCCATCGGGGTCGGCGAGCACTCGCCCAAGGGCCACCTCACCGACATACGCAGGGGAGTACACCCCGAGTGGATGACCGGCCTGGATGCCCACCTCGAAGCGGCCGGCCCGGCACTCTTCCCAGATCCGGTGCACGCGGTCCAGGTCGCGGTAGATCCAGTCGACGTGGCAGCCGTCGATGGTCAGCCAGGCCCCACCGTCCACCCACGGTCCCCAGCCGCCCGGTTCCGTCACCTCCACCGGCCCTCCGGTCAGCTCGGCCGCCAGGAGGCGCAGGGCAGCGGTGTCCAGTGGGGGCCGGTAGTACAAGCCGAGGTCGAAGTCGGAGTCAGGACGGTGTGTTCCTCTCGCTCGGCTGCCGCCCAGACACACACCGACCACTCCGCCGACTTCGGTCAGCCGATCCGCAATCTCCCTCAAGCGATCCACGGTCCAGAGTCTGCAGAACCGGATCACCCACGGCGACCGCTTTTTGAGCACTCCTCCGTCTCGGCGCCGCCGTGTGTTGTCAGGGCGAATGGTCCACGGGGCGGATCGGATGCCCGCTCAGAGCCGCTCCCGTCCCAGCTCCCGACCGTGTGTGCAAGCGTCTTACGCGACCGGCGACCGTCAGCGGGTGGGTTCCGTCACCGCGTCGTGTTCGGGCCTGGATTCCCTAGCCGGATGTTGATGACGGGCGGGGGTGACGCAGGCAGGAAACGACGACCACGAACGGCCACAGGGACTGCATGGTCGTCAAGGCGCGCTCGGCGACACCAGCGGCACCGTTGCCTTGCAGTTCGATCAGGAAACAGACCGCGCCGACCGCCATCAGCGCAGTCACCGTGATCGACACTGATGGCCGGAGCGCCCATGGCGCCGACTTGCTGCGGTTGACGGCCAGTACCGGCCATACCGCCAGGAGTATGAAGCCGATGGCGACAGCGAAACCGTGCCCGAGGGAACCACCGCGGCTGGGCGCCGGGGTCTGCGCCACCACGATCGCCACCACCCCACCGGCACCCAACGCCACACGTCCGGCGAGCGAAGCTGCCCGCAGCCCCCAGGCGGTGAGCAGATGACAGATCCCGAGGGCGATCAGCGCGCCGTTCAACACCCACCTTCCGGACGCGCCGTCCGCCCCCAGGATGCTGATCGTCTGAGTGACCGGCTCGTAGCTCGGCCCTTGGAGCAGCGCGGCGATCACCCAGGCACCGACCAGGACGACGGGCGCGCACCCCGACGACACCAGGGTCCACCAGGGAACAAGTCGCATCAAGCCACCGTAAAGCATCCCTTCCGTCGCCCTCCCGCGCACACGCGGACGACCGGCTGCTCGGGCGATGGACGGTATCGCCGAGGAGCCTCAGACCGAGGAGTGCGAGGGAGCGACGGGCTGCCGGTGTTGTCGCGGCGGACGAGGCCCGCGCCGATCAATTCCAGTACGTGCGCCGAGGCGCACCTTCGCCGTCGACTGTCGGCCTCCCGAGGCACTGTCAGGCGAGACCGCTTTTAGGGGTCTTCGCCCGCCCGGACGCACGGGCGGCCAGCCCGAAGACAAGCCCTCCGACCAGGAACCAGGGATTCCACAGGGTCAGCGTCCACAGTCGCTGCTCCGGGCTCACGTCCATCCCCCGGCCCCCTGCGTCCGTCAGCAGCAGCACCTCGACCGCGACCCCGCGCATCAACAACAGTGCGCAAGCACACCAGCCCAGGGCCCTCACCACTCGCCCCACCAGGCCACGAGACAGAGACATGGAGAGGAGCCACCCCAGCCCACCGCCGACCAGGCACAGCAATCCCACACCCCACAGGCCCACCACCACGAACCACCCGGGGCGTTCCTCGGCCAGGGGCCCGGCCGAAACGCTCAACCCCCAGCTGCCGCCCAGTGCCCAGTAGAAATGAAGCGCGGCGAAGGCAATGGCCCAGGCACACGCAGTACGCCCCCCACAATCCCGGCGTCGACCTACCCCTCGGATCCTCATACATAGGGGGGAGCATGCCACTGCTGTGACGCTCCCGCCCTGCACAGCCGGGGACCAGCACGCCCGTCCTCCGGCCGGTCACCTTTGGGGCGGTGAGTCTGTGGTGGCTGCAAGCACGATTGCCACTGAGCTAGGAGATCGGGACGGCTCCGGGATTCGGTCAACATGGCCTGCTCCCAAGGTATTTGACAGCTCGAACGCAGCAGGTCAGAGTCCCGGCGTGAGCGAGACAAATGATCTGACACCCGCCGAGGTGCGGGTATGGCGGGCTTTCCCGCGGGGCGAGTCGGTGGACTTCCGTGCCGCAGATGACGAGGATCCAGCGCTCGGCAACACCTGGGGCGCCGAGCGGACCGTACGGGCGAGTGTGCTGCGCACCCTGCTGATCAAGGCTCCGCAGGAGGAGGGAGAGGTCGCCGCACTCAAGATCACGGGCGCGCGGATCACAGGCGTGCTGAACCTCGATCACGCCACGATCGACGCCGCAATCGAGCTGACCCACTGCCTGTTCGACGGTGTTTCCGACCTGAACGGTGCCCAGCTTCGCCGGCTCGATCTGAGCGAGTCAGCCTTGCCGGGCCTCACCGCGGAGGGCGTGCGGATCCAGGGGGCGCTGCGGTTGACGGGCTGCCGTGCGCGGGGGCCGGTGCGGCTCGGCGGGGCGCAGGTTTCGGGGGCGCTGTTCATGGAGCGGGCGGAGTTCAGGGCGGCGAACGACTCCGAGCCGGTGCTGCAGCTCAACCAAGCGGCGATCGAGGCCGACTTGTGGGCGCCGGAGATGCGCGCGCACGGACAGGTACGTCTCACCGGCGCGACCGTCACCGGGCGGATCAACATTCAGGACGCCGTCTTCCACAAACCCGACGGCATCGCGCTGGACGCGCAGAACCTCAACGTGGGAGCCCATGTGCGGGCGCGGTGCCTGCGTGCGCGGGGGCGGGTCGAGCTCCGAGGCTCACGCATAACCGGCCGTCTCGACCTGCTCCACGCCCACTTGTCCCACCCGAGTGACACGGCACTGAGGGCGAGCAGTTGTGTCATCGGTGAGCTCTGGCTGCGCAGGGGCGATCGCATCGAGGGCGCACTGAATCTGCGGCGTTCCCACATAGAGATCCTTACCCTTGAACCGCAGATGCTGCCGGACCAGGTGTATCTCAGCAATCTCAGCTACACCGTGCTCGCCCCGCACGAGCCGGCCGAGAGCCGTCTGCCGATGCTGGAGCGGGAGGGCGAGGGGTACGAGCCGTACGGCTACGAGCAGTTGACGGCGGCCTACCGCCACGTCGGTGACGACGACGCGGCCCGCCTCGTACAACTCGCGAAGCAACGCCGTCGACGCACCACCCTCACCTGGTACGGCCGGCTGTGGGGGTACGTCCAGGACGCCACGGTCGGCTACGGTTTCCGGCCGCTGCGCGCGGCCGTCTGGCTGCTGTCCCTCATGGCCATCGGATCGATCGCCTACGGTCTGGATCACCCGCGGCCCACGAAGGTCGATGAGGCTCCTGAGTTCAATCCCGTCTTCTACACTCTCGATCTGCTTCTGCCGATCATCAACTTCGGTCAGGAGTCGGCGTTCGCCCCTGCCGGCTGGCACCAGTGGCTGTCGTACGCCCTGATCATCACCGGTTGGGTCCTGGCGACGACGATCGTCGCGGGTGTGACCCGCAGCGTCAATCGCCAGTGACTCACCACCGCGGGGCGGGGGCTGACGGTATGTGGTCGCGTGGAGATCACAGACTGTGAAGTGAATCACGGTGATGGGCTGTCACGGTTTGCCGGTGCGAGGTGTCTCGATGGCATCCGACGAGAGGAGCCGAGTGTGATGCCGGAGCACCGACGTATGTGCGTGGTGGGGGCAGGCCGTGGCTGAGGATGCCTTCACCGAACACCGTCCGCTGCTGTTCACCATCGCCTACGAGATGCTGGGCAGCTCCACCGACGCCGAGGACGTGCTGCAGGAGAGCTACCTGCGGTGGAGCGCGGTCGATCCGGCAGTGGTGGAGCATCCACACGCCTACCTGGTCCGCATCGTGACCCGGCAGGCCCTCAACCACCTGCGTGCGGTCAGGGCACGACGCGAGGAGTACGTCGGGGCGTGGCTGCCCGAGCCGATCCGTACCGCACCCGAGGTGAGCGATGACGTCATCCTGGCGGAGTCGGTGTCGATGGCCATGATGCTCGTCCTGGAAAAGCTCAGCGCGACCGAGCGCGCGGTGTTCGTGCTGCACGACGTGTTCGGCTACACCCATGGTGAGATCGCCGCCTCCGTCGGCAAGGCCGAGTCCACCGTCCGTCAGATCGCCCATCGCGCACGCCGTCACGTCCATGCGCGGCGACGCCGTTTCGAGCCTCGCTCGGACGCGACCCGGGAGATCGTCGAGCGGTTCCTGCACGCGGCGGCGACCGGCGAGGTCCAGGCATTGATGGATCTGCTGGCGCCCGATGTCGTGCAGATCTCCGACGGCGGAGGCAAGGCGGTCGCGGCCCGCCGCCCGATCACCGGACGCTGCGATGTCGCCCGGTTCGTTCTCCGTGTGATCCGCAACAGCGGCGCGGCGACCCAGGTCGAGCACGCCACCTACAACGGCATGCCCGCGGCACGGTTCCTCACCGCCGGTGAACTCGACTGGCTGGTCGCGTTCGAGATCCACGACGGAAGGATCACCGGCCTGTACGGCATCCGCAATCCGGACAAGCTGCATCGTGCCGATGTGGTGCGTCCGCTCGATCGAGGAGGTCACCAGCCGTGGAAACCATGACCGTTGAACGCGTCATCGCCGCACCGATCGAGGATGTCTTCGCCTGGCTGACCACGACCACCAACTACACGAGCTCGCCCCTGGTGCTGCGCTGCCGCCTGACCCGGCGCGGCGAGTCCGCACCGTACGGCGTCGGTGCGCTGCGCAGTCACCTCTGGTTGATCGGCTGGATCCGGGAACGCATCACCCACTACGAGCCGCCGCACGCCACCGAGTACGTCGTCGAGCGCAGTCTGCCGCCGTCCAGGCACGAACTCGGGCGCATGACGTTCACCGAGGTCGACGGCGGTACCCGCGTGTGCTGGACCACCCGGGCCGAGATCCCCGTCCCGTTGGTCGGCCCCCTCCTCACCCGGCACCTCGCGCGGCCGATCATCACCCGTACCTTCCGCAACATCCTCGACGCCGCCGACACCGCGCTGGCCCCACAGGGCTCGTCCACTGCCTGACCTCGACAGGACGCCCGCTCCCCCGGTCTCGGCTGCCGAGCTCTTCGCCGGAGCGGGCGCCTTGGTATGCGGACCGGAACAGAGCTTCGGGGCCCAGCGGCGCGTCCGATCGCCGCGGGCATCACGCCGAGGTCGGTGCCTGGTCGAGGGGGATGACACGGGCGGTGGCTCCGGCGGTCGCGATGGTCATCCCGTCGGGGGTGGTGAGGGTGGCTTCCAGGAAGGCGATGTCGTCGACCCGGTGCACCACGCGCCCCTTTCCGAGGATCCGGCCGGGGCGGACGGGTCTCAGGAAGTGGGTGTGGAGTTCCAGGGTGGACTGGAACCGGTCCGGTGCGAGGGTCGCGAGGAGGGCGGGGCCGACGGTGTCATAGAGCATTGCGGCGAGGAAGGCGCCCAGTACGTTGCCCGCCGGGTTGGTGAAGTCCTCGGTCGCGGTGAAGGCCAGCTCGATGGTGCCGTTCTCGACGTCCGCGTCGAGGAATTCCAGCCCCAGAGTGGCCGCCGCCCGAGGCAGCGGCGCGCGCCCCTCCGCGCCCTCCCAAAACGGCCCGGACCGTCCGCTCACCACACCGTCCTCAAGGTCGAGGTTTCCACTGCCGTCCCCTGTCTTCCTCCTCGCGCCGTGTCGGATGCCGGGTGGGACCACGACTCACCCGAACGCCACCGAAGGGCGCGGACCGTCGTTCTCCTCGACGAGGACTCCCGCGCGCACGCCGTGTTCTCGCAGCCGAGCCGGGTGGGGCCCTGGAGGCCGACACAGTCACCGGCGGTACGGGCGCTCTGCGGGCAGCGCCTCTGCCGCAGCCGTCGGCGTCGTGCCTCCCCGGCAGACTCCTGCTGCTGCGCGACAGGCAGCGGCCGGTGACGACGCGGTGCGGACCCCGAGCAGCTGGCCAATAGTGGAAGGGTGAGCCCGCAGCAGGGACAGCCCCCGCGCTCCGGCTCGCGGCATGCGGCCGGCGGGCCGGTGCGGGCGGCACAGCGCAGGCTGCGCTACGTGCTGAAGCACGGCAGGCAGGGCCTGCGGGGGCAGCGCACGGTCGTCGGCACCGCGGTCCGCGTGACGGCCGCCGCCTGCATCGCCTTCTACCTCTGCCGCTACGGCTTCGACCGGACCGTCATGTCCGTGTACGCCACCTTCACCGTCGTATCGCTCGGTGTACTTGCCCGCATCCCGGGCTCCGGGCGGCAGCGCACGGCAACCACACTCACCGCACTACCCGCGGGGCTCGCACTCATCACGCTGGGCACGCTGCTCGCCGTACAGACCTGGGCAGCCGTCCTGGGCATGCTCGTCATCGGGTTCATGGTCGCCTACGCCGGCACCACGGGGCCGCGGATCGCCGGTGCAGCGCCTGGGATGCAATTGCTCTACATCCTGCCGTGCTTCCCGCCCTACGCCCCGGATGCCCTGGGCCAGCGGCTGTCCGGCTTCCTGCTGGGCGCGGCACTGCTCGCGTTGGCCCAGCGCTTCGTGCTGCCGGAGCCGGACACTCCGCCCTACCGCGGGCTGCTGGCCGACGCGGCCGACGCCGCCGCAGTGCTGGCCGATCGCCACGGCGGGCCCGCCCCCATGGCGGAGCTCGCTCGCGCACACGCGGCCGGAGACGCGCTGCGCCCGTCCCAGGTCCCCCCGGCCGATCGGCCCGCCTCCCCCGGCCTCCGTCACAAGGCCATGGGTCATGCCGCCGAGACGGCCCGCACCCTGCTGGCCCGGCTGGAGGCCCTGCACGCCTCGGCCGGTCCGCACACCTACCGACCGGAGACGGTGGCACTGCTCCAGGGCATCAGTGCCACCGCGCGCGAGACGGCCGGGGCGCTACGGGAGGGGAAGCGTCTGGAGCCCGGAGAAGGGCCGTCCACCGCGGCCCTGCAGAGCCTGCTGGCTCCGGCCCGCACCCACCGGGCCGTGGACACCCTGGTGCGGCTGAATTCCGACGACCGGCTGGCCTATCTACGCCGCAGGTCACTGGTGGTGCAGGCCGCCGACAGCGCCGTCGTCCTCGCCCTGGCCACCCGGCTGTTGCTCGGTGACCGTTCCGTGGACCGGAACCCTGCCGGGCACGCCTTCACCTATGCGCGGACACACGTCCTCGAACTGTGGTGGCATCGGCTCAGCGCCCATCTCACCCCCCGCTCGGTGATCTTCCAGAACGCCTGCCGGTTCGCGCTGGGCCTGGCCGCGGCCCGTGCGATCGCGGGGCTCCTCGACCTCCAGCACGGCTTCTGGGTGCTGCTCGCCACGCTCACGCTCACCCGTACGACCAGCCTGGAGACCTGGTCCGCGGTCCGGCAGGCGCTCATCGGGACGCTGGTCGGCGCGGTGCTGGCCGGCGGGCTGCTGGCACTGGTCCACGACCGGATCACGGTGTACGCGCTGGTGCTTCCGGTCGTGATGCTGACGGCCTTCACCGCGGGGCCGCTGCGCGGGCTGGCCTGGGCACAGGGCGGATTCACCCTGGTCGTGGCGACGCTGTTCGCGCAGGTCGCCCCCGTCACCTGGCAGCTCGCCCCGGTACGGCTTTTGGACGTTCTGGTCGGCAGCGTCATCGGACTGACCTGCGGCCTGCTGGCCTGGCCACGGGGCGCGGGGAGCGAGGTGCGCAGAAGCATGGCGGCCCTGTGTTCGGCCATCGCCGACGCCATCGGACAGACCACCACGCGGGTCGTCGAGCACAGTGACGTCGTCGGGACGCCCGACACCACCGTCCTCATGGTCAATCGCGCCCTGGGCCTCGCTCGGGAGAGCCTGGCCCAGTACCAATGCGAGCCGAGGCACGACGTGGCCGGGCAGCCGGACTGGCCGGCGGTCCTGGTCGCCGCGGCGGACGCCCGGCGCGGCGAGCGTCTGCTGCCCGGCCGCCCGGGAAGGATCACCCATCACGAGGTCGGCACCTGGCTACGGCACGCGGCCGGCAACACGGCAGCCGACTACCGCGCCCTGGCCCAGCACCTGCGCAGACACCAGGGCTCACCACACGAACGCCCCCAACACCTCGACATCCGGGGCCTGTTGGAAGTCGCCCCACCCATTCCGCGTGACGGCTCGGACCACGACCCGCGTGCGGTCGCCGCCGCGCTCCTCATCGACTCGGTCATCTGGCTCGATGCGCTCACCGCCGACCTGAACCGCATCCACCAGGAGCTGTGACGCACCCGCCGCCGAGCGGGACAGCCGGTCATCAGCAATTGTCATGCCTTCCGTGGTGGACGGGAGCAGCTGACGCGTCGCACCAGCGATCGCGGCAGAGCTGCCGCACCCACCGCGTTCAACGGCTGGACGGGTGAAGCCGGTCCGACGCGCGGGGCGCAATCCGCCGAACTCGAACGGGTGAGCGCATTCTCCGGGTGTGCCCGACACCTTCGATTTCCCTCAGGATCTGCTGGATGCCCAACAGGAGCTGCACCAGGTCCAGGCCGACCTGCACGCGTTGTACGAGCAGCTTCCCTGGTCGGCCGAACCATTGGCCGGCCACGGCGCCGATTTCTGGCGTCCCGGCCTGCGCGCGGACTCCCCCGGCTACTCGGCGGAGGAAAAGGCCGAGGTCGCAGCACTACGAGCCCGGCAGCTGGACCTGGTGGTCACGGTGTCGTGCCACGACTACTGGGCTGCGTGCCCGGGGGGCGTCGTCGCGGCGCGATCCGCCCTCAAGCACGCCCACGAGACGGCGAACGCTGTGGGCTGATGTCGAAGGACCGGCCTCGCGCTCATGAGGCCCGGCGCCCCTCTGCCGAGATACCTGGCACGGAGACGGTGCGCCGTGCCTGGGCAACCGCCTCCTGCGCGACGCCGAAGCACTTCGGGCGCCGACTGATCCACCATTCCGCCTCCGCAGTGGCAGGGTGGATTCATGTGCGGTCGATACGTTGCCACCCGTAGTCCACAGGATCTGGCCGGCCTCTTCCACGTCAGCCGGTGGAACCCGGAAGAACTCCTCGCTCCGAGCTGGAATGTCGCCCCCACCGACAACGTATGGGCGGTGCTGGAGCGACCCGACCGCGGGACAGGCGAGATCGAGCGGCGGCTGAGGCCGCTGCGCTGGGGGCTGGTGCCCTCCTGGGCGAAGAGCATCGGCGTGGGCGCGAAGATGATCAATGCGCGGGTGGAGACGGTCCACGAGAAGCCGGCCTACCGTCGCGCCTTCGCCAAGCGACGCTGCCTGTTGCCCGCGGACGGCTTCTACGAGTGGCAGCAGCTGCCCGCGGAAGGAAAGGCGAAGCCCCGCAAGCAGCCGTACTTCATCAGCCCCGAGAGCGGCCAGGTCATGGCGATGGCGGGACTGTACGAGTTCTGGCGCGACCCCGCGGTCGCCGCGGACGACGATCCGGCCGCTTGGTGCGTGTCGTGCACCATCATCACCACCGAGGCCCGGGACGCCGCCGGCCGGATCCATCCGCGCATGCCCCTGGCCATCGCGTCCGACCACTACGACGAGTGGCTCGACCCGACCCATCACGACCCCGACGAACTACGTGCGCTCCTGACCACCCCCGCACACGGGCATCTCGACGCCCGCGCCGTCTCCACAGCGGTCAACGACGTCCGTAACAACGGCGAACACCTCCTGGACGCCGCGGACGCAGGGTGATCGCTCTGGCCGCGAGTATCAGCGGCTACGAGAATCGCGACGGCTCGGGGCCCGCCCAGTGGCTGTCCGAAGGCGCTACTCCTGGCGCAGGTTCAACTCACCGACCATTTGGCTTCCACTCGTCTCGCCCGTCGGCCGGAACCCGAGCCCGAGGTAGAAGCCCTCGGGGCCGTCCTCGCCCGGATGCCAGGTCGTGGTGAGACGGCCGCCGCCTCGGCGTCGGATCTCGGCTGCGACGGACTCGACCGCGAAGCGGCCGTAACCCCGCCCCTGTTCGCCGGCTGCGATGTTGAGACGCCAGAGGCCGGAGCGCAGGTCGGTGGTCGTGCCGTCGCCGGCCCAGTCGATGTCGAAAAAGGCCATGAGGAAGCCGACGGCCCGGTCCTGGTCAAGGATGAGGCGGGGCCAGGCTGTGCCGGGATGGACGTACGCCTCGGCCAGAGACTTCACGACCGGTGCCACCAGGTGCCCTTGGTCCGGACGGACTCTCAGGTCGACAGCGAGGTCGAGGTTGTCCGGGGTGATCTTCTCCAGGCGGGGTGCGCTCGTCATGCAGGAACGATAAGCCGGTGGATCAAGTGAGTTATGTGGCCACCCGGCGATGCCAATCCGTCTCGCGGCGAGGACGGCACCCGAGCTCCTTCTCGGCACGTTCAAGGGACAGCGAGGGTGTGTCGCGCTCCGGATCCCCGTACTCGGCGACACCGTCGGCCCGATCCGACGGTGATTCCCAGCCGGCCGAGGGTGGCGGTGTAAAGCGCTTCGCTCACCTCGAAGTTCGAAGCGAACACTCCCGCTGATGCACGCCGGGACGGTTTCGTTCCGTGACAACGCTCACGCATTTTCCTCGCCTTGCGTGTCGACCGGATGCCTCCCGCGGGGCGTATAGCAGGTGAAGCGAGAGATCCGGGAGAGGCAGTTGACCGTCGAGGAGTTCGAGGAGTTCTACGCCCAGACGGTCGCGCGGCTCACGGGACAGCTGTACGTGATGCTCGGCGACCTTCATGAGGCGCAGGACGTGGTGCAGGAGGCGTTCGTCAAGGGCTGGAGCCGGCGTCGGCAGCTCGACCGGGACGGACAGCCGGAGGCGTGGATCCGCACGGTCGCCTGGCGACTGGCGGTGAGCCGGTGGCGGTACGTGCGCCGCAGTGCCGACGCGTGGCGGCGCAGTGGTGCGCCGCCGCACGTCGAAGGGCCGGAACCGGCGCAGGTCGCGCTGGTCGAGGCGCTGCGTGAACTACCCGTCCAGCAGCGCCGCACGCTGACCCTGCACTACCTGTGCGATCTCACCGTCGAGCAGATCACCGGCGAGACGGGGCTGTCGTCGAGCACGGTCAAGACGCATCTGAGCCGTGGCCGCAAGGCACTCGCTCACCGCTTGCACGACCCGCGCATCGAGGAGGCGCCAGGTGTCTGAGTTCCAGGACCCGTTGCGGTCCCTGTTCCGGCAAGCGGCCGGCACCGGGCAGGATCACGCCGTGACCGCGCCGGTGAGCCGGATCGCCGCGCGCGGGCGGCGGGCGCGACGGCGACGCATCGGCGCGCTGGTGACCGTGGCGTGCCTGGCCTTCGGCGGCGGCGTCGCCGCTGTGGCGCTCCTCCCCGGATCGTCAGCCCCTGTGGGCCCGGCTGTCACTCCCAGGCCGTCTCCCGACCGGTTGCCGTCTCCCGTACCCACCGAGCCCGGCTCCTCGACGTCGCCCACCCCGGGGTCCACGGGCAGCGTCTCTCCTTCGGACGCCGCTCCGGGAACGGGTACGGCACCACCTTCGAGCACTGCATCGAGGACGGCCACGGCACCGCCTTCCAGCACTGCTCAAGGAACGGCCACGTCGCCGCCCTGATCCAGCTCGCTCTCCCCCACCCCGACGGACCGTCACCGGGCGATCCGGCGTGCCTGCGCACACCCACAGGAGTCCGTTATGCCCGCTATGCGCTTCGAGGTGCGCGAGCGCCCCCACACCTCCCCCCACCCTCCGGCGCCACCCCGCCGCCTACCGCGTCTTCTTGGGCCTGCCCCACACACCGGCCGAGTGCGCTGGAAGGTGCGCGGCCCGGCGTCATGGCGCCTCAGCCCGGCCGACCGCGACATCCTGTGGCTGTATCTGCTGACCCGAATAGCGATCTGGATCACGGCCTACTGCGCCCGCTTGCTGTTCCCCTCCGACCCCGCCGCCCACGACCCCGGCCCACCGCTCGCGCCCTTTCAGCACTGGGACTGGGACCACTTCCTCAATGTCGCCCGCGACGGCTACTTTCCCGGCCGGGCCGGGCCATGGCAGCCCGGCTGGGACAACCGGGAGGCCTTCTTCCCCGGCTTCCCGCTCGTGCTGCGCGCGGTCCACCTCATCGTGCCGCACTGGACGTTGGCCGGACTGCTGATCTCCCTCCTTTCCGGAGCGGTCGCCGTGCTGGCCCTGGCCCGCATCACCCGACACCACCTGCCCGACACCGGGGCAGGACGGCGCACCGTCCTGTTCTTCCTGCTCTCCCCGTGCGCCGTCTTTCTGGCCGTCGGCTACACCGAGGCACTCTTCCTGGCTCTTGCGTTGCCCGCGTGGCTCGCCGCTCAACGCCGCAACTGGCCCCTGGCCATGACACTGGCCGCTGCGGCCACAGCCGTACGCGTCAGCGGACTGTTCCTCGCCGCGGCACTCGTCACCCACTTCCTCCTCACCGCCCGCAGCACCCGGGATCTGCGCCGGCTGCCGTGGCTGGCCCTGCCCGCGCTCCCCCTCGCCCTCTTCAGCTGGTATCTGCACGCCCACACCGGTGACTGGATGGCCTGGAAGCACGCGCAGGAGCGTGGTTGGTACCGCACCTTCCACGCCCCGTGGGAAGCCTGGGCCAACACCTGGCACAACGCCTTCGACCACGCCCAGAGCACGGGGTACGCCTTCATGTTCCAGGCGGAACTCGCGGCCATGGTCACCGGCCTGGTTCTGCTCATCGTGCTGGCACGCAAGCGCCGCTGGCCCGAGGTCGTCTACGTCGCCCTCAGCCTCTGGGCGCTGGGAACGTCCTACTGGTACACCTCGGTCCCCCGCGCCGCCCTCCTGTGGTGGCCGCTGTGGATCGCCCTGGCAGCCTGGAGCCTGCGCAGCCCCCGCATCAAGACCGCCTACCTCTGCCTGGTCACGCCGTTGAGCACCGTCTTCGCCCTGACCTTCCTGACGGGGCGCTGGGCGGGCTGACCGATGTGCGAGGGCGGCGGCCGGGCGCGGCCTTCAGGCTCCGCCCGGCTCGTGCCGCGCCACTGAAGTGATGTGCCGCCGCGGTGAACAATTCACCGCAAATCACAGTGAATTACGTGTCGATAGGGTGGCTGCTGGAGGCAGAACTCGCGTTCCCGCCTTTGGTTCGTGACAGCACACCTTTGGGGGTTTCCCATGCCCGTTCCACGTCTGAGCAGCACTCCGCTACCGGGAATCGGGGTCCGCTACGACCTGACCACCCGTGAGCACCGTCGCCTGTCGGTGATTGCGCACCGCGACGGCAACCGGACGCTGAACACCTACCACAGGGACGACCCCGACGAGTGCGCCCTGTCGGCGAAGCTCAGCGCGTCGGAGGCCGCCGCGCTGATCGACGCGCTGATGCCGTCCCACCACAGCCCGAACCTGCTCTCGACGACGGACCTGGGGCTGGTCGCGGAGCGGATCGAGCTCTCGTCCACCTCGTACTGGAACGGGCGGGTGCTGGGAGAGACGCGGATGCGGACGGAGACCGGGGCGTCCATCGTGGCCGTCCTCAGGCGCGCCGAGGCGATCCCGTCACCGGCACCGGACTTTCGCCTCGCCGGTGGGGACACCCTCATCGTGATCGGCACTCGTGAAGGTGTCGAGACCGCTGCAACGATCCTCGGCCGGGAGTGAACGGCGTGCACTCCTCCGCGATATTCCTGATCGAATTCGGTGCGATCATCCTGGCGCTGGGGCTGCTGGGCCGGTTCGCCGGACGCTTCCAGTTCTCCCCGATACCCCTCTACCTGCTCGCCGGTCTCGCCTTCGGCGAGGGAGGGCTGCTGCCGCTGGGGGCGAGCGAGGAGTTCGTCGCCATCGGTGCCGAGATCGGCGTCATCCTGCTCCTGCTGATGCTCGGCCTTGAGTACACGGCAAGTGACCTGGTCTCCAACCTGAAAACCCAGTACCCGGCCGGCCTTGTCGACTTCACCCTCAACGCCCTGCCCGGCGCGGGGATGGCCCTGCTCCTGGGCTGGGGTCCGGTCGCAGCCGTCGTCCTGGCGGGCGTCACCTGGATCTCCTCCTCCGGTGTCATCGCCAAGGTGATGGGCGATCTGGGCCGCCTCGGCAACCGGGAGACCCCGGTCATCCTCAGCGTGCTGGTGCTGGAGGACCTGGCCATGGCCGTCTACCTTCCCATCATCACCGCCTTGCTGGCCGGGGTGAGCCTGGCAGCAGGCAGCCTCACCCTCGCCATCGCCCTTGGCGTCGCGGGCCTGGTCCTCTTCCTCGCTGTGCGTTTCGGCCGGGTCATCTCCCGCTTCGTCTCCAGCGACGACCCCGAGAAGCTCCTCCTGGTCGTGCTCGGACTGACCCTGCTGGTCGCCGGCATCGCTCAGCAGCTTCAGGTCTCCGCCGCCGTGGGCGCGTTCCTGGTCGGCATCGCCTTGTCCGGGGAGGTCGCCGAGGGCGCGCACAACCTCCTGAGTCCGCTGCGTGACCTGTTCGCCGCCGTGTTCTTCGTCTTCTTCGGCCTGCACACCGATCCCGCCAGCATCCCGCCGGTCATCCTGCCCGCCCTCGCCCTGGCGCTCGTCACGGCCGCGACGAAGATCGCCACCGGCTATTGGGCCGCGCGCCGAGCCGGAATCTCCGTCAAGGGCCGCTGGCGGGCCGGCGGCACACTCGTCGCCCGGGGCGAGTTCTCCATCGTCATCGCCGGCCTCGCCGTCACTGCCGGCATCGAACCGGCCCTCGGACCCCTGGCCACCGCCTACGTGCTCGTGCTGGTCGTCATCGGGCCGCTCACCGCCCGCTACACCCAGCCGGTTGCCTCCTACCTCACCGGGCGCCGCCGGCGGGCTCGCGCTGTTCGATCGAGCCAGGTCCAGGCGCCCACGCAGGAGGCTCTGGAGCCGGTGGACGACGGCTCCGTCGGCCGGTCGTGAGCGACGGCGCCTGAGCAGCCGTCAGCAAGAGTGACACGCGACCCAGGCAATGCGGCCGCGGGTGGCGTCAAAGAGCCCGGCCACTTGGGGACGACCGGCATGACTGCGGCGAACCCCGCGCAGGAGATACCCAGGAGAATTCCCGAGGTGGTCGGGCTCAGGTGACCGTTCGGCCGAGGCAGCCGGCCAGACGGTCGAGTGCGGTCGCGTCGGAGCGAACCGGCTGGGGCGGGGCGAAGGAGCCGCCTGCGGTACGGGGCAGGCTGCCGTAGATCTGCTGTACCACCGGGAGCGCGGCCTCCGCGAGGTCCGGCACGAGGTCGCGCGGATGTCCGATGGCCGTGGCCAGGTCCCAGCCGTGGACCAGCATCTCGATGACCAGTTGCTCGACGAGACGCCGACCGGGGGCCGGGCCGTACCGCTCTTCGAGCATTCCCGGGCGGCGGAAGGCGGTGAGTGCGCTGTGCGCGGCGGCGTGGAAGGCCGCGACGTGGTCCTCGCCGAGGTGGTCGGCGGCGAAGTCGGAGGGCGGGGAGCCGTTGGCCATGCCGGACCACAACAGGTTCTCCCACACCAGGTGGTCGAGCAGCGTGCGAACGTCCCAGTCGGCGCATGGCGTCGGCCGGGCGAACATGCCTGGGTCCACGACGGAGACGAGGCCGCCCACCGTGCGCAGTACGCGCTCGCAGGCGTCCAGCAGGCCCTCCGGTTCCCAGGCGTCGGCCCCGGCGTCGTACAGCGCGCCGAGTTCCGTGCTGCGGGCTCCGGGCTCGGGATTGGTACGCAGCGCAGTCATCAACCAGTTGCCTGCCGCTGCCAAACTCGGCCGCACAGGAGCGCCGTTGATGAAGCACAGCAGCTGCCAGTAACGCTCGACGCGTACATCGGAGGCGACTTCGAGCTGTTCCAGGAGCAGGCGCCGTGCCGGTCCGCCGTCGGCGTGCACCTCGTCACGGGTCCGGATCTGTGTCTGTGTGGGGAGCCAGACCGCGACGATGGCCGCAACCACCGCGTCGGCCGCCGGTGAATCCGGGGCGATACCCTCACGCATCGCTCCGTGCACCCGCTCCGTCCAGTCGTCGGTGACCTGCTGCGCGGCCCGGAGCGCGTCGTCGTCGTGCTCGCCCGGGGCGTGCTCGGCGGCGTACTGCGCCATGCGGCGCATTGCGGAGCGCAGACCGGTGTCGGTCACCAGCTCGCTCAGTTCGATCCAGGCATCGACCTGCTCGTCGGTGGGGTGATCGGGAAGTTCGGGGGTGGCGGCCAGCAGGCCGCGGCGGTAGGTCGGTACATCCAGGTCCCCGAGCGTCTCCGCCACGAACTCGTGGATGATCGTGCGGCGTTCGACCGCGGTCAGGCGGGCAGTTCGGTTCATGAAGGCGAGTCCTTCCGCAGTGGTTCCGCGGCGGGTGACGGAGCGCAGCACCGCCTGCTGCGAGCGCAGCGTGCGGATCTGTTCCTCCAGCGCGTCGGCGTGAGCCGCGGCCACCTCCGCCAAGGTGTGCTCGCGGTCGAGAACGTCACGGATCGCCTGGAGTCCGAGCCCGAGGTCCCGCAGGGTCCGCGCCAGCTCCAGTCTGGCCAGGGACTCAGGTGCGAACACGCGGTATCCGGCCGCGGTCCGCCCGGCCGGCGGCACCAGCCCCATTTCGGACCAGTGCCGGATGAGCTTCACCGAAAGCCCGGTCTTCCGAGCAACCTCACCGATGCTCCACAGCACCTCGTCCTGGACGCACATGTGCCCCACCCTCGACTCTCCCACGGTGGGAGAGTCAATCACCCGGCCACCCACCTGACCTGCGCCGAACCGACGGAGCGATTCCGGCGCGTCAGGTGAACCGCTCAGGCGGTGGCGGCGCCGAACCACTGGGGCAGCGACCCGAGCAGATCCTGCTGGTCCTCACCGACCCATGCCACGTGCCCATCCGGCCGCAGCAGCACCGCGGGCACGTCCAGTTCCTCACTGGCATCGACAACGTGGTCGACCCGGTCCGCCCAGCCCGCAACCGAGAGGCTGCCGGTCTGGTCGAGCAGCAGGCCGCGGCCGCCGTGCATCAGCCCGTAGAGGCGACCGCGTTTCAGTTGCACGTCCCGCAGTCGTCGGCCGAGCAGTTCGTGCCCCTCACCGAAGTCGTAGCGGACCCCGATCGCGATGATCTTCTCGATGAGGTGACGGTTCACCCCCTCGAAGTCCATCAGTTCCGACAGCAGACGCCGCACCGACCGGGGGCCCGGCTCGGTGGACATCAACTCCATTTGCGCGCGGGTGTTCTCCAGCACGTCGGCTGCCACCGGGTGCCGTTCGGTGTGATAGCTGTCCAGCAACCCCTCCGGCGCCCAGCCGCCGATCTCGGCGGCCAGCTTCCAGCCGAGGTTGAACGCGTCCTGGACACCGAGGTTGAGCCCCTGGCCGCCGACCGGCGGGTGGATGTGCGCCGCGTCGCCGGCCAGCAGCACACGGCCGACCCGGTAACGCTCGGCCTGCCGGGTGGCGTCGCCGAAACGGGACAGCCAACGCGGTGAGTGCACGCCGAAGTCGGTGCCGGCAGTCACCTGCAGCTGCTCCTTGAACTCCTCGAAGGTCGGCGGGACCGAGCGGTCCTCGGCCACCCCCGCGGCAGGCACGACAACGCGGTACACCTCCTCCCCCAGGGGCATGGCACCGAAGCGAATCTGGGTCTTGCGGACCTCGGCCATCACGGCGGTGAGCGTCTCCGGGGTCGCTGCCACCTGCATCTCGCCCAGCAGCGTCTCGATCCTGGCGGGCTCGCCGGGGAAGCCGACGCCGAGCAGCTTGCGCACCGTGCTCCGGCCGCCGTCACAACCGACGAGGTAGCGCGAGCGCAACTCGGTGCCGTCGGCCAGCTCGGCGATCACCCCGTGCTCGTCCTGACTCAGCCCGACCAGTTCGCGGCCGCGCCGGATCTCGACGCCGACCTCGGCGGCGTGCTCGGCCAGCAGCCGATCGGTGAGGGGCTGCGGGATACCGAGGATGTACGGATGCGCGGTGTCCAGCTGGTCCGGCGCAGGCTTGGCGATACCGGCGAAGAGGCTGCCGACCGGGTGCTGCTTGCCGAGCGCGAGGAACCGCTCCAGCAGACCTCGCTGGTCCATCACCTCGATGCTGCGCGCATGCAGGCCGAGCGAGCGCACGACCCGGGTCGGCTCCGTCTCCCTTTCCAGCACGACCACGTGCACACCGTGCAGCCGCAGCTCGCCGGCCAGCATCAAGCCGGTCGGACCGCCGCCGGCAATGATCACGTCAATCATGAATATCCCTTGTCAACGAGCTGAATTCAGCCGGCCGCCCGTGAATCCGTCGGCCCCCTACCAGCGCCCCCGCGCCCATAACCCCGCAACGCAGTCGCACCACGAGTCCCACCCGTGGTTCGACGTCCCGCGCGCCCCCTTGGGGACAACAGGACACGGACTTCGCTCGTCACGTATTTGCGCAGATTCTGGCCTGGGCCGACGATTCTGCAGCACGTAGGGGGCCTTGCCACAAGACCCCCTACGTGCTATAGGTTGAGAGTGGCAGGGAGTGGCGAACTCCCGGCCCTTTTTCTTTTGTCGGTCGGCGCAACGCCATGAAGGCCAGGCACACGACGAGCACCACGCGGACCCAGGTGCGGCGCTTGCGAGCCAGTACGACGCAGACGAACATGCTCGCCGTCCCTGACGCGCCACTCGGACCCTCTGGGCCGGGCGGGCCGGATGGACGCCATCAGCTCCGTGGCCTTCGCGCCGGACGGCCGCACGCTGGTCAGCGGCAGCGAGGACGACACGGCACGGCACGGCACGGCACGGCACGGCTGTGGCAGGTACGCGATCCGGCGCGGGCACGGTCGGCCGGTGAGCCCCTCACCGGGCACGAAGAGCCGGTCAACGACGTGGCCTTCGCCCCCGGGCGGGGAGACGCCGGCGACCGGCAGTGCGACAGCACGGTCCGTCTGTGGGACGTGGCCGACCCGGTCCACGCCGAGCCGCTCGGCGGGGAGCTCACGGGCCACCTCGACACCGTCACCTCCGTGGCGCTCAGCCCGGATGGCCGCTCCCTCGCCTCCGCCGGCTACGACCTGACAGCCCGGGTGTGGACACCCTGGACGCGGACCACGCCGCGCGATACATCTGCGACCGCACCGGCTGTGTCCTCACCCGCGCCGTATGGAAGGAGCGCATACCGCAACTCGGCTACCGGGAAGCGTGCGAAGCGCGCTGGCGAGTTGGGCGGGGTCCGGGCGGGGCAGCGACTCAGGGGGCGGTGAACTTCAGCACGGCACCGTCCTCGTTCTGCGCGACGACGGTCACGGTGAGGTCGTCGCCGAACTTGGCCACACCGCCCGAGCCGCCCAGCCGCATCACTGTGCCCGGCGTCCGGAAGGTGACGGATTCGTTCGTCACGGCGACGTTCACGGTCAGCCCGTTCGCCGTGATCCTCACCGGCGAGGTCACCAGGACCTCGCACTCACCGTCCGCGCAGGCGCCGGTGTTCTTGCCGTCCGCGGCCTCTGGCAACGGGCCTGAGGGGTCGGGCGCAGGTGAGGCCGTCTCCGCTGCGGGCTTCCAGCCCGGGGCACATTGCCTTGCGCGCTTGTACGCGGCCGCGAGCTGTGGCTCCTTCTTCGTCAGCGCCGGCAGGTCCGGCTTCGGCGGGGTGAGGGACTGGACGAGTTCGTCGACGCCCGCGGCACTGCCCTCGGCGTCGTCGAAGGCAGCGGACGGGGACACCTTGTCGAGCTCGGACACGACCTTGTGCAGCTTCTTCAGCCAGGCGTGGAGCATGCGGTCGGCAGCGGGCACACCCGACGCATCGAGGTCCTTCAGGTCGCGTTCCACGTCATCCACCGACAGCGGTGTGCGGGCAATGTAGCCGACGGCGAGCTGTTCGGCGGAGGGGCCGACCTCGTCCGGGTTGCGGATCTCCTTCAGGTCCGCTGCGCTCTCCGTCCGGACGTTCTTCAGCACGGTGGCCGACGCGCAGATGTCCCCTGCCCACTCCACCAGTTCCGCGGACGGCGGCCGTGTCCGCGCCGGCTCGGCCGGCTCCTTGTCCGACGCGCCGGCCTTCTCGTCCGACCCTCCCCCGCAGCCGCCGACGGCCAGTACAAGGCCGGCGGCCACCACGGCGACGCTCCCCCTCTTGAACATCAAAGACCTCTCTCCGTGTGGTGACCCGTTCATCCTCGCGGGCCGGGCGGCACCGTGGGTCCAGTTCAACGCGGCACGGATTGTTCTGCCACCCGTTCCGCGGCCGTGAACAATGCCCGGCATCGGTCACGGCGGGTGGCGGAGAGAACTGCCCCGCAGTTGTGCCGCGGCACTGGGCGCAGGTCGCTGAATCTCGAGGACGACCGCTGTTCCGGCCACGGAACGGTCCTCGTGCATGGTGATCACTTGGCCGACCTGCAGGTGCTGCCATTGCGAAGGATCGTGGGGGGCAAGGCGCACCGAGGCGCGCTCGCCGGGCTCCAGGGCAGGGATGAACTCCACCCGGAGCGCGCCGATGTCGAGAGCCGGTGCGCCGGTGGACGTCCGGTTTCCGATGTCCCACATCGGTCGCAGGACGCCGGCGCCGGCAAGGGGCGTCTGTCGTCGGGCCTCGGCGGCGGGGCGGAGGGTGAGGTCAGCTCGAATGACGCCGCAACGGGCCTCGTAGCAGCGCCAACGGCACCAGGCCGCACTCTTCTTCAGCTGCATTTGTCCGGCGGCGGTGGCCAGGTTCTCCCAGAAGCTGAGCGGAAGCGGCTCGACGTCTCCGAGTTCCTCCAGCAGCCCGAGTGCCACTTCCCACTCGTCCTGGGTGAGGTACTCCCAGACGTCGCTCACCGTGATGTCGTTCTCGGTGGCGCTCTCCTCGGGAACCAGGAGGGACGCGGCTTCCAACAGCTCGGGGACGTCCATGCCTCGATTCTGGACCAGCCGCGCTGCGGACGATGGTGCTTTTCGGGAACGAGCCGGTGCCATTGGCCGCATGTCGACGGGCAGTTGAACGGACCGCCGCCGCCGTCATGGACGACCGCGGTCGCCCGCACGGTCCCGCGCTTCCCGCTCGCCGGGACCACCGGCTCTGCGCCACTCCCCTTCCGCGCCACCGGAGGGACCGGCTGGGGCCCTGGGTTCGTCGGCGGCGGACTCCGCCTCCTCACCCGCGGACCGTCGGCGCGGGTCGCCCTGCCGATCCGGTTCGGGGTGGGGAGGTGAGGGAGGCGTGTAGAGGGCGATCGCAGCCGGAGTGGCGGCGATGATCGCCGCCACCTGTCCGGTGAGTGCGGCGTGGGCCCGCGTCGCGGGCGACCGGCCGGGGCGCGCAGTCATGAGCATGCGCGGAGCCGCCGGCCGGGGCGGCCCGGGGCGGCGGCGCGCGCGAGCAGGGCGCGGAGCTCCCGCCTCACCTGGCCGCAATGGCTCACCGGCGCCGAGAAGGGCAGTCGGGCATCGGTTCCCCCGCGGGTGTGTTCGAGCCGCAGCACCAGGCCGTAGCGGTCGAGTCGCACCGGACGGATCCGGGTGACGCCGAGAAGGAGTCCGGCGGGGAGCAGGGCTGCCAGCCGTGTCGCGGTGTCGGTGCGCGCCGCGTCCAGGTGGGCGAGCAGGTCCGCCTCATACGGCGCCAGCGGATCGGGCTTGGCAGCGGCCAGCTCTTCCGGATCGATGCGCGTGATGTCGCCGCCCAGGGCGAGTGCGCCGCGAAAGGGTCGAAATTGCCAACTGCCGGCAGGTCCGCGTGCGGCGAGGTGTCCCCGCAGCGTCAGCCGCGCACGAACACGCCGGCGGACGGCAATCGGTGCGACATCGGTGAACTCCAGGTCCGCTGCGAGCTCCCCCCGGGACGCTTGCGCGAGATCGGATCGCCAGTGGCTCGCCCGGGGTTCATCCAGCGTCAGCAGGCCCGAGGACTGCACCGTGTGCGCGTCGACCAGCTTGTTGCGCCCGCCCTCCGTGGTGACCGTGAGCGAAGAAGCCGCCGCCAGTATCGAGCGGGCACGCTCCGCGGTGGTGGGTTCCGTGCGACGGCTCACCTTCATCAGAAGCGCTCCCCTTCATTAGGTAAGCCTTACCTTACTGGCCTGACGCCGTGAGGGCCAGCCCGTCGTGCCATCGGTACGGCGCGGCGTCAGATCACCGTGCGGGCGCGCGGGACGACCACCGGCGAGGCGTCGCAGGGTCACGGAGAATGTCGGCGTCCAGGGCGTAGAGCTCCTTGAGCAGAGCCTCGTCAACGGTGTCGTGCGGGGGGCTTGGGCGATGATGCGGCCGTCCTTCATGGCGATCACGGTGTCGGAGTAGCGGGCAGCTGCGGCCAGGTCGTGCTGGACCATGACGACCGTGCGGCCGCTCGCGACGACTTCGCGGACGAGTTCGAGGACCGCGGAGAGGGCGAGTTGGGCCGTCATGTGTGCCCCGGCCAGTGTCCGTGCGACATAGGGGGCGAGCAGCCCGAGGAAGGCGATGGGGCCGGCCACCCGCGACCGCGCAGCCGGACAGCAGCGAGACGACCGCCGCGACGACCACGCGGACCAGGCCGGGGCGATGACTCAAAGAGCGGGCGCTGTCGTCGCCCAGGCCGAGTGCGGACAGGGGGCGGGCGCTCCGTCGCAGGCCGGCGCCCTGGGCGATGACGAACCGCCTCCCCTTCCGCCCGTGCTGGTGACCTCGCGGCAGCCGAGTACGTCGGCGATCCGCCGGAGCCTGGCGGCACCTTCCATAGGCGAGTCCTATGCGGGGCATCGATTTTTGGTCGTGGACCCCATGTCGTGTGACCGGCTTCACTGTCCTGCTAGTGAGTGGGACGTCGAACGGGCTCGGCGTCGCACGGTCTCCGCCGAGCCGGCATCCGCGAAGGTACCGCGCAGCACGGCAGCTTCGCCGTGCCCGCAGCGCGTGCAGGCGGGACCACTCCCCCCGGATGGAGGTTGCAATGACGCACACCCCGCACGACGCCGCGACGAGCGCAGCGACGAAGGCGAAGCCCTGGTACGGGCAGTTGTACATCCAGGTGTTGGCCGCGATCGTCGTCGGCATCGTGCTGGGGTGGCGGTGGCCTGATCTGGCCACCTCGATGGAGCCGATCGGTACGACCTTCATCGCCGCGATGAAGATGCTGATCGGGCCGATCGTCTTTCTGACCATCATCGGCGGTATCGCCGGAGTGGCCGACCTGAAGAAGGTCGGGCTCACCGGTCTGAAGGCCCTCACCTACTTTCAGGTGGGCACGATCGCGGCCCTGGCCACCGGCCTGGTCGCCATCAATGTCTTCCGTCTCGGTGACGGGGTCCACGCGGATACCTCCCGGCTGGCAACCTCCGGTGACGTGGGCCAGTACATCGAGAAGGGCGAGCACCAGCAGTGGTGGGAGTTCCTCACCAACCTGGTGCCCCACAGCTTCTTCGGTGCCTTCGTCGAGGGCGACATCCTTCAGGTCATCTTCCTCGCGGTGATCTTCGGCATCGCCATCAAGTCGGTCGGCAGGATCGGTGAACCGCTCATCGCCGGCGTCAATCGTCTGACCGAAGTGGTGTTCAAGGTGCTGTCCTTCGTGATGAAGGCGGCTCCGCTGGGAGCCTTCGGCGCGATGGCCTACGCCATCGGGAAGTTCGGCCTGTCCACCCTGACGAGCCTGGGCTCCTTGATCCTGCTGTTCTACGTCACGTCGGTTCTCTTCGTCGTCGTGGTACTCGGGTCGGTACTGGCCGCCTACGTGAAGCTGAACATCTTCCAGCTCTTCCGCTACTTCAAGGAGGAGTTCTTCCTGGTGCTGGGCACCTCGACGGCCGAACCCGCCCTGCCCGGCCTGATGCGCAAGCTCCAGTTCATGGGAGTGGAGCGCTCGACGGTGGGTCTCGTGGTGCCGACCGGCTACAGCTTCAATCTCGACGGCGCCGCCATCTACCTGTCCCTCGCCACCCTCTACATCGCCCAGGCCACCGACACCGCGCTCTCGGTGGGACAGCAGCTCGGACTGCTCGCCGTCATGCTGCTCACCTCCAAGGGGGCGGCCGGAGTCGCGGGCGGCGGCTTCATCGCACTGACCGCCACCCTGTCGACCGTCGGCCATGTCCCGGCCGCGGGCATCATGCTCATCTTCGGCATCGACAAGTTCATGTCCGAGTGCCGCGCCCTGGTCAACTTCTACGGCAACGCCGTGGCGACGCTCGTCATCGCCAAGTGGGAGAACGGCGTCGACCTCGCGCGCGCTCGGCAGGTGCTGGCAGGCCATGTCACCGCAGCGGCGCCCGCGACACACGCAGCGGAAAGTCCTGTGCGCTCCTCGCCGGTGGCGGACACCGAGGAGTCCGCTCGCCACTCGACCTCGGAGGCGGCCTCGCCCCGCGCCTGACGGTGTCTCGGGTACGGCTGCGGCCGTACCCGGTTCCACTGCCGCAGCCTGCATCGATAGGCTGCGGCTATCTATTTTCTCCTCGCGGTTCGGGAGGCGCCATGGACGCCCGGCAGCTCGAATACTTCCTCGCCATCGTGGAGCACGGCGGCTTCAGCAAGGCGGCAGCCGCTCTTCACGTCGCTCAGCCGTCGCTCTCACAGGCGATGGCGAACCTGGAGTCCGACCTCGGCGTCCCCCTCTTCCACCGGCTGGGCCGCGGTGTGGTGCTCAGCGAGGCCGGGACCGAACTCCTGGAACCCAGCCGACGTGTGCTGCGCGATCTGAACGCCGTACGGGAGAAGGCGGCAGCGATGTCCGGCCTGCACGGCGGAAGTGTCGAGGTCGCCGTGATGCCCTCACCCGGCATCGAGCCTCTGACGACCCTGATCCAGCGCTTCGCCGAACTGCACCCTTCGCTGACGGTCAGCACCCGGGCCGCCTTCACACCGGAAGAGGTCGTCGCCCTGGTCCGAAGTGGCGCCTGCGAACTCGGGCTGCTGGGGGCGGCCACCCCGGTCGACGCCCCCGGGATCGATGTCCTGTCCATCGAGGCCCAGCCCTTCGTCGTGGTCTCCGCGCCCGGTGGCGACATCCAGGACGGGGTCGCTCTGCGCCCGGAGGATCTCGCGGGGCACAAACTCATCGCCTCCCGCCCCGGGAGCCTGATGCGCACCATCGTCGACGACATCACCGCAGCCGGCACGGACACCGACATCGTCGCCATCGTCGACCACCGCACTTCCATCCTGCCCCTCGTGATGACCGGCGTGGGGATCGCCGTACTCCCGGCGTCCTGGACGCGGCTGGCACACCGGTGCGGAGCCGCCGTCGCGCCCATCGAGCCCACGGCACATCTGCACGTCGCCATGATCAGCCTGCCCGCGCACCTGGCCCCCGCTGCCCGTTCCTTCCTTGACCTGACCCGCTCCCTGGCCAGGCAGCGCAGCGCCGAAAGCCGGGCCAGGAACACTTCCTGACCTGCCGCCATACCGATCGACACCGCCTATGGGTCGTATCGGAAGCAGGTCTTGGACGCCTCGCAGGACCCCCGTGTTGACTCGTGTGTGTCGAACGAAGTACCCGCCGCACCCGCTCATTTCCGGAGGCCCCTTGTGACCGCACCCCAGACCTTCAGGATCGCCGCCGTCCCCGCGGACGGCGTCGGCGCCGAAGTCGTCACCGCAGGACGCACTGTTCTGGACGCGCTTGCCCAGGACTCCGGCGGCGCCTTCTCCTTCGACTGGGAAGAGTTCCCCTGGGGCTGCGAGTACTACACCAGGACCGGCAAGATGATCGACGACGACGGTCTGGAGCGCCTCAAGGACTTCGACGCCATCTACTTCGGCGCCGTCGGCTGGCCCACCGTTCCCGACCACATCAGCCTGTGGGGGCTGCGGCTGAAGATCTGCCAGAGCTTCGACCAGTGGGCCAACGTCCGCCCCGTCAACTTCCTACCCGGGGTCCGGAGCCCCCTGCGCAAGGCCGACGACACCCACCTCGACTGGGTCGTGGTGCGCGAGAACAGCGAGGGCGAATACGCCGGCCTGGGCGGACGCAACCTCTCCGGCCGCGGCCCCGGCGGCGAAGTCGCCGTCCAGTCGGCCCTGTTCACCGAAGTCGGCTGCGAGCGCATCATGCGCTTCGCCTTCGAACTCGCCCGGACCCGCGACCGGCGCAAGGTCTCCAGTGTCACCAAGAGCAACGCGCAGCAGTACGGCATGGTCCTGTGGGACGACGTCTTCAAGCGCGTCGCCGCGGACTATCCCGACGTGGAGACCGAGAGCGTCCTCGTCGATGCCATGTCGGCGAAGTTCGTCCTCCGCCCCGAGGACCTCTCCGTCGTCGTCGCCTCCAACCTCAACGCCGACATCCTCTCCGACCTCGGCAGTGCCCTGGCCGGCAGTCTCGGCCTCGCCGCGAGCGCCAACCTCAACCCCGAGCGCCGCTTCCCCAGCATGTTCGAACCCGTGCACGGCTCCGCACCCGACATCGCCGGTCAGGGCCTGGCCAACCCGATCGGAGCTGTGGGCAGCGCGGCCCTGATGCTTGAGCACTTCGGGCTTGCCGAGCAGGCCGCCCGGCTGCACAAGGCCATCGAAGCCACGACCGCTGCCGGCGTACTGACCCGCGACGTGGGCGGAACCGCGTCCACCGAGGACGTGACCAAGGCACTCGTCGACGCGCTGCACAGCTGACGTCCGCCGAGCCTCCTGAGCCGTTTCCTGTTCGCGCCAGCGGCTCGGGACCGTCGTACGGATCGATGCGTACGACAACGAGAGGTCGGGTCCTGCCGGATGCAGGGCCCGACCTCTCGTTCCGCGCGAGGTGCGCTTCGAGCCCGGGCAACGACCGGGCATGCCGCGTTCGGCGACGGACGAGCGGCACCGGCTGAAGAGGGCCACGGCGATTTCCTGCTGCCCTTCGGAACGCGCCCCCCTCACGGAGGACCTTCCCCAGGGCGGCCGGCAACGGGTTCGTCCTGGTGTGCGCCTCGGGTGCCGAAGCGGCGGCTGAGCAGCAGCACTGCGGCTGCGGCCGCGAGGCTGAGCACCCCGCCGGTGCGCAGGATGGCGTCGTAGGCCTCCTCCGGTCCGGTTTCCGGGGTGAGCGCGGTGATCGCGGCCGCGGTCGCGGCCAGCGCGATCGCCCCGAGGACGACGAGGGCGGTGAGCACGACACCGGAGGCTTCCCCGGCGCGGGCGGGCGCGATGACCTGCTGGGTGGCGACGCTGGCGAAGGTCCAGCCGAGGCCGAGGCCGAGGGCGCACCAGGTGAAGACCGGAATATAGAGCCACCAGGCCCACACCAGGCTCATGCCGATCATGCCGGAGCCTGCGACGGCCCCGGCGAGGACCATGACGGTGGTGGGGCGCAACCGGGTCGCGAGCCAGGGCCCCAGGGGGCCTGAGCAGGCCACCATGAGCGCCGGGGCGAGGAAGACGGTCCCGGCGAGCAGGGCGGACAGACCGCGCTCCTGCTGGAGTTGCAGGGTGGCGAGGAAGACGGTGACGGCGTACCCCATGTTGGCGACCGATCCCATGAGCGTGATCAGGTCGAAGGGGATGTTGCGCAAGAGCCGGAAGTCGACCAGCGGGTGGCGGCAGGTGCGCTCGCGCAGCACGAAGAGGGCGCCGCTGACGACCGCGACGGCGAGCAGAGTGAGGGTGCGGGCGTGGTCCCAGCCCCAGGCGCTGCCGCGTTCGACGGCGAGCGTCAGGGCGGCGAGGCCGGTCACGACGGCCAGGCAGCCGGGCAGATCGACCTGGCGGGAAGCGGTGTCGTCGCGGGAGTCGGGCACGTACAGCAGGGCGAGCAGCAGCGCGAGGGCGCTCAGGGGCGCCAGCAGCCAGAAGATCCACCGCCAGCCGGGGCCGTCGGTGAAGCCTCCGCCGACGAACGGCCCGAGCGCGGTACCCACGTTGGCGATGGCGAACATGGCTCCGAGCGCGCGGGCCCTGGTGGCGTCGGGAAAGGCGTTGGTGATCACGGAGACGGAGCCCGGGAAGATCAGCGCCGCACCGATGCCCTGGACGACGCGGGCCACCACGAGCACGCCGAGGGTGCCGGCGAGGGCGCAGCCCACGGAGGCCGCCGCGAACAGCGCGGTACCGGTGAGCAGGACCGGGCGGCGGCCGAGGAGGTCACCCAGACGCCCTCCGACGATGAACAGGCAGCCGATGGCGAGCATGTAGGCGGACAGTGCCCACTGGGCGGCGGAGACGGTCACCCGCAGTTCGGCGGCGATACCGGGGATCGCCAGGTTCAGCGCGAAGAAGTCGAGCTGAATGCAGAACAGCGCGATGGAGGCCGCGATAAAGACCCCGGCCCGTTCGGCGGCCCCCGGTGGCGCATCGGCGGTCTTCGCTCCCATCCACCCAGCACATCCCCGATGCGGCCGGGCTGCGAGCCGTGTGGGCCGGTTGGCGGGGCGGTGCTGCCGGAACGGGCAGGCAGCCGCGGCTCGGGGGCGTTTCCCCCGTACGCGTGCGCGGTGGGTTCGCCGTACATGGCACGCGCTGCCGCTTCGTGAGCAGGAGATTGAGGAGGGTGTCCGTCCGGACCGGACGGTGAGGGAAAGAGGAGTACCCACTCCTTTCCACTCTCAACGTATAGCGCACAGGGGGGCTTGTGGCAAGGCCCTGGTCGTGCTGCAGAATCGCTGGCCAAAGCCAGAACCTGCGGAAATCGGAGATTCACGAAGTGCGTGTGCTGTTGTCGATTTTTGAGTTGTGCGGTGGCGTCGAACCGCTGGTGGCGGCGGCGCTGGGGCCGCAGGCACTCGCCGCCGAGGTGCCGGGCCGCGCGACGGACTTCGCAGGCGTCACGTCAGATCGGAGCCGCTGACATGAACCCCGTGATCACCAGCGCGTTCGACCTTCCCGACCGCCTCTCCCCCAAGGCCGACCCGATCCTGATCGCAGACGACGAACGGCACTTCGCAGCCATCGCGGAGAGCCTCGACCAGACGATCGCCGAGCTGTCCGACCGCCTCGACGCCGAGCGCAGGGCGCCGGGCGGCATCGGCCGGGAGGCCATGGAGCGGGACCTGGAGATCCATCGGCTGACCGGTCGTCTGCGCGCCCTGCGTCGCTTCGGTTTGGACCTGTGCCTCGGACACATCGTCAGCGCGGACGGCTCCGAACTCATGTACATCGGACGACTTGGCCTCACCGACAGCGCGGGCCGTCGGCTGCTGGTCGACTGGCGCTCGCCCGCGGCCGAGCCGTTCTTCGCGGCGACCCACGCCAACCCGATGGGTCTGGCAAGCCGCCGCAGGTATCGCTGGACTCGCGGCCGGATCAGCGACTACTGGGACGAGGTGTTCACCGCCGACGGGCTCGAAGGGCACGCCGCGCTCGACGACCAGTCCGCCTTCATCGCCGGTCTCGGCGGCAACCGGTCGGACCGGATGCGAGACGTGCTCGCCACCATCCAGGCCGATCAAGACGCCATCGTGCGGGCGGGCTCCCGCGGTGCTCTCGTCGTCGACGGCGGTCCCGGTACGGGAAAGACCGTGGTCGCCCTGCACCGCTCCGCCTACCTGCTCTACTCCGACCCTCGCCTGGGCCACCGGCGGGGCGGGGTGCTGTTCGTCGGTCCGCACCAGCCCTACCTGGCCTACGTCGCCGACGTCCTCCCCAGCCTCGGAGAGGAGGGGGTGCAGACCTGCACGGTGCGGGACCTCGTCGCCGAGGGAGCCGGAGCGGGAATCGAGCCGGACCCGGACGTCGCACTCCTGAAGTCGTCCGCGAACATGGTGAAGGCGATCGAGAAGGCAGTCAGCATCTACGAGGAGCCGCCCACCCAGGGGATGACGGTCACGACCTCCTGGTCCGACATCTGGCTCAGCGCCGACGACTGGGTCGAGGCGTTCAAAGCAGCGGAACCAGGCACTCCGCACAACGAAGCGCGCGAGCAGATCTGGGCGGAGCTGGTCACGATACTGCTGGACAAGCACGACGGTGACGACGTGTCGCCCGATCTGTTCCGGCGGTCGCTCCTGCACGACGAAGAGCTGGTCACGACCCTCAACCGCGCGTGGCCGATGCTCGAAGCGGCCGACCTCGTCGGAGACCTGTGGACGGTACCCGCCTACCTGCGACTGTGTGCTCCCTGGCTCAGCCGCGAGGACGTCCGGAAGCTGCAGCGCGCGGACGCCCAGGCCTGGACGGTGTCCGACCTGCCGCTCCTGGACGCGGCACGCCAGCGGCTCGGTGACCCGGAGACGTCCCGGCGCAAGCGCCGGCACGAGGCCTCGGTCGCCGCGGAACGCGAGCGCATGGCCCGCGTCATCGACGACGTGGTCGCAGCCGACGCCGACGGCGAAGGCGCGGTGACGATGCTGCGCGGACGGGACCTGCAGGACAGCCTCATCGACGAGAGCGCACTGCCCGCTGCCGAACCGGACCTGCTCGCGGGCCCGTTCGCGCACGTCGTCGTGGACGAGGCGCAGGAACTGACCGACGCGGAGTGGCAGATGCTGCTGCTCCGCTGCCCCTCCCGGAGCTTCACCATCGTCGGGGACCGCGCCCAGGCCAGGCACGGGTTCACCGAGTCGTGGGAGGAACGGCTGGAGCGGGTCGGGCTCGACCGGATCAACGTGGCCTCGCTGAGCATCAATTACCGGACGCCGGAAGAGATCATGACGGAGGCCGAGCCGGTCATCCGGGCGGTGCTCCCGGACGCCAATGTGCCGACCTCCGTTCGCAGCAGCGACTCCCCCGTCATCCATGGATCCCTCTCGGATCTGGACTCGATCCTCGACGACTGGCTCGCCGCGCATGCCGACGGGACCGCCTGCGTCATCGGAAACGGTGACATGCAGGCCGGAGCGCTCCGTGCGACGTCCCGCGTCCGGTCGTTGACCCCGGAGTTGTCGAAGGGGCTGGAATTCGACCTGGTCGTCCTCGTCGACCCCGAGTCGCTCGGCGAGGGCACCGAAGGCGCGGTGGACCGCTATGTCGCGATGACCCGGGCGACCCGGCAACTCGTCATCCTCACCAGCTCCTGAGCTCCCGCCGTGAGTTAACGGGATACCTTGCCCGCGAGCGTATTCGGTGGCACGCCGAAGGACTCCCGGGGATTGCCGCAAGGACGTCGGCGATCTTCTGATCCGGGGGACGAGCCACGCAATATCACCTTCGGTTTGAGAAATTTTCGCCTGCTGAATGACAGGCACACCCCGATGCCCGGGCCACATTCCCCACAGCTGGTGAATGAAGCCGCTGTCATCGACGTGCCGGCAGCCGGGGGCCGCTTGATCACGGCCGTGCTCGCATTCCGCGAGGTGCCCACCGCCCCTCCTCCATCCGGTTCGGGAAGAGGGGCGGCGAGCCCTTGCAGCGGTTCTGGGTCATGCAGGCTCCCGCCTCCGGCGAGGGAGCCCCTTCGGCCGCCGCGGCCCTCCCCCTTCTTCGTGCAGCCGGGTAAGCATTCCTTCGCGCCTCTTCTTTCCCGGGCCGCACCGACCTGCCGAAAGTGTTGATCCAAAGGGCTGCGAACCCGCCGTACGAGGACCCGGCGCAAGATCAATTCCGTGATTGGCGAGCGTTAATACCCTTCTATCCCGCGTTTGGCATTTGCCTTCCTAGCGTGGCCGAACAGGCCGCCGGCTCCACCAACGGAGTCGGCGCAGGTAATTCTTCGGCCGAGCGACGAGGCGACTGTGTCGGCAGGCGCGGGAAGGGCGCGATGCGCCATGAACCAGGAACGAGAACCGGACTTCGCGGTATCCCCGTTGTTTCCCGGGCAGGGCAGCCAAGCCGTCCGGATGGGCAGAGGGATGGCCGCCGCGTACCCCGAATCCGCCGCTTGTTTCGACGAGGCGAGTGACGTACTCGGTATACCCATGCGTCGGCTGTGCTGGAACAGCAGCCCGGAGGAACTGCGGGCCACCGAGAACGCGCAACCGGCACTGGTGACCGCATCGGTGGCCATCTGGAGGGGGCTGGAGGCCGAGGGCCTGGCGCCGTCCGCCGTGGCCGGGCACAGCGTGGGCACCCTCAGTGCCTGCGTCGCCGCCGGCAGCCTCACCTTCGCCTGCGCCGTGGCACTGGCCCGGCAGCGCGGGCTGCTGATGGCTTCGGCTCCCGGGGACGGAGCGATGTGCGCCGTCACAGCGGGCGGCGGGGAACGGGTGGCCCTCATGGCCCGGTCCGTCCGGATGGGGCTCAATGTGGCCGCGGACAACTCTCCCCGGCAGTTCGTCGTGTCCGGTGACCGGCGCCGCGTGGAGGAGTTCACCGACCTGGTCGGCCGTCGCGCCAAGGCATTGGACGTCTCGCACGCCTTTCACAGCAGGCTGATGGAGCCGGTGCGGGAGCGGTGGAGCGAAGCCGTCGCAGCGGTCACCGTCCACGACCCGCGGGTTCCGGTGGGGCTGCCTTCCCGGGGGCGCCCGTCCTGCGAGGTCTCCGAGATCCGTGCCGACCTGGTGCGGGGCCTGTGCGAACCGGTGCGCTGGCGGGAGGTGACCGGCGCCCTTCTGGACAGGCCGGAGCCGGTGGTGGCCATCGGCCCCGGGCGGGTCCTCGTGGGACTGGCCCGTCAGATGCCGGGGACGCCGCAGGTGCCGGTGGTGGACTCCCCCGCGTCCCTGGCCGCACTGACCCGCCGGCTGGCCGGTTCGCCCGGCAACCGGCCCGCGCCCTCGCGGGGCGCTCGGGCGGTGGAATCATGACGGCACGATCCCACTCCTCCGACGCTCCTGTGGCCCTGGTCACCGGTGCGTCCCGCGGTATAGGCCGTGCGTGCGCGCTCGCCCTGGCGCGAGCCGGTCATGACGTCGCGGTCCACCACCACACCCGCACGGACGCGGCCGAGGCGGTCGCGGCGGAGATCTCCTCGATGGGCCGGCGGGCCATCGTCGTACGCGGCGATGTTGCCGAGGAAGCGGATGTGCGGGCGATGTTCCACACGGTGCGTTCCCGGTGGGGGAAGGTCGACGTCGCGGTGGCCAACAGCGGCATCACGGACGACGGTTACCTCGCCACCATGAGCGTGCAGAAGTGGGAGCACGTCGTGCGGACGAACCTGACAGGGGCCTTTCTGACCTGCCGGGAGGCCGTGAAGTGCATGTACCGCGAGGGCGGGACCGTCGTCCTGATCGGCTCGACGAGCGGTGTGTCGGGAGCTCCCGGTCAGTTGAACTACAGCGCGAGCAAAGCCGGTGTCGCGGCGCTGGGCCGGGGACTCGCGCGCGAAGTGGCAGGCCGCGGGATCCGCGTCAACGTCGTCGCTCCCGGGTTCACCGAGACCGACATGCTCCGCGGAATGGACCCGGCAGCACGGGAACGTCTGGTGTCCGCCGTCCCGCTCGGCCGCGCCGGGCACCCCGAGGAGACCGCGGCCGCCGTCGTCTTCCTCGCCTCTCCTTCCGCCGCGTACATCACCGGTCAGGTGCTGGTGGTGGACGGCGGCCTCCTCCCCTGACCACACGTGACAACACCTCCTCACGTGACGGTCACCCGCCCAGTGGCCCCAACAGGCCCTTGCATTCAAGGAGTTCGCATGACCCGCATGACGTTCGACGATCTGCTGGCCCGCGCCACGGCACGCGCGGCGCTCAACCACCGGCTGAAAGTCCTGTTGGCGGAGGGCCTCGGGCTCACCATCCGGCCGGATCTGATCGGCGACGACCAACCGCTGTTCGGCCGTGGCCTCGGACTCGATTCGCTGGACACCCTGGAGATCGTCGTGATCATCGAGGAGGACCTGGGCGTCGGCATCACGGACGACGAACGCGAGGTCTTCGGCTCGATCAACAAACTGGCCGACTGTGTGATCGCACGCCGCGGCGGCATCCCCATGGCCGGGGCAGCCGCATGAGCACGGACCGCACCGCCCTCGCGTTCTCCGCGGACGGGATACGGGCCCTGCTTCCGCACCGGGCACCGATGCTGTTGCTGGACCGGGCCTACGACGTACATCCCGGCGTCTCGGGGTCGGGCATCAAGAACGTGACCGTCGCCGAAGCCTGCTTCGCCGGGCACTACCCCGACCAGGCGATCCTGCCGGGCGTCCTCATCGTCGAGGCGATGGCCCAGCTGGTGGCCGTGGTGTACGCCTCTGCCTGGAGCACCGGGGCTGATCCGGCGGCGGACCCCGGCACCGCCGGGCGGGTGGGATATCTGGGCGCCATCCGCCGGATGAAGTTCAGCAGGCTCGTCGTGCCGGGCGACCAGCTCGTGCTGTCGACGCGGCTGGGCCAGGAGTTCCAGGGGCTCACCGCGGTCACGGTCGATGCCCGCTGCGACGGCGTGACGGTCGCCGAGGGCTCGTTGACCGTCACCCAGCGGGGCCCGTCCGGTGCGGTGCCCGCGACCGAGCCGGACGAGGCCGCCCGCCCGCCTCTGGATGGACGGGGGTCCCATGGCATCCGGTGAGTTCCTGGTGCGCCCGTACCGCGCGGCCGACGCCCCCGGTATCGCGCACCTCTACAACCGCTACCCGGACGGGCCGAACCGGGTCGACCGGAAGCTCGACGCCACGATGGTGCGGACGGAGCTGGCCGACCGGGGCACCGCTCTCTTCCTCGTCGCCGAACAGAAGGGTCGGGTGCGGGGCACACTCGGGATGTTCCACAGCTGCGGCAAGCGCGCCGCGGGCCCCGGTGAGGTCTTCGGGGACATGTTCTTCCTCATCCCCGAGCTCCGGGGCGGCAGCGCGGCGGCGCATCTGTTCGTCGAGGCCGTCGCTCCGCTTGCCGAGCGCGGCATCCGCACCATCCGCCTCACCACCGACCCCGCCAACCGCGCGGCGTACTCCGCCTATCTGCAGGCCGGTTGCTCCGTGGTGGGGGCCGGGATGCCCGACGAGGACGGTTCGGTGGAGCTGGTGAACCAGGTGCCGCTGCTGGTGTCCTTGCTCCGCAGGCACTTCCCCGAAGTGCTGCCCCCGGATCTGCCACACGCCGAACTGTGGCGGCGGGTCATCACCGGCGTCGACGGCCCGGGGCTCGTCGTCGGGTCGGCGCGGGCGCTCGGCCGGCCCTCGGTGCGCAGCGCGGTGTCGTGCGGGGCGGCGCATGTCGCGGTGCACGCGGACCCCTGGACGGGCGAGGTGTTCGCGACGGCCGTGGGGGACGGCGCGGTCCACGAGGCACCGTGCGCGCAGGACCGGGCGGTGCCGCCGGGCCCGTCGACGTGCCCCGCTCCGGCAGTGCCCGGCGGCGGAGTGGCCTACAGCGGGCCGACCACGGTGTGGAGCGGCCGGTTGTGCCTTTCCCTCGATCCGGCCGACGGCAACGTGACGCTGCATCACGACGGGCACCTCGGCCCGTTGCTGTCCGATCCCTGGCCGGTGAACGGCCCGCCGTATGCGACGGGATGGCGCAGGCCGGCCGCGGGGCGGCGGTTGGAGGTGACGTCGTGGGACGACGGTTGGACGGTGGCCGAGCGGCGTCCCGGGGGTGTCCTGACCCGCGATACCCGGCTGTGGGGCGGCAGCCTCGTCCAGGCGCTGTACTGGACGCCCGACGCACCGGCGTCCGCCGATTCCCGCTCCGTACGGGACCCGGCGCCGGTGAGCGCGCCATCGTTGCGAACCGCCCTGACCGTGGGCCTGCGCTCCTCCGTTCTCGTGACGGGGCAGTCGCCCAAGGCGGTGCGTGCACCAGCGGGCCGCAATCTGTGGCCCGCGGACGCCACCGACTTCGCGGCCGCGGGGCACGAGGTGACGTCTGACCGGCGGTTGTCCTGGTGGGCGCCGTACTCCGGTCTGTCGATGACGATCGAGTGGGACGGCGGTACCCGTGCCCGGCTGCTCTCATCCCTCCTTCTGCTGCTGGACGCCGCGCCGGGCTGTGCCTACCGCGTCGATGTGTCGCGCGGCGGCGCTCAAGCCGAAGGCCGTATCCCGGTGGCTGTCCCGGGTGTCGAACCAGTGGGCGGTGCGTCGCCGGTGCCGCAACGCCCGCTGCCGCGCCGGGAGTCGGCGGCACAGGCGCGACGGGCCGGACGCTGGGTTCCGGCGACCGCGGCCCGCAGACCGGTGCACCGCATGGCGGCCGGCGACGACGAGGTGCTGCTGAGTGAGGACAGCGGCGGCATCGTGTCCTGGCGGAGGTCCGGGGTGCGCGTACTGGCCGCACCGTTCCCCCGCTTCCGCTCCTTCGGCAGCAACGCGACTTGGCGGTTGGGCCTTTGGGTGACCCGGCAGCCCGTCAGGGAGGACCTGCGGCACGGCGCCGGCTGGGGTGTGTCCCCTCCCGGTACGGCCTGGTCGTTCGACGCGTCGGAGGGCGTGCTCTCGGAGACCGGCGAAGCGCCCACGGACGGCGGTGTAGCCGCCCCGGGGGCCCTGGCCTGGTCCTTCGCCCAGTGCGCGGAGGGGCCGTGGTCGGCGGTGGTGACGGCGGCAGCGGAACCGGGCGGCAGGGCCGAGGACGTGGTGGTGTGGCTGACCCCGGCGTCCGGCCGGAAGGCGCGGGCACTGACGTCCGGCGGTCCCGGTGACCTGTGGCGCCTGGAGCGCACCGCGTCATGGCAGCAGTGGTGCCGCGAGGCCGCGCTCCAACTGGCCGACGGGCGCTGGCTGGTGACCGCAGCGCTGCGCGCGGAGGACGAGTTGCTGGTCCGGCGGGCACCGCAAGGCCCCCTGCTGGCACTGTTCGCCCGCCGCCCGGCACATCTGCCGTTCAGCGCGCGGATGCCGCTGCTGCTTGCCGACGACGAGGAATCGGCCGTCCGCCACCTGCGCCGGCACTCCGGCAGCTCCGCTCCGGCCTCCCTTTCCTGTCCTCCGACCGGCCCGAACGCGGCCGGTGAAATCCCCCCGATGAGGAAGCCACAGTGATGAACTCTTTCTCCCACGACACTCACACCGATCACCTCCGGCTCCGCGAGAGCGTGGGCCACTACTCCCCGGGCCCGTCCACATCCGGCGCACTCGTCGAAATCGGCGGGCTGGAGCGGTCCACCCTCCTGCAGCAGGCGCTGGCCCGCGACAGCAGCTTCGTGGAGCCGGACACCGCCCGGGACAGCCTGCTGCTCAACGAGGACGGCAGCATCTGGGACGTCGTCACCCACATCGAACTCGCCGACCGTTGTCTGCTGCTGTCCCCTGCCCGGGCCGGACTCGCGCGGCTGCTGGAAACCGTCGCCGCGGGGGCCGGTATCACCGATGTGGAGATCACGGACCTCTCCCGCACGCACTCCGCGATCGCCTTCGAAGGTCCACGGTCCTGGCGCATCGCGCAGGAGCTCGTGCCGTACGAGATCTCCAGCCTCGTGCTGCACGGCGCGGTCACCGTGGAGCTGCCCGATGCGGGTGGGGCGGACGGCGTACTTGCCCGCATCGGCAGCACCGGCGAGTACGGCTACCTGCTGGTCTTCCCCCAGGAGGCCGGTTCGGCGGTCTGGGTCGCCGAACGGGCCCGGGCGCTCGGCGGCGGAAGTGTGGGCCCCGAAGGGCTCGACCGGGCCCGTGCCGAGGTGCGCCATCCGCAACTCAGCTGCGCCGAGGGCCTGTCGGTGCGGGAGGCCGGCTTCGAATGGCTGGTCGACTGGGAGCGCGAGGACGACTTCTGCGGTGCGGCCGCCCTCCGCTCGGCCGGTGCGCCACGACGCGGACTGGTGCTGCTCACCGCCCCCGCCGGGGACCGGCCCGCCACGGGCTCCGCGCTGCTGGCTGCGGGTGAACGGGTCGGGACGGTGCACCGGGTGGCGCCGTCACCCGGCTCCGCCACGGAGCTGGCATACGGGCTGCTCGACAAGCCCTTCGACGTGCCCGGCGTGCCGTTGGAGGGCACCACCGCCGACGGCCGGACGGTGGACCTCCTCACGGTCTCCTCGCCCGCCGTCCTCCCCCGCAGTTGGTCGGAACGGATCGGAATCTGACATGGCAGACGGACAGCAGGAGCACCCAGGAAGAGAGCCGCAGCCGGTCGTCGTGACGGGGCTCGGCATGGTCTCGGCCCTGGGCCGCGACACCGACGAGTGCTGGCGCGCGGTGCGACGCGGCGCGGCCGGCATCAAACCGGTCGATGTGGTCGACACCGACGGGCTCGTCACCCGTCTCGGCGGACAGGCACCGCTGGCGGACGAGCCGGGCACGGACCGGTGTTTCACCCTGGCGCGGGCGGCCGCGCTCGAAGCGGCCGAGCACAGCGGTCTGCCCTGCTCCGAGTACGCCCCGGAGCGCGTCGGTGTGGTCGTCGGCAGCAGCCTCGGCAGCACGCGCAGCATCGAGAGGTTTCACGCCCAGTGGCGCAGTCGGGGGCTCCGCCACGCCGACGTACGGCTGTTGAAGGGGTACGGCCTGCACAGCGTCGCCGACCTGCTGGCCGCGCGGCTCGGCTTCACCGGTCCCCGTGCCCTGATGTCCAACGCCTGCGCTGCCGGTGCCGTGGCCATCGGCTACGCCCTGGAACTGCTGTGGAGCGACGAGGCCGACGCGGTGCTGGTCGGCGGTGTCGATCCGCTGACCGGCCTGTCGTTCCACGGGTTCAACAGTCTGGGGGCGCTGGATCCGGCGCCCTGCGCCCCGTACACCCGCTCGGCCGGTCTGAGTCTGGGGGAGGGTGCCGGTTTCCTGGTGCTCGAACGGCAGGACGCGGCTCTCGCCAGGGGGGCGCGGGTGGTCTGCGAGGTCGCCGGGTACGGGCTGTCGGCGGACGCGCACCATCAGACCGCGCCCGACCCCGGCGGCAACGGTGCCTCACGGGCTATCGCCGCGGCGGTCGCCTCGGCCGGCCACGAGCTGGGCGATGTCGATTACATCAACGGGCACGGCACCGGAACCCCCACCAACGACTGCGTCGAACCGAAGGCGATCCGGCTGCTGTTCGATCCGCCGCCCCCGGTGAGCTCCACCAAGTCGATGCTCGGCCACACCCTGGGCGCCGCCGGCGCGATCGAGGCCGTGGTCTGCGCGCTCGCCGTCCGCGAGGGCGTCCAGCCACCGACGGCCAACACGGCGGGCGTGACGCGTTCCCCCAGCGGGCTGGACATCATTCCGGAGATCGCCGCCCTGCGTCCCACCGGTGTGGTGGTGTCGAACTCCTTCGCGTTCGGCGGCAACAACGCCGCGGTGGTGCTGCGTGATCCGGATCGTGGTGGCGGGCCGCCGCCCGCCGCCGTGGCCGCCGCCTCCCCCCGCCGTGTGTGCATCACCGGCATCGCGGGGCTGGCGGGCTCCGCCGCAGGCCACGACGCGCTGCTGGCGGCACTGCACGACGGAGTGTCCGTGTACGGGGAGCGGATCGAGGTGCCCGGCTACGGATCGCGCCCGGCCGGGGTCGTGGACCTCACGGCCGCCACCGCGGGCATCAACCCGTCGGTCCTGCGTCGCATGGACCCCACCAGCCGGCTGGCGGCCGCCGCGGTGGCGGAGCTGCACCGGCGGCACGGCCGCCCGGACCGCGCCCGCGCGGACACCACCGGTCTCATCTTCGGCACCGGCCTCGCGCCGATCACTCCGGTCGAGCAGTTCCACCGCGGGGTGCTCAACGACGGGGCGGCCGGAGCCAATCCGCGGTACTTCCCCAACACGGTGGTGAATGCCGCGGCCGGGCATCTGGCGATTCTGCACCGGTTCCGCGGCCCTACGGCCACCGTGTCGACCGGCGGCACGAGCGCGCTCACCGCCCTGCACTACGGCACCCGTCTGATCGCCCGCGGAGCGGCCGACCGCGTCGTGGTCGTGGTGGCCGACGAGTGCCCGGCGGCCCTCCTGGCCGGTCATGTCAAGATCCCCGGCTTCCTCAGCGACACGGAGGTGCGGCCCTTCGGTGGTGACGGCACCGTGCTCGGTGCGGGGGCCGTGGCGGTCACCCTGGAGTCCTACGCCTCGGCGCAGGAAGCGGGAGCCGCGCCCCTGGCCACCGTCGCCGCCTTCGGCCTCGCCTCGGACGACAGCGGAATCGCCGGGCTGCGGCCCGACGGCGAGGCGTGGTCCCGCTCGCTGCGCGGAGCGGTGGACGGCGCGGGGATCTCGGCGGACGACGTCGGCATGGTGGTGTGCGCCGCCATGGGCCGGCCGGCCGTGGACGACACGGAGACCACCGCGCTGCGCGCGGCGGGCCTGGCCTCCCGCCCTCTCGTCGCGCCCAAGGCGGTGCTCGGCGAGACCTCGGGCTCCGCTCCGGGACTGGGCCTGCTGGCCGCGGTCTCCGCACTCGGCGACGGCCGGATTCCCGGCACGCGCGGCATCGATTCGGCACCCGTCAAGCTGCCGGGTCTTGTTCCGCAGGGCGGGTTGCGCTCGGACGTGGGCCACGCCCTGATCTCCGGCTTCGCCTACGGCGGGAGCTATCTCTCGCTCGTCGTATCGAAGGAGGCGGTTTGATGACCACCACTCCCGCACGGGCCACGCCGTACGCCCTGCAAGCGGAGGGCCTCGGTAAACGATTCGGCGACCGGCAGGCCGTCGCGGCCCTGTGCCTGTCCGTGCGGGAGGGGGAGATCGTCGGCTTCCTCGGCCCGAACGGTGCGGGCAAGTCCACCGCCATCGCCATGCTGACGGGCGCGCTGCCCCCGGACCACGGCACCGTCACGGTGTGCGGGCACGACCTGTGGGCGGCTCCGGCACGCGCCAAGCCCCTCATCGGCGTGGTCCCGCAGGAGATCGCGCTGTACCCGTCGCTGAGCGCCCGGCAGAACCTGGAGTTCTTCGCGGAGGTGTACCGGGTGCCGCGCCAGGAACGGGCGTCGCGGATCGCCTGGGCGCTGGAGGTGGTGGCGCTGGCCGACCGCGCCGCCGACCGGGTCACCGGCTTCTCCGGCGGCATGCAGCGCCGGGTGAACATCGCCGCGGCGCTGCTGCACCGGCCGCGGTTGCTGTTCCTGGACGAACCGACGGTGGGGGTGGACGCGCAGAGCCGGAACCAGATCTTCGAAACGGTGCGGGCCCTGCGTGCCGACCTCGGGATGTCGGTCGTCTACACCAGCCACTACATGCCCGAGGTCGAGGAGTTGTGCGACCGCGTCGTCATCGTCGACCAGGGCCGCGTACTGGCCGAGGGAAGCCAGGAGGAACTGGTCGCGCCACTGGGCGGGAGTGTCCTGTACTGGAGCCCGTCGCGGTCCGAACTCGCCGCCCTGACGGACGGGATCGACACCCTGGCCGACGCGCTGCGCGGGGCCGGCGAGGTCTCGGTCACCACCGGACCAGGCGGGACCCCGGTCCTGCGGGTCCAGGCCACCGCCCCCGATCGGCTGTTGCGGGACCTGTCCCGTACGGCCGCCCGGCACGGGCTTTCCCTGGCCGGCGTGCGTCTGGAGCGGCCGGGGCTGGAGTCCCTCTTCCTCGACCTGACCGGCCGTGACATACGGGAGGAACACTGATGTTCGCGATGATCCGCAAGGAACTGCGGGTTCTGCTGCGGGACAAAGCAGCGCTCGTCACGCTCTTCCTGTCCCCCGTGCTGTTCATCACCGTCATGAGCCTCGCCCTGGGCGGCTCGTTCAGCGAACTCGGCTCCGACGCACCGAAGTTGCGGATAGCCGTCGTCGACCAGGACGGCAGCGTCCCCGCCCGGGCGGTGACCCGGGCGCTGGGCGGCAGTGACGACCTGCGAGTGGTGACGGACGACGCAAGCGGCGGTGCCCTCACTCAAGCGCAGGCGTCCGCGCAGGTGCGCAAGGGTGACCAGTCGCTCGCCGTCGTCATTCCGGCCGGGTTCGGGGACGACGTCGGCGATGGCGGCACGCCGAAGGTCTCCTTGATCGTCGATCCGAGCGCCGCGCGTCAGGCGGTGGACCCGCTCAAGTCCGCCGTGGACGGCGCGGTGCGCGGCGTCGCGGTGCACACACGGGCGGCGTCGGCCCTCTCCCGGGAGATACGCACGAGCACCGACCCGGCACGGCGCGCCGAACTACGCAGTCAGCTGTCCCGGCTGACGGTGCCCGAAGTGCAGGCGAAGGTGTCGTACCCCGAGGGCATGACGCCGCCCCGCTATCCCACGGTGTATCAGCAGAACGTGCCCGCCTACACGGTGATGTACGTGTTCTTCATCGTCACCGTCATGGCCGGATCGCTGATGACGGAACGGCGCGAGGGCACCTTCCGCCGGCTGTTGTCCTCCCCGGTGCCTCGATGGCGGCTGCTGCTCGGCAAGATCACGCCCTACTTCCTCGTGGCGCTGGTGCAGGTCGCCACCCTCACCGCTTTCGGTCACTGGGTGTTCGGCATGGACCTGGGCGAGCATCCGGTGGCTCTGCTGCCCATCGCCGCCGCGACCGCGTGCTGCGCGGTCGCGATGGGGCTGCTCCTGGCGTCCTTCGCGCGCACCGAGACGCAGGTCAATTCGATCGGGACCATCGCCGTGCTGGTCCTGGCAGCCCTGGGCGGCTGCATGGTGCCGTCCGTGTTCATGCCGTCCTTCATGCAGGACATCACCATCTGGACACCACAAGGCCGCGCGCTGCAGGCCTTCCAGGATGTGCTGGTGCGGGGCGCCGATCTGCCCGCCGTGCTGCTGACGTCGGGGCTGCTGGTGGGTCTCGCGGCCGTGCTGTTCGCCGTGGCCCTGCCGCGCTTCAGGTTCCTCCGGTGAGCCGGGCACCCGCGGCGGCGGAAACCGCAGCGCCCGGTGGGCGGCAGGTGATCCATGTCGTGCTCAGCCGGACGGACGGGTTGCCGAGGGATCCGCTCGGGCGGCACACCAGCCCGGACGGAATGAGCCTGCTGCGCAGCGCCGTGGAGCAGGTGCGCGACAGCGGAACGGAAGCGGCGGGGCACGGCCGGCTGCTTCCCGCGCCGCTGGGCGGCGCGCTCCCCGCGGACGCCCGGGAGAGCTGCCCACCGCCGCTGCACTTCCCCGCCCGTACACCCGACGGCCGGTGGCACTGGCCTGCCGCGGGCTGGTACGCGTCGGTGTCGCACTCCGGCGCGCTGGGCGCCGTGGCGCTCACCAGGGGCGGCTGGGTCGGCATCGACGTCCAGCACGAGGTGCCCCGCAGGCACGCCCTGTCCCGGCTCGGCGCCCTTCTGGGACACCCGGCCGGGACGCCCGCGTCGATACGTGAATGGGCGGAGGCAGAGGCCCTGCTGAAGGCGCAGGGGAGAGCCGGCCGTCGACCGGAGCGCCTGGCCCCGCTGCCGTCCTGGCATCCGGGGTGGCGGCAGACCGTGGCCGGCTGGTGGATCTGCAGCGTCCCGCTGTCCCGTTCCGGCACCCAGCTCGCGCTCGCGGCGCGCCGCCCGCTTCCGGTGGCGGCCCAGCCCTTCCCCTCGGGCGGCCCGCCCGGCTACGCGGCGCCCGCACGGACGGACGCGTCGGCATGAGCGGCGCACCGCAGGCGGCGTACGACGCGATCATCGTCGGCAGCGGCATCGGTGGCCTGGTGTGCGCCGGGTACCTGGCCGCCTCGGGGCGGCGGGTGCTCGTGCTCGAACAGCACGATGTCGCCGGCGGCAACAGTCAGGTCTTCCGGCGCCGTGGTGCCTTCGAATTCGACGTCGGCGTGCACTATTTGGGGGACTGCGGCCCCGGCGGCATCCTCCCCGCGGTGCTGCACGGGCTGGGGCTGGCGGGCCGGGTGCGGCTCCGGGAGCTGGATCCCGACGGCTTCGACGTGCTGTCCTTCCCCGGCACGACGATCACGGTCCCGGCCGGCTGGCAGGCGTACACCGACCGGATGTGTGCGGCGTTCCCCGGCGACGCGGACGGCATCCGCACCTTCACCGGCATTTGTGCGCGGCTCGGCGCGGTGCAGCGTGCCTCGCTCCTCTCCCCTTCCGGGCCGGGAGGCGGACAGGGGGCGCCGGCGGGCGCTCCGCCGCGAGTGCTGCGCTGGGCCCGCCGGCCGCTCGCCGCGCTGTTCGCGCACTGCGCGCTGTCCCTCCGTGCCCGGACGGCGCTCGCCGCACAGTCCGGCAACTACGGGGCTCCGCCGTCCGGTGTGGATGTCGCCGGGCATGTCGCGGTCCTCGACCACTACCTGCGCGGTGCGAGCTATCCGGAGGGCGGCGGGCAGCAGTTGGCCGCCGCACTCGTCGAGGCGCTGGAGGCCGCGGGCGGCGAACTGCGCACCCGCACCCGGGTGGAACGCATCCTCGTGGAGGGCGGCCGGGCCGCCGGGGTGCGGCTGGTCGACGGGAGTCGCGTCCAAGCTCCCCTGGTGGTCTCCGGCGCCGACTACCTGCGAACGGTGCTCGACCTCACAGGGCCCGAGCACTTCCCCCCGCAGTACGTGCGGCGAGCCCGTACGGCGCGCATGCGCCACCCGGTGGCGGTCCTCTACGCCGCGCTTGCGCCGTCCTTCCCCCGCGCCTTGCCGGCGAACCTGTGGTGGCACCGCGGCTGGGACATCGACGCGGCCTACGAGGAGCTGTCGTCGGGGCACCCGCGCAGCCTTCCCTTCGTCTTCGTCTCCACCGCCTCGGCCAAGGACCCCGGCTCCCCGCACACCGGTCCGCCCGGCTACCACAACCTTCAGATCATGACCCCCTGCGCGCCCGGGTTCACTCCCGGGGAAGGCGGCAACTACCGCCGGGATCCTGCGTATCGAGCCGAGAAGGCCCGGATGCGGGAGTTGCTGCTGGATGCGGCGGAGTCGGCGCTGGGGCCGGTCCGCGCGCATCTGGTGCACTCCGAATACGCGGGCGCGCTGACCCACCAGCGCTTCACCGGCTCCTCCGGCGGCACCCCGTACGGCCTGGCCAGGTGGGGGCAGCAGGGCGCACGCCCGGACCACCGCACGCCGGTTCCGGGACTGTTCGTCGTCGGACAGAGCGGGCGGTACGGCAGCGGCATCACGGGCGTCGCGATCAGCGGCATCCAGTGCGCCTCCCATCTGTTGCGGCGGGCCCTCCTCCCCGAGGTCCACGCGGGCGAAGTGCTGCTGTCCCCGGACCTGTTGCCGGCCCGCGGCCCCGGCTGGGACGCGCTGCGGGTGTCACGGGGCGCCGCCCGGCGCGCGCTGCCCGGCATCGCGCCCATCGGCCGCCCGCTCCGGAACCGCACCGTCGTAGCAGGCCGTCGGCCGCCGATCGAGGAACGGAAGGAAACCCCATGAACACATGCCACCCCCACCGCTTCAGCGTCGTCACCGCCGCGCAGGTCGATTCGGTTCTGCGGGGCCGGGAGCGGGAGACCGCGCAGGTCGTCGAGGAGGCATACCGCCTGCACGGCGCGGGCTCCACCGTCAACCCCCCTTCGGCGTTCCTCCGCTTCACGGACCGCCCCGACGCCCGCATCATCGCGCTCCCGGCGTCCCTCGGCGGTGGAGCCGGGGTCGACGGCATCAAGTGGATCTCCAGCGTGCCCGCCAACCCTGCCGCCGGCCTGCCACGCGCCTCCGCCGTCATCCTCCTCAACGACCAGGCGACCGGGCGTCCGGTGGCCTGTCTGGAGGGCTCGCTCATCAGCGCGGCACGTACCGCGGCGTCGGCCGTCCTCGCCGCCGGCCGGCTGTCGGCCCACCGGCCGCGGCCACGGCGGCTCGGGGTGATCGGCGCCGGTCTGATCGCCCGGCAGGTCATCCGGCATCTCACGGCGGACGGTTGGGACTTCGACGCCACGCGGGTGTACGACACCTCGGCGGGGCGGGCCGCGGGCCTGACGGCTGAGCTGGCGGCGGTGCCAGCCACGGGCGAGGCCACGGTCGCGTCCGACGCCGCCGGAGTGCTGCGGGAGAGCGACCTGGTGCTGGTGGCCACCGTCGCCGGGGAACCGCATCTGACGGATCCGCGTGACCTCGCGCACGGCCCGCTGGTGCTTCACCTCTCCTTGCGCGATTTCGCTCCCGAGGTGCTGCGCGGGGCCGTGAACGTCGTGGACGATCTGGATCATGCGCTGCGCGAGGGCACGTCCCTCCAGCTGGCCGCCCAGCAGTTCGGTACGAGCGATCTGGTGGCCGGGACGCTCCACGACGCGCTGACCGGCACGCTGCGGGTGCGCGATGCCGGGCCGGTGGTGTTCTCGCCCTTCGGGCTCGGCGTCCTGGATCTCGCGCTGGCGGCCCATGTGCTGGCCCGGGCCCGGGCCGCGGGCGACGACACGGTCGTCGAAGACTTCCTGCCCGACGGGCCCTGAGCGACGCGGCACGGCCCGCCTGCCGCTCGCGCCCCTGCCCCACCTCGCATCGGAGCCCAATGTGCCGATCATCTCCACCCCCCTGGACTACAACGAGGAACACCTCTACATCGATCTGCGACGGCCGCTGGGACTGGGCCTCCATCTGAAGTGCGAGGGCTTCAACTTCGCCGGTTCGGTGAAGCTGAAGGCGGCAACGGCGATGGTCCGGGCGGCGGAGCGGGAAGGCGTGATCGGTCCGGGCTCGGTGCTGGTGGAGTCCTCGTCGGGCAACCTCGGCATCGCACTCGCCGTCATCGCGGCCAGCCGCGGATATCGCTTCGTGTGTGTCACCGACCGGAACTGCAACCGGACCGCGCGGCAGCTGATGGCTGCGTACGGGGCGACGGTGCACGTCGTGGACGAGCCCGGCCGGGACGGCAGCCTGCTCGGTGCCCGATTGAGCGCGCTGCGCGAACTGCTCGCCACGCACCCGGACTTCGTGTGGCTCAACCAGTACACCAGCCGGCAGAACTGGCGGGCGCATTACGAGACGACGGCGCCGGCGCTGGCCGCGGAGTTCCCTCGTCTCGATGTGCTCTTCGTCGGCGCGGGCACCACGGGCACCCTGATGGGCTGCGCCCGCTGGTTCCGGCGGCACCGTCCCGGCGTGCGGATCGTCGCGGTGGACAGCGTCGGTTCGGTGTCGTTCGGCCGACCGCCCGTGCCGCGCCGCATTCCCGGTCTGGGAGCCGGAGTACGGCCACCTCTGCTGGATCGGACGATCGTCGACGAGGTGGTGCACGTACCGGAGGCTCGGACGGTGCAGATGTGCCGGCAGCTCGCGGGGTGCGGTTTTCTGCTCGGCGGCTCCTCGGGCACGGTGACCGCGGGCGCCGCCGAGTGGCTGGCCGCGCGGCCCTCGCCCGGCACGACGGCCGTGGCCATCGCCCCTGATATGGGCGAGCGTTACCTCGACACGGTGTACCGCGACGACTGGGTCCGGGCCGCTTACGGAGCGTCCGTGCCGGACGCCGACCCGGACGCCGGCTGACCGGCGGCCGGGCCCGGGGCGCGGCGGTCAGGCCCCTCGCTCCCGCACCAGCTGGGTTAGTTCGTTCGGAGTGAGGGGCTCACCACGGTCGTTGAAGACGTCGAGTCGCTGTCCGTTGAGTTCCATCTGCGGTGTGCCGTCGGGCCCCGAACGCTGGAATTGCTTCCCGACCGATTCCGCCCACGGCAGGTACCTGAGGTCGCGGACGGCCGCGTCGAAGGAGGGGGAACGCAGTCCGTGGACCCGGGCGGCGAGGTCCAGGAGATGTCCGGCGTTCCCGAAGCCGTCGTCCGTCTCGTCGGGCTGGTGGGCGAACAGCTCCTCGTGCAATCGCTGAAAGCACGTCAGGTCCTGGTCGGCGGCGGCGCCGAGGGCGCTGACGGCGAAGCGGGATCCCTTTCCACCGGCCGTCCGGTCGATGAACACCGCGAAGTGGTAGTTGACCTTGACGGTGCCCTGCTCGGCGAGGCGCCGCACCTCCTTGCCCACCGACCGTTCGAGGATTCCGCACATCGGGCACCGCGGGTCCTCGTACACGTCAAGGGTGTTCTTGGCACGCGCCGAGCCGTAGCTGATGGTGGTGGGGTCCTTCGGCGCGGCGCCTGCGGGGACCTTGACCGGGCCGCTCGCGGCCCGTGCGACGGAGGGATCGTCGGCCGAGCGGTCGGCGAGCAGTTTGCCCAGGACGCCGATACCGGCCAGCGGCACGATGCAGCAGGCGACCGCTGTGGCGCGCCGCCGGCGCGTCCGCCGCTCCTTGGCGCGCTGGGTCTGCGCGCGGAGGGTGGCGCTCGCGGGGCGCCGCACACCGGCGCCGACGGGCTTCTTCTGGTTGCTCATACGGGCAGCGCTCTTCCTGGACGATGACGGGGAACCGCGCCAGGGTGCCGGAGGAGGATCAACGGAACGCTAAATCGGGGCCGGCGGAACGCAATGCACGACTCAGCAGGCGCCGTCATCCGCCGGCTCCTCCGCCGCCGAGCCTCCGGCCGCTTCGTGTCCCCGCTCCGGGAGACTGGATAAATCAGTATGCAACGGCACATTTCATCACTGGATGGCCTTCCTCCAGTACTCCGCTAATGCACGGGTCCGACCATCAGCAGCAGGGCCCCACGCGGCCCCACGGGACCCGCCGGTCCGACCAGGCGCAGCGGCCACCGGCACCCCGGCAGCGTCACCGACGAATGCCTGGAGGACACGTGACCGACGCAGCAGCCGCCCCCGGCCCCACGGAAGCGTCCGCTCATGCCACGGACGCCACGGACGCCCTGGTCGCCACGGGGCTTGGCCACCGATATCGCCGGGGCTGGGCACTTCGTGACTGCTCCTTCCGATTGCCCCGAGGGCGGATCTGCGCTCTGGTCGGTCCGAACGGCGCCGGCAAGTCCACCCTGCTCTCGCTCGCCGCGGGCATGCTGGCGCCGAGCGAGGGCACCGTCACCGTGCTCGGCCACCAGCCGAGTGCCTCGCGCGCACGTCGGCGGGTGGGATACCTGGGGCAGCGCAAACCGCTCTACCGGCAGTTCACGGTCGAGGAGACGCTTCGCGTCGGACGGGAGCTGAACGGCAACTGGGACCAGGCCCTGGCCGAACGCCTCGTCGAGGAGGGATCGGTGCCCCTGTCCGCCCGCATCGGTGCGCTCTCGGGCGGCCGGCGCACCCGGGTGGCGCTCGCCCTCGCGCTGGGTACGCGCCCCGAACTCCTGCTGCTGGACGAGCCGATGAGCGATCTGGATCCCTCCGCGCGGCGGGAGTTGGCCCGGATCGTGCGGCAGCAGGCGGCCGAGCACGGCACGACTGTCCTGATGTCGTCCCACGTGTTCGCGGAGCTGGAGGACACCTGCGACCACCTGGTGCTGATCAGCCACGGCAACCTCCGCCTGGCCGGGGAGACCGACCGGATCCTCAACGCGCACCACCACCTCTCCGGCAACGCGTCGCAAGCGTCACTGCTCTCCCACCCTTCGATCATCGCGTGCCGGGAGCATCTCGGCAGGCTCTCGGCGATCGTGCGGCTGGACGATCCGGTGCCCGGCAGGTGGACGACCACCCGACCGGAGCTGGCGGAACTGCTCCTCGCCTATCTGGGCGCCCCGGCCGCCCCACCCATGATCACCGAAACGTCCCGTGTCGAGTTGGGGGGAAGCGCTCATGAGGGCCACGGCCCCGGATGACATCGACGGTCACCACACCCGCGGTCTGCTCTGGCTGGCCTGGCGCCAACGACGCACCGCCTACCTGGTCTGTCTGGCGACCGCCGTTGTGTTCGCCGTCCACGCCGTCTTCGAGCACCACGGCGCGGTCACCTATATCGAAGCCCATCGCCTCGCCGATTGCACCGGTTCGCCCTCCGCCCTGCCGGAACATTGCGCCCAGCTCGCCACACTCCGGCAGACCTGTGCCTGGCCACTGCGCAATGTCGGCCTTGCCCTGCCGGCGCTGCCCGTGCTCTGCGGTGTCTTCCTCGGTGCTCCGCTGATCGGCCGGGAGTGGGAGAGCGGCACGTTTCGCACGGTCTGGTCGCAGTCGGTCTCACGCGTTCGCTGGCTGGTGGTCGAACTCGCCCTGGCCGTCACCGTCACCGCCCTGGCCACGGGAGTTGTGGCGGCAGCAGTCACATGGTGGTGGCTCCCTGTGTCCCCCTACGTGCAGGGCCCGGCGGCCTGGTACGGCACCGTCCCGTTCCTCGTCATGGGTCCGCTGCCGGTGGCCCTTGCCGTCCTGTCGGTCCTGGTGGGGGCTGCGGCCGGTGCCCTGCTGCGCCGCACCGTCCCCGCGCTGGCCGTCACGCTGGTCATCGTGGGCGGCTTGTACTGGGCACTGGACCACGTCCGCTGCGGGCTGTGGCCGGTCGACACCCGGAACGCCCAGGGCGGTGAACTCCCCAACCTCCTCCTCACCCGGAGCTGGAGGGTGGCCGGCGGCTACCGGACGGTGAGCGGCGACCGCCTCCCCGACGACATCTGCGGGGTCGAGCGGACGGCCGGCTGCCTCCGGCACCTCAACGTGACCGGCACCTGGACGGAGTTTCATCCGCCGTCGCACCTCTGGCCGTTGCAGGCCACCGCGACGGTGATGTGCCTGCTCGTGGCGGTGGTCCCGGTCGTCCTGTGCATCCGGCGGATCCGCCGCGGCGAGGCTTGATCGCGGCCTGCACGGCGGCCGGTCGCGGATGCTTCGGGGCCATGAACGCCCCTGCGGGGCCGACGGCATGCGCCGGCCCCGCCCCGGGTTCCGTGGCACCCCTGCCCGCTACCTCGTCAGCGCCGCCGCCGGACTCGTCTCCCGGTCACCGGGCGTGTCCCGAAGTGCCGGATGTTGCCCCGACCCACGCCACGGCGCACCGCGCAGCGGGAAGGCCACGCACACCGACGCCACGATGAGTGCGTTCTTGATGATGTACTGCCCCTCCAAGGTGGCGACCCCGAACGAACGCCAGGTGACCTCCGGGAACAGCAGCAGCGGGGCGCAGGCCCCGGCCACGTGCCCGAGCACCGCATAGGGCACCAGGGCCGCTCTGGGTATGACGACGACCGCGACGGCGATGCCCACTTCGACCGCCGCCGTCAGGAGACGGGCCGGTGACCCGTCGATCAGGCCTGAGGTCAGCTTCTCGACGGTGGCGACGGCGAGGTCTTCGGCGGGACTCGCGCCGGCGAAGAACTTCGGGAGGCCGAACCACAGGTACACCAGGGCGAGCGCGAAGCGCACCACTCCGACCGCCCATGGTTCGCCTGCGGGGCCCTCCAAGGGGCGCTGCGCATTCGATTTCACGCTTCCTCTTCTCTGGCACAATGGGCCCACAAAGGGCACCGGTCAGCTGATCTTTGAGTCGCATCCACGTTTTCCGCGACACCCTCTTCGGCCACCGGCCGCGGCATACCAGCCGCAGGAAATGATCGAAGAAGGCATGGTGGCGCCCCTCGTCGCGGGCGTGATCGTGAATGGTCCGGTAGATCGCCGGATCGACGTGCACCGCCTCGGGGACCCCTGCCGGCGGCGCGGATCTCAGCATTCCCGAGATGATGACGAAGAGAATCTCGGCGATTTCCCGGTACGGAACGGGAGTTCCCCGAGAAGCTGGTCCAGTGGCGCAGAAAGAGCGGCGCTTCCGTGAGATCGGACGCCACTCGCTCATGTTCCCGACCCGTCACCACAGTTCGAGGGGGAAGAGTGTGTGATACGCCTCGTTGCCGTACGTCTTCAGTGCGTCGAGCCGCCTCCGCTCGGGTACCGGGATTCCGAGTGAACCGTGTGCGATGCCCGGCACCGTCCGCTTGAACCCGCCCGGGAGACCCCTTCGCGGCGAACCGTCGGGGAGAGCGTCCGGAACGCCGGGGGCCCACCCCGCCGGTAACTCCTGTACCGGGCAAAGGGTCAGGACCGGGCAGCCGACAAACATTCCTACCGTTTCAGCCATGTTGCCTCCGAGTTTCAATTACCGAGCCCTCCGGGTAGGTCACTTGCGAACAGGAACAGATACCCGGGGGTTGACCACGCAAAGAAGATCACGCGCGACGCTCAGCGGAAACTAACGAAGCATTAGAGGAAGGCAAATCCCCGCGCAGAAGGGAGTTCGCATACATCCGTCTTGAGTTGTCAGAGGGTGAACGGACATGCTTGCATGAGGTGACCACACGTCAGGCGCGCAATGGCGGCGCTCCGCCCGGCCCTTCCCCGCGCGAACGGTTCCGCTCGGACCCCACGGCGCCTTCGGCACCGCTCGAACGTCGAGGAGAAACCACCGGGTCAGTGCGTGCGCCAACTCCCCCTTGCCTCCTCTTCCTTCAATGGAGTTGTCCTGATGGCCGTAGCAGTGGTGCGACACGTGCCGTACGAAGGGCCCGGGCTGATCCGCCAGGCACTTCTGGACCAGGGTCTGACCGTCGCGGTGGTGCGTTCCTACGCGGGCGACTCCCTGCCGGACGCGGACCGGATCGACGGGCTGGTCGTCCTGGGTGGCCCGATGAGCGTCACCGAAAGCGGACGCTTCCCCTTCCTGGAGGTGGAGCGTCGACTGATCCGCACGTGCGTCGCCCGCGGCGTCCCGGTGCTCGGCGTCTGCCTGGGGGCACAGCTGCTCGCCTCCGCGCTCGGGGCGGACGTCCGAGCCGGCGGGCTCGAGGAGGTCGGGGTGGGCGAAGTGTTCCTGACGGATGCGGGGATGCGGGACCCGCTCCTGGCATGTCCCGACGGCAGGTTGCCCGTCTTCCACTGGCATCAGGACACCTTCACCCTGCCGGTCGGTGCGCAACTGCTCGCCGTGTCGAGCGTCTACCGCAACCGAGCCTTCCGCTTCGGCTCGGCCTACGGCTTCCAGTTCCCTCTCGAACTGGACGCGGCGACCGTTGAGGCCATGACGCCCCACCTGCCCGCCGGAGTCACCGTCCTGCACGAGGACGGAGAGCGGATAGCGGAGAATGGGCTCACGGTCCTCCGGCGCTGGGCGGCTCATACGTCCGCCAACAGGGGCTTTCAGCAGCCGCGTTGAGGGCCGCGGGGCTCCACGAGCCAGGCGCGCCCGTGTTGTCGTGTCGCCACCTGCCGAGGCCTCTCCCCGGCACGGCAGGCTCTTCGCACCGCTGCCTACCGCTGCACGCCGCTTCCCATCCGTTCAGACCGCGGGATCCACCAACTTCAGCCCCACGCCCCTCACGGTGTGCAGATACCGCGGGGCCGCCGCCGACTCGCCCAGATGACGCCGGAGCGAGGAGAGGTGGACGGCCAGCGTCTTGTCCCCGCCCAGGACATCGCTGCCCCACATCTCGGTACGGAGTTCGCGCCAGCCGACCACCCGGCCCGCGTGAGTGACGAGATGGGCCAGCAGCTGGAACTCCTTGGGCCGCAGTTCCAGGGGCCGCCCGCTCAACGCGGCGGCCTGCCCCCGCAAGTCCACCTCCAGCCGCCCCACCCGCATGCTGTCCTTCTCCTCCGCCCCGCGCCGGCGGCGTACCACCGCGTTCAGCCGTGCGTTGAGTAAGGCGGCGGTGAAGGGCTTGACGACGTAGTCATCTGCCCCTGCCTCCAAGCCCCGGATGACCTGGTTCTCCGACTCCCGGCCGGTCGCGGCGACGATGGGGACCGAGGTGACCGTGCGGAGCATCCTCAACACCGTCAGACCATCGAGGTCCGGCAGCCCCAGGTCGAGTACGACCAGGTCGGGGCCCCAGGTCAGGGCCGAGCCCAGACCGGTGGAGCCGCTCGCGGCCGTGATGACCTCGTGGTGCAGCGACGTCAGGCCCTGCGCCAGCAGCTCCCGTACTGCCGTGTCGTCCTCGACGATCAATATCCGCACAGGCACTCCCCTTCGCACCGCCTCTGACCGCGGGAGCGTCACGAAAGCGGTAACCGCCACGCATACGCGGGCCCCGCTTCGCGCTCCGCACGCCATGCTCTCCTGTCAGGTTTCACGCAGGTCAAAATCTGTATGTGCGCAGGGTTGGACTGCGATCGCCGACGGCGCGCCACGGCGATCGTGGAGCGCGGTGCCGTCCGCACGAGGTGCAGCCGGCCGGTGTCGCCTTCCGGCTGGACACCGCATGCATCATGACCGCGAGCCCGCCGGACCGGCACTGGGGGCGCCGGGCCGATCGGCCTCCCCCGATCGGCGGGGACGGATCGTCCTGTCGGCGTCCGATCAACGGATACCGGCCGGACCGGACGGCGGCGAAGCTGGAGGTACCCGACATCCGGCAGGTGCCGCGCGCCGATCCCGGCCCGGCAGCACGGAGAGCGAGGTGGAATCCTGCCGTGGCACGCCTCCTGATCATCGACGACAACTCCCTGCGCGGGCAGCAACTGCTGCACGTCCTGCGGCGGAGACGGCACACGGTGCACTTGACCCGGTGCTGCTCCGAGGCGCTCCGGCTGTCCGCACAACGTCAGCCGCACGCCGTCCTGCTCGACCTGGATCTCCCGCCGCGCCAAGGTTTCGCGCTGCAGGAATTCCTGCGGCGTTGCGCCCCGGCGCCCGTCGTGGTGCGTGGCGAGGAGCAGCAGATCATTTCGGCGCTGCATGCCGGGGCGGCGGGCTACATGCCCGCGTCGTGCTCGGCCGAACTGGCCGCCCTGCACCTTCACACCCTGTACCTCTGGGACGCCGACGAACCGGATGTCGAGGTCGGCGGGTTGCGGATCAGCGTGCGCTGCCACCGGGTCACGTTGGACGGACGGGAAGTGGACCTGCGCCCCACGGAATTTCGGCTGCTGCTCCACCTCACCCGCAGCAACGGTCGTGTGGTGAGCCGTGCCGAGCTGGCCGAGCTTCTGTGGGACGGCCGGCGGCTCCATGCGGAACGGACGGTCAATGTGCACCTCTCGGCGCTGCGTCGCAAGCTCGGCGAGAGCGCGGCCCGCCCGCGCTACGTGCACAGCGTGCACGGTGTCGGCGTCCGGCTGAGGGCACCGTGAGCAGGGAGGGCGCCGTGCGCTGCGTGAGCACCCTGCGGAGCCCGGCGACGACCTGCACGGTGGTGGTCGCCGCGCCGTCTCACTCCGCTTCAGTCCAGGAGACCGCGCCGCATGGCGACGGCCACCGCTGCCGCACGGTCGGAGACCTCCAGCTTCTCGTAGAGGCGCTGGACATGGCTCTTGACCGTGCTGGTGCTCAGGTAGAGCTCCTCGGCAATCCGGGGAACGCTGCTGCCTCGGGCGAAGGCGACCAGCACCTGCTGCTCCCGCTCGCTCAGGACAGGGCGCTCATCCGCCGCCCGGGCCCTGATCTCACCGGCCAGGTCACCCATCAGAGCCGGTGGCAGCGCCGTCCCGCCGCCTGCCACATCGAACACCGCGGCCACGATCTCCGCCCGCTCGGCCTCCTTCGACAGGTATCCGGCGGCGCCTTCCTGGAGGGCGCGATAGACCACCGCACTGTCCGTGATGGCCGACAGCAGCAGAACCCGGGTCGGACTCCCGTCGCGGGCGAGGGCCCGGACGACGGCGATGCCGTCGGCCCCGGGCAGTCGGTAGTCGACGACCGCGACGTCGGGGCTGTGCGCGGCGATGGCGTCGATCGTCCCGGGACCGTCCTCGGTCTCGGCGAGGACCCGCAGCCGCTCACTCGCCCGCAGTGCACGGGCGATGCCTTCCCGGTAGACCGGGTGGTCGTCGGCGACGATGACCGTCACACGGTCCGGCTCCTTCACACCCGCTCCTTCCTTCTGCCCGGTGGCGAGAGGCAGCGCATTGCCCGTTCGTGGGGGAATTCTATCGTCGGGCATAACCTGAGCCGTTACTCCGAAGCCGACCGCAATTCCCGACGCGGCGCCCGGCCGCCGTTACGCAGGCCGCCCGGCGATCCACGGATACCGCCGGGCGGCCGCCGATCCCGTTTTACCTTCCTTTAATTGCCGCGTGTGAGCATGGCAGTCCGGCGGTGGTCCGCCGCAGCAGGACGCCGTTGCCGGAACACCGGCGGTGTGCGTGCGGCCTGTGCGCCGCGACGTGCACAGACAATGTTCAGTGGAGTGATGGACCCGTTGCGGATCGTACTCATCGAGGACGACGAAGACATACGTGAATCGCTGGCCCACTGCCTGCGGGATCGCCGCCATGACGTACTGACCGCGGACAGCGGATACCGCGGCATGAGCATGGCCGTCTCCGAGAATCCTGATTTCGTCATTCTCGACCTCGGACTTCCCGACCTGGACGGGCTCGATTTCCTCAAGATGGTCCGGTCAAGCACCCAGGTCCCCATTCTCGTGGCGTCCGGGCGGCACGCCGAGTCCCAGATCATCCGCGCGCTGGAGCTCGGTGCGGACGACTACGTCACCAAGCCGTACACGGCCAAACTCGTCGAGGCGCGCATGGCCGCGGTCCGCCGGCGGTACCGGCTGGCGGATGAGCAGGAAGACCTGCAGGTCGGCGAGCTGGCCGTCGACCTACGCGGTCACACCGCCCATCTGGGGCGGCGCAGCCTGCCCCTGCGGCCCAAGGAGTTCCGCCTGCTGTCGTATCTGGCCATGAACGCGGGCCGGGTCGTGACCAAGGACGAACTGCGCACGGAGATCTGGGACGGGGACTACCCCTGCACGGACAAGACCGTCGCCGTCCACCTCTCCTGGTTGCGCCGGCACCTGGGCGAGACGGCTGCCGCGCCGCGTTTCCTGCACACGGTGCGCGGAGTCGGCATCAAACTCGTGGAGCCACCACCATGAGGCGGCGGCTCGCTCTGCTCGCCGCTTTCTGCGCCTTCGTGTGCCTGCTGTTGTTCGCGACGCCGTTCGTTCTCTACGTACGGCACAGCTACCTGACCGACGTGGACCACCTCGCGCAGGTGAACGCGCAGATCATGGCCAGTGCGGTGCACCACCACGAGGCCGGTGACGAGGCACTGATCACCTCCGTCGCCGAGGAACAGGTGTCCGAGGCTCGCGTTGTCGTGTCGATGGGGCCGGGCCAGGTCTACGGCCAGAGCACACCGTGCGTGCTGCGGGCCGGGGCGAACGCCGGCCCGCAGACCCGGACGTCGTGGTGCGGGTCGAGCCGGGTGGCCGTGGTGGCGACCCATTCGCGTCACGACCGGCCCGCGTGGGTCGCCGTGGCGGTGGAGACATCGGGGCAGTGGCACTCCCTGCTCGTCGTCGGAGGGGCCGTCATCGCGGGGCTCATCGTGCTGCCCCTGGCCGCGGTATTCCTCGCCGAGCGGCTGGGGCGGTCCATCGTGCAGCCGGTGGACCGGCTCGTCGCGGCCGCCGGCCGCTTGAGCACCGGTGATCTGTCGGCCCGCGTACGCCCGGAAGGACCGTCCGAACTCCGCGTGATGGGCGAAACCTTCAACCACCTTGCGGGCCGCGTCGCGCATCTGATGGCACGCGAGCGGGAGGCGTCCGCGGACCTCTCGCACCGGCTGCGCACTCCGGTCACCGCGCTGATGCTGCAGGCCGAGGCGCTGTCCGACCCCGCCGAGTCGCGGCGGATGCTGGAGGCGGTGACACGCCTGCAAGGGCAGCTCAGCGCCGTCATCAAGGAGGCGCGCGGGGAGGTCTGCGGTGCTTCGGCCGCCACCACTGACCTCAACCGTGTCGTCGTCGAACGAGTCGACTTCTGGCTGCCGCTGGCCCAGGAACAGGGCCGCGCATGGCAGGTGCGGACGGCACCGGAGGCGCCCCGGGTGGCGATCCCGGAGACGGACCTGGCCGCGGTGGTCGACGTCCTGGTCGAGAACGTGCTGACGCACACCCCGGACCACACCCCCATGACGGCGAGCACGGTCATCCGCAAGCCGTCTCAGGTGACCCTGGTCGTCGAGGACGGCGGCGCCGGCATCTGCGACGGGCGGGCCGCCGAGCGGGGCCACAGCGGGCGGGGTTCCAGCGGGCTGGGCCTGGACATCGCCCGCCGGACGGCGGAGTCGGCGGGTGGCCGGCTACGGATCGGGCCGGGCAGCCGCGGCGGTGCCCGGGTCGAGGTTGTCCTGCCTGCAGTCGGCCCGGGCGTGGGTCCGGGGGCCGCGATGGAGCAGGTGACGCCCCCGGACCGGGCAAGGGGACGTAAGCGGGCGGAGCCGCCGGTCGCGCGCGGCCCGGCGACGTATGTCGTGCGGTGCGCGATCCGCAGGATTCGGGTCGGTGCCGTACGGATCAACCGGGCGTGGCGCCGTCCGGGGTGGCGCCGTCCTCAGTGACGCCGCGCTCGGCCTCCGGAGTGAACGGGAGTCTGACCCGGGCCACGGTGCCGCCGTCAGGGCCGGGAACCACGTCCAGGGTGCCGTCCGCGTCCTCAAGCCGCGCACGGTGTCCGGCCAACCCCACGTGCCCCTCGGCCGGGCTCCGTCGAGCCGCCGCGAGATCGATTCCCACGCCGTCGTCGGCGACGGTGAGCAGCACGGCGTCGGGCAGGGTCTCCAGCCGGATGTCCACGGTCGCCGCCCGCGCGTGCCGCACGACGTTCGTCAGCAGCTCGTTGGCCACCGAGTACAGCAGCTCCTCGCCCGGCACATGCCCGGAGACACGCAGGTCGTAGCGCACGGTGAGACCTCCGCGGTGTGCCGCCCGCTCCCCCGCAGCGCGCAGCGCGGGCCCAAGGCCGGCCGCGGAAAGCACCTGCGGGTGCAGGGCGAATACGGCTTCGCGCAGCTCGCGGACGGTCCGATGGACGGACTCGTCCGCACGGCGGACGGACGGTGCCGCGCCGCCGGCGCCGGTGGCTTCCGCGAGGTCCTGCCCGGCCGCCAGGAGCGTCTGCAGGGGTCCGTCGTGCAGCGCGTCGGCGAGTACGGATCGTTCCCGGGCCTCCGCCGCGATCGCGTCCCGCAGCAGCGCCCGGCGTGCCGCCAGCAGCGCGCTGACCTGCCGCTCGCGGAGCGCCAGGATCGCAGCGATCAGCACACACACCAGCGCCGTCCACAGCAGGAGCGAGGCCTCGGCCGCGGCGTCGCCCTCGGTGGCACGGGTGCCCCCGAAACCGTAGGCGGCGAGCATCGTGACGTAGGCGGCGAGACAGCCCGCGCCGACCGCGCCTGTCGCCTTGGGCAGGCGCCACAACACCGTGGCCACCGGCCAGACGAAGAAGGCGAAGCGCACGGGGGAGTCCGGTCCGCCGGAGGCCAGGGTCAAGCCCACGAGGAGCCCGAGGTCGGCGACGACCGCCACCGCAGTTTGCCCACGGGCCGCGATGCCTGCCGCGACCGGTCGCCCCCGGAGCCATAGAGCCCGCAGCACGCTCCATCCCGCGTACACGACGAGCAGCACGACGAATGTGACGGGATCCGGGAGCGAACCGGCGGCGAGCGTGATGACCAACGGGATCAGCAGCGACAGTCGGGCCGCCGCGGTGTACCAGGAAGGAAGGGTCCACGGCGGAAGCTGCTCCGGCCGGCCCGCCGGGGCAGCCGTCACCGGGCCCCTGCCGCGCCCATCGCTCACCGTCCTCACCGCCTCGGTCCCAGATTCTCCCGGCCCACGCGGCCCGTCCACCGCTGACTCGCCAGGGGACTGTGCCCATCGAGAAGGGCGGACGGTCACGGCAGCGGGCGGACCGCCCGGACGGCGTACCGCGGCTGACGGCGCTTCGACCACACACACTCCGCGCGGCGAACGGGCGGCCGGCGACGACAACGGCCGCCCCGGCATGACGCCGGGGCGGCCGCTTGCCCGATCCGAGGTCAGCCGGTGGCCGAGCGCCCTCGCCACCGGGTCAGCACGAGATGCGCCACGACACCGAAGACCAGGCCCCAGAAGGCCGACCCGATGCCGAAGAGGGTCATCCCGGACGCCGTGGCCAGGAACGTGATCAGGGCGGCCTCCCTGTCCTTCTCCTCCGTCACCGCACCGGTCAGACCGCCGGCCAGCGCGCCGAAGAGGGCGACTCCGGCGATGGCGGCGACCAACTCCTTCGGCAGGCCGGCGAAGAAGACCACGAGGGTCGTGCCGAACGCACCGATCAGGAGGTAGAACGCTCCGCACGCGACCCCGGCGACGTAACGCCGCTTGGGGTCGCGGTGCGATTCGGGGCCGGTGCAGATCGCCGCGGTGATCGCCGCGAGGTTGATGGCGTGCGATCCGAAGGGCGCGAGTGCGGTGGACACCAGGCCCGTCGAGCCGATCAGCAGCCGGTCCTTGGGCTGGTATCCGGAAGCGGTGAGGACGGCCATGCCGGGGGCGTTCTGCGACGCCAGAGTGGCCAGAATCATCGGGACCGCGATGCCGATGAGCGAGGCGATGGTGAACTGAGGCGTGGTCAGCACGGGGCGGGCCAGCTCGATGTGGTCCAGCTGGATGTTCAGCCGTGAGGTGGCCGCGCTGAACACCACCCCGACCGCGAGGGCGATCAGCACGGCATACCGTGGCAGCCACCGCTTGCCGATCAGATAGGCGACCAGGACGGCCCCGGCGATCCACGGTGCGGTCTTCAGCGACGTGAACACACCGGTGCCGAAGGAGAACAGGATGCCCGCCAGCATGGCCGAGACCACGGCCGTGGGGATCTGCCGCATCAACCACCCGAACACACCGGTCAGTCCGACCAGGGTGATCACGACGCCGGTGACGATGAACGCCCCGATGGCCTCCGCGTAGGAGTAGGCCCCCAGGCTGGTGACCAGAAGGGCCGCGCCCGGTGTCGACCATGCGGTGATGACCGGCATCTTGGTCCGCAGACTGAGCCCGATGCAGGTCAGGCCGCTGCCGATGGAGATGGCCCACACCCAGGACCCGGTCTGCGCCCTGTCCAGATGCCCGGCCGAGGCCGCGGCGAGGACGATGACCAGCGGTCCGGAATACGAAACCACGACGGCCACGAACCCGGCGAGGACCGCGGACAGCGACATGTCGCGCAGCAGCCCGGAGCGGCCGGCCGGCTGACCTGATCCGCCCGGCGAAGCCCCTGATCCGGTCGGCGGCGACGCTGTGGCCGTGGTGCCGGCGGCACCGGCAGTACCGGCCTCCCCGGCACTGCCGGCGTTGGTGGTGTCAGAACTCAAGATTCGTCCTTAGCGGCGCGTTCCAAGGCCTGCTCCAGGTCGGCCACGAGGTCGTTCGGATTCTCGAGACCTATGGACAGTCGCAGCATGTCCTTGGGAGAAGTGCTGTCTGGTCCCTCAAAGGTGTATCGGTGTTCAATCAGACTTTCCACCCCGCCCAAAGACGTGGCGCGAATGAACAGTTCACAGTGTTCGGCCGCGCGCAGGGACCGCTGCCACGGTCCGGCGACGTGCAGGGAGAGCATCCCGCTGTAGCCGCCGGTCATCTGCCGGGAGGCGACCTCGTGACCGGGGTCGGTGGGCAGACCGGGATAGGCGACGCGGCTGACCATGGGGTGTTCGGCGAAGTGCTCGGCGACCTCCATGGCCGTGGCCGAAATCTGACGCATCCGCGGATAGAGCGTGCGGATGCCGCGCATCAGCAGATACGTCTCCCAGGGGCCGAGGATCGGGCCCGTAAGACGCCGGTGCAGACGCAGACGCTCCCAGAGGGGCTGGAGGACCTCGCGGTCTCCGGCGTGCTCCGGCGCCGCCACCAGGAAGCCGGCCACGACATCGGTATGACCGTTGAGGTACTTCGTGCCGGAATGCATGATCAGGTCGGCGCCCAGCTCGAAGGGCCGGGTGTGCACCGGGGTCGGGACGGTGTTGTCCACACCGAACAGGGCGCCCGCGCGGTGAGCGATCTCCGCGCACGCCGCCAGGTCCGTCACCAGCCAGGTGGGGTTCGCCGGGGATTCCGCCCACAGCAGCGCGGTCGGCGCCGCCTCCACCGCGGCTGCCACCGCGTCCAGATCGTTCATCGGAACGCGGACGACCTCCAGGCCGCGCTGGGCCCCGAACTCCAGCAGCCACTTCGTGAGCCCGAAGTACATCGTCTGCGGAACCACCACGCGGGCCCCGGCGGGCAGGACCTGGAAGACGGCGGTGGCCGCAGCCATCCCGGACGAGAACACCAGCGCGTCGGCGCCCCCTTCCAGGCCCGCGACCACATCCTCGACCTGTTCGTAGCCGGGCGTGCCCTGATCGCGCAGATAGGCGAAGCCGGCGGGGGTGCTGTACCGGTCGTCCCGCGCGAAGGTCGCGCCCAGCCCGATCGGGGGTGGCACGGCTCCGGTGGTCGGGCAGCGCCAGCCGTCGCCCTGGGCGGCGCGGGTCTCGGGACGGTAGTCCCGGGTCCAAGGGGTAAAGGTCTCGCGGTTGCTCATGATGTCCTCGCGGGAAGGGCGGGCAGGGCGGTACGGAGAGCGAGTTCGGCGTCCTTCAGCGCACGGGAAGGTGCGCCGGGAGACGGAACGTAGTGGTTGTAGTAGCTGGAGCCTTCGGTGTGCGGTCCGAGGAAGAACAGCCCGGTCTGCACGTCCCCGGCCGAGCCGATGCCCTGGCCTTCCCGGGTGACGGACAGTCCGGGGGCCCGGGTGCCGCGACTCGCCATGGTGCAGACGCGGCCGGCGGCGACGAGCCTGCCGAGCAGCGAGCCGGGCAGCCGGTCGGCGCCGGGCTCGGCGAGATGGGCGAGGACGACGTGGTCGACCTCGACACGCTCGGGCCGGGCCAGGCAGGTGGATTCCAGGCGCCAGGGTCCCTGTCCGCTGGGCGCGGTGACCTTGGGCCGAGGCCCGGGGCCGACCCGGAGCACTCCTGCGTCCAGCAGGGAGAGCAGTTCCACCGACCGGTCCAGCTGAGGGCCGATCACCAGGCGGTTGACCGTGGCGGCGAACTCGCCGAAGAAGTAGTCGAGCGACGGATCGTCGACGCCCGGGGCATCGACGACGGACCGGAGAGCGTCGCGGTGGTCGCGCAGCACCTCCAGAGCTTCCTTGACGGGGCTCACGCCCAGTCCGTCCCTGGCCTCGGCGAGGTCCATGCCGATCTGCAGGGTGAACCATTCGGCGTAGTCGCCCTGTTCAGGCCACTGCCGGTCGGTGAGCTGGTCGGTGAGGACACCTTGCAGCGGGAAAGGGCCGTGCTCCGCACGCAGCTCGACCAGCAGGCCGTCGCAGCCGGACTCGGCCACGCGGCGGGCGAACTCAGCACCCACGCCCAGGATGTCGTCACACCTACGACCCAACAGCGTTCGGTAGTAAGCGAGTTCCATCTCAACTTCGACCAGGGACAGCACGTCCTCGGCAAAGTTGATCCGGCCGTCGGAGCGCCCCTCACGCAGCGCCTGGATCCGGTCGGGCGTCAGCGAGAGGGGTACGAAGCGGGCCCGCCCGGGATGGAGAACGGGCCGGCTGCGCGACGGCAGGCCGGAGCGGTTGGCCAGCACGATCAGCGGCTCCTCGCCGCTGGGTATGTAGCGCAGTCCGCCCTCTTCGGCCGGCTCGTGCCTGCCTCCACGGCCCAGGGTCAGGGAGGCGATGACGTCCATGGCGGTCAGCCCCATGCCCAGTACCGCGACGCGGTCGCCAGGTGCGATGGCGTCCAGGGCCCTCGGCAGCGGGTACGGACGGGTGATCAACCGTGGCTCGTGCGGTGGTTCGGCAGGCAGATACAGGGAGTGGTGCCCGACGGTGACGAAGGCCGCGTCGGCGTGCACCCGTCCCCCGTCGTCGAGGACGACGACCTCCCCGCCGCCGGGGGCCGGCAGCACCTCGCGGGCGGTGGTGGCGTGGCGTACGAGCGTGAAGCACGAGGGCGCCGCCACGACGATCCGCTGTGCCGCCCAGAGCAGATACTCACTGAGCAGCCGACGGGGCAGGAAGTCGTTGGACCGGATCTCCCGGCCGTCCGCCGTCCCCTCCCCCGCCTGCGTCTCGCGCACGGTGTATCCGTCCGCCGCCAGGCGTAACCCCCTTGCACGGCACCACTCGTAGAGGGACGGGCCGTCCACGCGGGCAGGACCTTCGACCATCTCTTCGTCCGCGAAGGCGGTGATCTGGGCGCAGACGGTGTTCAGCAGGAGGTGGTCGGGCTGGTCGTCGAGGTGGAATCCGGGGCCCAGGGGCCTTGGGTCCACCAGGTGGACGGTGACGGGGAAAGGATCCGCCAGACAGTGACTGACCAAGCGCTCGATGATGCCGAGGCCGCGCGAACCGGCGCCGATGACGGCGAGGGTGGTGTGCCGCCCGCCGGTCGGCGCGGTCGGCTCGGCCGCGGCCGGGGACTGTGTGGTCACCATCGCCGCGTCTCCCCGAAGAACTGGGGAATCGCGATGGCCGTGCCGGCCTCGCGCGCCTGCTGCAGGACGTACGCGCCCACCGCGAGGTCGAGTACACCGAGTCCGAACGGCGAGAAGATCACCGGCCGGTCGGCGGCCACCGCCACGTCGCCGTTGAGGACTCCGGCGAGCGTCCCGGTCACGAAGTCCCGTGAGCCGGTGAGCTGTTCGGCCAGGTGGGGCGAGGTGTTGGCCTTCAGGCAGTGGTCCACGTCGTCGAAGATGTTCTCCGCCGCCAGCACCACTTCGGGCGCCAGGTCCCGCAGCGAGACGTTCAGCACGACCTGGCCCGGCTTGAACGCAGTGGTGACGTACGGCTCCAGCGCGGTCGTGGCGAAGACCACGGTCTCCGCCTCCAGCGCGGTGCCCAGATCGTCGGTGAAGGAGGCAGCGCACTGCTGTGTGGTGCGCAGATGCTCCACGAGTGCCTGTCCCGACTCCTGGTGGAGGTCGTGTACGAGGTAGGCGTCGGGCGCGCAGCCCGCGGCGTGCAGGTAGTCGCAGATGTTCCGGGCGATGACGCCGCCGCCCACGATGGCGATTCGGGTCCCGGCGAAGCCGCCCGGGCGCAGCGCGGTCGCGGCGACGGCGGCGGAGGCCGCCGTGCGGGCGGCGCTGATGTTCGCGGCCTCCAGGCAGGCGACCGGGTAGCCGGTCTCGTAGTCGTTGAGGATCAGCACGGCCGAGGCGCGGGGGTTTCCGGCCTCGGTGTTCTTGGGGAAGCTGGCGATCCACTTGATGCCGGCGAGCTGGACGTCGGCGCCGAGGTAGGCGGGCAGTGCGATGATCCGGGAGTCGGGCTTCTCGGGAAACCGGAGGAAGTAGGAATCCGGATTGATGGTTTCCCCGGCCTCATGGCTGCGATAGGCGTCGCCGACGATACCGAGGACCTCGGCACGTCTGCTGCTGAGCACGTCGCGAACGGTCTCGCCCGCCACCACATCGAAGTCGAACACGTTTCTATTCCTCTCCTCAGGCCCGGGCTCGGACCCGAGAAATTTCCGAGATCTTTCGGTATTCATTTTCGGGCCACCGCTCGGCCACCCATGCGTCGTTGTAGATGGTTTCCAGATAGCGTTCACCGAAGTCCGGTGAGATGGCCACCACGACGCTCCCTTCGGGAATGTCCTTCGATTTTTCGCTGACCGCGGCGAGAACCGTTCCCGACGATCCTCCGAGCAGCAGTCCGCGCTCTTCTGCGAGCGCTCTGCACATTTCCACGGCGTCCGACTCGGATATGTGAACGACCTCGTCGATCAACGTCTCGTCCAGTATTTCCGGCCGTCGACTGGTGCCCAGACCCGGTATATGGCGCCGACTCGGAGCGCCGCCGAACGACACCGATCCGACGGAATCCACCGCGATGATCCGAGTGTCGGGACTGTGCTGCCGGAAGAACTCCGCACAGCCCATCAGGGTCCCGGTCGTTCCGGCGCCGATGAAGACGTGGTCGACGTGGCCGACCTCTTCGAAGATGGAGCGCCCCGTGCGTTCCCGGTGGGCCCGCGGGCCGGCCGGGTTCGCGTACTGGTTGAGCCAGTAGGTGTCGGGCTCGCGCCGCAGGCGCTCGCCGATGTAGTCGATGCGGGACTGCAGGAAGCCGCCGTTGCCGTCCCGCAGGTCGATCATGACGACCTCGGCCCCCAGCGCCTTCATCAGGCGTAACGACTGGGCGTTGGCATTCGGGTCGGTCACACAGGTGAGGAGATATCCCTTCGCCGCGCAGACCATGGCGAGCGCCACGCCGAGATTTCCCGATGTCGATTCGATCAGTCGGGTGCGAGGGAAATCGCGTCCCGATTCCTCGGCCTGGGCAACCAGGGCCACGGCGGTTTTGAGCTTGACCGATCCTGCCGGATTGAGACCCTCGAGCTTGAGGAAGACAGAGCTCCCCGGCGCCAGATGATCGGCTCGGATGAACAAGTCATCCATCACCAGATCGTAGACTTCTTCCGCTATCACTGAAATCTAACCCCGTTGATTGTGGGCACGCGGACGCGCGACGCGCGCAGAGATTGTGAGAGCCCATGATTGCAACACCTACGCTGGTCGGGCGCAGGTATGCAGAAGAGATCACGTCTCCCCCCGTTGCCGTCAATGTGTCCCCCGAGATGACGACTCCGTTGAAGAGTGCCATAGAGGTACGCGCTTGTCGAGAAATATCTCGACGGGGTAGTTAAGAATGCAACATTCCGGATTTCGGTTCCACGTTTCCCCGAATATTTTGCACGACCCGATAACTGGAAGGTCAGCTTCATTCGCCGAAATGTCATGTGGATGCCGTCGGCCGGGACCGCGATCGGCGCGGTCGGCGGAGGCGCGGACCGACGGGGTGTGACGCGGTATCGGGCCGATGCGGAAACGGTGTGGCCGCCCGATCCGACGGTCTCCGGTTGGCCGCACCCGAACGGCTTCCGCGTACGGCCTCAAGGAATGGCGAGGCGGACCGCCGGGCAAAGGTGGACGTCGGAACGACCCATCGCCACGGAGGCCCCGTCATGCCCGATGCCACCGGTCCCTACCCACCCGGTACGCCCTGCTGGGTGGATCTCATGGTCCCCGACCAGCAGGCCGCTCTGGACTTCTACCGTGACCTCTTCGGCTGGCAGGCAGAGGTCGGACCGCCGGAGACAGGGGGCTACGCGGTCTGCACCATGGACGGCAAGCCGGTCGCCGGAATCATGGCCGCGATGAACCCGGACGGCAGCCGGCCCGACCCCGTGCCGCCGCCCGTGTGGACCACCTACCTCGCCACCGCCGACGTGGACGCCACCGAGAGCGCCGTCACCTCGGGCGGCGGCCAGGTGCAGATGCCGGGCATGGATGTGCAACAGCTCGGCCGGATGGCCATCGTGAGCGACCCCACGGGCGCCGTCTTCGGCCTCTGGCAGGGGCGGGACTTCCGCGGCGCCGGCGTCGTCAACGAACCCGGCGCGATCATCTGGAACGAGCTCAACACCAGCGACCCCGAGACCGCGACGTCCTTCTACGCCAACGCACTGGGCATCCAGGCCGCTCCCATGGAAGGCGGAGAGGGCTACTTCTCACTCTCGGCGGGCGGGCGCATGGTCGGCGGCATGCAGAACCTGGCCGGGATCGAGGTGCCGCCGGGCACCCCCTCGCACTGGCTGACGTATTTCTCCGTCGACGACACCGACAGCACGGTCGACGCGTTGGTCCGGGCCGGCGGCAATGTCCTCAAGCCACCCTTCGACATGATGGCGGGCCGGATGGCCGTCCTGCAGGATCCGCAGGGCGGGGTCTTCGCGGTCATCAACCAGACGGGGCCGGCCGCTTCCTGAACCGGGCAGGGCGGCCTCCGCGAACGCTCGGCACCACGCCGCGCGTCGCGGAGGCCGCTCGTCGCGGACAGCCCGTGGCGGGGAGACTGGAACCCATGAAGCCAGCCGCAGCTCTGCAGGCAGCCGACGAAGCACTGGCGCGGCGCGCCTGGGGCGAGGTGTTCGCGATCCTGTCGGAGGCCGATCGGCACCAGCCGCTCGATCCGGAGGACCTTGAGCGGCTCGCGCTCGCCGCGCACCTGGTCGGCAGGGATTCCGAGAGCGACGACCTGTGGACCAGGGCCCACCACGCGTGGCTGACCCGTGGCGACGGGCCGCGGGCCGTCCGCTGCGTGTTCTGGCTTGGCCTCGACCTGGTTCTGAGCGGCGAGTGGGCCCGTGGCGCCGGCTGGATGGCGAGGGCACAGCGGCTCCTCGATGCCGGGGAGCCGGACTGCGTGGAGCAGGGGTACCTCCTGGCGCTGGAAGGGCTCCAGAGCTTTCTCGCAGGGGAAGCCGCCAAGTCCGAGGCCGTCTCCGAGCAGGCGTTGACATTCGCGACGCGGTTCGGGGACACGGACCTGATGAACTTCGCCATGGTCTCCATCGGCGAGAGCCTGATCCGGCTCGGCAGGGCGGAGGAAGGGGCCCAGCTCCTCGACGAGGCCATGGTCGCGGTGACGGCGGGTGAGGTGTCCCCCGTCGTGTCCGGGCTCGCGTACTGCGCGGTCATCGCGGCCTGCCGTGAAGTGTTCGATCTGCGCCGGGCACGGGAGTGGACGGCCGAGTTCTCGCGGTGGTGCGCGGCACAGGAGGAGCTGGTGCCCTACCGGGGTATCTGCCTGGTCCACCGCATCGAGATCATGTGTCTGCACGGAGACTGGTCGGACGCCCTGGAAGAGGCGAATCGCGCGTGCCGGTGGATGCGTTCGGTGCCGGCCGCACAGTCCGCCGACGCCGCCTACTACCAGCTCGGCGAGCTCTACCGGCTGCGAGGGGAATACGACGAGGCGGAGCGGGCCTACCGCGAGGCCAGCAGGCTGGGGCACACCGCTCAGCCCGGGGTTGCGCTGTCGCTGCTCTCCGCCGGGGACGTGGGGGCGGCCGAACGCGCGATCCGCACCGCACTCGACGGTGCCGCTGATCCGACGTCCCGGTGCCGGATCCTGCCGGCGTACGTCGAGGTCATGCTGGCGGCGGACCATGCCGATGAGGCTCGAACCGCCGCGGCGGAGCTGGCCGCGGTCGCCGAGGCGCTGGACTTCCCCCTGCTGCGCGCGTTCAGTGGACGGGCGCAGGGCGCGGTACTCCTGGCGGCCGGTGAGGCGCGCAGCGCTCAGGCGCTGCTCGGCCGTGCGGTGGCGTCGTTCCGGGATCTCGACGCGCCCTACGAGGCCGCACGGACCCGCCTGCTCTTCGGCCTGTCATGCCGGGAGACCGGTGACGAGATCACCGCGCGGCTGGAGATCGAGGCCGCCACGTCGGTCTTCCGGGAGCTGGGGGCCGCGCCGGACCTGATGCGCGTCGAGGGACTCGCGCACAAGGCCCCGGCCAGGGCGGCCGGCCTGCTCACCGCTCGTGAGCTGGAGGTGCTGCGGCATGTCGCGGTGGGGAAGTCGAACCGAGGCGTGGCGGACGACCTGTTTCTGAGCGAGAAGACCGTTGCCCGTCACCTCAGCAACATCTTCCTCAAGCTCGGGGTGTCCTCCCGTTCGGCGGCCACGGCGTACGCGCACGAACACCACCTCGTCTGACACCTGGGAAGAATTACCCACGCTCAGGAGTGGACGTTCTGCGGACGCGGCCGGCCACACCCGCTGCCTAGCGTTTGACCGTACGAACCCGCATCCGGTCTCGCGGAGATCCGGGAGCGCGCAGGCAGTACCAGGCGTTCGGCCGGATGACCGCCGAGACGCGCTGTCGCCGCCTGACCGGTGCCGACTGATCGCCAGGTGACGACATGACGAACCACATCTACGACGCCATAGTGGTCGGCGCACGATGCGCCGGGGCACCGACCGCGATGCTCCTGGCCCGCCGGGGCTACCGGGTGCTCCTGGTCGACCGGGCGACGTTCCCGAGCGACACCATCTCCACCCATCTGATCCACCCGCCCGGCCTCGCCGCCCTGGACCGATGGGGACTGCTCGCCCAGGTCATCGCGAGCGGCTGTCCGCCGATCGACACCTACTCCTTCGACTTCGGGCACTTCACCATCGAGGGGTCTCCGGCGGGCGCCGGGTTCCGGGCCGCGTACGCCCCGCGCCGTACGGTCCTGGACAAGATCCTCATCGACGCCGCGGCGGAGTCCGGCGCTGAGGTGCGCCAGGGGTTCACCGTCGAAGAACTCGTGATCGAGGGCGACACCGTGACGGGGATCAGGGGCCACCGCGCCGGCGGGCACAGCGTCACGGAGTACGCCCGCGTCGTCGTCGGCGCCGACGGGGTCCACTCCCTCGTCGCGAAGGCCGTCGGCGCCGGCCGGTACGCCGAGAAGCCGAAGCTCCAGTACAGCTACTACTCCTACTGGACCGGGCTGCCGATGAACCACCGGTTCGAGACCTACGTCCGGCCCGACCGGGCCTTCGCCGCATGGCCCACCAACGACGCCAGGACCGTGGTCGTCTGCGGGCTGCCGATCCGCGACTTCAAGGCCAATCGGTCGGACATCGAAGCCGGATATCTGGCCACCATGGCGCTGGTTCCGTCCTTCGCCGAACGGGCCGCGGCGGCCACGCGCGTGGAGCGACTCATCGGCATGGCGGTTCCCAACTTCTTCCGCAGGCCGTACGGCCCCGGCTGGGCGCTGGTCGGTGATGCCGGATACCTCAAGGACTTCATCACCGCCCAGGGCATCCAGGACGCCTTCCGCGACGCGGAACTGTGTGCGCAGGCGCTTGACCGGACCTTCACCGGCAGGCGCACGTTCGACGTGGCGATGAAGAGCTACCAGGAGAGCAGGGACAAGCAGGTCATGCCGATGTACGAGTTCACGGCGGAGCTCGCCTCACTGGACCCGCCGCCGCCGGAGATGCAGCAGCTGCTCGGCGCGGTGTCGCGCAGCCGGCCGGCCATGGACGGGTTCGCCAGGGTGGCGGCGGGGGTCACCTCGCCCGCGGAGTTCTTCGCGAACGAGAGCCTGGAACGCGTCCTGGCCTAGAGACCCTCCCACCACACAACGACGAAGGCTGCGGACCTCTGAATCATCCGGGCTTTCCGTCGGTGGAGGTGACCAACTGCCCACCCGCGAAGTCACCCGGACGTTCGACCAACCACTGCGGCGGAGGATTTCACGGAGCCCCGCTGAGCGCCCGGTCGAGCAGGAGGGGATCTGCGGCCAGTTCGCCGCCTCGCTCCCGGCTACCAGGGTGAGATCGGCCGCACCCCGACCCGGCGCCCCTCCTCGTCGAGGAGATGACCCATGCGCTTGGCCGTGTGCAGGCCGACGATGCGGTCGGTGACGGTGAGGGTGGGCAGGCGGGCGCACAGCGCGGTCTCGCGCCGCTGGATGTCACCGAGGTCGTGCACCCAGAGCGTGGCGAAGATGTTCGCGGGACCGGTCACGGCCGCGACCAGACGGCAATCGGGCAGGGCGGCGAAGGCCCGGTGGATGGTGCCGATGTCCCGCGCGGGCACCTGACCGAGCAGGGAGACCGGGACCGGATGCCCGGCGAGCGCGGAGGCGATGTCACAGCGGAAGGTCAGGATCGCGGAGTCCTCGAGACGGCGCAGCCGGCGCCGGACGGTGGCCGGGCTGGTGGCCGTCCGCGTGGCGAGTTCGGCCAGACCGAGGCGGCCGTCGCGAACCAGCTCGTCGACCAGGGCCCGGTCGACGGCATCGAGCGTGAGGGTGCGGACCGGCTCCCGCGCCGCCGTCGAGCCGGCGAGCGCCGTCAACTGGGCGGGATCCAGGGAGCGCAGGCGCCAGCGGCTGCCCTCGACGTAGAGCGACGTGGCGAACAGACAGCTCACCGAGACGACGCCGGGCAACCGGTCCAGCTTCTCCTGGAGGAATCGGCTGAGCGAGGCCAGGTCGGGGGCCAGCACATCGAGGAGCAGGTCGGCGCTGCCGGATCCGGTCAGCTCGATCGTCACCGCTTCGGGGAGCGCGCACAGCTCCGTCACCAGCCGGGACCGTTCCTGGGGGAGACAGCGCAGCAGCACGAAGGCCGTACAGCGGTTGTGTGTGAACTCCCGCCCGGGCGCGGCGTACACCCAGGCGAGCCCCTCTCCGGTCAGCCGCTCCCAGCGCCGTGCCAGCGTGCCGGCGGTCACACCGAGCAGCGGCGACAGCTCCGACCACGAGGCCCGGGGGCGCAGCTGGAGTGCGTTCACCAGAGCGAGGTCGAGTTCGCTAGCGGTGACCGTTTCTCGCATCAGCAGCACTCCATGTGCAGGAATCCATGAATATCCGAGGCCGTGCGTACCTCGGCCCGCACAGTAGCCACCATTCGGTTTCGGCCACCAGACGATCCAGAGGTGAAGCTGTGCCCACACGCATATCGGGAACGGGACGAGGCCCAGGGGCGTTGCGCGCCGGGCCGGGGATGCTCGCGACGATGGCGGTCGTCATCCTGTTCAGCGGCATCGTCCAGGGCTATCTGACGCCGTTGCTGCCCGAGGTCGGCCGGCGCCTGGACATCGCCACCGTGGGGCAGAACAACATCTACCTGCTGTCCCAGCTGGCCTTCGCGGTGATGACGCCGCTGCTCTCCCGGCTCGGCGACCTCTACGGGCACCGCAAGGTGTTGCGGGTCGCCCTGGCGATGGTGGCGGGTGGCTCGCTCCTGATCGCCGTGCGGCCCTCCGCCGTGACCCTCGCCGTCGGCGTCGTGCTCCAGGGCGCCCTGGTCGGCTTCTTCCCGCTCCTCGTGGGCATCCTCCGCTCCCGCGCCCCCGAGCGGAACCGGACCGGGATCTCCCTCCTCGTGGGTGTCCTGCTCATCGCGATCGGCGTGGGCGGTCTCGTGGCCGGCGCGCTGAGCGAGCGTCACTCGGCGGCGGGACTGTGGACGGCCGTCCCGTTCGCCGTTCTCGCGCTGATCGCGGGCCTCGTCCTGCCCGACAGCGACGCACCGCGCGGCGGTCGCTTCCACTACGCGGCGGCGGCGCTGCTCACCGCGGGCCTGGTGGCGCTCGTCCTGCTCCTCGCGCAGGGCGGCACGTGGGGCTGGGGCGCGCCGCGCACGCTCGCTCTCGCCGTAGCGGCGGTCGCCGCCCTCGCGGCGTGGGTTGCGGTCGAACGGCGGTCGGCTCACCCTCTGGTCAGCGTGCGGCTGCTGAGCAATTCGCGGCTCGCGGTGGTCAGCGGCTACACGTTCTGCGCGGCCTTCGGCACGATCGGCTTCCTCGGTGCGAACGCCCTCTTCCTGGGGTCCTCACGGTCCGCGACCGGCTACGGCATGGGGCTGGGGCCGCAGGCCATCGCCACCATCTCGCTGGCCATGGTGACCGCCGGCTTCGCCGGTTCCGCGCTGACCCCGCGCCTCGCCCGGCGCCTGGGCGACCGTCTCGTTCTCGCCTCCGGCGGCGGTCTGATCGCACTGGGCTTCCTGGGGATGGCCCTGTTCCACGACACCCTCGCGCAGTACGTGGCCTCCGCCCTCGTCGTGGGGCTGGCGACCGGTCTCTTCGAGTCGATCACACGGACCCTGTCGGCTGAGGTCGTCGAGGAGCAGGAGACCGCCCTCGCCGTCGGCCTCAACGAACTCGCCCTCTCCCTCGGCGCGGCCATGGGCGCCGCCGTGATCGGCGCGTTCTTCGCGGCCAACTCCGTGCGCGGCAGCACACTCATCTCCGAGTCCGGCTACCTGTGGGGCTGGGGCGCGTGCGCCTTCGCGGCCGCGGTCGGCGTGGCGCTCGCGCTGCGCTACCGCAGCCCCCGTGCGGCGGGCGCGACGTACTCACCGCAGCCGGCAGGGAGTGGAGAGCTCGCATGACGTACACCCGAGGCGTGCACCGGACGGTGACCGAAGCCGTGCGGTCCTGGAGCGGGCAGCTCGTGGCTCTCAGTCACGGCCTGCACGACGAACCCGAGACCGCTCTCCAGGAGCACCGCGCCGCCGCGAGGATCGCCGGCCTCCTGGAGTCGGCCGGCTTCACCGTCACCCGCGGCGTCGCCGACCTGCCCACCGCCCTCGTCGCCACCCGCGGAACCGGCGACCTCGTCATCGGATTCTGCGCCGAGTACGACGCCCTGCCCGGCATAGGCCATGCCTGCGGGCACAACGTCAACGGAGCCGCGGCCGTCGGCGCCGCTCTGGCGCTCGCCGCCGTCGCGGACGAACTCGGCCTGACGGTCAAGCTGATCGGCACCCCCGCAGAGGAGGACTACGGCGGGAAGGTGCACCTCCTGGAGGCCGGGGTCTTCGACGATGTGGCAGCCGCGATGATGGTGCACGCCGCCCCTGACGACAGCGTCGGCGCCTCCTCGCTGGCCATCGGCGCCTGGGACGTCACCTTCCGCGGCAAGCCCTCACACGCGGCGCTCGCCCCCTGGGAAGGCGTCAACGCCCTCGACGCGATGACCGTCGCCCACACCGCCCTCGGACTGCTCCGCCAGCAACTGCCGCCCGGCGTGATCGTGCACGGGATCGTCACCGACGGCGGCCAGGCCGTCAACGTCATCCCGGCCCGTACGTCCGCACGCTGCGAGGTCAGGGCGCGCAGCACGGAGCAGCTCGCGGAGGCGTGGCTGCGGGTGCGCGCCTGCTTCGAGGCCGGGGCTCTCGCCACCGGGGCCGAACTCGAACTCAGCGGTCACGGAAGGGACTTCGCCGATCTTCGCCAAGATCCGGACATGACGCTTGCGTACGCGGACGCTCTCGGCGAACTGGGCCGCACGGCAACACCACGGCACGGCGAGACGATGGCCTCCACGGACATGGGCAACGTCTCCCAGCTCATCCCCACCATCCATCCCACCATCGGCTACGACACGGGCGGCGCCAAGCAGCACACCCCTGAGTTCACCGCGTACGGCAAGAGCCCGGGCGCCGACCGGGCGGTGCTCGACGGGGCGACCGCGCTTGCCCTGACGGGCGCCGATCTGGCGATGTCACCGGTCCAGCGGACGAGGCTGCTCGACGGGGTGCGACAGCGGCAGCGGAGTCAGCCGATGGCCGTCGAGGAGTCGGACAGCCGCCCTTCTTCACCGCGGCCAGGCGGGTGACCTGCCGAGGAGGGTGAGGATCTCTTCCAGCGGTGTGCCGTGGGGGTGCGGAATCCGGGGGGCGAAGGCGGCGCCCGGAGCGGTGCGGGAGGGGCCGTCGGGGACCGCGCGGGCGATGGCGAGCGCGGCATCGAGCAGCCGGGGGCCGAAGTCCACCGTGGCATCAAGGCTTCGGGCCACGTCCCAGGAGTGGACGACGTAGTCGACGAGGTGGAAGCCGATGGCCCGGGCCGCGCGGAAGGGCCGCTCGGCGTCGATGTCCGGCAGGCGGAAGTGCCCGTCGAGGACGCCGGCCTCGGCGAAGGCCGCCAGGACCCGCTCGGCCGAACACCGGTAGGCGCTCACCGGGTCGTGTTCGCCGGTCCGCGGCCGCCACGGCTCAAGTCCGCTCTCGCCGCGGGCCGCCGCCGCGAAGCCGTAGTGCTGAGCGGTCATGTGGACCAGCAGGTCGCGCAGCGTCCATCCGGCGCACGGGGTCGCCCGCTCCAGGTCCGTCGGCGTCACCCGCGCCACCACCTCAAGGCTGGTGCGGACGGCGTCGGCGTCGAGCGCGCGAAGCTCTTCCCCCGTCGGGGGTGTTGCGGCATCCCGCGAGGCGCAGTTTGCGGAGGGAACGTCATTCGTAGGCATGCGCCTATGATCTGTCTCAGCATATGATCTGTCAACGAGTATCGTGACGCCATGAGCGCCGACGACAGGAGCCGCGATCTCGCCGCGATGCTCCAGCCACTGCTCCGCTCCTTGATCGAGGCGGAACGACCGGTCCTTGCCGAGCACGGAATCTCCATGTGGGGTTACGCGGTGCTCGGCGCCCTCAACAGCAGCCCGATCCGCACTCAGGCGGCACTGTGCGAGGCCATCGGCGCGGACAGGACGCGCATCATCACCACCCTGGACAAGCTCCAGGCGGCCGGGCTCATCTCCCGGGTACCGGACGCCGCCGACCGGCGCGTGCGGCTCCTGTCGATCACCGAGGACGGCCTCAGGATCCACCACTCGGTGCGCGCCGCCATCCGCGTGGCCGAGGACCGCATCCTCGCCCCACTCCCGCCTGCGGACCGCCGCGGCTTCCTGCGCGCACTGCACGCCTTGACCGATTCAACAGCCGACCGACGCCCTGAGTGACCCACGGAGTGCGGGCCGGAGCGCGCCCCTCCCGCACTCCCCCACGTCCACCGAAGACGGCTTGGGCCCCGGGTAGTGTGAGCGCGTGGACATGCTGCACTTGCGCTACTTCGTAGCGGTTGCCGAAGAGTTGAATTTTTCCCAAGCGGCGCGCAAGTTGCATATGGCGGCCTCTCCCCTGAGCCAGCGGATCAAGGACCTTGAGCGCGAGCTGGACCAGACCCTCTTCGACCGCACCACGCATCATGTCGCGCTGACCCCGGCCGGTGCCGCGTTGCTGCCGATGGCACGCGATGTCCTCGAACGCGTCAACTCCATCCCCTGGCGGCTGCGGGAGGCCGTTCGGCCACAGCGCATCACCCTGCTCATCGGGATGCCCTCCGGAGTGCATCCCGACCTCCGCGCCCGGGTCCGGGAGCTGGCCGAAGCCTGCGAGGAGACCTACGAGCTCAAGCGCTGGCCCGGCCGCTCCACCAGCCTCGCCGAGGCGGTCCGGGACGGCCGGCTGGCCCTCGCACTGGCCCGGCTGCCGGTCGCCGACCCCTCGCTCGGCGTCATCGAGGTCATGCGCGAACGGCTCGGGGCCGCGGTCCCCGCCGACCGGTTCGAAGGCCGGGATTCGGTCACCCTGGAAGAGCTGAAGCAATTCCCCTATGTGGCCACCGCCCCAGAGGCCATGCCCGCGTACTTCGATGAAATCGATGCGCGGCTGAATTCCGCGGGACTGCGCAAGAGAATTCGCATCAACAGCTCCGATTACGCGGGAACGTCGGAATTGGTATCGGGTGGTCTCGCCTTCTCCATGACGATGCTGTCCCCGGACAGCCCCATGCATCTCTACCGGCTGGAGAACGTGAAGGTGCTGCCCGTGGTGGATTTCCAGCCGGAACTGGCCACCGGGTTGCTCTACCGCAAGGTCCGGGCCGAGTCCGGTGGGGACCTCGAAGAGCTCGTCAACGCGGCGCGACGCATCTTCGCCGAGGAGCTCTTCGCCTGATCGCGCCCGTCACAACCCAACGAGGAATGGCATGACCACTGCGGTCATGCCATTCTTCGTTTCTTGATCGTTCTCATTCCGCGGATTCTCACCTACCGTCGAAGACAGAAACATTCGCAGTACAGCTACTTCCGCAGGAGCGACGATGAACGGCACGACCGAAAGCGCCAACGGCCCGCTCGACGGCGTACGGGTGATCGATCTGTCCACGGTGGTGATGGGCCCTTACGCCGCCCAGATCCTCGGAGATCTCGGCGCCGACGTCATCAAGATCGAGTCGCCGTCGGACACCATACGGTCGGGCCGGTACCGCACCACGCCCGGAATGACGCCGCTCAACCTGAACGTCAACCGCAACAAGCGCAGCGTCTCCCTGAACCTCAAGGACGACGCCGACCGTGAGCGCGCGCTGGCGCTCATCGGCACCGCCGACGTGCTGATCACCAATATGCGCCCCGGCGCCCTGGCCCGGCTCGGCCTGACCTACGCAGACCTCGCCGACCGCCACCCCGGCCTGGTCTACGCCCACGCCCAGGGCTTTCGCAGCGACTCCGACCGCGCGGGCCACGCCGCCTACGACGAAACGGTGCAGGCTTCCTCCGGCCTGGTGGACGTGGCCAACCGTGCGCTGGGCCGGCCCGTCTATCTGCCGACGATCATCGGCGACAAGGTCGCCGCGCTGACCATCGTCTACTCGGTGCTCGCCGCGATGGTGCACCGCGACCGCACCGGCCGCGGCCAGCACATCGAGGTCCCCATGACGGACACCCTCCTCGCCTTCAACCTCGTCGAGCATCTGTCCGGCCATGTCTACGAGCCGGCGGAGGGAGACACCGGTTTCCCCCTGTCGATGAAGCGCGGCCACCGGGCCGTCGCCACGGCCGACGGGCTCGCCTGCATCGTGCCGTACACCCCGCAGAACTTCCGTGACGTCTTCAACGCAGCCGGCCGCCCCGACCTCGCCGAGGACCCGCGCGTGGCGGGCCCGGCCATCGAGGACGCCGATGTCGACCCGCTCCTGGAGCTGGTGGCCCAGTGCGCGCCGGACCTGACCACCGCGGAGTGGGAAGAGATCTGCGCCAAGCACAGCGTCCCCATGGCACCGGTTCTGGAACTCGACCGGGCCGCCGATGACCCGTACGTCCGCGACGGCCACCTCCTCGACCTGGTCGAACACCCGAGTGAGGGCCCGATCCGTTCGGTCGGCATCCCCGTGCGCTACTCCGCCACCCCCGGCTCGGTCCGGCGGCTCGCTCCGCTGCCCGGGCAGCACACCGCCGAAGTCTTCGCCGAGCTCGCAGCGGACCACAACTGACGATCCGCGACCCCGCCGCTCTCCCACCACACCCGAACGACAAAGGACCGGACAATGCCCAGCACACCGGACACCACCCCTACCCGAAGCCACCACGCGGACCTCACCCCCGACGTCCGCACCGAGAGGATCGGCACCTCTCTGCTCATCACCCTCGACCGGCCCCGCGCCCGTAATGCGGTCAACGCGTCCGTGGCGACTCAACTCGCCCGCGCACTGGACGAGTTGGCGGACGATGCGACGCTGCGGGTCGGCATCCTCACCGGCGCGGGAGGCACATTCAGCGCCGGTATGGACCTCAAGGCCGCACTGGCCGGTGAATCACCGGAGATTCCGGGCCGCGGCTTCGGCGGACTGACCGAGACGGTGATGCCCAAGCCGCTGATCGCCGCCGTCGAGGGCTGGGCCATGGGCGGCGGCTTCGAACTCGCCCTGGCCTGCGACCTCATCGTCGCCGCGGACGATGCCCGGTTCGGCCTGCCGGAGGTCAAGCGCGGCCTCATCGCGGCCGGCGGCGGGGTGATCCGGCTGCCCAAGCGGATTCCCTACCACCTGGCCATGGAACTGCTGCTGACCGGAGAGCCGGTCTCCGGTCAGCGGGCCGGTCGGCTCGGTATCGCCAACCGGGTCGTACCGGCCGGTGAAACGGTCGCCACGGCACTGGAGTTGGCGTCACAGCTCGCGGCGAACGCCCCACTCGCCCTCGCAGCCGTGAAGAGGATCGCCCACGCCGCCGACGGCACACCCGAGCCGGACGCCTTCGCCGCCCAGCGCGGCGAAATGGCCACCCTCGCCGCATCGGGCGACGTACGCGAAGGCATGACGGCCTTCGCCGAGCGCCGCGCCCCCGTCTGGCAGGGCAAGTAGGAGGAGCACCCCATGCAGCAACAGGACGTCGTCCGGCACCATGCCACCCCCCTGATCAACCCGGCGTATCCCCCCGTCGTACCGCGCTTCACCCACCGGGAATACCTCAACATCGTCTACCGCACCGACCACGACGCGCTGCGCGCGGTGGTCCCCGAGCCGCTGGAGATCGACGAGCCGCTCGTCCGCTTCGAGGTGATGCGGATGGGTGACGTCACCGGGTACGGGCCGTACACCGAATCCGGCCAGGCGATCCCGGTCCGCCACGAAGGTGAGCGGGGCGAGTACCTGCACGCCATGTACCTCGACAACTTCGCGGCCACCGTCTCCGGGCGCGAGGCGAGTGCCTACCCGAAGACCGTCGGATCACCCGCCCTGTACGTGGACCACGGCGCACTCGTCGGCGTCCTGGACTACGGCACGGTCCGGGTGGCGACCGCCACGATGGGCTACAAGCACCAAGAGCTGGATCCCGCCGAAGCGGCCGCCCAGATCACCGTGCCGACCTACATGCTCAAGCTGGTGCCGGGCTACGACGGGGCGCCTCAGGTGGCCCAGTTGGTCCGCACGCAGATCAGCGACGTGGTCGTCAAGGGCGCCTGGACCGGCCCCGCCCGGCTGCAACTGGATGCGCACGTGCTGGCCCCGCTGGCCGACCTCCCGGTCCGCGAGATCGTCTCGGCGAGCCACCTCCTCACCGACCTCACGCTGGCACCGGTCCAGCCGGTGCACGACTACCTCGCGCGCTGACGCCGCGCACGAAAGAAGCATCTGCCATGAGCAACACACATACCACCGTGGCTGTGATCGGCGCCGGGACCATCGGACTCTCGTGGGCCGCCCTGTTCGCCGGGCACGGACTGCAGGTGCGGGTCACCGATCCGCGCCCCGATCTCGCCGAAGCCGTCGATACGGCGCTGGCCGAGGCCACCCCGCAGCTGGCCCGGCAGGGCCTCGACACAGCCGGCCTCGCCGACCGCGTCCACCTGGCGGGCGATGTCACCGACGCCGTCCGCCACGCCGACGTCGTCCAGGAGAACGGCCCGGAGAACGCCGCCTTCAAGCGTGAGCTCTTCACCACCCTGGTGCGGGAAGCCCCGTCCCACGCCCTCCTGTTGAGCTCCTCCTCCGCCATCCCCTCCAGCGCGTTCACCGAGGAGCTCGACGACGCCGGGCGCATCCTGATCGGCCACCCGTTCAACCCGCCACACCTCGTCCCTCTGGTGGAGGTGGTGCCCGGCCGGCGCACCCGCGAGGACTCCGTCACCCGTGCGGTGGATTTCTACCGCTCGGTCGGCCGGGTCCCGGTGGTGGAGCGCAAGGAGATCCCAGGCTTCGTCGGCAACCGTCTGCAGAACGCGCTCAGCCGTGAGGCGATCCACCTGGTGGAACAGGGTGTGGTCAGCCCGTCCGAACTCGACGCGATCATGGTGAACTCGCTCGGTCTTCGCTGGTCGGCCGTGGGCCCCTTCCTCGGCGCCCACCTGGGCGGCGGCCCCGGCGGCTACCGGCACATGGCCGAGCACATCGGCCCGTCGATGCAGAAGATGTGGGACTCCCTCGGCCAACCGGAACAGAGTCCCGAACAGACCGAACGGCTCATCAGGGCCGTGGAGGACGCCTACGGCACCCGCGCGTACCGCGACCTCAGCCAGGAGCGCGACCGCAAGCAGCTCGCCGTCCTCGGCGCCCTGCACAACGCCGGCACCACCAGCAACCAGAACAAGGAGACCCGGTCATGACCACCACCCACCCGGAGAACGAAGCGACCGACGGTCTCACCGCCGACTTCTACGCCTACGAGAACCTGCTGCCGGACGACGAGCGCAAGCTGCTCCTGCAGGCCCGTGACTTCATGCGCACCGAGGTGAAGCCGCTGGTCAATGACGCCTGGGCCAAAGGGGAGTTCCCCCGCGAACTGATCGACAGGTTCCGTGGGCTCGGCCTCGCCGGCGTCCCGTACGAGGGATACGGCGACCCGCTGCCCGCCGGGAGCAATCTGCTGGTCGGCATGCTCTCCATGGAGTACACCCGCACCGACGCCTCGTCCGCGACCTTCTTCGGCGTCCACAACGGACTGGCCATGTACAGCATCTACCGCGGCGGCGACCAGGAGCAGCGCGACCGCTGGCTGCCCGCGATGGCCGCCCTCGACAAGATCGGCGCCTTCGCCATGACCGAGCCCCTCGGCGGCTCCGATGTGGCGGGCGGGATGCGCACCACCGCCCGACGGGCCGGCGACCACTGGATCCTCAACGGCGCCAAGCGGTGGATCGGCAACGGCACCTTCGCCGATCTGGTCATCGTCTGGGCGCGCGACGAGGCCGACAACAAGGTCAAGGGCTTCGTGGTGGAGCGGGGCACCCCCCGCTTCTCGGCCGCGAAGATCGAGAACAAGACGGCCTTCCGTATCGTCGAGAACGCCGATCTCACCCTGACCGACGTCCGTGTCCCGGAGGCCGACCGCCTCCAGCGGGTGGACTCCTTCCGCGATGTCGCGGAGATCCTGCGCGCCACCCGCAGCGGTGTCGCCTGGCAGGCCCTCGGCGTCATGATCGGCGCATATGAACTCGCGCTCGCCTACGCCAAGGAGCGCCGGCAGTTCGGCCGTCCGATCGCGCGTTTCCAGCTCGTGCAGGACCTCCTCGTCAAGAGCCTGGGCAACATCACCGCCTGCTGGGGCATGCTCGTCCAGCTGGCCCGTCTGCAGGACGCCGGGATCTTCCGCGACGAACACTCCTCCCTGGCCAAGGCCTTCGTCACCGCACGGATGCGCGAGGTCGTGGCCTGGAGCCGGGAGATATTCGGCGGCAACGGGATCGTTCTCGAATACGACGTCGCCCGTTTCTTCGCCGACGCCGAGGCCATCTACTCCTTCGAGGGCACCCGCGAGATGAACACCCTCATCGTCGGCAAGGCCATCACCGGCGAGAGCGCCTTCGTCTGACGCCCCCGGCCCGCGCCGCACCAAGCGGGTGGGCGGCCCCCCGAGCCGCGTCCGGTGCCTGGCTGCACCGGGCGCGGCCGTGCGTCCCGGTCCTCACCGTCGGTACACACCGCTGACGCCCCGAGGCCGAACGGCGCACTCCCGCGCTCCTGGCAGCACCAGGGTCTTTCGGCCCTATCGGGGGCCTTCGTGGCCCTGCCGCCTTCGGTTCGACGCTGGGAGCGTGGGGGTGTGCGACCGATCGACGGCCGGAGGAGACCAGATGGACACCGACACTCCCGTTGGCCCGAAGTCCAAGAAGATCGTCGTAGGCATCGATGATTCACAACGTGCCAGGTCAGCCGCCCTTTGGGCAGCTGATGAGGCGGACCGGCACCAGCTGCCGCTGCTGGTGGTGCTCGGGGCGGACCTCGACCGGCTGACGCGTTTCGCGTCGTTCGAGACGGTCGAGCACATTCGCAGCTCGGGCCGGTCCCTGCTGCTCGAAACGTTGTCCGCCGTGAAGCAGCGCTTCCCCGATCTCACCGTCGCCGAGGAGCTGAGTTTCAAGGAGCCCGTGGCGGCCCTTCACACATCGGCCGGACCACGGGACACGATCGTCATCGGCAGCCGAGGACGCGGCGGCTTCCGCTCGCTCAAGCTGGGTTCCGTGAGCCTCGGGGTGGCCGCAGGAAGCGCCGTGCCGGTCATCGTGGTGCGCGACGAGACCGAACGGCCGGAGACCGGCCTGGTCACGGCCGCGGTCCACGGACCGACCGACGCCGCCTGGCTGGCCCGGGCGGCTCAAGAGGCCCAGGTCCGCAAGGCATCCCTCCGGTTGGTGAGTGTCCAAAAGCATCTCCCCCATGTCGGCTCCGAGGACTCCACGCCCGACGACGTCGATGCGGTCGCGCGCAGGCGTGATGACGTCGAAACGGCTCTGATGTCCGGTCTCCGTGCCGAGTTCCCTCGTCTCGACATCACCGCGGACGTGGAAACGGGCAGATCCGCCGCCGCGGTCCTCGTCGAGGCAAGCCTTCACACCGACCTGCTTGTCCTGGGTGCACGGCGATCCGACAACGTGCGTTCGGGCCTGGGGCGCGTGGCCCACACACTGCTGCATCACTCGCACTGCCCCGTAGAGGTCGTGCCACGACGCGCAGGAGACGACGAGGAGAGGTGACCACGGGTTACGCGGCAGCGCCACCACCCTGTTTGCCAACTGGTGTACAAGCACCTGCGGTTACGTCGACCCGGCGGACCCCATGCACAGCACGCCACTCATTCACCTCACAACGGCTCGCGAAACAAGGCGAGTTGCCGGTGGACGGTCAGGCAGCAGAACCGTGCCACGGCGGGCGAATTCGACCTGGGGCTACAGGGAGCCTTGTCGTCGGCGCCCCCTCCCGGCCGCTGCTGCCATTCCAGACCGTGCACACAGACGAACACCTCACCGAGATACGAGTAAGCAACCTGCACGAACGTCGTCTCACCCACGCTCACAGGGACGAGCCCAGAGGCCCTCGGTCGGTCTGTGTCCCATGCGAGCCGAGCTGTCCGATCGTCCCTTTTGTGCCAGAATGGAAACGATCTCCATATTGAGCGCTGCCGCGGATGTTGCGGCTGTCATCGCGCAGACGCGCCCACGAGACCGTCGTTTCCGTACTCGCCGGCGCTTGCTCGCCCCGGCGCCGGACCGGCACGCCGTCGTACACGACACAGGAGTCGATCGAGCATGACTGATTACCCGGAAGGCGCCCCGTGCTGGGCGGACGCGATGTTCGACGACGTGGAAGCCGCCAAGACCTTCTACTCGGACGTGCTGGGCTGGACCTTCGGTGAGTCGTCCACCGAGTACGGCAACTACACGCAGGCCTACTCCGACGGCAAGGCGGTCGCGGCCGTGGTCCCGCCGGTGCCTGGCGGCGAGGCTCCGTCGCAGTGGTGTCTGTACTTCGCCTCACCCGACGCGGCGGCCACCGCCGAGAAGATCAAGTCGGCGGGCGGCGAGCTGGTGATGGAGCCGATGCAGGTCGGAGTCTTCGGCACGATGCTGATCGCGAAGGAGCCGAGCGGCGCGTACTTCGGCGTCTGGCAGCCGGGCGAACACAAGGGCTTCGAGAAGACCGGGGAGCCGGGCTCGTTCGCCTGGGCCGAGGTCTTCACCCGGGATGTGGGGAAGGTGGACGGGTTCCTCCCGAAGGTCTTCCCGTACGAGGTCCAGCGGATGGACATGGGCGATGACCCCGAGGCCGCGGGCATGGACTTCAAGCTCTTCAGCGTGGCCGGCCGCAGCCCCGACAACGTGGTGCTGGGCCGGATGAACATGGGCGACGAGTTCCCACCTGAGATCCCCCCGTGCATCCAGATCTACTTCGGTGTCCCGGACTGCGACGAGGCAGTCTCCAAGACGCAGAAGCTGGGCGGCCGGCTGCACTTCGGCCCGATGGACAGCCCCTTCGGCCGGTTCGCAGCCCTGACGGACCAGCAAGGCGCGGCGTTCGCGGTGATCGACATGTCGACGACGTCCGGCGACATGCCGAAGATCGAGGACGCCTAGGACCTGCCCGTCGGATTCAGGTAACTGCCTCATGCGCAGGGCTGGTTGCATGAGGCGGGGCACCCCTCCAATGCTGCCCGAGTGCGCCCCTCACGAAGAGCCCGCGAGGAGCATCTCCTCTGCGAGTTGCAGGAGTTGGCGGCTGGCGGGCGAGAGGATGCCGGCGTCGCGGGTGATGGAGGCGATGGTGTCGAACACCGGCTCCTCGAACGGGATGAGGTGCAGACCCGCAGGGAAGTCGGGGCCCTTGGTGACCGCGCGCGAGACGAAGGTGTCTCCCATACCGCGCTCGACCAGCCGCAGCGCGGAGCTCACATGCTCCGTCTCGATGATCGGTTTCAGCGTCACCCCGGCCGACTGGGCGCGCTGCATCACCTGACGTCGGGTGGGCTCGTCCCAGCCGTAGTGCGCGTCGTAGAGGATCAGCGGCGCCGTTGCCAGGTCCTCGCCCCGTACCGCGCTCCCCCAGCGCTCGGGCTCCCGCGTCACCATCACCACCTCGTCGCGCAGCAGCGGACGTACATCCAGCCCGGTGACGCCCACCGGAAGCACGACGATGCCCGCCTCCAGTTCGCCGGAGGCCACCGCGGCGGCGACGTCGACGGAGTTCTGGCCGATGAGCCGGATCTGCACTTCGGGGAAGCGTGCGTGGAAGGTCTGCGCGAGGTCGGACAGCAGGTAGTACTCGGCGTTGCGCATCACTCCGAATGTGGCCACCCCGCCGGTCAGCCCTCCGAAGGCCCGCAGCGCCTGGTCGGCGTGGTCGAACGCCGCGATCGCCCCCTCCGCGATGGGTTTCAGCAGTTCACCGGCGCTGGTGAGCGACAGCCGCCGACTGCCACGGGAGAACAGGACCAGCCCGTACTCCTCCTCCAGGCGTCGGACCAGTTCGGAGACGGAGGCCTGTGTCAGCTGCAGTTCCGCGGCCGCGGCGGTGAAGGAACCGCACCGCGCGGCCGCCTGGAAGGCTCGGAGCTGAGCCAGTGTCATGGGGTGCGAAGTCACAGGTTAACCCTATGGCATCGACAGGTATTGTCCCCCTTGTCCATGGGTTCGGCGCCCGCCTACCGTCGGGCCATGCTCTACACGCCCCGCGTCCTCGACGCTCTCAACGGCTCCTTCCGCATCCTCAAGTCCCCGGCGGTCGACGCCCCCGCCGCCCAGCGCGACCCCAAGGTCATCGCCACCGTCTCCGAGATGCTCTCCACCATCGAGCGGGACGGGCTCGACGCCGTTCTGCGCTACGCGGCCGACCTGGACGGCTGGGACGGTTCGGACGTCACGCTCACCGCGGACCGGATCGCACGCAGTGGTGATGCACTGCCCGCCGGACTGCGGGAGGCGATCGAGCTCGGCGCCGAGCGGACCAGGGCGTTCGCGGACGCGCAGCGCTCGCGGCTGACCGACTTCGAGACGGAGCTGGTGGACGGCCTCGCCGTGGGCCACCGCTACGTCCCGGTGGGCCGGGTCGGCGCCTACCTGCCCGCCGGCAAGTTCCCGCTCACGGCGAGCGCCTTCATGACCGTCAACGTGGCCAAGGCCGCCGGCGTCCCGACCGTCGCCGGCTGCACCCCGCCCGGCCCCGACGGACGTCCCAACGCCGCCGTGGTCCACGCCGCCCACGTCTCCGGGATCGACCGCCTGCATGTGCTCGGCGGCGTCCAGGCGCTTGCGGCCATGGCCTTCGGCCTGCTGGACGACGCGCCCGTCGACATGCTCGTCGGTGCCGGCAACGCCTACGTCGCCGAGGCGAAGAGGCAGCTGTTCGGCACCGTCGCCATCGACCTGCTGGCCGGCCCCTCCGAGGTCGCCGTCCTGGCGGACGAGACCGCGGACGTCACTCTCGTCGCCGCCGACCTGCTGGGCCAGGCCGAGCACGGCGCCAACTCACCCGCCGCCCTGGTCACCACGTCCGAGGACCTCGGGCGGGAGGTGATCGCCGAGGTGGAGCGGCAGTTGAAGACGCTGGGGACCCGCGATATCGCCGGGCCGGCCTGGCACGACTTCGGCTCGGTCACCTGGGCCGCCGACCGTGAGACCGCCGCCACGCTGATGGACGACCTCGCACCCGAGCACCTGGAGGTCATGACGTCCGACGACGACTTCTACCACCGGCGGCTGACCAACTACGGATCGGTCTTCCTCGGCCGGTGGAGCACCGTGGCGTACTCCGACAAGGGCATGGCGGGCACCAACCACGTCCTGCCGACGGCCGGCGGCGCCAAGCACAGCGCCGGGCTGTCGGTCTCCCGCTTCCTCAAGCCCCTCACCTACCAGCGCGTCAGCCGGGACGCCACCCCGCAACTCGCCAACGCGGTCGACGTCATCTCCGCATCGGAGGGCATGGACGCCCACCGCGCCACCGCCGCACTCCGCCTGGACGCCTACCAGGACTGACGGCACCGGGGCCGGAGGGCGACCGCTCGCGGGACCTGTCCTCCCGCGAGCGGGCCCCTCGGCCCGGCCGCGAGCGGAGTCCCCGGCCACCCGAAGGTCTGGCCCTGACCACTTAGTTCAGGGAACGCGGGCATGCGTGGCCCGGGGCACGAACTCCGTCGGCAGGACGAGGCGTTCACCGGCCGGGTCGGCTTCCCCGTTGATACGCCGGATCAGCAGGCGCGCCGCCTGGCGCGACAGTTCGCGCAGGTCGTGCCGGACCGTGGTCAGCCGGAACACCTCCCAGTCCGCCATGGGGAGGTCGTCGAAGCCGATGACCGTGAGGTCGTCCGGCACGCGGAGCCCGGCCGCTATGGCCGCGTTCAGGACGCCGATGGCAACGACGTCGTTGCCGCAGAAGACCGCCGTGGGCGCCTCTTCGGCAGCGAGCAGGAAGGGGAGCGCGCCGTATCCGGTGTCGTACTCGAAGGCGCCGCGCACCACCCGGTCCTCCGGCAGCCCGATTCCGGCGTCGGCCAGGGCCAGGCGGAATCCGAGTTCACGCTCGCGCCCGGTCGTGGTGTTCGCCGAGCCGAAGATGCCCGCGATCCGCCGGTGCCCCAGCTCGACGAGCACATCGGCGACCAGGCGGCCACCACCCTCGTTGTCGACGACGGAGGCGTAGTCACCCCGCTCGCCGGTGTCGCGGTTGAGGAACACGTAGGGGATGCCGCGGCGGTCCAGGTGGGCCGGCAGGCGCGACTCGGTCGTCGCCGTCGCGAGGACGACGCCGTCCAGGGACTGGTCGAGCAGGTCCTCGGCCGCCACCGCTTCGTCCGACCGCTCGGTGATCAGCATCATGCGGTAGCCCAGGTGCTGCAGTTCGTCGTGCAGCGGGGCGATGACGTGCGGGTAGAAGGGGTTCGTCAGATCGGTCACGATCACTCCGATACGACGCGTCGCACGGGTCGACAGGGTCCGCCCCGCCTCGCTGGGCACATAGTTCAGCGCCTCGGCGGCCCGCTTGACCTTCTCGCGGGTGGCGGCCGACACTCGGTGGTCATCCCGCAGGGCCCGGGACACCGTGGGCTGCGACACGCCCGCCAGTCTCGCCACGTCGTGACTCGTGATCGCCATCGGCCCTCTTTCGTCGCCCGGTGCGCCGACCTCGGCGCTCCCGCTCAGTATACGTATGTAGCCCTCATCGGATCGGGCCCCTTTCGGGCATCCTTTCGGGCATCCACGGCACACCCTCACGAAAGCCACCGCCCCCCCGATGCGCTTGCACTCTGCACGCGTTGCCGCACGCCCCGGCTGACCTCAGGCGTAGCACCCCGGTCCGGCCACCTGCGCATCGCGCGCGGCATACGACTGAAACAAGCCCGACCGAGCCCTTGACATCGCCTGGTCGAGGGCCTGTCATGGAAATGCATACGTATTCCAACGTAGCTCACGGAGGAGAACAACCATGCCTGACGTCGTCGTGTCCGCCGCGGAACTGGATCGCCGGACGATCCGCCGCAGTGACTTCGTCTCCTGCAACCAGGCGTTCATCGACTGCCGTACGCCCGGCTCGGACCGGAAGGAGAACTACGCGATGATCGGGCCCGGCGTCTCCCAGGCCGCCGGCCAGCACGTCAACCTCCGTCTGCCGCACGGCTTCAACATCGGCGCGGCGGCGATGCCGCACGGCATCACCAACAACCTGCACCTGCACTACACGGCCGAGGTCTTCGTCTGCACCGAGGGCGAATACCTCCTGCGTTGGGGCGCCGACGGCACCGAAGGGGAATTGCCGCTCAAGGCGGGGGACATCGCAACCGTCCCCACCTGGATCTTCCGTGGCTTCACCAACACCGGTCCGGACAACGGATGGATGTTCACGGTGCTCGGGATGGACCACACCGGCGGCATCATCTGGGGCCCGTCCGTACTGCGCGAGGCCGAGGGGCACGGCCTGTACCTCAGCGCCGACAACCAGCTGATCGACACGGTCGCCGGTGACGAGATCCCGGCCGGCGCCGAGCTGACCAAGCCCATGGAGCAGGAGTACATCGACCAGCTGCGCCACTACAGCCCCGAGCAGATGAAGCGCCGCGTCGCAGCCGCGGACGAGCTGGTCTGGTCCGAGCGTCCCTTCATCGACAGCACCCTGCCGGGCGGCGGCGCGCGGCTGAGTTGCGTCATCGGCTACGGCATGACCGAGGACCCGCACCAAGAGCCCCGGATCTTCAATCCGCACGGGCACAACGTCGCCTGGCTGCGCGCCGACCCCGGCCAGGGTGTCTCCCTTCACCGGCAGGGCGAGACGCAGACACTGATCGTCAAGGACGGTCTGTGGGAAGTCACCCTCAACCGCACGGACGCGGTCTCCGTACGGCTGGGGCCGCGCGACATCCTCTCCGTACCGCCGGAGGCCTGGCGCACCGTGCGCAACGTCGGCGAATCGGAGGGGGACCTCCTGGTCGTCAACTCCGGTGACGGCCGGGTGCGCCTGGAGTGGGACGACGAGGTCCTCAAGAGCGCCGCCGACGCCGGGCTCGGCATCGACCACAACGGATACATCGCCCCGTACGCCCTGCTGCCCCGCTCCGCGCGTCGCTGGTGACCGCCGTGTCCCCCGACGGAGCGCCCGGGCCACTGCCGATGGTGGTGATCCCCGGCATGCTGTGCGACGAGAGCCTCTGGTCCGACGTGGTTTTCCCCGAGGGGCACGAAGTCCATCACCTCGCGCTGACCGAGCCGGACGTCGGCGAGATCGCGGAGCAGGCGCTGTCCTCGGTGAACGGTCCGTTCGTCCTCGTCGGGCTCAGCCTGGGGGCCATTGCCGGCTTCGAGGTGCTGCGCCGGGCCCCGGACCGGATCGCAGGCTTCTGCGCGATGTCGACCAACGCGAGCGCACCTCGTCCTGAGCAGCTCGCCGCGTGGCGCGCGATGGAGCAGTTGATCTCCGACGGCCGGTTCGCCGACGTCGTGGAGACGACCCTGCCCGGGATGTTCGAGGTGCCGTCCCCGCCCGCGAAGTGGGCCGATCGGTACCGGAGCATGGCGTACGCCGTCGGCCCGGACGCCGCCCGTGCCCAGCTCGCCGCCCAGGCGAACCGCACCGAAGCCTTCGGCGCGCTGCGCGGTGCCCGGTGCCCTTCGGTCGTGCTCCACGGCACGCGGGACGCGCTGTGCCCGCCGGATTTCCACCGCTCGATCGCCGAGGCGCTGCCGGGCGCCGGTCTGCGCGAGCTGTCCGATGCCGGTCACCTGCTGCCGTGGCAGCGGCCGGGCGCCGTCTCCGACGCCCTGCGGGAATTGCTGGCCGAGGCGGAGCGCGCCCGGCCGTCGGCTCCCCGGGCGCCCGCCTCCAGCGCCCCCTCCACCACCTGATCCTCCGCACTCCTCAGCACCTCACACCGCATCCGCCATCCGACCCGAAGAGAGCCATCCATGCCTCGTTTCCTGAAGTCCCCCGTGCCGGCCGGTCAGGTCCGCGCCGGCCGCGCGGACGTCGCCGAACGCGTCCACGCCATCCTCGAAGACATCCGCGAACGGGGTGACGAAGCGGTCCGCCAGTACTCCGAGAAGTTCGACAACTGGAGTCCCGACTCCTTCCGTCTCGGCCCCGACCAGATCAAGAAGATCGTCTCCGGGGTGCCGGAGACGGTGATCGACGACATCCGCTTCGTTCAGCGGCAGGTGCGTACGTTCGCCCAGGCGCAGCGCCACTCCCTGCACGACATCGAGATCGAGACGCTGCCCGGGGTGCGTCTGGGGCACCGGCACGTGCCGGTTGCCGGGGCCGGCGCCTACGTACCGGGCGGCCGCTACCCGCTGACCGCGTCGGCGCACATGACGATCGTGACCGCGAAGGTGGCGGGCGTGCCCCGGGTCGCCGCCTGCACCCCGCCCATCCGGGGCGAGATACCCGCCGCCACCGTGGCGGCGATGCACGAGGCCGGCGCCGAGGAGATCTACCTGCTCGGCGGCGTCCAGGCCGTCGCCGCGCTCGCCATCGGCACCGAGACCATCGGCCGGGTGCCGCTGATCGCGGGGCCGGGCAATGCCTACGTCGCCGAGGCCAAGCGCCAGCTTTTCGGCGAGGTCGGCATCGACCTGTTCGCCGGCCCCACCGAGATCCTGGTGATCGCCGATGAGCAGGCGGATCCGTTCGTGGTCGCGGTGGATCTGCTCTCGCAGGCCGAACACGGCCCGGACTCCCCCGCTGTCCTGGTCACCACCTCGGAAGAGCTGGGCCGCACGGTCCAGCGGCACATCGAGCGGCTGCTGCCGGGCATGCCGACCAGGGACTTCGCCGAGCCGGCCTGGCGGGACCACGGGGAGATCGTGGTGGCCGACTCCCTCGACGAGGCCTTCGAGGTCGCCGACTCCTACGCCAGCGAGCACGTCGAGGTCCTCACCGAAAACCCCCGCCAGGCACTGGAGCGGATGCGTGACTACGGCGCGCTCTTCCTCGGCGAAGGCACCTGCGTCTCCTACGGCGACAAGGTGATCGGCACCAACCACGTCCTGCCCACCCGCGGCGCCGCGCGCTACACCGGTGGGCTGTGGGTCGGGAAGTACCTCAAGACCGTGACGTACCAGGAGGTGACGGACACCGCTTCGTCGGCCCTTCTCGGCGAGGTGTGCGGACGCGCCTCGCGTGTCGAGCTGTTCGAGGGTCACGCACGCTCCGGTGACGTACGGGCCGCGAAGTACGGCAACGGCACGCTGCCGTGGAACGATGAGGAAGCCTCGTGACGGCCGGCACGGGCCCGCTGGCCGGGCGCACGGCACTGGTCAGCGGGGGCGGCAGCGGGCTCGGCAGGGCCATCACGCGTTGCCTCCTGGCCGACGGCGCGCGGGTGGTGATCACCGGTCGTGGCGAGGGCTCCCTCAAGGAGACGGCCTCGCTCCTGGGCCCCGACGTGACCTACCGGGTCTGCGACGTCTCCCGGCCCTCCGATGTCGAGGCACTCGCCGGGAGTCTCGCCGGCGAGGATATCTCGATCCTGGTCAACAACGCCGGGATAGCGGGGCCGGTGGCCCCTCTGACCGAGATATCGACGGACGACTGGGACGAGGTCTTCGACGTCAACGTCCGTGGGGTGTTCCTCATGTGCCGCGCCTTCCTGCCCGCCATGACGGAGCGAGGTGCGGGGGACGTGATCAACATCGCCTCGGTGTCGGGAAAGCGTCCCCTGCTGCGGCGCACGCCCTACTGCGCGTCCAAGATGGCCGTCATCGGCCTGACCACGACGCTGGCGGGCGAGGTGGGACCCTCGGGCGTCACGGTGAACTCCCTGTCCCCCGGGCCGGTCTCGGGGCCTCGGATGGAACGGAACTTCCGCCTGGAGGCCGAGCGGACGGGCAGCAGCTACGCGGCGGCGGAGGCGGCCTTCGTCTCACGGTCCGCACTCGGCCGCATGGTCAGCGAGGCGGAGGTCGGCGCCGCCGTGAGCGCGATGCTCCGGATGCCGGGGCTGTGCGGGGCCGACATCGACCTGTCGGCGGGGATGGTGGCGCGATGACGGCGGCGAGAGCGGGGCACCGCTCACTCAAACAACGGCTGGCCGCCGGGGAACGTCTGCACGGCGCGCTGCTCCGGCTCCCCTCGGAGACGTTGGTGGAGATGGCGGGCGTCGCCGGCCTCGACTACGTGGTCATCGACTGTGAGCACGGCCCCGCCGACATGACCGCGCTCCAGCACCATCTGACCGCGGCCGCGGCACAGGGGATCGACGTCCTGGTCCGCGTCGGCGAATCCGAGCCGGCACTCGCCCTGCGCTGCCTGGACCTGGGAGCGGCGGGTCTCATCCATCCGCACGTCGACAGCGCCCGGGACGCCCGGTGCGCGGTGGCGGCGACCCGGTACCCACCACTGGGGCGGCGGGGATTCGCCACCTACAGCAGAGCGGGCCGCTTCGGGTCGGTCTCCGCGACGGATCATCTGACCGCCGCGGAGGAGACCCTCGTCGTGGCGATGATCGAGACGGCACGCGCCTGCGCCGCCGCCGAAGAGATCGCCTCCACAGAAGGCGTGGACGCGGTGCTGGTCGGCCCGGCCGACCTGGCGGTGGACTGCGCCTTCCCCGGGCAGGACGTCATCGACGGACTCACCGCCACGGCGCACCGGGCCGCCCGTGAGGCGGGCCGGTCGGTCATGACGATCGTTTCCGACGCCGAAGGAGCGAGGGCAGCCGAGCAGGCGGGCGCCCAGCTGGTGCTCCACAACATGGCGCACGTCCTGATGGACACCTTCCGGTCCCTCGTCCCGCCACGGTCGGCCGAGGTGAACCGCCGCCGCTGACCGCACCCCGCCGGCGCCCGGCGCCTCTCGCGACCGGGTGCCGGCCACCGCCCCGAGTGGCTTCGACCCACCTCTTGACGCCCCCCGCACTGCTCCTTAGTGTTCGGCGCAAGTTCATACGTATGCATTGCTCATCGCGCGAACGGAGAAACCATGTCCGCTGCAGCGCCGCCCACCGCCGCTGTCGACACAGAGGAAGTCGACCGGGAGAAGCGGAAGGCGATACGCCGAGCCATCGGCGCGGGAAGCATCGGAAACTTCGTGGAGCAGTTCGACTACGGACTCTACGGCTTCATGGCCCCGGTGCTCGCCCCCGCCTTCTTCCCCGACAGCGACCCGGCAGCCGCAGTACTGAGCACCTACGCGATCATCGCCATCGCCTGCCTGTTCCGCCCCGCGGGCGGAACCCTGGTGGGCCGGTGGGGAGACCGGGTGGGCCGCAAGAAGACGCTCCTGTGGACGATCGTGTTCATGGGCGTGACCACCGCCATGATAGGTGTGCTGCCGACCTACCAGCAGATCGGGATTTTCGCACCACTTTGCCTCCTGTTGCTGCGCGTCGTCCAGGGCATGGTCTCCGGCGGCGAGTACGTGGGCGCGGTGGCCTTCATCGTGGAGTGGGCCGAGCCCCGGCGGCGCGCCTACTACGCCTCGTACGCCTCGAACAGCTGCTTCCTGGGCATCCTGGCCGGGGCCGGCACCGCCGCGCTGACCAGCTGGTTGTTCGAAGGCCCGGCACTGGACTCCTGGGGCTGGCGGATTCCCTTCCTGCTCGCGCTTCCGCTGAGCGGGGTCGGGATATGGCTGCGCAGGCGCATCGAAGAGACCCCGGAATTCGTCCGCGCGACGAAGGACGGCACCCAGGTGGTCAAGGCTCCGATCCGCGATGCGCTGCGTACGCAGTGGCGGCCGATACTCGCCTTCTGCGGCGTCTCGGTGATGCTGGCGATCCTCTCCTACAGCTGGGTCACCTTCTATCCCGAGTACCTGACCGGCACCCTGGGCCTGCCACGCTGGATGGCCCTGACCTCCAACGCGATCTCGGTCGCGGTCCTCATCCCGCTGCTGCCCGTGGCCGGCATCCTCTCGGACCGGATCGGACGCAAACCGATGCTGATCATGGGGGCTGTCGCCTGCATCGTCCTGGTCCCGCTGGCCTTCCGGGTCGGCGAGGAAGCCACCTTCGGCACGGCCATCGCGAGCCAACTGATCTACATCATCCCGGAGTTCTTCCTCACCGGCATCGTCACGGTGTGCACGGCGGAACTCTTCGCCACGCGCACCCGGTTCAGCGCCAGCGCCATCGCCTACAACAGCTCGTTCTCCATCTTCATGGGCATCACCCCGTTCGTCGCCGCGCTGCTGGTCAGCAGCTTCGACACGATCTACGCCGTGTGGGTCTACCTCGCGGCAGCCGCGCTCCTGGCTCTGGTGGTGGTGAGCGCCTTCATGACGGAGACGTTCCGGAGCCAACTCGGCGCGGACAAGTTCGCCCGGTGAGCACAGCCCCGCCGGAAGGAGCCGCGCCGACCCCGTAGATCCCCACCAGGGCGACCGCTCTCACCCAAGATCCATGCATACGCATACATGAACTCGTGCACCCTCCGTTCCGGAAAGGAAGATCTCATGCCGCTGGACCCCGTCGCATACCTCCCCTACAAGGACCCGGACGACTTCATCCGTGAGGTGACCGACCGCATCTGGGTCGGCCGCGATGTGTCGTACATCGTGGACAACTACGAGCCGGACTCGATCGTCCACACCAGCCTGGGCACCGTCGTCGGCCGCGACGGTGTCATCGAGGGCAGCACCATGAGGATGGGCAGCACGCCCCAGCACATCGGGCAGGCCGAGGACGTGGTGTGGGAGGCCCGCGGCGACGACGCCTTCCTCAGCTCCCATCTGATCTTCTCCGCCGACGAGCACCTCGTGGACGGCAGGAACATCCGCATCCGCAAGCGGACGGTCGCCAACTGCCTCTACCGTCGCGGCCGCATGGTCGAGGAATGGGTGGTCCGCGACGAACTCGCGGACTGTCTGCAGCGCGGCGTCGACCCCGACGAGGCCGCCCGCGCCCTGCGCTTCCAGGGCTACAGCGGGTCGATGACGGAGGAGCCGCCCAAGGACGTGCTCAAGGTCGGCGTCAGCGGACCGCGCCCGGACGAATTCCGCCCCGAGTGCGAGATGGTCCTGGAGTTCATCGACGAGGTCTGGACGCAGCGCCGACTGCAGAAGGTCAACGACTTCATGGTGCGCGACCTCTTCCTGCACACGATCGGCGACCGGACCGTCATCCGGCCCGAGCGCTACCAGAGCGACCTGCTGGCCATGGTCGGCGCGTTCCCCGACGCGCGCTTCGAGGTACGGGACGTACAGACCAACCACTCCCCCCGCTACGGCGGGCTGCGGGTAGCCGTCCTGTGGACCATGCACGGTTCCTACCGCGGCAGCCCCGACTTCGGCCGGCTGACCGACAGGCCCGTCACCATGCTGGGCGTCTCGCAGTTCCTGATCCAGGACGGCCGGATCGTGAAGGAGTACCGCATCTACGACGAGATCTCCTTGCGAGCCCAGATCAACAGCACCCGAGGTGACGGCCCCTCGGTGGAAGCCAACATCTACTGATCCGTCCCGGCCCGCCCGGCGCGGCCGGACATCAAGCGTGAGTGGGCCCGCCTCTTCGGACGAAGAGGCGGGCCCACTCTCACGCTTGCCCTCAGGAGGGTGCGGCTCAGGACTCGTCCGGTGCCGGGACCCGGCCCGGAGGCTCGGGCTCGGCTGTGGGCAGGAAGTTGCCGATGAAGAACTTGTAGATCCCGGCCCCCAGGACGCCACCGACCAATGGTCCGACGATGGGTACCCAGAAATACAGGTTGCCCCATTGATCTCGCCAGGCTCCTCCGTAGCCGGTGATGAAGCTGGCAAGTCTGGGGCCGAAGTCGCGTGCCGGGTTGATCGCGTAACCGGCGTCGGTGCCCCAGGCCATGCCGATGGCGACCACGATCAGACCGATGATGAACGGAGCCAGGTTGGCGCCTGGCGGCGTGTTCAGCAGGTCGGTGACCGCGAAGATGAGAAGCACCAGCAAGGCGGTGCCGATCACCTGATCCCGGAAGGCGCCCCATTCGTGGATTCCGGCCGTGGTCGAACCGTTCCCCGGCAGTGTGGAGAAGACGAACTGCGTCTTGATGGTGTGCGTCGGGTCGGCCCTCGCCAAGACCTCGGTGTAGTTCCAGCGCACCAGCAGTGCGGCGACGAAGGCGCCGGCTGTCTGGGCGAGGGCGTAGGGCACGACCTTGGCCCACGGGAACCCTTTGAAGCTGGCCAGGGCCAGCGTCACGGCCGGATTGAGGTGGGCGCCGCTGAGACGGGCCGCGACGTACACGCCGAGAGTGACGCCCAGGCCCCAGGCCCAGGCGATGCTGTCGTGGTCTCCCAGTCCACCCTTCGGATCGGTGAGGGCACCTCCGGCCACCACCTGGGCCACGACGCCGCACCCGAACAGAATGAGGACCATCGTGCCCACGAATTCCGCGGAGAGTTCGCGGAACAACTGTGGCTTGCCAACCGGTTCGCTCATGATTATCGGCGTCTCCTCGGCAATTCGGGGCGCAGTGTGCCGGCGTCGGGGCTTTGGCCTGATCATCATGGGACCACGGGCCCCACGCCACCCGGAGTCCGGCTGACAGGGCGTAATCACTCCGACGGGGTGATGCGGTTGCTCCGTCTGAGGCGCTGAATGGCATGCGGCAATTCCGCCCGCATGCGGAGGGATTTCTGTCGGGAGTCAAGAGAGAGTGTGCAGAATCAGGCCTGATCCGTTCACCGGGACATGCCGGATTTACCGCACGGTCCTGCCTTCCATATCCACCTGACGCGCCCTCGGGCGGTCGCTCACCGGTGCGCGAAGCGGGCTCCGTCTTCGGACGGGCGTGGGTTTTTTGCCGTGTGGGGGTGCTTCCGGTGCGATGCGCCGACGGGATGGGGCCATCTGCATGGAATGAGCAGCGGCATGATGTCGCCGGAGGTCGTCACCGCCTTCAGCTTCTGCGGCTATGCGGCCGTCAGGGCACTCTCACGCGGGTAGGGCCTGGGATCGCGCCGCTCAACCCCTTGACCGGCTGGGCCGAGCGCCTCAGCCACGTTTACGCGCAGCGTAATTCCGGGTGAACCTGACCGCGAGGACGATGAGAGCGACCGGAATAACCCAGTTCAGCCAGTCGTCCCCGGAGGTGAAACGCAGCGCGAGCCACCCGAGGAGGGCGATGACCGCGAATACACAAGCCCAGACCAGTGTCAGGACCCGGTTGGCCTTCTTGAACCGAGGTGTGTCCCACACCTGCTCGGGTGTTGACTGCCGGGCGTACTGAGCGGTGAAGGGGTCGAACGCGAGCGAAACGAAGGCCACCAGGGCGATGAACCCGCTTGAGATCACCTGGGCGTATTCCTCCAGCCAGTCTCCCTGGCTGCGATCCAGCACCAGCGCGAGTACCGATACGACGGCGAAGAAGAGAAGACCCGCCACGTTCAGGACGTTCACCTGCCCTCGCCGGAGGTCAGGCATCGTGAGAACGACGGCCGCGATCAAGCCGGCAAGAGCCGCGTAACCCCACGTGCTGGGCCCGGCGACGACGTCGAAGATGATCCAGGGAGCGAAGGCGAAGAAGAGGGTGCCCGTTCCCGAACCTGCGTCACGATCGGCCACTCGGTCTTCCTTTCGACGGCTGCGCGGGCCACGTGACGCTACGGCATCGTGCTGCCCGACCCATACCGCTGACCTGTACCCATTTCCGTTCTCGTGACATCCAGGGCAGTGATGGCGCGAGCCCGCCCCTGGTATGACCGATTCACCAAGACGCCTCGCCCATCCCCATACGTATCCCCAGGAACTCTACGCGTCCAACTCCGGTCCAGCGATTGAGGTCAGTTCGCTCGGATACCGCTCCACACGCGAATGCACCCGAATGGCGTGCATCGACAGAACCCGGTGTTCTCCCATCGCGCTTCTGCCTCTCGGAACAGGCGAGGCGGCCCACTGACACCATTTGAGGTGTGGTACCTGTGCTGAGTGCTCAAGGAGACCCACACCCTGCCGCTGCCGGACGGCGGCATCTACGCCGAAGTCCATGGATCAGGGGACGCCGTACCCTTGCTGACGCTGCACGGCGGGCCGGCAGCCGGCAGTCAGTATCTGAGCTCGCTCGCACGGCTGACCGACGGCGGTCGGCAAGTGATCCTTTACGATCAACTCGGCTGCGGCCGGTCCGACAAACCGGATGACCCGTCGTTGTGGACCGCCGCACGATACGCGGCCGAAGTGCAGCAGGTGCGGGACGCTCTGGGCTTGGAGCGCGTACATCTCCTCGGCCAGTCGTGGGGCGGCATGCTGGCCATCGAATACATGCTGGGCCGACCCTCCGGCGTCGTGTCCCTGGTTTTCGCCGATACGACCGCGAGCATTCCTCAGGCCACTGACGGGCTTCTTCGGCTGCGAAGTGAGCTACCGCCGGAAGCCCGCGCGGCTCTCGACGAGGCCGACCGCACCGGCAGGAGAGACGACCCCGCCTACCAAGCGGCTCTCATCACCTTCTACCAACGCCATGTGTGCCGCCTCCCATCCTGGCCGCAGGAGATGTTCCAGATGGCGGAGAACATGGATGGGAACCCCGTGTACTCCCACATGTGGGGCCCCGACGAACTCAGCCCCAGCGGCTCCCTGGCAACGTGGGATCGGCGAGACCGTCTTGCCGAAATCACCGTGCCGGCCCTGGTACTGACAGGCCGATACGGCGAACTCGTCCCGGAATGCTCTCAGAGCCTCGACGCCGGATTGCTGGACTCACAGCTCGTCCTCCTGCCCGAGTGCTCACACCTCCCCCACCTCGAGGAGCCGGAACAATGGTTCGGCGCCGTCGCCACATTCCTTGAAGAAGCCGAAGCCCGGGCATCCTGACGTATAGCGGGGTGCGGCACATTTCCCCCGCCCGTGCGAACCTACCCGCGCCGGCGTGGACCTGCATTCCGAGTGTCAGCGGAGCGCGTGGGGCCGCTGATTCGGACCAGGCGGTTCGAAGCTCAGTCCGTTCTCGTCGAGCGCGTTGAACACCGTTGCCCGGCCCGCCTCGAAGACGAAACTGACGTCAACATTTCCCTGAGCCAGGTCCCTGGTCTCCCATTCGAGCAGTTCAACCCCCGTGAGGCACAGACCTCGCAGGGCCCGCAACTCGGGCAGGGGGTCGGGACGCCACTCCAGATCGAAGTCGGGCCACCGAACCGGTCGGGTGGGGTCGATCGTGTTCCATGTGAGCGAGAGATCGTCAAACTTCTGATGATTGATCTCGATCTGCTCGCCATCGAAGTCGAACAGTACCGGGCAGTCACTGAACCACTCGTCGTCCTGCAGGTCCCAGACCATCCAGGCTGTCGTCAGAGTCCTGCGGGCAAGGGCACCCAGGCGGGTCCCGTGCTCCCCCACAATCTCACCACGGCCGTTCAACCACGAGGGTTGGTAGCCCCGAATGCCGAAATCGAACATTGCGCCATCTTCTCAGAGCCCCGCGTTCAGCCCGGCGTACCGGCCCATAGGCAACTGACATGCGGAGCAGACGCCATTGACCGAGCCCGAAAAGAGCGTCGACCTGTTCGGGATCGATGTGAGCGAATGCCGGACTCCTTCATCAGCTCCCTGCACGGGCCGATTTGTCGCCCTCGGGGTATACCGCCTGCAGGAGGTCACGGACAAAGCGGTCGGGGTCGTCCAGGCCGGCTGCCGCCAGGGTGTCCGGCCCATCGGCCAGGAGGTGTGGGATGGCGCCGTGCATCGCGAGGGTGACGACGGCGGCGCGCTGCGGGGTGACGGGCAGGCCGGCGGTTCGCTGCGCGGCCTCGAATCCGGCGAAGTCGGAGCTCGCGATGGGGTCGAGTACGGCCGATAGCCAGGGCTTGCGGGCCGCTTCGGCCTGCAGCTCCAGGTAGGCGAGAAGCCGGGGGCGGCCGGGGCCTGCGACGTTCCGGAGAAGCCCCCCGAACATGGCGACAAGCCCCTCGCGGTCGGTGGGCAACGCACCGGCGGCCATCTGCGCGGCGGTGTCGCGGTATTGCTCCAGGCAGCGCTCGGCCACCGCACGCAGGAGGGCGTCCCGGGTCGGGAAGTAGTTCTTGGTCGTGCCGTGCGGTACGTCAGCGGCCGCGTCGACCGCACGATGCGTCAGTCCTCGCCCGCCCGCGGCGGCCAGTACGCCGATAGCCGCATCCCGCAGGCGGTCCCGTCGGTCCGCATTCACTGCCAGAGGCCCTCTCTCCTCGACTCCTTGCCCACACTACCCCAACCGTGGTACCACAGGTGTGGTGGTCGATCGAATCCGAAGCGACGTAGGGGGCGGCATGACGGGAACGGCAGTTGTCGTGGGGGCGGGGGTGGGCGGACTGGCGACCGCACTCGGGCTGCGCCGGGCCGGCTGGACGGTCACGATTCTGGAGCGCCGAAAGGAGCTGGAGCGCTACGGCACCGCCTTCGGCATCCATCCCACCGCTCAGGCCGCACTCGACCGCCTCGGGGTGGGTGAGCCTTTCCGTGCCCGGGCGGTGCCCTACCGAAGCGCCCGGATCCGTACCCCGCAAGGGAAGGTGATGGCGCGTCTGCCGCTGGAGCGGATCGAGCGGAAAGCGGGCCGCCCCGAACTCCTCATTTCCCGGCCCTATTTGATCGACGCGCTCCTCGCCGAGTTGCGCGCCTTCGGGGACGTCCCGCTCAAGCTCGGCGAGAACGTCCGCGAAGTCGACGCGCTGCTGGTCGACAATGACCTGGTGGTAGGCGCTGACGGAATCCACAGTGCCGTGCGTGCCGCATGTCCCGGGGACCGGCGCAGCGGCCCGCGGCGCGTCGGGTCCGTTGCCTGGATCGGCGTGGCCGACTTCGAAAGCGGCGTACACGGCGAAACCTGGGGCACCGGCCGGTTCTTCGGCATGACACCCATCGAGCCCGGCCGCACCAACTGGTACGCCACCGTCCCCGAGGCCACCACCGCCCAGGAACTGCGCCGACTGTTCGAGGGCTGGCACGACCCCATCCCCCGGATACTCGCCGAGACCGACCCGGCCACCTGGATCCGCTACGAGATGCGGCACCTCTTCCCCGCCCTTCCAGCCTTCGTCGACCGCGGAAAGGTCGCCCTGGTCGGAGACGCCGCGCACGCCATGACACCCAACCTGGGCCAGGGTGCGTGCACCGCGATCCTCGACGCGGAGGCCCTCACCCGCGCCGTCGCCGGGCACGGCAGGGCCGGTCTGCCGTCCGCCCTGCGCACCTACGACGCGGAGCGCCGGCGCAGCGCTCAGCGGATCGCCTTCGCTTCACGTACCCTGCACCGCTTCATGACCACCGAGCGCACCCGCCTGCGTGATGCGCTGGTCCGTACGCTGCCGAGCTGACGGGCGATGGGACCTACGGACCGCACAGAGAACTCGGCCCGATTGCCGGCTCCGGTATCAGCGGGACGCCTTGCCCTGTCCCGGTCAGCCGCAGTACGGTCTTGCCCCCCGACGGGCGGACGGAGCGCCCGGGCCGCGAGGTCCTACTGGACATCAGATCGACGATGGCCATGGGACAGACCCCGCAATCCCTACCGAACCTGCCCACCTGTTCTCAGGGGCAGCCAGTCTCCGCAGACGCGCTCGGCCCCACGCGGCGAGGGCGTGCGGTGAGCCCTGGGCGGCTCCACTTGTCACCGCACCCGACCTGGCACTACTGTCACCACGCCTTGGTGAACGGGAAATCCGGTGTAATGCCGGTGCGGCCCTCGCCACTGTGAATCGGGAAGTCCGACTCCGGCCCTCACGGGCAGCCACTGGATCCTTGCGATCCGGGAAGGCGGAGTCCGGGCGGTGGTACCCGTCAGCCAGGAGACCGGCCAAGGCACTTCAACCATCCACGAGGTGCTGGAGAGGGTCTGCTGAGCCATGCACATAGCCGAGGGATTTCTGCCTCCGGCGCACGCGGTCGCCTGGGGCGTCGCGTCGGCGCCGTTCGTCGTCCACGGAGTCCGGTCACTCACCCGTGAGGTCAAGGCCCATCCCGAGAGCACGCTGCTCCTCGGCGCGTCCGGTGCCTTCACGTTCGTTCTGTCCGCCCTGAAACTGCCCTCGGTGACGGGGAGCTGCTCCCACCCCACCGGGACGGGGCTGGGCGCCATCCTGTTCCGCCCGCCGATCATGGCGGTGCTGGGCACCATCACCCTGCTGTTCCAGGCCCTTCTGCTCGCGCACGGCGGCCTGACCACGCTCGGCGCCAACGTCTTCTCGATGGCGATCGTCGGCCCCTGGGCCGGGTACGCCGTCTACAAGCTGCTGCGCCGTTTCGACGTACCGCTGATGGTGGCGGTGTTCTTCGGAGCCTTCGTCGCCGACCTTTCCACCTACTGCGTCACCAGCGTGCAGCTGGCGCTCGCCTTCCCGGATCCGGGCAGCGGATTCCTGGGCGCGCTCGGCAAGTTCGGCACCATCTTCGCGGTCACCCAGATCCCGCTCGCGGTGAGCGAGGGGCTCCTCACGGTGCTCGTCATGCGGCTCCTCGTGCAGTCCAGCAAGGGCGAGCTGACCCGGCTCGGCGTGTTCCTCACCGGCAAGCGGGCGAAGGCCGAGAAGACCGAGACCGAGGCGGTGGCCCGATGAGCAGGAACGCGAAGATCAACACCCTGCTGCTGGCGCTCGTGGCAGCGCTGGCGGTCCTGCCGCTGGTCCTCGGTCTCGGTGACCACAAGAAGGAGCCCTTCACGGGCGCCGACGCGCAGGCCGAGACGGCGATCACCGAGATCGACCCCGACTACAAGCCTTGGTTCTCCCCGCTGTACGAGCCGCCGTCCGGCGAGATCGAGTCGGCGCTTTTCGCCCTCCAGGCGGCGATCGGCGCGGGCGTCCTCGCCTTCTATTTCGGTCTGCGACGCGGCCGCCGCCAGGGCGAGCAGCGGGCGCATGCGCAGCAGGACGCCGACGGCGCCGAGAGCGGCGCCGGGGTATCCGCGGCCCAAGGGGACTGACCACCCCGTGCTGCCGATCGACGCGGCGGCGCACAGCAGTCGCTGGCGCCGCCGCCACCCCGTGGACAAGGCCGTGCTCGGTCTCGGGCTCACCGTGCTGGCGATCTCGCTGCCTCCCTGGCCCGGCGCGGCCCTTGTTCTCCTCACCGCCCTCACCGTGCTGCTGGGCCCGGCGGGCGTACCCGGGCGTCGTCTGTGGCGCGCGTACCGGGTGCCCCTGGGTTTCTGCGTCACCGGTGCCGCCACCCTGCTCGTCCAGGTCGGCGGGCCCGAGGGATTCGTGACCCTGGCCGACGGCGGGCCGCTCCGAGCCGGCCAACTGCTGCTGCGGACCTCGGCCGCGTCGCTCGGCGTCCTGCTGTTCGCCTTCACCACCCCGATGTCCGATCTGCTGCCCCGCCTCGTCAAAGCCGGGATCCCCGCTCCGGTCGTGGACGTGGCCCTGGTGACGTACCGAATGAGCTTCCTGCTGCTCGATTCGGTGCGCCGGATCCGGGACGCCCAGGCAGCCCGGCTCGGGCACACCACCCGGGCCGCCACCTGGCGTTCGCTCGCCGGACTCGGCGCCACCGCGTTCGTACGCGCCTTCGACCGGGCGGCGCGGCTGCAGACCGGACTCGCCGGGCGCGGCTACGACGGCACCCTGCGCGTCCTGGTGCCCGAGGCCCGCGTCTCCGCCCGGTTCATGGCCGGCAGCATCGCGCTGCTCGTGGCGCTCGCCGCCCTCACCTTCGTCCTGGAAAGGCCGCTGTCATGAGCGAACCCGCGCTGGTAGCCCTGCGGGGCGCGTCCTTCGCGTACGAGGACGGCCCGACAGTGCTCCAGGGGCTCGACTTCGATGTGTGCGAAGGTCGTGCACTGGCCCTCCTCGGCCGCAACGGCAGCGGCAAGACCACCCTGATGCGGCTTCTCAGCGGCGGGCTGCGGCCGCGCGACGGCCGGTTGACGGTCGAGGGCCTCCCGGTCGCCTACGACCGCAAGGGGCTGACCCGGTTGCGTACGACCGTCCAGCTGGTGGTGCAGGACCCGGACGACCAGCTGTTCGCCGCGTCGGTGGCCCAGGACGTGTCGTTCGGGCCGTTGAACCTCGGCCTGCCCGATGGTGAGGTGCGGTCCCGCGTGGACGAGGCGCTCGCCGCCCTGGACATCACCGCTCTGGCCGACCGGCCCACCCATCTCCTCTCCTACGGCCAGCGCAAGCGGACCGCGATCGCGGGCGCGGTCGCCATGCGGCCCCGGGTGCTGATCCTCGACGAGCCGACGGCCGGACTGGACCCGGACGGCCAGGAGCGGCTGCTCGCCGCCCTTGATGCCCTCCGCGACAGCGGCACCACCGTGGTGATGGCCACCCACGACGTGGACCTTGCCTTGCGCTGGGCCGACGACGCCGCGCTCCTCACCCCGGCGGGCGTGCGTGCCGGCCCGGCGCCCGCGATGCTGGCCCGCACGGATCTGCTGCGGGAGGCCGGGCTTCGGCTGCCGTGGGGTATCGCAACTGCTCAACTGCTGCGCGTACATGGGCTGTTGGACGATATGACTCCCGGTCCCCGTACCGCAGAAGAGCTCGCCGCGGCCTTCGCCTCTGCTGCCGCCGCCGAACAGACACGGGGCGATGGCTGAGGCGCCTCGGGCGCAGCCGGTGCTCATCGACGGACAGGAGCTGGTCGCCGTCTCCGGCGAGGACTTCGCGCGGTTGCCGGCAACCTGCTGACGATGCCGGACGATATCGACGGTGGCGTCGCCGAGGTGAGAGCAGCCCACCCCTGCGTATGCGGTTCCTGCGCGGGGTGCGCGGCACTCGCCGGGCTGTCCGAATGGGTGCAGGAGGCCCGGCGTGCCGCTGCGGCTCGGGGCCGAGCAGGCCGGACAGGACGAACGGGCTGAGCAGGCCGAACAGCGTGATCATCGCCGACTGCCCCCGACGGCCGATGCCGACCGCCTTCGCCGCGCGGTGGCGCCGCGGCTCACGAGCATTCCCGCCCCGTCGCACCCACCGGGTCCACGCCTTCCGCCGGGGGGACGTCCGTGCCGCACACATGCAGCCACGCGGCACGTACCCATACGGCCGCTCCACGACTGCAGCCGCAATCCGGCCCGAGGATGCTTGAGCATGTTGCACGGCGACAGAGCGGGAGCGGGTACGTGAGGGCACCGAGCACCGGGCGCACCAACAACAGACGCTGGTTTCTCCGCCACCTCCAGCTGCTGCCCATCGTCGTGCTCGCCGTAGGTGCCCTCGTCGACTACTACACCTCTCCGCATTTCAGCGGAGAGGCCTTCTACACCGCCGCGCCGATGGCAGCCGCCGCGCTGCTGTCACTGCGGGCGACGATCGTGGCGGGCATCTCTGCCTGTGTCATCGACTTCGCGCTGCTCACCCACTTCGGTTACATGGGGGATTCCGGTGGGCGCAGCGAGCTGGCGGCGGTCGCGACCGTCTCGGCCTTCGCCGTCGTCGTCAATCGCCTCATGTACTACAGCAAGGTGCGTCTGGAGGCGGCCCGCAGAATCTCGCTCGCCGTGCAGCGCGCCATTCTGCCGGAGCTGCCGGCCAAGATCGGCCCCCTGCGACTCGCCGTGCGCTACCGGGCCGCGGTGAAGGACGCGCAGATCGGGGGTGACCTCTACAGCGCGCAGGACACCCCGTACGGCGTTCGCTGCCTGGTCGGCGATGTCCGGGGCAAGGGCATGGAAGCGGTCAAGGTGGTGGACGTCGCCATGGGGGTGTTCCGGGAGGCCGCCGAGGAGGAATCGACGCTCGTCGGGATCGCGGCCAGGCTGGAGCGTGCACTGCGCAGGGACAGAGAGCGGCGGACGGGCCCCGAGCGGACCGAGGGGTTCGTCACGGGCGTGCTCGTGGAGATCCCGCATCGCGGCGACGAACTGCGGCTGGTCAACCGCGGCCATCCGGCGCCGCTGCTGCTCCATGCCGGCCGGGTGCACAGCGCGGAACCGTCCGAGCCGGCGCTTCCTCTGGGCATGGCGGACCTGGGTTCTGCCCAGGAGCGGACCGACACGCTGCCGTTCCCCCCGGGTGCCACTCTCCTCCTGTACACCGATGGCCTGACCGAGGCACGGAACCGCACCGGCGCTTTCTACGACCCCCGTGCCGGAATGGCCGAGCGGGACTTTGCCGGACCGGACGCACTGCTCGACACACTGCTGGCCGAGGTGAGACGCCACGCCGGCGGTCGCATCACCGACGACATGGCGCTTCTCGCGGTCACCCGGGACAGCGCCTGAGTTCAGAAGGGCGCGGAGTGCCGCGTACCGCTTCGCGGGAGGTCTGCGATAGTCGAGGGATGGTGTGGTTGCCGGACCCTGAGGCCTTGCGCGGGAAGGTTGCTGTCGTAGCGGGAGCGACACGGGGCGCGGGGCGCGGCTTCGCCGCCGCCCTGGGCGAAGCGGGTGCGACCGTGTACTGCACGGGACGCAGCAGCGTGAAGGGCCCGGGAGGGTCCGACTACGACCGCCCGGAGACGATCGAGGAGACGGCGGAGCTGGTCACCCGGCTCGGCGGCACCGGCATCGCGGTCCAGGTCGATCATCTCGACTCCGATCAGGTGCACCACCTCGCCGAGCGTATTCGCGGCGAGCACGGCTGTATCGACGTCCTCATCAATGACATCTGGGGCGCGGAGCGTCTCAAAGGCGGGCCGGCGGACTGGAACACCCCCATCTGGCAGCACCGTCTCGATGACGGCCTGCGCATTCTGCGGCTGGGACTCGACACCCATCTGATCACCTCCCACCACCTCCTCCCCCTGCTGATCGAGGAGCCGGGCGGCCTGCTCGTCGAAGTGACGGACGGTACAAGGGAATTCAATGCGTCGTCATACCGGATCTCGGTGTTCTACGACCTGGTGAAGACCGCGGTGAACCGGCTGGCGTTCTCGCAAGGGCACGAGTTGCGGCCGTTCGGAGCCACCGCGGTCGCCCTCACGCCCGGTTGGCTCCGTTCGGAGATGATGCTGGACAACTTCGGCGTCCGCGAGGAGAACTGGCGCGAGGCGTTGAATCCGCACAGGGATGACGGCTCGCCGACCGCACCGGCAGGGTTCGCCCAGTCGGAGTCACCACGCTATGTCGGCCGGGCGGCGGCAGCCTTGGCCGCTGACCCCGAACGGCACCGGTGGAACCAGCAGTCGGTCAGCTCCGCTCAGCTGGCCGGGGAATACGGCTTCACCGACATCGACGGCAGCCGGCCGGACAGTTGGCAGGCCGTGTAGGGGCCCCCGCCAATTCCGATTTCGCCTCGGCCGGCGTGTGTGAGGGTGTTGGCATGAACAACGAAATACGACACACCCTCCACGGTTTCGCGGAGACCTTGGTCCGGCTGGGGATCGCGACGGAGGAACAGGCCGCAGCCGGCCTGACGGAGGCGGCCGACATCGGCATGGACCTCGACGAGGAGTTCGAGGACACCGAGGAGCTGACCTTCCTCATCGGCGAATGCGGCCTCGGCTTCCAGACGCCCGAAAAGGTGAGCGGCGATCTCAAGGAGGGATACGCGGACCTGCTGCACGACGCGGCGGCCTGCTCGGGCGGCTCGGTGGTGGTCGATGACGTCGAGCTGGTGACGGTCGAAGGAGAAGGCGATTACCTGCACTTCCGGCGCAATGGCAGGTCGATCTGGCACCACGCGGATCATCTCTCGGACAGCACCCGCTACATGGACTGGAACGTCGCCTTCGACTCCATCGCCGACCTCGTGCCCAGCGACGGCGATCCACGGTCCTTCCACCAGCTGGACGAGGACTCCTATGACGCCTGGTGGCTCCTGCTGACGCCCGACCAGGCCGAGGGGCTCGAGGAGTTCGGTCTGCCGATGCCCCTCGCCGTCGGCGGCCGGGTGCGCGACGGAGTCCCCACGGCGGAACCGGAGACGCTCGCCTGGTACATGGAGGACGACCGCCTCCGTGCGAGCGAGGAATCCCGCCGGTGTCTCGATGAATGGCTCGCCCCCATGGACACCGCACTGGGCCGATGGCGGACGGGTCTGCTGCCCGCCGACTTCCCCTTCGACTACTCGCCGGATTCGCTGTCGGCGCTGGAACGGCTCGTGCTCGACCGCTTCGACGGCCCCGCCGCGCTGGAGACGGCAGCCGCGGACGAGTTCTTGAAGGGCGCTGTCAGGTACGTCGGAGAGACCGCGTTGATGCTCTGGCCGTGCCGCTGGACGTACCGGCACTCCGACGACTCGATGCCGTTCACCAACGAGCCTCTGATCGCTGCGAACGCCCCGGCCGGCTTCTCAGGGGGTTTCTCCCCCGACTACGCACTACGGACCCTCGTGCAAGAGCGCACGTCCTTCGGCCTGCTGGACCGCATGGCAATGGTTGAGGAATCGATCGAGGAATACCGCCGGGTTCTCCGCGCCCGCAGCCGCTGAGGCTTGTCCCGTAGGCGGCCTTGGGGGCCGAGCGGGGCCGGCCGGCGACGTCGAGGCACGGAGCGGCGAGGTGATCTGGCACATCATCGAATCCCTGCCCGGAACCATCACACAATGGACCGCGTCCCGATCTTCAAAGCGAGGCCAGTGGGCACGGGCGAAGGGGCGGGGCGCAGTGGAGCGGCGGACTCGAAGGCGTGTCCAGGTTGCACAGTGGGCGGCCGTGTCCGCTTTTGCGGCCGCCACTCTCACTGGCTGCTTCGCTCCGGGTGGCGACGAGGAAAGGGAGCCCGGCCCCGCGGCGAAAGACGTCACAGTTGTGCGCGGCGACGCCACCTACCCTCTCACCGCCGAGATCACGACGTGGGAGGTGAGGCCTCATCCGCAGGTCCCTGATCGAGGAGACGCGGTGCACTTCTCCTACCGCACGACAAAGAAGGCTCCGTACCTGCCGGAAACGCGAGTGGAACTCGCAGTGTGCGCGGTGGACTCGGCGGATATCGTGTTGCTGTGCGGCACCATCGCCGTGTACGAGGAGGTAGGCGTCCCTCGGACGGAGGACGGCGACACATGGCTCGGACCCAGCTCCGACCGGGACATCTTGTCCAAGACAGCCCGGGTCCTTCTCCTCCCCGACCAGCTGCTGGGTGACGGGCACGCGAACGACCCCAAGGACCACGACGGCTACAAACCGCCCGCTGTCCCGACGCCGGGTGACCGACTGCGCACCCGATGAACGACCCCTGGCTCCCTTCGGGACAGCACAGGAAGACGAAGCCGGCATCGGCGAAGTGCTGCCGGGAAGCAAGGCCGACGCCGGGCACACGGAATCCGGGTGCGGCCCGCCGTTCTCGCGTGATACTCCCCTGTCATGGGCGACTTGGTGACAGCGCGGCTTCTGATACATCCCCTGAACGCCGCGGAAGCGGAGCGGGTGCTCACCGGCATCCCTGATGACGCCGCACGATGGGCGCCCGGCTATCCCGCGGAGGGCGACGCGTCCGCCGCCAGGCGCTTCCTGCGTACCTGCGCCAGCACCGGCGATCCCCAGCCGTTCGGCACGTACGTGATCCGTCGCCGCGAGGACGGGCGTGCCATCGGCGGCGTGGACTTCCACGGGAGGCCGGACGAGAACGGCAGCGTCACGATCGGCTACGGCCTCATCTCGTCCGCGCACGGCAAGGGTTACGCCTCCGAGGCCCTTCGGGCACTGCTGACCTTCGCGCGCGCCCAGGGCGTCAGCAGCGTGCACGGTGACACCGGTCGCGAGAATTTCGCCTCTCAACACGTCATGACGGCAGTGGGCATGCGACTGGTCGCGGAAGACGACCGGCTGAGGTACTACAGAAAAACCTGGGACGACGCGACGGAGACTGCCGGCTCACACTCGTAGCAACGCGCTCGAAGTTGTGGACTGGACTGGCCGCAGGTTCCACGGCAGTCCCTCGTGCTCGACGACGTCGTGGACGGTCACAGTGTTCGGATGGTCGCGCAGCGCGGCGGCGTGCTGCGCCTCCTTGCGGGCGTACGCGAGGACGGACCGGTGCGGCTCGGTGGTGTCCTGGGGGTTCATCCGGATGGACTTGACGGCCACGTCGACGTTCAGGCTCAGGTCCCTGGCCCGCCAGACCTCGCCCATGCCCCCGGTGCCCAAGCGCTCGACCAGTTCGTACCGGTCGGCGATGACCGTGCCAGCTGCAACCCGCGTCGCCAAGTCCTCAGCCCCGCCCCTGAGATCCCACACTCCGCCCTGTCGACGGCACATTGTAAGCGCGTGGCTACAGGCTCGGAAGCCGTAATGGCGTGACCGGTGAATCCACCCGGCCGATGCCGGAATCGCGCCGTTGCCGGGCCAACTCCGTTCTTCCGATGCTCACTTGCCGGCCCTCCCCGGCCTCTGTCCTGCCGGCACAACTCCGCGACCAACCCTGGCGGCCGGACGTGCCCCACCGCACCGACGCATCACGATTCGTGATCGTGTCAGATCGGATTGCGTCTTGGACGGCCCCCGGCCCGGTGTTGGACTGGAGCCACGGCGGTTCCCCGGCCCATGGGCCCGGGACCGTACGTCACCGTTCGACCTCGATCCCTCGGAGAACAGCATGCCTCTCATCCACGTGCAGCAGACCCCCGGCAAGACCGCCGAGCAGAAGGCCGAGCTGGTCCGTGAGCTGACCGACGCGTACGTGAAGGCCACCGGCAGCAAGCCGGAGAGCGTGTGGGTGACCGTGCAGGAGATCGCCACCGACAGCTGGTCGATCGGTGGGGACACGCTCGCGGCCCGCGCCGCCAAGCGCTGACCCCGCGGCCCTCCGGTGTGACCCGGCCACCCTCCGCCGTTTCCGGGCCGGTTTCCCCCGTACCCGGCCCGGAAACGGCACCCCGCGCCCGGCCGGGGGCTGCCCATCGTCGGCCTGTGCGACATCGGTGAGACCGCCGGGCTCTGCACATCCGTTACACCGGGGCCACTTCGGTCTGCGGGCGCCGACGTCCGCCCGGGTACCTGTCCCCACCGGGTGAATCGCTTTCCGACCCCGTTCTTGACCAAGGAAGTTGCCAGTTGTCATGAAGTCCGCAACAACACGCACGCCCTACGCGCTGTTGCTCGCCGTTCTGTGCTCGCTGAACGCCGGTGGCCTGTTCGCCTCGGACATCAATCTGCCGGGCGTGCCGGCCACCGCGCACGCCTTTGACACCCCGGTCGCGTCCGTGCAGTGGACGTTCAGCGCGTTCATGATCGGCATCGCGGTCTCGCAGGCGGTCTACGGGCCGATCTCGGACGCCTACGGCCGCAAGGGCGTCATCGTCTCCGGCCTCGGCCTGTTCGTCGTGGCCTCTCTGGTGTGCGCGATGGCGCCCACGGTCGAGGTGTTCGGCGCCGGCCGGCTCCTCCAGGCACTGGGCGCCGGTTCGGGCATGGTGCTCGGCCGGGCCGTGATCAGCGACCTGTACGACGAGAAGGACGCGGCCCGGATGTTCGCCACGGTCATGCCGATCGTGGGCGTCTCCCCGTCCATCGCCCCGCTGGTCGGCGGCTACCTGACCACCTACGTCTCCTGGCGTGCGCCGTTCGTGGTGACGGCGCTGATCGGCCTCGCGACGCTGGTCGTGATGGTCACCTCGATCCCCGAGAGTCTGCCGCCGGAGCGGCGCAGCAAGCATCTGGGCGCGACGCTCAAGGGGTACCCGAAGCTGCTGACCCGCCCGCTGTTCTGGGCCTACACGGTCAACCTCGGTGTGGCGTACGGCGGTTACTTCGGCTACTTGGCCGCCTCCCCGCTGGTCTTCGAGAAGATGGGGCTGGCCACCGAGACCACCAGCTACTGCTACATCACCGTCTCGATCGCGTATGTGGCGGGCAACCTCACCTCCCGCGCCCTGGTGCGCAAGCGGCCCGTCAATCAGCTTCTGTGGATGGGACACGGCTTCTTCCTCGCCGGTGCGCTGATGATGCTCGGTCTGGGCCTGAGCGGTGCCGGCGCGCCCTGGGGCCTGCTGGTGCTGGTCTTCATGCCGGCGATGACCTTCGGCAACGGCTTCCTTCTGCCGCTGTCGATGAGTGCCGGGGTGACGACCTTCCGTACGACGGCAGGCTCGGCGTCGGGTCTGATGGGCGCCCTTCAGTTGCTGGCGGCCTCGCTGGGAATCTTCCTCTCCAGCCGGCTGCCGTCGGGCGACCTGTTCGCCCTGGGCTGGTTCGTGCTTGCCGCCGCGGTGTTGGGAATTTGCGCCTTCGCTTTGTTTCTTTCGCTTGCGGCACGGCAGACGTCCCGTGCAGAAATCCGTGCCGAAGAATTCCGGGGCGACAAGGACAGGACCGGCGATTTGCTGGGGGCTACCGCCGAGTAATAGCGCGTACCACGGTGCCGGAAACCGCATAACCGTGAGAGCGGTCCCGCCCGGTGGCGGGTGCCGCTCCGCGGTGTGCGAAGATTCCCTCGCGGCGATCCCGCAGCGAGGGAATGTTTCACTTTCAATCATAGGGATCGCCCTGAGTGGTAGGGGGATCCTGTGGAACTGCGTCAGATTCAGTACTTCGTCGCCGTGGCCGATGAGCTGCATTTCGGCAGGGCCGCCGAACGGCTGCACATAGGCCAGCCCGCGGTCAGCCAGCAGGTGCGCCGACTGGAGCGGGAACTGCGCACCCAGCTCTTCGACCGCTCCGGCCGCACCGTCGCACTCACTCCGGTCGGCCGGGCCCTGCTGCCCGAGGGCCGCGCACTGCTGAAGGCGCTGGACTCCTTCGCCACCAAAGCCCAACGGGTCGTCGCGCAGAGCGCGGCCACCTTCCGCGTCGGCATCAGCTCCGCCCTGGGGCAGCGCCTGGACGACTTCCTGGACGCGCTGCCGGACCGCGGCGCCGGCACCCGCTTCGAGTTCCAGACCCTCGACGCCCACACCCGCCTGGAGGAGGTACGCGCCGGGCGGCTGGACGCGGCCTTCGTCCGGGGTATCGAAAGCGCCCCCGGCCTGCGCCTCCTCACCCTCTGGTACGACCCGTTGGTGGTCGCGCTGCCCGCCTCGCACCCGCTGGCCGATCGTGGCCACCTGGACCTGGCCGACCTTGCCGAACTGCCCTTGCGCATGGCCTCCCGCGGCGAGAATCCGGTGCTCTTCGACACCGTCGTCACCGCCTGTCGCGCCGCGGGTTTCGAGCCGGTCCTCGGCCCGCCCTCCACCGGACTCCAGAACACCCTCGCCGAGATCGGCGCGGGTTCGACCGGCTGGACCCTGGTGTACCCGACGGTGGCCGAAACGGTGTCCTCCCGCCGTATCACGCTGCTCCCCCTCAACGGTGAGCCCATCACCATTCGCATGTTTCTCGCCCTGCGAGAAAACGCCGACCCGGCCCGCCTGGACTTGCTTACGGCGACAAGTACGCAGGTTCGCCGAAAGGTTGCGGGAGAGCACCGGAAGCCCCGGCATGGATGATTCTTTACTCTGTCATTGCGCTTTGCTGGAATCCATGCGGTACGTTTTGCGTCAACGAACTTCCGGTTTCTGCCTCGCCGACGTGTTTTTCCGGCTGAAAATTCTGGACGGCCGCACCGTGAAGTTCGCCAACGGGGTGCTGCGGGATTCGTTTTGGGGAGAATCCCGCCGAAAGTCTGCGTGTCAATTCTCATGCAATCCGTCGTGTCACGACGGATCCAGTACGTCGACTGCCACCCCGCCAACTGCATGCGCCATACATGGAGGGGTAATGATCGTTAATCTTGATGTGACGCTGCGCGACGGGGGATACCGGAACAACTTCGACTTCCCGCTCGACTACGCCCTGCACCACGCCCGTGAGAGCGTCGCGGCCGGCATGGAGTGGATCGAGATCGGTTACCGCAACGGCTCGTTCAAGCCCAAGCCCGGAATCGGCCGCACCGGTGTGGGGGCGGACGACTACATACGCGCGCTCGCCGAGGTCGTCTCCCCCGACCGCCTCTGCATGATCCTGCACCCGAAGAACATCACCGAGGACGACCTTCCGCGCATGTACGAGGCCGGCGTTCGCCTCGTACGGTTCTGCCTACCCTCCGGCACGCCGGAGCCCGGGCTCGCCATGCTCTCCCGGGCCGCCGGCCTGGGCTTCACCACCACTGTCAACATCACCCGTGTCAGCCAGCTGGACCGGCGCCGGCTGGTCGACCTCGCAGCCATGTCGGGCGACGCCGGCGCCGATGTGGTCTATCTGGCCGATTCCAACGGCAGCATGCTGCCTGGCGAGGTGTCCCAACTGGTCACCCTGGTCCGCTCGGTGACCGACGCGGCCATCGGTCTGCACGCGCACAACAACCTGGGTCTGGCGCTGGCCAACGCGATCGCGGCCGTCGACGCGGGCGCCACCTGGATCGACTCCTCCGTCCTTGGCATGGGCAAGGGACCGGGCAACCTGGTGACCGAGCAGTGGCTCGCCTACCTCGGCCGGGGCGCCGACACCGACGCCTACGACCTCGGCCGGATCCTCAGCCTCGCCCACCGCATGGAGTCCGAGATCGCGGAGGCCACGCCCTCGCTGCCGCTGCCCGACCTCGTCCTGGGGCACTTCGACCTGTCCGTCGAGGAGCGCGCCAAGCTCCCCGTGGACCGGATCGGCGACGCCTTCTCGGCGGCCCGCGAACTGACCGCGGCAGGCGCCCGGTGACCTTGCGTCCCCCGCACCCGGAGTCGGCGCGGGCTGCCGCGCCGGCACCGAACCGCACCACTCTGGGCGACGTCGGTGCCCCGCGCCACGCGGTCGTCCTCGCGCCCGTGATGCCCCGCTGGGACCACGGCGCGTTCTTCCGGCAGGTCGCCGAGCCGCTGCTCGCCGCGGGGCATCGGATCACGATCCACGACACCCTGTCCTTACTGCGTGAGGGTGACGATCTGAAGGCGCTCGTGGGCCGTTGGGAGCGGTACCTCGCACCGGACCACGATGGTCCACGCGGAAGCGGCACAGAAGTCGACAGTTGCCGCCAGCCCTCGGCCGCGGCCCCCGATGTCTTGGTCGGCAATGCTCTGGGAGGCGCGGTCGTCCAGGCTCTGCTGGCCCACGAGTGGACCCACCGCACCAGGGTGCTGCTGCTCTCCGGCCCCACCGTCGCCGACGGTGAGCTGAACGCGAAGCTGGAGCGGATTGCCGCCGCCGTCAGCGCCCAGGGCCTTCCGTCTGCCGTGCGCCTCCTCGACGAGGTCGTCCGCGGCCCCGGCCGGCAACCCGGACCCGTTGCTCCGCCCTCTGTGGCCGACCGCAGCCAACTTTCGGACTCGGACGAGAAGTTGGCCGAATGGCGGCTGTCCGCCGGACTGCGGCTGCTGCACGACGCCGACGTCCGGGAACCCGTACGGGACTTCCCCGGAGCCCTGCTGCACGTGTACGGCGAACAGTCGCTGCTCGTGCAGCGCAAGCACCTGGCCACCGGCACCCGCCCACGGCACCACCTGGTCGGCGTCCCGCAAGCCGGGATGCGCCCGCACGCCGACCGGCCCGCCCTCACCCGAGACACCATCACCCGCTTCCTGGGAGCTGAAGAGTCATGAACCGCAAGACCGTCGCGGTCCTGCCCGGCGACGGCATCGGACCGGAGGTCCTGGACGCCGCGCTGCCGGCGATCGAGGCCCTCGGCGTGCCCCTCGACCTGGAATTCGGCGACATCGGCTGGGAATGCTGGCGCACCGAGGGCACCCCCGTGCCCGACCGCACCTGGGACCTGATCGGCCGCAGCGACGCAGTGCTGCTCGGCGCAACGACCAGTAAGCCGCGCCGCGAGGCACTCGCGGAGCTGGCTCCCCAACTGCGCGACTCCGCCCCGCAGTACATCTCTCCCATCATCCAACTCCGGCAGCGCCTCGACCTGTTCGCCAATCTGCGACCGGTCGAGAACTACCTCGGCGGCGGGACCCCGTACCGCTTCTGTGTGGTCCGTGAGAACACCGAGGGCCTGTACGCGGGCCTGGACTGGAACCACATACCGGACGAGATGTGGCCGCTGGTCGCCGAACACCCCAACGTCCGCCGCAGCGGCCGCCCCGGCGCCACCGCCAGCATCCGGCTGCAGACCTCGCACGGTCTGGACCGCATCCTGCGCTTCGCCTTCGAGACCGCCCGCGGCCAGGGATACGAGCGGGTCACCCTCGCCGACAAGCCCAACGTCCTGCGGCACAGCAGCGCGTACGTCCTGGAACGCTTGGAGGCCATCGGCGCCGACTACCCGGAGATCCCCTTCGAGGTGCTCAATGTGGACGCGGTCGCCCTGTGGATGGCCCGCCGCCCGGAGCGCTTCGGCGTGATCGTCGCCGAGAACATGTTCGGCGACATCCTCTCCGACCTGGGCGGCGGCGTGATGGGCGGGCTGGGCCTGGCGCCCAGCGCCAACATCGGTGAGACCGGCAACTACTTCGAGCCGGTGCACGGCAGCGCCCCTGCGATGGCCGGGCGCGGGCGCGCCAACCCGGCCGCTGCGTTCCTCACCATCGGCCTGATGCTGGAGCACCTCGGCTTCAAGGACGAGGCGGGCAGCATCCAGGACGCCGTACGCCATGTCACCCGCCGACGCGACCGCGTCACCTACGACCTCGGCGGAAGCGCCACCACCTCCGAAGCGGCCCAGGCGGTCATCGATGCCTGCGGCCAGGTCCCGCACACCCCGACCGCCGCCGTCATCACCATCGGCGACGAGCTGCTCCGCGGCGATCTGGAGGACTCCAACGCCGGTAACGCCTCCCGCATGCTCGGCGAGCGCGGCATCCCGGTCCGCGTACGCCACACCATCGGCGACGACGAGGCCACCATCGCCGACGCCATCCGCCCCTCCCTCGGCCGCGATGACGTGATCGTGGTGCTGGGCGGACTCGGCCCCACCTCCGACGATGTGACCCGCAGTGCCGTCGCCCGCGCGCTGGGACGCCCGCTGGAACACCGCGAGGAGGCGTGGCAAGGGGTCGTGGAACGCCTGACCCGCTTCGGCGTCGCCATCCACGACGACAACCGCCGTCAGGCGCTGTTCGCCGAGGGCGCCGACCTGCTGCCGAACGCCAACGGCACCGCGTGGGGCTGCCACACCGAGGCCCAGGGCAGCTCCGTGATCATGCTCCCCGGTCCGCCGCGCGAATGCCTTCCGATGCTGGAGGCCGTGCTGCGCGACGGACTGCCGCACGTCCCCGAGCCGCCCGAGGTGACCACCGTCTTCCGCCGGACGCTCGGCATCATCGAAGCGGATGCCGCGGCCCTGGTCGATGACCTGGTGCGGGACAGCGGTGTCGCGATCAAGCCCGCCTACCGCTGGCACTACCCGTATGTCGACGTCCGGCTCGGCTGCCCGCCCGAGGCGGCCGACGACCTGGCCAAGCGCCTGGACGCGGCGCTCGCCGACCACATCGTCACCGACCGCGACCGCACCGCGGTCCAGGAGCTGGCGCTGCTGCTCGACGAGCGCGATCTCGTCCTGGACCTCGACGACCAGCTCACCGAGGGTGTCTTCGCGACCGAACTGGCCCGCGAACGCAAGCGCAGTGACGGCTCGCGGTCCTTGAGCGCCGTCCTGTCGGCCGACTGGGAGGGCGGTGACCGTAACGCCTACACCGGAACCGTCGCCCTCACCTGCCTCGTCCGCGACGAGACCGGCGAGCACATCCACCGCCTGACCGTCCCCAACCGCGGTGCCGAAGTCACCACCTACTTTGCCGAGTTCGCCGCCTGGTCCCTCACCCGGCACCTGACCGGCCGCCACCACCCGCACACGGAGGAATCCGCATGACCATCGCCGCTCCTGCGGAGGCCGAAGCGCTGCGCGAGCGCCTGTCCCGCCTGGACACCGCCGCTCTCTCGGATGCCATGGACAGCCTGCGCACGCCGCCGTGCGTGCTGCCCGGCATCGCGACGCGCACCCCTGGCAGCATCGCGTGCGGACCGGCCTTCACCGTCCGCTACCGCGCCATCGACGACGACACCACCTTCCACAACGCCGCCAACTACATCGACGACGTGCCCGCGGGATCGGTCGTCATCGTGGACAACGGGGGCAGCCGTACCTGCACGAACTGGGGCTCGCTGCTCAGTTCCGTCGCGCTGCACCGCGGCGTCGCCGGCACGGTCGTCCACGGCTCGGTGCGCGATGTGAAGGAGAGCCGCACCGCCGGGTACCCGCTGTTCAGCACCGATGTGACGATGGTCAGCGGCAAGAACCGGGTGGTGCTCGACCGCACCGGCGTCGAGGTCGACATCGCGGGTACGCCGGTCCGCCCGGGCGACTGGATCGTCGCCGACGACAACGGCGCGCTGCGCATCCCCGCCGACCTCGTCGAGGAGGTCGTCCGCCGCGCCGAGGCCGTGGAGCGCACCGAATCCCGCATCCGCGAAGCCGCGCTCGGCGGCGACAGACTGGACGAGGCACGCGCCCGCTTCGGCTACGCCCGCCCGTGGGAGGACGGAGGCGAACATGGCGACCGCTGAACCGACCGCAGAGGCCGCCGCCGCTGCGGACCCGGCCGCTGAGCGGCCCCTCCCGCTGCCACCGCGGGACGCCGACTTCATCGACGTCCACCACCACGTCGGTCCGGACGCGTATCTGCGCCGCCACACCGCCACCACCGCCGGTGCGCTCTACGCCGAGCACAGGGGCTGGGTCGTCCTCAAGAATCACCTCGGCTCGACCGCGGCCCAGGCGTGGGAGGCCCGCCAGCAGGGCCTGCCCGTCTCCGGCTCGATCGTCCTGAACGATCTGGCGGGAGGATTCGACCCGCGGGCCGTGGAGCAGGCCGTCATCCAGCACGGCGAGGACAGCGGGCTGCGCCTGATCGTCCACCTGCCCACGGTCACCGGCCGCACCCACCGCAGCCGGCTGACCCGCACCCCCTCCCATCCGCTCCTCGCCGACGGCCAGCGCCCGCTCACCGTCGCCGACGACAGCCGGAGGCTGCGCACAGAGGTCCGTGACATTTTGCGCGCCGCACGCGACCTGCCGGTCGTCATCTCCACCGGCCACGCCGACGCCCATGAGGTGCGGCTCCTGGTCGACGAGGCCGTCCGGCTGGACCTGCCCCGCTTGATGCTGAACCAGCCCGCCAACCCGATGACCGGGCTGACCTGCAAGGACCTCGTGGAGCTTGCCGCCGCGGAACAGGTGTGGACCGAGCAGACCGCACTCACCCGTCTGCTCGGCTACCAGGACGAGACCGACTTCGCCGACGTCCTGGCACTCCTCCCAAGGGTCGTCTACAGCTCCGACCTGGGCCAGCCGTCCCAGATGGACATCGAGCCCTGGCTGGACTGGAGCCAGGCCGCCTTCCACCGGGCCGGGTTGACTGCTGAGCGGATTGCGGAGATCACCCACGCCGCGCCGCTGGAGATGCTCAGCCTGTGACCGCACCGTCGGCCATGCCGGCGCTGCTCCTCTCCCCGCCCACCGTGCACTTCGCACGGAGGGCGGGGAGAGCGCGGTCTCGACCGCTGGGTGAACTCCCCCGTCATCTCAGCGACGCTGCCACTCCTCGGCAAGGAGTTGGTAGGAGCGCACCCGGTCGGCGTGGCCGTGGGTGATGGTGGTGATCAGCAACTCGTCCGCGCCGGTGGCCTCCTGGAGCTGTTCGAGCTGGTCGGCGACGCGTTGCGGTGTGCCCACGAACTGAGTGTCCACGCGGTCGGCGACCAGTGCCCGGTCCGCGTCCGTCCAGGAGTACGCGCGAGCCTGTTCGGGCGTGGGGAACTCGATGGCCCCCTCAGCGGTGCGGATGCTGCGGACCCACAGGCCGTAGCCGGTGGCGAGTTCGCGGGCGGTCGCCTCGTCCTCGGCCACGACGACATCGGCCGAGACGCTGACATGCGGCTTGTCGAGCACTTCGGACGGCTCGAACGAGGCACGGTAGCTCTCCGCCGCCTCCAGCACCGTCGCCGGGCTGACGTGGTAGTTCGCAGCGAAGCGCAGACCGTTGCGGCCGGCGACTTCGGCGCTCTGCCCCCCGCTGCTGCCCAGGATCCACACCTGGACGTCGGCGCCTTCGCCCGGCACGGCATGTGCCTCGATGCCTTCCGCGGACCGGTAGGTGCCGGCCAACAGCGCGAGGATGTCGTCGATCTGCTCGCCGTAATCCTGCGACTCGGCCTGCGGCTGCTGGAGCAGTGCGCGGTGCAGCGCGACCCGCGGCGAGCCGAGCAGGTGCGCGAAGGAGAAGCGGGGCGGGATCCGCAGACCGTTCGGTGCGCGCCCGTCGACGACCGGGGCCGCGGTCGGCAGCGGGGCGGTCGGCTGCGCGGGCGGGCGTCCGCCGGAGCGGCCCAGCCCCAGGTCGAGCCGCCCGGGGTGCAGGGCGTCGATCAGGCCGAACTCCTCGACCGTGGACAGCGCGGTGCGGTGCCCGAGCTGCACCGCCCCCGAGCCGAGGCGGATCGTCGAGGTGGCGGATGCGGTGAGAGCCAGGACCACGGCGGGAGAGGTACCGGCCACCCCCGGGTTGAGGTGGTGTTCGGCGAACCAGTACCGGGTGTAGCCGAAGCGCTCGGCCTGCCGGGCGAGGTCGATGGAGTGGTGCAGCGCCTCGGCCGCGGTGGAGCCGGACGAGATCGGGACCAGGTCGAGAATCCCCAGGGGTATGCCGGACATGGGACGCTCCTCAGCGGTCGGCGGTCGGCGGGACGGCCGCCCGCGGGGGCTCGGCCGGGACCGGGCTCCAGGGGAACGGCGGATCAGGGATCTCCCTGCGCAGGACGGGCGCGATATCGGACTGGAAGAGTTCGAGCGAGTCCCGGTGCCGGGTGTCGCTCAGACCGCTCGCGTCCGCGTGCAGATGCAGGACGGTGTGCCCGAACTGCTCGTGGTAGCGGTGCACTTTCTCGATGATCTGCTGCGGGCTGCCGACCAGCGCGGAGCTGCGCTCGACGAAGTCCTCCAGCGTCGGGAAGACCGGCTCGACCCCCAGCCGCTTCTGGAGTGCCAACTGTCCTTCGAAGACCGGCCGGTAGGCGGCGATCGCCTCCTGGGAGGTAGGGGCCGCGTAAAAGCCGGCCGTTCCCGCGCCGACGGCGATGTCGGCCGGGTCGTGGCCGTAGTGCTCCCAGCGCTGCCGGTAGTAGCGAATCAACTCGGCGTACGGCTCGATGGGGTGGGTGACGTTCGCGGAGAAGAGCGGATCGCCGTAGCGGGCGGCGAGGTCGACCGACTCCTTGCTCGTCGCACTGCCGTGCCAGACCCGGACCGGCTGCTGGAGCGGTCGCGGCCACACCTCCGCCTCCGCGAGCGGCGGGCGGAACCGCGTCGCCGCCGTCACCTTGTCCTGGCGCCAGATCTGCCGGAACACCTCGTAACTCTCGGCGTTGCGGTCCCACTGGTCCTCGGTCGTGACGTGGAACAGCTCACGCTGCGCGGTCCCGTTGCCCTTCCCCACGATCAACTCCAGTCGACCGTCGGAGAGATGGTCCAGCGTCGCGTAGTCCTCGTACGCGCGCACCGGGTCGAGGAGGCTGAGCGTGGTGACCGCGGTGAACAGCCGGATCCGCGAGGTGAGCGCGGCGAGGTGGCTCAGTACGACGGGCGGCGAGGAGGAGATGAACGGCCGCTCGTGCCGCTCCCCCACCCCGAAGCCGTCGAAGCCCAGTTCCTCGGCCAGCAGCGCGTTGTCGATCACCTCGCGGAAGCGGTCGTGGGTCGGCTTCTGCACCCCGGTCACCGGGTGGGGTGCGTGCACGATCAGGGTGATGGCCAGGAACTTCATGAGGCCACCCGGACGTCGGGCGCCTCGGCGTCCGGGTGCGCGAGCCCGAGGTGGTCGCGCAGGGTGGTGCCCTCGTACTCCGTGCGGAAGACGCCGCGCTCCTGGAGCAGCGGGACCACGGTGTCGGCGAAGCCGTCGAGACCGCCGGGGGTGAGGTGCGGAACGAGGATGAAGCCGTCGGAGGCGTCCGCCTGGACGAAGTCGTTGATCGTCTCGGCGACGGTGGCCGGGGAGCCGACGAAGGACTGGCGGTTGCCGGTCTCGATGACCAGGTCGCGGATCGACCAGTTGTTGGCGGCCGCCCGCTCACGCCACTCACGGGCGGTGGCCAGCGGGTCGCGGTACATGCGCACCTGGGCGCGGCCGCGGGCGATGGTGTGCTCGCCGAGGTCCGGGTCGATGTCGGGCAGCGGGCCGTCCGGGTCGTACGCGGAAAGGTCGCGGTTCCAGACGAACTCCAGGTGCTTGATCGCGGTGGCACCGCTGACCTGCAGGCGGCGTACCTCACGGGCGGCCTCCTGCGCCTCGGCGTCGGTGTCGCCGAGGACGAAGGTCGCGGCGGGCAGGATCAGCAGCTGGTCGTGTCCCCGTCCGTACTTGGCGAGGCGGCCCTTGACGTCGGTGTAGAACTCCTGGCCTTCCTTGAGGGTGCTGTACCGGCTGAAGATCGCGTCGGCGCCGGCGGCGGCGAACTCCCGCCCCTCGTCGGAGTCGCCGGCCTGGAAGATCACCGGACGGCCCTGCGGGCTGCGCGGCACGTTGAACCGGCCCTCGATCTCGAAGTGCTGCCCCTTGTGCACGAAGGCCCCGGCCTGCGCGTCCCGCAGGAAGGTGCCGGACTGCTGGTCGGCGACGATCTCCTCCCCGCTCCAGGAGTCGAGGAGCTCGTGGGTGGTGGCCAGGAACTCCTTGGCCCGCGAGTAGCGCTCCTCCTGCGGCAGGAAGCCGCCGCGCCGGAAGTTCTCGCCGGTGAAGGCGTCCCAGGAGGTGACGACGTTCCAGGCGGCGCGTCCGTCGGAGAGGTGGTCCAGGCTGGCGAACTGGCGGGCCACCTCGTAGGGCTCGTTGAAGGTGGAGTTGATGGTGCCGGTCAGTCCGATGCGGTCGGTGACGGCGGCGAGTGCGGTGAGGATCGTGAAGGTGTCCGGGCGGCCCACGACGTCCAAGTCGTAGATTTGACCGCCGTGTTCACGCAGTCGCAGCCCCTCGGCGAGGAACAGGAAGTCGAACTTGGCGCGCTCGGCGGTCCGCGCGAAGTGCGCGAAGGAGCTGAACTCGATGTGGCTGCCGGCCTCGGGGTCGCTCCACACGGTGGTGTTGTTGACACCGGGGAAGTGGGCGGCCAGATGGATCTGCTTCAGCGGCTTGCTCATGTCGTACGGTCCTCCGGCTCAGGCGGTGACGGTGTCGGCCGCCTCGGCGGCGTAGCGGTTGGCGGGGCGGGCGAGTCCGAGGAGGCCGCGCAGGGTGTCGGCCTCGTATGCATGCCGGAAGACGCCCCGGCGCTGGAGCTCGGGGACCAGGCCCTGGGTGATCTGCGGGAGGTCATGGCCGACGACGGCGGGACGCAACCGGAATCCGGTCAGGCCGGTTGTCTCCAACTCCTGTAGACAATCTGCGAGTTGGGCGGGTGTACCGGTGAAGATCGGGGCGTCGGCCGTGTACCGGTGGCCGGCGAGGTCGTCGAGGCGCTCGCGTCGGGCCACCGCCGCAGCTGCGTCGTCGTCCAGGAAGACCACCAGGTCGCCGAAGAGGTGCAGCGGTTCGTCCGCCCGGCCGGCCGCGGTCTGCTCGGCGCGGATCTCCGCGACGATGTCGCGGGCCTGGGCGGTGTCGTGCGGAGTGACGTATCCCAGGTCTGCCGAGCGGGCCACCAGCCGGTACGGGGCGGACCGGTGGGCGAGGGCGCTGACGATCGGCCGGCCCTGGGGCGGCCGCGGGGTGATGGACGGGCCCCGGACGCTGAAGTGCCTGCCCTCGAAGTCGATGTAGTGGAGCTTGTCGCGGTCGATGAAACGGCCGGTGGCGACGTCCCGGATCTCCGCATCGTCCTCCCAGCTGTCCCAGAGGCGGCGCACCACCTCGACGTAGTCGGCGGCCTCGTCGAGGAGGTCGGTCACCACCTCCCGCCCGGCCGGCGTGTCGATGTCCTCGACACGCAGCGGCGGAAACGCACGGCGCCCGAAGTGCGCGGCCTCATTCCGGCGGGCTGTCACCTGCACACGCAGCCCCGCGCGGCCGCCGCTCACATAGTCGAGTGTCGCGATCGCCTTGGAGATGTGGAACGGCTCCGTGTGAGTGGCCACCACGGTCGGCACGATTCCTATGTGCCGGGTCAGCGGGGCCGTGCGGGCGGCGATGAGGACCGCGTCCAGACGGCCGCGCACCTGGTCGGTGCGCCCGTCGGGGCCGGCGAACTCCGAGGACTGGAGCCCGAGACCGTCCTCGATGGTCACGAAGTCGAGCAGCCCACGCTCGGCTTCCGCGACGAGATCGGCCCAGTAGCCGGCGGTGAGCAGGTCCCGGGGCCGGGACACCGGCTCGCGCCAGGCCGCCGGGTGCCAGCCGGCGCCGTCGAGGGCGACGGCGAGGTGCAGTGGAGAGGGCGAAGCGGGCAGGGAAGAACGTGATGAGGTCACGAGAGAGGGTGCCTTCCTGATCGACCGTACGAGAGAGCAGGCCCTCACCCAGTGGGTCGGGCCGCGCGGTAACAGGTCAGGAGCAACAGAGCGCGCCGGCTACGCGGTGCAGATCGATGTGGGGCCGCGAGTACAGATGCACGGGGCGGCGCGGGAGGAGCTTCGGGACACGCAGACGCGCTGGACGGATCATCCGCGGTCACCTCCGCCCTTCCGGCTCGGCGTCTTCAGGGTCAACGGTCCGACGCCTCGGTCTGTTCCGCCCGCTCGTCGCGGGTGCGCACCGGCACGGTCCCGGCCGGTTCTCGGCCATCAGGTGGGGGGCCTCCGGTACGTCTTCGAGCCCGAGCCGCGCCGCTTCGTGGGCGGGTTCGCCGCACGGTGCGGTGTACGGGTGGGAAACGCTGGTGGACATGGTGTCCGGTATCTCCGCGGCAGGGCCCGGCCTGCTACAGGCGGGCCGGGGTGCCAGGGCTCCGCCGCCCTTGGGTGTGGGCGGCGGAGGTCCCTGGGCGCTCTGAGGGGTTCCCAGGCCGAGGCCAGGAGGAGAGGAGGGTCAGGAATTGTCGGTCGGGAGGCCGGGCGGGTTGACCTCGGACTTGGTGACGGCTTCATTGGAGAGGTTCCATGCGGCCAGCCACTTGGCGTACTGCCCGTTCTCGATCAGGTGGTTGATGGCGTCCGCGACCGGCTCGGCCAGGCCGCTGTCCTTCTTCGCGGTGGCCGCGATCAGGCCCTGCAGGGACGCACCGGCACCGGAGTAAGTGCCCCCGATACGGGTCGGGTTGGGGGTCTTCGCCACCCGGGTGGTGTGGTAGGAGAGCGAGGGGTTCGGACCGAAATAGGCATCGATCTTCCCACTGCTCAACGCCAGGTAGGTGCTGTTGCTTTCCTGGAAGTGCTTGACCGTGAGCTTCTTGCCCTCCTTCGCCAGCTTGGCCTGCCACTCCAGCAGCACCTTCTCCTGGTTGGTGCCGGCCCCGACCGCGACGGTCTTGCCCGCGAGAACCTTGTAGTCCCCGTCGAAGGTCCACTTGCTCGCCTTGGGCACCTCGAAGGCGAGGTTGTCCTTCCGGTAGGAGGCGAACTCGTACTTCTTCTTGCGCTCTTCGGTGTCGGTGACGTTGGAGACGGCGAGGTCGACCTTGCCGCTGTCGACACCTACGAAGAGGTTCTCCCAGGTGAAGTTCTTCAGCTCCGGCTCAAGGCCGAGCACCGCGGCCACCAGCCGGCCGAAGTCGGGCTCGGAGCCGGTGAGGGTCTTCTGGTCATCCCCCACGTAGGTCAGTGGGGCGGAGCCCGAGGGCAGGGCGCCGACACCGATCACCAGCTTGCCGCTCTTGGCGACGGAGGCGGGCAGCTTGGCGCTGATGGACTTCACCTCGGACACCTTGAGCTCGGTCTCCTTGGCGGCGCCGTTGGAGACGGCGCCGACGGTGACGGTTCCGTCCGTTGCGCTGTCGGGGTGGGTGGACGCGTCGCTGTCGCCCCCGCATCCGGCGAGCCCGGCGGCGAGGGAGGCGACGGCGGTTCCCGCGGTGAGACCTCGGAGGAGTCGGCTTCGAAGGCTGAGGGGCGACATGGCAGTCCTTATTCGGTGTGCGGTGAGGCGTGATGAAGGTGTGGGGACGCGGACCCGGCGGGCCGCGGGTTCGGGGGCAGCAGGTGGCCGACGGCCGGGATCAGAGCACTTTGCTCAGGAAATCCCTGGTCCGCTCGTGCTCGGGGTGGTCGAGCACCTCCGACGGCGGCCCCTGCTCGACGATCCGGCCGCCGTCCATGAAGACCACGCGATCGGCCACCTCGCGGGCGAAGCCCATCTCGTGGGTGACGACGACCAGCGTGGTACCGCTGGTGGCCAGGTCCTTGATGACGGCCAGCACCTCGCCGACGAGTTCGGGATCGAGTGCGGAGGTGGGTTCGTCGAACAGGATGACTCCGGGGCGCAGGGCCAGGGCGCGGGCGATGGCCACGCGCTGCTGCTGGCCGCCGGACAACTGCCGCGGATAGGCACCGGCCTTGTCGGCGAGCCCCACCCGGCCGAGCAGTTCGCGCGCCAGATCCCTGGCCTCCGGCCTGCTCAGCCTGCCGGTCGCGGCCGGGGCAGCAGCCACGTTGTCCAACACCGTGAGGTGCGGAAACAGGTTGAAGTTCTGGAAGACGAACCCGATGCGGCTGCGCTGCGTCAGGATGACCCGCTCGCTCAGCTCCTTCAGGCGCTCGCCGTGACGCCGTACGCCGATCAGCTCCCCGTTGATGCTGACATGGCCGATCTCGGGCTTCTCCAGGTGGTTGATCACCCGCAGCAAGGTGGACTTGCCGGAGCCGGACGGGCCCAAGATCACGGTCACTTCGCCCGGCCGCACGGTCAACTCGACGCCGTCGAGGACCTGATGGGCGCCGTACCACTTGTGCACGTCATGCACTTCGACGGTCGCGGGGCTCGCCCCGAGGGTCTCGCTTGTTCTGGCGGGCCCGACGGTTTTCACGGCATTCGTGCTTTCGGTCGTCGCGGTGGTCTCGGTGGACGCTTCGGCGCCCGGGGTGTTGGTGGTCTCGGTGCTCATACGGCGGTCTCCCTGCGTATGCGGGCCCGCAGTTCGCGCAGACCGGCCCGCAGCTTCTGCAACGGGGTCGGCGGCAGACTTCGCGTGGCGCCGCGGGCGTAGTACCGCTCGACGTAGAACTGGACGATGGACACCAGACTCGTGAGGATCAGGTACCAGACGGTGGCCACGAGCAGCAGCGGCACGATGTCCCCGGGGTAGGTGGCACCCATGCTCTGTGCGGAGCCGAACAGGTCGAGCAGCGACACGTAGAACACCAGCGAGGTGCTCTTGATCAGGCCGATCAGCTGGTTGACGTAGTTCGGGGTGATGGAGCGCAGGGCCTGCGGAAAGACGATCTTCGTGAACTGATAGCCCCTCGGCAGACCGAGTGCGGCCGATGCCTCGTGCTGCCCCTGGTCGACGGAGAGGAGGCCGCCTCGGACGACCTCCGCCGCGTACGCCGCCTCGTTGAGGCTGAGGCCGACGACGGCTACGACCATGTCGGTGGCGAGCCGCGACTCGTCGAAGGTGATGACGGCGGGGCCGAACGGCACCCCAAGGCTGAGCGTCTTGTAGAGGGCGCTGAAGTTGTAGAGGAACAGCAGCACGACGATCAGCGGCACCGATCGGAGCAGCCAGACGTAGGTCCAGCTGATCGCGCGCAGCACCGGACTCCCGGAGAGCCGCGCCAGCGCGAGCACAATGCCGCCAAGGAGGCCCAACACCGCACTGTATGCCGCTACTTGAAGGGTGATCCACAGCCCGTCGAGGGTCGTGGGACGCACGAACCAATACAGGAAACGGCCCCACTGGTAGAAGGGGTTGGTCACCAGGCCGTGCACGATCTGGGCGACCAGCACCAGCACGATCGCCGTGGCGATCCAGCGTCCGGGGCGCCGCAGCGGAAGCACCCGCTGCGGCGCCGGCGGCCGGGGCGGTGCGGGCGGCGAGGGCTCGGGACGGGGAACCGCCTCGACGGGGGGTGCTGAGCCGGAGGACACAGCAGAGCCGACACGTTCACTCATGGAGGACTCCAGCAGGTATGAACACCCCGGCCGCCGGGGCGGCTACGGCACGGCGCAGAGACACGGCTCTGCGCCGTGCCGCAGCACACGAGACGGAGCGGCACAGGGGCAGGGAGGTGAGAGGCGAATCCAACGCCACGCCCCTCAGGGCGTCAGAACGCCGGCTGCCTCAGATGAACCGGACGTCTCCGACGCATCCGATGCGTCCGGGACACATCCGACGCAGGTCAGAACGTCGGCGCTTCAGCTGCCGTCCGCGGACTCGCGGTGGCGGACGGTACGACAGAAAGCACTACACAGGGCGCTGTTGACACGGAGCAGATCCACCGGACGGTTCACGGACGTCACGACGCGACCGTAGCGCCGCCATGCGGCCATCTCCGGAGCTGCGTACATCGCCGTCACCATCACCAAGTCCGCCCCGCGGGGCCTCGCGCTTACCGAAAAAATCGTCCGGTCCGGTCGTCACCTGGGGCACCCCACCGCGATGCGAGGGTTGCCGGTCAGCCAGCCAGGGCTTGTCGCTGACACTCATGACCGAGATGCGCCGTAAGTTAGACAGGCCGCGGAAGGGATGTCAACGTCGCCGACCGGAGGCTGAGACGGCGGAGCCGACGCCGCGCCACGGTCTGCGAACGCGATGTTTCGGTCGTGCGAACAGACCGGCCCGGACGGTGACACAGCACGGCCGACGGTGTGAGCATGTGCGGAGATCTGCGGTGGAGATCTGTGGCGGGCCCAGCCGGACGAGGTGGTCAATCCTGTCGCGTTCGCCCTGCCGCCCCGCCCGGCAAAGGGAGCACGCGCAAGTCTGTCGAGTCCCTCAACACGTAAGCCTGTTGAAACTCCTCGCCCTGCCCCGGCACGCCTCTCGGCGGCGCCACTGACGGAACTCACTCGGCATCGGGCTCCCGGCGCGCAAGAAGGATTCCGCCTCGTTTGCTCTCCGTGGAGGTGAGCGTCCAGTGCGCCTCGACGGTGAAGCCGGCGTCGTTCAGCCAGGCGGCCATCCGGCCATGCTGTCGACGATGGACGTAGACCTTCATCGGATGGCCGCCATAGCCCTGCGTCTTCAACTCCGTCTCATCACCTACGTGGAAGCCGAGGAGCAGCGGCGCACCCGGCCACAACACTCGCCGGAAGTGCGCGAGGACGAGCCGATCTCCTCGTCGGGGATGTGGATGAGCGAGTACCAGGCGACCAGGCCGACCAGCGAGCCGTCAGCGAGGTCGAGGTCCGTCATGGAGCCGACCGCGAACCGGAGACCGACGTGGTCCCGTCGGGCCACCTCGATCATGCCGGGTGAGAGGTCGATCCCGAACGCCTCCACACCCAGGTGATGCAGGTGGGCCGTGACCCTCCCCGGCCCACATCCCACGTCTGCTACCGGCCCGCCTCCGCGGCTGCGCACCAGGTCGGCGAAATGCGCCAGGACCGCGCGCTCAGCGGGCGCCTCCTCCAGCAGGTTGCGTACCTGGTCGGCATAGCTCGCGGCGACGGTGTCGTAGGACGTCCGCGTGTCTTCCAACCAGCGGTCAGGGCTCCGTTCGATTCCCACGACCGCAGACTACCCAACGGCCCACCTGAGATGACCGCCCAGCCGGGCCCCGGATGCTCGGCCGGCCCCTTCGCCCCCCGAGCCGCCTCCCTCACTTCCGACCACGCTTTCAGTGATTCTCGTACGCAAGATTTCACACATTTAATGAGATGTAAACGCTTGCGGCACCGTAACTTCATGGCTACTGTCCACGTCAATCCACAAGGAAGTGAGGAGCGAGCCCTTGCGCACAGACGTAGCCAACGGCCCAGGTCAGCCCCCTGTTGCCGACCTTCCCGGCCCACCCCGGGGCCAGGGCCGGGCGACCGCGGCGGTGGCCTCAAGGGGCTCGCGGGACTCCGCCGGGCTCAGCCTCGGCCCACTTCTCCTCGACAGCTCCGCGCATGAAGACCTCACCGAAGCCGGAGCCCCCTTCACGGGCGCCGACCGGAGGACGCGCCTCGCGCCGGCAGGAGTGACACAGGCATGAGCACACCCGCAGAGACCTCCTACCGGCGGCATCCGATCGACCGGATCGGCATCCCCAAGCCGCTCGTCCGGGGCTACGTCGGTCTGTTGTTCTTCATGATCGGCGACGGTGTCGAGACGAGCTACCTGTCGAAGTTCTTCGGTACCGACCTCGGGTTCTCGGAGACCGGCGCGGGCGCGATCATCACCGTCTACGGCGTCACCGCGGCCATCGCCTCGTTCCTGGGTGCCGGCCTGTTGTCCGACAGATGGGGCCCGCGGCGCGTGATGGCGATCGGGGCCGGTATCTGGGTGGTCTTCCACGTCCTGATGCTGACGGTGGCCATCCCCGCCGAGAGCTACGGCCTGGTCATGATCACCTACGGCGTGCGCGGCTTCGGCTACCCGATGTTCGCCTACGGCTTTCTGTCCTGGATCATGGCGGTGGCCCCCAAGGAGCATCAGAGCAAGGCCGTCGGCTGGTTCTGGTTCGCCTACAGCTCCGGCTACCCCATCATCGGCTCTTTCCTGTTCGCCGCGGCCATGCCGATGATCGGCTTCTACTCCACACTGTGGCTCTCCTTGGCGATGGTCGCCGCCGGCTCCCTCATCGTCCTGCTCCTGCTGCGCGAGCGCACCGGGTTCACGGGACTGGCGCCCGGCCGCGACCCCCGCACGGAGCTGCTGGGCACCTTCAAGATCCTCTTCGAGAAGCCCAAGCTCGGGGTCAGCTTGATCATCCGGCTGATCAACACCACCCCCTCCTTCGGCATGTGGGTCTTCATGCCGTTCTTCGTCAGGGACCTCGGGTTCAGCGACGGGGAGTGGAACACCCTGCTCGTGATCATGATGGTCACGAACCTGGGCGCCCTCCTGGTCTTCGGTGTGCTCGGAGACAACTGGAGCGGCCGCAAGACCTGCGCCCTGTTCGGCGGTGTGCTCGGGGCCCTCGGGTGCCTGCTGTGCTACTACCTCCCCGCGGCAGCCGGCTACGACTTCCTCGTGGCCGCCATCGCGGTCGCGGTCTACGGAGCCGGGCTCGCGGGCTACGTTCCTCTGCCGGCGATGATGATCGCTCAGGCACCCGACCGCAGAGGCCAGGTGATGGGCGTCTACACGCTGGGCGCCGGTCTGAGCGTCGCTGTCGGCCCGCTCATCGGGACCGTCTCCTACAGCACGTTCGGGTTCCAGGGCCTCATGTGGATCTACGCGGGACTGCTCCTCGTCAACGCGGTGCTCTGCCTGTACGTCACCTCGCCCGGCGACGGCATGCGGCCCGAAGCCCACACCGTCACCGCGGGAAGCCGGCCACAGGAGCCGGCCCCGGGGACCTTCGCCTGATCGTCCTCCTCCCCTCCCCCCCACCGCACGCACCCGGCTGCCGATGGTGGACACACCTCCAGCCTGCTCATGAAAGGCCGCGCCCCCTCCATGTTCCAGACACCCGCCACCATGCGCGCCGCCGTACTCCACGGCCCCGAACAGCTCGTCATCGAGGAACGCCCGGTCCCCTCCCCCGGGGCGCGCCAGGTCCTCGTCCGGGTCGACGCGGTCGGCACCTGCGGTTCCGATGTGCACTACTACCGCCACGGCCGGATCGGTGACTTCGTCATGGCCGAACCGATGGTCCTCGGTCACGAGCCCGCCGGCACCGTGGTCGCATGCGGCCCCGGGGCGGAACGGCACGAGGTGGGCCGGCGGGTCTCCATCGAGCCCGGCACGCCCTGTGGCTCCTGCGCCGAGTGCCGCCTCGGCCGGTACAACCTCTGTCCCGAGATGGTCTTCTACGCCACCCCTCCGGTGGACGGTGTCTTCTGCGAGTACGTGGCGGTGCACGAGGAGTTCGCACACGCGGTACCGGACTCGCTGAGCGACGAAGCGGCCGCACTCCTCGAACCGCTCTCGGTGGGCGTGTGGTCCTGCCGAAAGGCACGGGTCGCCCCGGGCGACCGGGTCCTGGTCACCGGCGCCGGGCCCGTCGGTCTCATCGCCGCCCAGACCGCTCTGGCCTTCGGGGCGTCCGAGGTGGTCGTCACCGACATCGTCCCGCACCGCCTGCGGCTCGCCCGGGAATTCGGGGCCACCGCCGTGAACGTCGCGCAAACCCCGGTGGCCGAGCTCGGCTTCGCCCCCGACGTCCTTCTGGAGTGCAGCGGCATCCCCGGCGCCATCACCGAGGCGATTCGCGCCCTGGCCCGGGCCGGTCGCGCCGTGCTGATCGGCATGGGCGGCGACGAGGTCCCCCTGCCGTTGGCCAAGGTCCAGAGCCACGAGCTGGAGATCACCGGCACCTTCCGCTACGCCAACACCTGGCCCGCCGCAATCGCCCTGGCAGCCTCCGGCCGCGTCCGGCTCGACCCGCTGGCGACCCACGGCTACGGCCTGGAAGAAGCCGAGCAGGCGCTCACGGTCGGCACCCGGGACGACACCGCGGTCAAGAGCGTGGTCTACCCGCAGAAGTAGTGGGTTGGTCCGTGGCCCGTGCCCACTCGGCGCTCCGCGGCTCCCCGGCTCCCGGGCTTCTGCGGCGACTTCATTTCGCCACCGCCAAGCCATGTGCAAAACTCGGAGATCGAGGTCACAGGCGCCTGCCGATACGTCGACGCCGAGTTCCCCGCATCGCGCCGGCGGCTCGGTGAGGCGGAACAACCGCTCGCTGAGCGAGTGCGGCTGCGGCAGTGAGCGACGTTCACCACGGATGTCCGTGACCGTACGGCGGTCGATCCCTGGGTTCGTCCGCGGCGGAGCCGGCCGTCCGGGGCGGCGCAGGAGAGGAAGGCGGCCACGTGTCCGCAAAGGCGCGACTGTCACAGGCCGCTCTCGAGGAGCGGCGGCAGGCCGTCCTGCAGTACGTCGTCGACCACGGCGAGACCCGTATCGACGATCTCGCCACCCGCTTCGACGTCAGTCTGATGACCATTCACCGCGATCTCGACGACCTCGCGGGCCGGCACCTCCTGCGCAAGGAACGGGGGCGCGCGGTGGCATTCCCCGCCCTGACCATGGAGGTTGCCACCCGCTTCCGTGAGTCCACCGCCCTCGCGGCCAAGACCGCTCTCAGCACCGCCGTGGCCGAGCGTATCCGCCCGGGCAGCACCGTCCTCATCGACGACTCCACGACGTTGTACCCTCTGGCCGACGCCCTGGCCCACCTCGGCCTGCCCGACGGACTCACCGTCATCACCAACTCCATCGGCATCGCCCAACGCCTGGGCAGCGTCACGCCCGGTGTCGCCCTCACCCTTCTCGGCGGCACCTACGAGAGCGAATTCAACTCCTGTACCGGCACCGAGGTCACCCGCGCGCTCTCCCGCATCCGCGCCGATGTCGCCCTCATGTCCGCCGTCGCCGTGCAGAACGGTCAGCTCTTCCACCCCTTGCGGGCGTACGCCGACGTGAAGGAAGCCATGCTCGCCTCCGCCGACGAGGCCCTGCTCCTGGTCGATCACTCCAAGTTCGGCAAGACGGCCACGTACGCATACGGCACCGCCGCCGCGTACGACACCGTCCTCACCGACACCGCCACGCCCGACGACCAACTCGCCGCCCTCCGGGACCTGGGGGTCTCCGTGCAGGTCGTCAGTCCCGGGACCGCTTCCTCCTGAGGTCCGCGCGCCTGCTCGCGACGTACACGCGACCGGCGGCGGGCCTCTGCTCGGGCTCCTCAGCTGCGGGGACCACTTCCGGTGTCTGCGGACGCCGACGGCGACGGTGACGGCCCTTCAGGACTCTCGGGGGCCGAGGAGGCATCGCCCTGGCCCATCACCCGGTAGCCGGGCTCGCCGTCGCCCTCGCGGTCCTCGTCACCGTCGAGCGTCACACTGCCGTACTTGCCGTCGGCCACCCACTCGACCTTCACGGTGAACCGGACGTCTCTGGCGCCCGGGCGGAGCCGGAGGTTCAGCTGCTCGGGGTCCTCGGCGGTGACGGTGAAGGGAAGGTCCGTCGCCTGGTGACTGCCCGTCTTGCCGGCAGGTGCGACGACCGGCGACGGTACCCGGGTGAGGTCGACATCGAAGGCGCGGCCCTTGAGGGCAGCCGGACAGCCCGTCGGCTCGGCGACCGTACCGTCCGTCGGAGACGGTTCGCTGGACACCACGTTGACCTCGACACCGATGACCATGATGGCCTCGTCCGTCTTGGCCTGCAGGGTGATGGGCAGGCTCGCGGCTTTGCCCGGCGCGGCGACCGGTACGCCTCGCTTGCATTTCGTAGCGGGGTCCACCGACTCCGTCGGATCGAGGTAGAGGTGCTCTCCCCCGACGGTGTGCGAGGCGAACGCGGTGAGTCCGGGTGGGCCGCTGATCGAACGCCAGGCCCAGTCCCACAATCCCTGCACGGCCCAGAAGCCGACGGCGCCGATCAGCGGCAGCACGACAAGCGTCACCCAGTGCGTTCGGTCCCGCAGCGGGGACAGGGACGGGCGCGGTAACTCGGGGTCCGCCGCAGTCCGCGCAGGGGGCGGGGCGTCACCCTCATCGCTTCCTGACGTAGATCTTTCTTCCTCGTGCGAGGAAGGTCCCCCCACTTGCGATGTGCGTTCCTCCTGCGAAGTGGTCTCCTCGACATCGCTCCCGCGCGACGTGCGCTCGTCTGCCGTCACAGCTACCCCCGATTCCACAACGGCCCCGGCCGACGGCCCGCAGTGGTGACTGACGGCACACCACCAACCGATCGCCGAAGGCAAGTCGTCCCGGGGCGCGGGCGGCCCCGGATCGCGAAACTCAGTCCATCATGCCTCCGCCACTGCTGTCATGGCCGCGCCAGTCCGGAGCCCTCGGCCCTCTGCTCTCGCCCGCTTCCGCTGCCCGCGCAGCCGAGCGCGTCCGATTGCGTGGGGCGCCCCTATGATCTCGTGCTGCTGCCCAAGACGGCTGGTCACGCGGCGCGGCGATGAGTTCTCGCCGGTTCGGGAGTCAATCCTGATACCGGCAGGAATCCCGCACCCGGAAGGCAGCACCATGAGCAAGCTGATCGTCACCGCATTCATCACCATGGACGGCGTCATGCAGGCCCCCGGCGGCCCGAACGAGGACGTCGACGCAGGCTTCGAGCACGGCGGCTGGCAGGTCCCGTACGTCGACGACGACTTCATGGACGTCATGACGCGGGTATTCGAGCAGACCGCCGACCATCTCCTGCTCGGCCGGAAGACCTATGACATCTTCGCCGCCCACTGGCCCCGCGTCACCAACGAGGACGACTCGATCGCCGTGAAGCTCAATTCCATGCCCAAGTACGTCGCCTCGCGCACCCTCGACAGTCTGGAGTGGAACAACTCCCACCTGTTGAAGGGCGACGCCGCGGACTCCGTCGCGCAGCTCAAGAAGGATGTTGACGGAGTGATCATGACGCAGGGCAGCAGCGACCTCATCGGTACCCTCCAGAAGCACGACCTCGTCGACGAGTACCGGCTGCTCGTCAACCCCGTGGTCCTCGGCACCGGCAAGCGCCTCTTCGGCGAGGGCGCTGCCGCTACCGCCTGGAGGCTGACGGAATCCCGCGCCACGAGCGTGGGCGTGCAGTACTGCGCCTACGAGCGCGCCGGGAAGCCCGAGTACGGAACCTTCATGCTCGACGAGGAGGGGTGATGTGCCGCGCGCCTGGGTCCAGGCGGGCTGCGAGCGCCCATGGCGGAATCGGCTCCGCAGCGGCGGTGGGGACGGCGCGGTCATCATTGCGATGTGTCGACTTCACAAGGCCCTCCGCTTGCCGTTGACGACCGTGGAAACGCCCTGACCTCCTTCTCCTCCGGGACGGAGGAGGCACCGCCCCGCGACGCGCCGTTGCCGTTTTCCCTGGTGGCCCTGTGGCACGGCGATCGCGTCCTGATGGTCTTCGACCGGTTCCGACAGGCCTGGGAACTCCCGGGAGGACGCATCGATCCCGGGGAATCCCCACACCAGGCAGCCGCACGCGAGCTGCTGGAGGAGACCGGTCACGCACCCGTCGGACGGCTTTGGTTCGCCTGCTACGCCGGGTTTTCGCTCGCGCCCGACCGGCGCGCCGAATACGGCGCGCTGTTCACCGGTCGCAGCGCCGGCCTCTGCGCATTCGAACCCAACGACGAAATAGCGGCCATCCGCTGGTGGGATTTCCAAGAGACTCTGCCGGGGCGGGTGCAGCCTCTGGACGTCCACCTCGCCCGGCTCACCTGTTCCGCGAGCTCGTGATGCCCGGTCAGCTCTGCCCCGGCCGTCGTCGGCCGGGGGCCGGGGCCGAACGCCGTGGCATTCGCGGTTCGTACGCGATCGGCCCACGCGCGCCGGCCACCGACCTCACTCGCCCGTCCTAGGCGATGACGATCAGCAGATCGCCGCCTTCCACCTGCTGCACGGAGTCGACTGCCAGCCGCCCCACCGAGCCGGCAACCGGTGCGGTGATCGCCGCCTCCATCTTCATCGCCTCGATCGTCGCCACCGTCGCGCCCGCCTCGACCCCGTCGCCCGCCTGCACCGCCAGCGTGACGACTCCCGCGAACGGTGCCGCGACGTGCCGCGGGTCGGACTTGTCGGCCTTCTCCGCGGGCGGCAGGTCGGAGGCGACCGAGCGGTCGCGTACCTGGACCGGCCGGAGCTGGCCGTTGAGTGTCGTCATCACGGTGCGCATACCGCGCTCGTCCGCCTCGCCGATCGCCTCGAGTTCGATGAGCAGCTTCACCCCCGGTTCGAGGTCCACCACGTGTTCCTCACCCGCACGCAACCCGTAGAAGAAGTCCGTGCTGGGCAGGACGCCGGTGTCGCCGAAGGCGTCGCGCTGCTTCACGAACTCCTTGGTCGGCTCGGGGAAGAGCAGCCGGTTGAGGGTTGCCCTGCGGTCCTTCTCCAGGTCCTCGCGGTCCTCCTCGGACAGCTCGGCGACCGGCGCGGCCTCGACACGGCCCCTCAGCGCCTTGGTGCGGAACGGCTCCGGCCAGCCGCCGGGCGGGTCGCCGAGTTCGCCCCGCAGGAACCCGATGACGGATGCCGGGATGTCGTACTCCCCGGGATCCGCGGCGAACTGCTCCGGCGTGACGCCCGCGCCGACGAGGTGCAGTGCGAGGTCGCCGACCACCTTGGACGACGGCGTCACCTTCACCAGACGACCGAGGATGCGGTCGGCTGCCGCATACATCGCCTCGATCTCCTCGAACCGGTCGCCAAGGCCCAACTCCCGTGCCTGGACACGGAGGTTGGAGAGCTGTCCGCCCGGGATCTCGTGGTTGTATACGCGCCCGGTGGGGGCGGCAAGGCCCGCCTCGAACGGTGCGTAGATCCGCCGCACGGTCTCCCAGTACGGCTCCAGGGCGCAGGCCGCAGGCAGGCTCAGTTCCGTCGGCCGCTCGGAGTGGTCGGTCGCGGCGATGATGGCGGACAGGGAGGGCTGTGAGGTGGTGCCCGCCATGGAGGCCACGGCCCCGTCCACCGCGTCGACGCCGGCGTCGATGGCGGCCAGGTAGGTGGCGAGCTGACCGCCCGCCGTGTCGTGGGTGTGCAGATGCACCGGCAGACCGAACTCCCGGCGCAGGGCGGTCACGAGCCGTGCGGCGGCCGGGGCGCGCAGCAGTCCGGCCATGTCCTTGATCGCCAGGACGTGTGCTCCGGCGTCCACGATCTGCTCGGCGAGCCGAAGGTAGTAGTCCAGGGTGTAGAGCTTCTCCGCCGGGTCGGAGAGGTCCGAGGTGTAGCACAGCGCCACCTCGGCGACGGCCGTTCCGGTGGCGCGGACGGCGTCGATGGCGGGCCGCATCTGTCCGACGTCGTTGAGCGCGTCGAAAATCCGGAAGATGTCGATGCCGGTCGCCGCGGCCTCCTCCACGAAGGCGTCGGTCACCTCGGTCGGGTACGGGGTGTAGCCGACGGTGTTGCGACCGCGCAGCAGCATCTGCAGGCAGATGTTGGGCACCGTCTCGCGCAGTTGCGCCAGCCGCTCCCACGGGTCCTCGGCCAAAAAGCGCAGGGCCACGTCATAGGTGGCGCCGCCCCAGCACTCCAGCGACAGCAACTGCGGCAGGGTGTGGGAGACGGCAGGCGCGACGGCCAGCAGGTCCTTGGTGCGTACTCGGGTGGCCAGCAGCGACTGGTGGGCGTCGCGGAAGGTGGTGTCGGTGACGGCGACGGCGGGCGCCTCCCGCAGGCGGCGGGCGAAGCCTTCCGGGCCGAGTTCGGTGAGCAGCTGTTTCGACCCTGCGGCAGGCTCGCCGTCCGGTACGTCCGGCAGCTTGGCCCTGGCGTCGATCAGACGAGGACGCTCGCCGTGCGGTTTGTTGACGGTGACGTCGGCGAGGTACGTGAGCAGACGGGTGCCGCGGTCCGCGGAGTGACGTGCGGTCAGCAGGTGCGGACGTTCCTCGATGAACGACGTGGTGACGCTGCCGGCGCGGAAGTCGGGGTCGTCCAGCACCGCTTGCAGGAACGGGATGTTGGTGGCGACGCCTCGGATACGGAACTCGGCCATCGCACGGCCGGCGCGTCGCACCGCCGTGTCGAAGTCGCGTCCCCGGCAGGTCAGCTTCACCAGCATGGAGTCGAAGTGGGCGCTGATCTCGGAGCCGACGAACGCGGTGCCGCCGTCGAGCCGGATGCCGGAGCCGCCCGGGGAGCGGTACGCGCTGATGGTCCCGGTGTCGGGGCGGAAGCCGTTGGCCGGGTTCTCGCTGGTGATCCGGCACTGCAGCGCCGCTCCCCGTACGTAGATCGCGTCCTGCGTGAGGCCGAGGTCGGCCAGCGATTCCCCGGCGGCGATGCGCATCTGCGACTGGACCAGATCTACATCGGTGACCTCCTCGGTGACCGTGTGCTCGACCTGGATGCGCGGGTTCATCTCGATGAAGACGTGGTTGCCGTCGCGGTCCAGCAGGAACTCGACGGTTCCGGCGTTGCGGTAGCCGATGGTCCGGGCGAAGGCGACAGCGTCGGCGCAGATGCGGCTTCGCAGCTCAGGATCGAGGTGGGGGGCCGGCGCCAGCTCGACGACCTTCTGGTGCCGACGCTGTACCGAGCAGTCGCGCTCGTAGAGGTGGAGGACACCGCCCTGGCCGTCGGCCAGGATCTGCACCTCGATGTGGCGCGGGTCCACGACCGCCTTCTCCAGGAACACCGTCGCGTCGCCGAACGCCGACTCGGCCTCGCGCGATGCCGCCTCGATCGCCTCCCGGAGCTTGGCGGGGTCCTCCACCCGCCGCATCCCGCGACCGCCACCACCGGCGACCGCCTTGACGAACACCGGGAAGCCGACCTCCGTCGCGGCGTCGATCAGTTCGTCCACGTCGGTGGAGGGCCGCGAGGAGCCGAGTACCGGTACCCCTGCCTCGCGGGCGGCGGCGACGGCACGGGCCTTGTTGCCGGTCAGCTCCAGGATGTCGGCGCTGGGACCGATGAAGGTGATCCCGGCCTCCTCGCACGCCCGGGCCAGGTCCGGATTCTCGGACAGGAAGCCGTATCCGGGATACACCGCGTCCGCCCCGGCCCTGTGCGCCGCGGCCAGGATCTCCTCGACCGACAGGTAGGCCCGCACCGGGTGGCCCGTCGTGCCGATCTCGTATGCCTCGTCGGCCTTCAGGCGGTGCAGCGAGCCGCGATCCTCGTAGGGGAACACCGCCACCGTGCCCGCGCCCAGCTCATAGGCGGCGCGGAACGCGCGAACGGCGATCTCACCACGGTTCGCGACGAGTACCTTGCGGAACATCCATGGTCCCTTCTCACGTACGCGCCGGATCGGGCGCCCTGTCCTGCTCCTGCTCCTGCCTGCTCCTTCCTACACCCGCACGTGGACGGCCCGCGCACGGACGCCACGGACAGTCGATCATTTGTCCCCCGCGGACCAGGAATGATCCGTTTCGCTTCCGTGGGCACCGTTCCCCCTGGGAGGCCATGAGCGTGATCGCCGCCGCGAGACGGCGGCCGGCCGCCGGTCTCGTGAACGTTCCACGGCCCGGCGGCTGCCGCCTCATGCTTGCGGCTCCTGCCCTCAGCGCTTCGCGGTCAGCTCCTTGAGCGCGATGTTGAGCTGGAGGACGTTCACCGTGGGCTCACCCACGAAGCCGAGGATCCGGCCGTCGGTGTGGCCCTCGACGAGCCTCTCGACCTGCTTGAGGCCGAGCTTGTTCTGCGCGGCGACGCGGTGGATCTGCAGCTGTGCGTACTCGGGGGAGATCTGCGGGTCCAGACCGGAGCCGGAGGAGGTGACGGCCTCGGCGGGCACGTCCGCCGGATGGACCGTGTAGCCGCTCACCGAGTTGTCCTTGACGACGGCGGCCTTGGCGTCGGTGACCCACTTGACGAGCTCTTCGTTGTCGCCGGAGCGGTTGGTCGCGCCGGAGAGGAGCAGCTCGTACCGGGTGTTGGCGCTGTTCACGCCGAGCCCGTTGGAGGGGCGCGGCTGGAACCACCGCAGGTCCGGCGCGGGGGTCTTTTCCCCCTTTTTCATTGGCAGGTTGTAGCGCTGGCCGATGAGCTCGGAGCCGACGACCCTGCCGTCAGCGGTGATCTCGGAGCCGTTGGCCTTGTCGTGGAAGAGGCCCTGCGCGACACCGGTGACGGCGAGCGGGTAGAGGACGCCGCAGACGACGGTCAGGACGAGCAGGGCGCGCAGCCCGGCCCAGATCAACCGTGCGGTGTTTCCTACAGAGTTGTTCATGGTCGTCACCCGATGCCAGGGATGAGGGAAAGGAGCAGGTCGATGATCTTGATGCCGATGAACGGTGCGATCAGCCCGCCCAGGCCGTAGATGCCGAGGTTGCGGCGCAGCATCCGGTCGGCGGCCATCGGCCGGTACCCCACGCCCTTCAGGGCCAGCGGGACCAGCGCGATGATGATCAGCGCGTTGAAGATGACCGCGGACAGGATCGCCGACTCGGGCGAGGCCAGCCGCATGATGTTGAGGGTGTCCAGGCCCGGGTAGGCCACCGCGAACATCGCCGGGATGATCGCGAAGTACTTCGCGACGTCGTTGGCGATGGAGAACGTGGTCAGTGCGCCGCGGGTGATCAGCAGCTGCTTGCCGATCTCGACGATCTCGATGAGCTTGGTCGGGTCGGAGTCCAGGTCGACCATGTTCCCGGCCTCCTTGGCGGCCGAGGTGCCGGTGTTCATGGCCACCCCGACGTCCGCCTGAGCAAGCGCCGGGGCGTCGTTCGTGCCGTCGCCGGTCATCGCGACGAGCTTGCCGCCGGCCTGCTCGCGTCTGATGAGCGCCATCTTGTCCTCGGGCGTCGCCTCCGCGAGGAAGTCGTCCACCCCGGCCTCGTCGGCGATCGCCTTGGCCGTCAGCGGGTTGTCACCCGTGATCATGACGGTCTTGATGCCCATCCGGCGCAGCTCGGCGAACCGCTCCCGCATGCCGTCCTTGACGACGTCCTTGAGGTGGATGACGCCCAGAATCCGGGCGCCCCTGTCGTCCTCGACAGCCACCAGCAGCGGCGTGCCGCCGGCCTGCGAGATGGCGTTGCCGAGCGTGTCGGCGTCCTCGGCGACGGTGCCGCCGCGCTCCCGCACCCAGGAGGCGACCGAACCGGACGCGCCCTTGCGGACCTTGCGCCCGTCGACATCGACACCCGACATGCGGGTCTGGGCCGTGAAGGCGATCCATTCGGCGTGCTCCAGCTCGCCCTGATGGCGCTCGCGCAGACCGTACTTCTCCTTGGCGAGGACGACGATGGAGCGGCCCTCGGGCGTCTCGTCGGCGAGCGAGGAGAGCTGGGCCGCGTCCGCGACCTCGGCGTCGGTGGTACCGCCCACCGGGACGAATTCGGCGGCCTGGCGGTTGCCGAGGGTGATGGTGCCGGTCTTGTCCAGCAGCAGGGTGGAGACATCGCCCGCCGCCTCGACGGCGCGTCCCGACATCGCCAGGACGTTGCGCTGGACGAGGCGGTCCATACCGGCGATGCCGATGGCCGAGAGCAGGGCGCCGATCGTCGTCGGGATCAGGCAGACCAGGAGGGCGGTCAGCACGATCATCGACGTCTGCTCGTCGGCGCCCGCGTAGCGGGCGAACGGCTTCAGCGTGACGACGGCGAGCAGGAAGACGATGGTGAGCGAGGCGAGCAGGATGTTCAGCGCGATCTCGTTGGGCGTCTTCTGCCGTGCGGCGCCCTCGACGAGATTGATCATCCGGTCGATGAAGGTCTCACCTGGCTTCGTCGTGATCCTGATGACGATGCGGTCGGAGAGCACCTTCGTCCCGCCGGTGACGGCGGAGCGGTCACCGCCGGATTCGCGGATCACCGGCGCCGATTCGCCCGTGATCGCGGACTCGTCCACGGAGGCCACACCCTCGACGACGTCACCGTCACCGGGGATGATGTCGCCCGCCTCGCAGACCACCAGGTCCCCGATGCGCAGGTCCGTCCCCGGCACCCGCTTCTCGACCTCGCCGGTGAGCCGTCGCGCCACGGTGTCGGTCTTGGCCTTGCGCAGGGTGTCCGCCTGCGCCTTGCCGCGCCCCTCGGCGACGGCCTCGGCGAGGTTGGCGAAGAGCACGGTCAGCCACAGCCAGGCCGTGATGGCCCATCCGAACCAGGCGCCGGGGTCCTTGACGGCCAGGACGGTGGTGACCACCGAGCCGACCAGCACCACGAACATGACCGGGGACTTGACCATCACGCGGGGGTCGAGCTTGCGTACCGCGTCCGGCAGGGACTTGATCACCTGTTCGGGGTCGAACAACCCTCCGCCGACCCGGCCGGTGTCGGGCCCCTTGCCCGCGGGCAGGTCCGCGTGCGGTGCGGGTGCCGGCGCGGTGGTGGACATGGAGTCGTGGTGTTTCTTTACGTCGAGGGTCATGACGCCAGTCCTTCGGCGAGCGGTCCCAGCGCCAGGGCCGGGAAGTAGGTCAGACCGGTGATGATCAAAATCGTGCCCACCAGCAGGCCGGTGAAGAGCGGCTTCTCGGTGCGCAGCGTGCCCGCCGTGGCGGGGACCGGCCGCTGCTCTGCGAGCGAGCCGGCCAGCGCCAGCACGAACACCATCGGCAGGAACCGGCCCAGCAGCATCGCGAGTCCGATGGTGGTGTTGAACCACTGCGTGTCGGCGTTCAGGCCGGCGAACGCGCTGCCGTTGTTGTTCGCGCCCGAGGTGTACGCGTAGAGGATCTCGGAGAAGCCGTGCGCACCCGAGTTGGTCATCGAGTGCACCGGGGTGGGCAAGGTCATCGCCGCGGCGGTGAAGCAGAGCACCAGCGCCGGAGTGATGAGGATGTAGCAGGCCGCCAGCTTGATCTCGCGGGTGCCGATCTTCTTGCCGAGATACTCGGGCGTACGGCCCACCATCAGGCCGGCGATGAACACCGCGATGATCGCGAGGATCAGCATGCCGTACAGGCCCGAGCCGACACCGCCAGGGGCGATCTCACCCAGCTGCATGCCCAGCATGTTGATACCGCCGCCCAGCGCGGTGTTGGACGAGTGGAAGGAGTTGACCGCACCGGTCGATGTCAGTGTGGTGGCCACCGAGAAGATCGCCGAGGCGCTGATGCCGAAGCGCGTCTCCTTGCCCTCCATCGCACCGCCCGCGATGTCGAACGCCGGACCATGGTGGGCGAACTCGCTCCACATCATCAGTGCGGTGAAGCCGAGCCAGATGGTGCCCATCGTCGCGAGGATCGCGTAGCCCTGCCGGAGACTGCCGACCATCCGGCCGAAGGTGCGGGTCAGCGCGAAGGGGATCAGCAGGATCAGGAAGACTTCGAGGAGGTTGGAGATCCCGTTGGGGTTCTCGAAGGGGTGGGCCGAGTTGCCGTTGAAGTAACCGCCACCGTTCGTGCCCAGCTCCTTGATCGCCTCCTGCGAGGCGACCGCGCCGCCGTTCCACTGCTGGGTGCCACCCATGAACTGTCCGACCTCGTGGATCCCGGCGAAGTTCTGGATCGCGCCGCACGCGACCAGCACCATCGCACCGAGCACGGCGATCGGGAGCAGTACGCGGACGGTGCCGCGCACCAGGTCGGCCCAGAAGTTGCCCAGCTCACCGGTGCGGGCGCGGGCGAAGCCGCGTACGAGTGCCACCGCCACGGCGATGCCCACGGCGGCGGAGACGAAGTTCTGCACCGCCAGGCCGGCGGTCTGCACGACGTGTCCCATGGCCTGCTCGCCGTAGTAGGACTGCCAGTTGGTGTTCGACACGAACGACGCCGCGGTGTTGAACGCCTGGTCCGGATCGATCGAGGAGAAGCCGAGCGACCCGGGCAGACTGCCCTGCAGCCGCTGCAGCAGATAGAGGAACAGGACACCGACCGCGGAAAAGGCCAGCACCCCGCGCAGATAGGCGGGCCAGCGCATCTCGGCGTCGGGATTGGCGCCGATGGCCTTGTACATCCACTTCTCCACCCGCAGGTGCTTGCTGGAGGAGTAGACGCGGGCCATGTGGTCGCCGAGCGGACGGTATGCCAGCGCGAGAGCTGCGATCAGCGCGAGCAGCTGGAGCGCACCAGCGAGGACGGGGCTCATTTCTGTGCTCAGAACCTCTCCGGGAACACAAGGGCGAGGACGAGGTAGCCCAGCAGCGCGACGGCCACGATCAGGCCGACGATGTTCTCGACGGTCACAGCTTCGCCACCCCCTTGGCGATGAACGCCACCAGCGCGAAAACCGCGATCGTGGTGACGATGAAGGCCACGTCGGCCATCAGGCACTCCTGAAAGAGATCCGGGTCGGAAACTGACCTCTTGAGGAAAGCGTGTTTTCGGCCGACCGCCGCGCCCGTTGACGCCTTCCTTACGGCCCGGCGCCCGCCCTTGACACATCCCTGACGGAAGCGCCCTGACCTGCGCAAACGAACGCTCTCCGCCTCGCGCGCCGCTCCCCGCGGAACGCAGACAGCGACACCCGCAGAACTGATCCACCTGCCTGCTCGTCTTGGGGCGGAGCAGGTCCAGCGGAGGGGAAGCCATGGTGGAACGGGCCCGGGCGCGGAGTCATGAGGCATCGAGGGTGAAGGCAGGAGCCTCCTGGTGGACGCGGCGCCGGACCGGACGATGCGCTCCCGACGGGGACACGAAGGGGAATGCGAGCAGTCGGTCGGCCTGGAGGCGGGGGCGGGCGCCGGCCGCACTCGCGGTGCTGACGGCCGGCCTGCTCGCGTTCCACCGGGCCGTGCCCAACTCCGTGGGTCGTCTCGGAAGCCTGCTGGAGGCGTTCCTGCCTTGGCTCGGCCTGGTGGTCCCGGTGCTGCTCGGCCTGGCCCTGCTGCGCCGTTCGGCCACGGTGCTGGTGGCCCTGCTCCTGCCGGTTGCGGCCTGGACGTACCTCTTCGGCGGACTGCTCCTGCCCGAGGCGAACAGCGCCGCATACGAGGTGGTGGCCGTGCAGCACAACGTCAGCGACGAGAACCCCGACCCGGTGGGCACGGCCCGCGCCCTGGCCGGCGCCGGCCCCGACCTCATCGCGCTGGAGGAGCTGACGCCCCGGGCACTGCCGGTCTACGAGAAGGCCCTCGCCACGGACTACCCGCACCACGCCGTCCGGGGCACCGTCGGCCTCTGGTCGAAGCATCCGCTGACCGGCAGCCGACTGCTGGACATCAAGCCTCGGGGGCTCACGAAGACCTGGAGCCGCGGGCTGCGGACCGTGGTCCGTACGCCGCACGGCGAGATCGCGGCGTACGTCGCGCACCTGCCCTCGGTCCGCGTGGGCGCGGGCGGGCTCGCATCCTCCCGGCGTGATGAAAGCGCCGGTCTGCTGGGCAAGGCCGTCGCCGCCGAGAAACTGCGATCGGTGATCCTGCTGGGCGACCTCAACAGCACGGTCGACGACCGTGGGCTGGCACCGCTGACCTCACGGATGAACGCGGCGGAACGGGGCTTCGCCTTCAGCTTCCCCGCCGTCTTCCCCGTGGCCCGGATCGACCAGGTCATGGCGCGCTCGGCGACCGTGGTCCACCTCCGCACCCTGCCCGCCACCGGAAGTGACCACCTGCCGATAGCCGCCCGGATCACGCTCGGCTGAAGACGAGGCACGGCACAGAGGAACGGTGTGACTCAGCGCCTCAGTTGGCGAGTTGGGTGTTGTGGTCGGGGAGAGCTGGTCTCGCCCCGACCCGCAAGCTCTCGCCGCCAAGGCTCCGTGTCAGGGGGCGAGGACGCAGAACTCGTGGTCCTCCGGGTCGGCCAGGCACGTCCACGGGACGTCGCCCTGGCCGAGGTCGAGGTCGGTGGCGCCGAGGGTCCGCAGCCGGGCCACCTCCGCTGCTTTGTCGTCACCGGGGTACGGCAGCAGGTCCAGATGAACGCGGTCCGGCACGGTCTTCACGTCGGGCGTGCGGAGGAACTCGAGATACGGGCCGGCGCCCTCGGCGGATCGCATCACCGCCTGATCGTCGGTCACCTCGTGCAGAGTCCAGTCCACCGCCTCGCCCCAGAACCGGGCCATGACCCGCGGATCCGCGCAGTCGACCACCACCGCGGCGATCGGCCCGGTGTCCCGGTAGATCTCCCGAGGCTCCAACACGCAGAACTCGTTGCCCTCCGGGTCGGCGAGGACCGTCCACGGCACGTTGCCCTGGCCCACGTCGGCGGGCGTCGCACCGAGGCTCCTGAGGCGCGCGACCAACTCCGCCTGATGAGCCGCAGAGGTGGTGGCGAGATCGAGGTGCACACGGTTCTTCGTGTTCGTCTTGGGTTCCGGGACGGCGACGACGTCGACGTAGAAGACGGCCGGATCCGGCCAGACGGGGCCGCCGACGGGCTCGACGTTGGTCACACCGGGCCCCTCGCTGGAAATACTCCGGTCGAGCGCCTCCGCCCAGAACCGGCCGAGCGCCGAGTCGTCAAGAGCCTTCATGTTCACCTGAACAGGTCGCAGTGCCATGCCGGCGATCCTATGCGTCCCCTCCACAACGACCTCCGCACCGGCACCGAACAGAGAACAGCTCTCTGACCAGCGCAACGGTCGGCTCGCCCACCCATGGCGTTCAGGCCCGCCACTCACACGCCGGGTGAGGCGCTGAGTCACAACCGGGCGGCATCACAGCGGGCGGGACCGAAGTCCTAGAAGTCCATCTCGACGTAGTCGATGTCGGTGAATTCCACCTGCAAGCCGGAGGCCCGGCGGCCGCGGTCCTTGAAGTAGATCTCCTGCAGACCTTCGGCGGCGATGGCCTGGAGTTGCTGATCATTCGCTCCGGCGGCGTGGGCGTCGAAGAGGCGGGCCGCGTAGGCGGGGGGCAGATGTTGGGTGATCAGGCGGATACGGGCGTCGTCGGTGCTGCCCGGAGCAGCGGTGAAGCCGAGCCGGGCGCGGGTTTCGATGACGATGCCACCGGTCGTGGCGGCCTGCTTCGTGGCCCGCTCACGGATGCGGGGCTGCCAGCGTTTGCGCACTTCCTCGGCGAGACGGGCGGCGAGGTCCTTGCGGGGGCGTTTGATCTGGCCGGTGAGGTAACGCTCGACGGTGCGCTGGGAAATGCCCAGGCGTTCGGCGGCGGCCTTGGTGCCCTTCTCGCTCTTGACGAGGAAACGCATCTGGGCCCGCGGAGATTTGGGGACGGGCCGGGTGAAGGTGTTGGCGGTGGCCTTCTCGATACTGTCGCTGAAGATGCCCACGGTCCCTACTCTCCGAATGCGGCGGCGTCGGCGCCCTTGATGTGCCGGGCGGGGTTGTGGCCTTCGTCGAGCATCTGTGCCGCCCACATCATCGACTGCGTGCCCTCGTGCTTGACCATGCCCGGCGATACACCGAGGCGGAAGCCGCCCGGCAGCGGCTTGCCGTCGGGCGTGCGGGGCAGAAAGTCGAGCGGGCCGGGACCGTCGGACAGGTAGACGGCGCAGTCGGACAGCACGGCGATCGGGAACAGCCCTGCGCCGTCGGCGAGTTTGAGCATCTTGCGGTGCATGTTGATGCGGGCCGCGGAGATGACCGCGGCGCGGATGTCGGGCCGCCAGGTGGGGCGTTCCAGGGACGGCCAGCGCTGCCCGGGCCGGTAACCGGAGCCCTGGGGGCGTTCGCGCAGCTTCCCGATGCCGCCCTTGACGGTTGCCTTGATCGCGGACAGCACGGCGGCCTGGGCGGGGTCGGCGTCCTTGTGGTGCTCCATCGCGGCGAGGAAGTCCGCTTCGCTCATGCCGGAGACGACGCCGAGGCGCTCCATGACGGCCAAGTAGGCGTCGCGCAGCCGGGTGTACCAGGCGTCCAGATACGGACCGCTCTCGGGGCGCACGTGGGCCTCGATCGGCGTGACGTCGTGGCCGAGTTCGGCGGCGTACGCGACGGTGGGGGTCGCGTACCAGGCGGGCCCTTCGGGACGGGCGCCGTGCGGGGTGAAGGGGTTGGGGAGGCGCGGGTCGAAGTCGATGTGGGAGAGGTCGACGAGCCAGCTGCCCGGGACCGTCTTGTCGAAGACCGGGGCCTTGACGTGGACGGGTGCGCCCAGGCCGAGGGTGAGCCGATTGGCGGCGGCAGCGAAGGCCATGTTGACGTCGACGCCGACCGCGAACTGCCGCGCGCACTCGGTGTCGGTGAGCAGCTCCGGATCCCGGATCCACTCATACGCTTCCTCGTCGAGGACTTCGGCCGCCGTGCGCCGGTGGCCGCGGGGGTAGAGGGAAGCGACAACGGGATGCTCGTCCGGGGCCTCCGGCGGGGCTGGGTCCACCGCCTGGGTGAGAGCGCCGGAGTTCGGGCCCGAGGCCCAGGTGCCGGTCGCTGCGTCCTTGACCGGGCGGGTGGGCGGACGCAGGGCGGTCATCAGCTCCAGCCCGCAGACCGCGGCCGAACCGCGCGGGGTGATCACACGGGTGGCGTAGTCGCCGAGGACCTGGGCGAGTTCGGGAGCTTCCAGCTGGTCGGCGTTCCCCCATGCACGGGTGTCGAGCGCCCCCCAGGGCAGGACGGCAAGCTGCACGCACTGGCGTCGGCCCTCCCGGGCGGGCCGGTAGATCCTGGCCCAGGGGCCGAAGCCGCGGCGGGTGAGCTGCCACTCGGCGCGGGCCAGCCCCCGCACCGCCGGGTGGTCGTCGGGTAGACGCAGGCCGCGGCGGTCTTCGAGGACGAGGGGAAGGCCGAGACGGTCGGCGGCCCGGTCGGTGAGGACGATCAGCGGGTCGGCGTCCTTCCCGTGCCGGTGCAAGCGCGGCGCGCCCAGCTTCGCCTCCCACAGTGCCCAGTCCACCAGAGCGGGCAGGTCGGTGGCCGGGCAGTCCAGCACGATGCCGCCGACGCCGTAGGCCGTGCCGTCACCGTCCAGGACGACGAGGGGGCCGTCGGCGAAGCGGGGATCGGCAGGGGCGGCGGCCGTCTCCCGTGGCGCGGTCCTCGCGCGCGAATCGAGGCGCCGATCGGCGGGGGCGGTCGCCGTGGCCCGTGACGCGGTCTTCGCGCGCGGACCATCGTGGGCCGCCGGGCGCCGCCGGCTGGTGGCCGGGCGGGCGGGCGTCGGCTGAGGGGTGGTGCTTGGTGCCGGCGGTTCCTGGCCGGTGTGCGCGGTCCGCGTCGGCGGCACGGCCTCGGGCCGGGGAGCGAGTTGCGCGGCCATCCCCTCGAGGAGCTTGGCGTACGCGGCCCGGGTCGCGCCCTGGGGTTCGCTGCGGCCCGACTCCCAACCGGCAACGGTGTTGCGGGCAACGCCGAGCGCTTCGGCGACCTCGGCCTGGCTCAGGCCGTAGTCGGTGCGCAACCGGGCCCGCTGGGCGGGCTCCGGCAGCGTGGTGCGGCGCGGCCCGGACTTCAGCAGGGTTTCGACGGGGTCGGGTGTGCGGCTGGCCATCTCGGTGCGGGATCCCTTCGGCTCAGTCCTGGCCGGTGTGGTGGGCGTAGTGCGGGTCGGCGTCGAGGAAGGCCCGCAGATGCTGGCCGGTGAGAATCCGTGCGGGATTACGGCCGGGTGGCAGCGGAAGCCGGCGCCCGAGCGCCCACTGGAAGCGCGGTGTCGGGGCCAGGTCGAGGACGTACTTGCCGTCGGTGCCGGGGGTGTTGCCGAGCACTTCGAACGCCCCTACGCACACACTGCCGTCGACGAAGGCGAGCAGGAAATCGCCGTGCTGCATGATGGTCTGCTCCGAATAGCGCCAGGCCCGGGAGGCGGCCTCCGCGACGGTGCGGCCCTGCCGAAGTCCTTGACGCACATCCACGGCCAGCATCCGCCCTCGCCTCCCTCTACCGCTATCAGCCAATCAACGCAACTGTACCGCAGAGCAATCTGTTTTATCGGCTGATAAACTGGGTCTCGGCGATCCCTCGCGAAGGGTCACTGACCCGGTGCAAGGAGCCCAGCCGTGGGTGGCGATCGCGGGAAGCGCCGGGTCGGCCGGCAAGGATCGATGAGTTTCTCCATGATCTGCAGTCCCACATCATGTCTGCCGCCTTCATCAGCAGTAGGAGTGCCATGAGGGTCGTCGCCATCAACCACGTCACCCTGGACGGCGTCATGCAAGGACCCGGCCGCTCCGATGAGGACATCCGGGACGGGTTCACCCAAGGCGGCTGGGCAGCCGAGCGCGGCGGGGACGAGGCCATCACGAAGGCATGGGGCCGGCGCCTGAAAGCGAGCAGCGGGTACCTTTTGGGCCGCCGTACCTACCACGACGTTCTGACCCACTGGAACACCCAGGACAGCCCGTTCCGCGACGCCCTCAACAACGCCCCGAAGTACGTCGCATCCAACACGCTGACCGAGCCTCTGCCGTGGCCGAACTCCACACGGCTCAGCGGCGACATTCCCACGGCGGTCGCCGACCTCAAGAAGGCCCCCGGCGACGACCTGCACATCATGGGCAGCGGCGCGTTGATCCGATCCCTCGCCCCGCTCGGCCTCATCGACGAATACCTGCTCTGCATCCATCCGCTCGTCCTGGGCACCGGACGCCGCCTGTTCACCGAGGGCTTCGCCCCCACCGGGTTCGATGTCGTCGAGGCGACCACGACTGCCACCGGCGTCATCATCGCCTGCTACCGACCTCACCCCGTGCGGGGAGCCGGCCTGGCAACGTGACGATCTGCCCCGGAGTTGGAGCAGGACATCTTCACGCTCCCTCGCAGGCCACCGGCAGTGCGTCCCGCTGCGGCGTCCCTCTGATTGCCCCGGGTGTTGATGACAGGTCGGGGACGGTGAGCTGTGTAGGGTCTCGGCGGGTGTCCGCTCCCGGCGAGGGTCACCCCCGAACCGGCTGAAGGCCCCGCCGGCCATACGCGCAGGTCTGCCCGATCACCAGGAGTGCTCCTCTTGCGCCGCATCGAGACGTCATCCGCGCCCGGCGGTCTGGGGTGGAACCGCGACACCGCGACACTGGCGCTCCTGTCGTTCGCCATGCTGATCGTTTCCCTCGACCAGTACATCGTGGTGGTGGCCCTGCCCGATATCGCGCGCGACCTCGGGTATTCGGCACAGACCCTCCAGTCGGTCATCAGTGCGTACGCGGTGGCCTCGGCCGGCTTCCTGCTGTTCGGCGGGCGCGCGGCCGATCTGCTGGGACGTCGCCGCATTCTGGCCACCGGTCTCGGTCTCTACGCCGCGGCAGCTCTCGCGGGCGGGCTCTCGACCGAGCCCGGGACGTTGCTCGCCGCCCGTGCCGTCCAGGGTCTCGGCGGCGCCCTCGTCTTCCCCACCACGTTGGCACTCATCAACACCACCTTCGGGGAAGGCCGGATGCGCAATCGCGCACTGGGGGTCTGGGGTGGCGCCGGCGCCGCCGGACTCGTGATCGGCGTGCTGCTCGGTGGTGTTCTGACCCAGGCGTTCGGCTGGGAAGCGGTGTTCCTGGTCAACGTGGCCTTGGCGGGACCTGCGCTGCTGTTGACGTTCGTGGTGATCCCCAAGGACGGTGAGCGCGAGCGGGGCCGCAAGTTCGACCTGCCCGGTGCGCTCAGCGTCACCCTGGGCGTCACATTGGTCGTCTTCGCTCTGGTGCAAGGACCCGGACTCGGCTGGCTCTCACCGGGCATCCTCGTCAGCGTCGTGGCGGGCGTGCTGCTGATCGGGGTCTTCGTCTTCGTCGAGCGGCGCAGTGACGATCCGCTCATGCCGCCCCGGCTGCTCTCCCACCGCGACCTCGTCACCGGAGTCGTCATCGCGTTCATGTTCATGGCGACGTTCGGCTCGGTGCTCTACTTCTTGTCCCTCTACTTCCAGGAAATCCTGGGCTACGACGCCTTGCAGACCGGAGCCGCCTTTCTCATCCCCACGGCGGTGGTGGTCGCCGGCTCGACCGCGGCCGGCCAGTTCGTGACACGGTTCGGCCTTCGAGTCACCCTGGTCGCCGCCCTCGGCATCGGTGCGCTGGGCGCGGTCGGGCTAGCCCTCGCGATCACGCCGGACGGCACGTACGCCGAATTGATCCCCGGCCTGGTGGCGCTCAGCGTCGGTGACGGCGTGGTCTTCACGACCATGTTCATCGCCGCGGCCAGCGGGATCTCCGACCGCGAACAGGGCATCGCCTCCGGTATCGCCTCCACCGGCTCCGGTGTGGGCGCGGCCGTAGGACTCGCCCTCCTCGTCCTGGTCGCGACCGCCGGTCTCGACGGCCTCTCCGGCGAGCGGCTGCGCATCGCCACCGCCAACGGGATCAGCACCGCCCTGTACGTGGTTGCCGGCGGCATCGCGCTGACCCTTCTCATCGCCTGGCCCCGCTGCCCTGCGCCGGCAGAACCGCGCCTCTCCCCTGTGCCTTACCAGACCCGCCGCTGCTGACGGCGTGTCCGGAAGGCAGACCGCGGCCTCTCGTGGTCGCTCACGGATCGCCCAGGGCGCTACTCGTTCTCGCTGTGCACGGCGCCACTTCGAACAGCCTTCACCAGTCCGGCAACAAGGTTCGCCCGCTCGGCCATGGCGTCGATCACCAGGTACTCGTGGTCGGCGTGGGCGCCGCCCCCGACCGCTCCGAGGCCGTCGAGTGTGGGCACCCCCAACGCGGCCGTGAAGTTGCCGTCGCTCCCGCCGCCGACCGCCTTGCCTTCGAGGCCGGGGAGCAGGCTCCTTGCCGCGGCGAAGAGCTCGGTCGACGTCGATTCAGGCATCGGGGGCCGGCCGACGGCTCCCGCAACCCTGATCTCCGCCTCGTCGAGATGTGGAGCCAGCGCCGCGAACGCGGACTCGATGCGCTCCTTCTCCTCGGCCGACTCGACCCGGACGTCGACGATGACGGTCGCCTCAGCGGGGACGACGTTGTCCAGGGTGCCCGCGGACGCGACGGTCGGGGTGACGGTCGTGCCGATGTCGGGTCGGCCGAGGGCGGCGATGTCCAGGATCTGATGGGACGCCTCCACCAGGGCGTTGACCCCTGCTTCGGGCTCGAGACCGGCATGCGACGCCCGGCCCGTGATGGAGACCTGGAACGTGCCGCAGCCCTTGCGGCCGGTCTTCAGGCCCCCGCCTTCGGCGGCACCCTCGAACACCAGTACCGCGCCGCAGGCGAGAGCTCGTTCTTCGATGAGAGCGCGGGAGGAACGCGAACCCACCTCCTCATCGGCGGTCACCAGGATCTCCGCACCTGACAGGTCGTCGAGCGCCGCCAGGCCATGGATGGCCTGCACCAGACCGCCGAGCATGTCGAAGACACCGGGGCCGGTCGCGTTCCCGTCTTCGACCCTGAAGGGGCGGCGTTCAAGGGTGCCGAGCGGAAACACGGTGTCGTGGTGACCGAGGATCAGCACTTCGGGATCGCCACCGGCCGACCAGTGCACATGCGGCCCGGCCTCGCTCTTCACGAGAACTGCCTGTCCGCCGAGGCGGCTTTCGATGACCGCAGCGACAGCTTCGGCCGATGCCTTCAAGGCGTCGAGATCGCGCGAGGGAGACTCGATTTCCACGAGCGTCCTGAGGTCCTCGAGCATCGCCTCGACGCTCACACGGACGGCCTTGTGCATCGTCATGCGGCAAGGGTAGCTGGCACGCAGGGCCGGGCCAGATGTCGGTTCGGGCCCGGATCGAGGGCTGAACCGGCCCCGAACCGGCCCCGATGGGCGACTGGTTCCCCCTGCTCGCGTGTCCGCCACCCGACGGCACGGCGTGGGACGAGCCGAGGCAGCCGGCGGCGCTCGTCCCACTGGGTCCGTGAGGTTCGGTCAGCCGCCGACGTAGGCCGCGAGGTGCTCGCCGGTGAGGGTGGAGCGGGCCGCGACGAGGTCGGCGGGCGTGCCCTCGAAGACGATCTTTCCGCCGTCGTGGCCGGCGCCCGGCCCCAGGTCGATGATCCAGTCGGCGTGCGCCATGACCGCCTGGTGGTGCTCGACGACGATGACGGACTTGCCGGAGTCGACCAGCCGGTCGAGCAGGCCGAGCAGCTGCTCGACATCGGCGAGGTGGAGGCCGGTGGTCGGCTCGTCGAGGACGTAGACGCCGCCCTTCTCGGCCAGGTGGGTGGCCAGCTTGAGCCGCTGCCGCTCGCCGCCGGACAGTGTGGTGAGCGGCTGGCCGAGCCTGAGGTAGCCGAGGCCGACGTCGGCGAGCCGCAGGAGGATCTTGTGCGCGGCCGGCGTGCGCGCCTCGCCGGCGCCGAAGAACTGCTCGGCCTCGGCCACCGACATCCCGAGGACCTCGCTGATGTCACGGCCGCCGAACGTGTACTCGAGCACCTCGGCCTGGAACCGCTTCCCCTCGCATTCCACGCAGGTGGAGGCGACCCCGGCCATCATCGCCAGATCCGTGTAGATGACGCCGGCGCCGTTGCAGGCGGGGCAGGCGCCCTCGGAGTTGGCGCTGAAGAGCGCCGGCTTCACGCCGTTGGCCTTCGCGAACGCCTTGCGGATCGGGTCGAGCAGCCCGCTGTACGTCGCCGGATTGCTCCGTCGCGAGCCGCGGATCGCGCTCTGGTCGATCGGCACCACGTCCTCGCCCGCGGCTCCCGACCGGTGAGGCAGCGATCCGTGCACGAGCGAGCTCTTGCCGGAGCCGGCGACTCCGGTGACGACGGCGAGCACCCCGAGCGGGATGTCGACGTCAACGTTCCGCAGGTTGTTCGCCGTCGCGCCGCGGATCTCCAGCGTCCCGGTGGGCTTTCGCACCGTCTCCTTGAGGGAGGCCCGGTCGTCGAAGTGGCGGCCGGTGGTGGTGCCGCCGGCCCGTAGCCCCTCGACCGTGCCCTCGAAGCAGACGGTGCCGCCTTCCGTGCCGGCTCCGGGGCCGAGGTCGACGACGTGGTCGGCGATCGCGATCGTCTCCGGCTTGTGCTCCACGACGAGCACCGTGTTGCCCTTGTCCCGCAGGCGCAACAGCAGGTCGTTCATCCGCTGGATGTCGTGGGGGTGCAGGCCGATCGTCGGCTCGTCGAAGACGTAGGTGGTGTCGGTGAGCGAGGATCCGAGGTGGCGGATCATCTTGGTGCGCTGCGCCTCGCCGCCCGAGAGCGTGCCCGACGGGCGGTCGAGGCTGAGGTAGCCGAGGCCGATCTCGACGAACGAGTCGAGGGTCTGCCGCAGCGACTCCAGCAGCGGCCCGACAGATGGCTCGCGCAGCCCCCGCACCCAGTCGGCGAGGTCGCTGACCTGCATCGCACAGGCGTCGGCGATGTTGATCCGCTTGATCTTGGATGACCGGGCCGCCTCGCTGAGCCGGGTGCCGTCGCACTCGGGACAGACGGCGAACGTCACCGCCCGCTCCACGAACGCGCGGATGTGCGGCTGCATCGCGTCGACGTCCTTGGACAGCATCGACTTCTGGATCTTCGGAATCAGCCCCTCGTACGTCAGGTTGATGCCTTCGACCTTGATCTTGGTCGGCTCCTTGTGGAGAAGATCGTGGAACTCGCGCTTGGTGTACTTGCGGATCGGCTTGTCCGGGTCGAAGAAGCCGCAGCCCCTGAAGATGCGTCCGTACCAGCCGTCCATGCTGTAGCCCGGGATCGTCAGCGCGCCCTCGTTGAGCGACTTGCTGTCGTCGTAGAGCGCGGACAGGTCGAAGTCGGTGACCGAGCCCCGGCCCTCGCAGCGCGGACACATGCCGCCCGTGCGGGTGAAGGTCGCCTTCACCGCCTTCCTGTCGCCGCGCTCGACGGTGATCGCGCCGCTCGCCCGGACCGTGGGGACGTTGAAGGCGAACGCGTTGGGCGAGCCGATGTGCGGCTTCCCGAGCCGGCTGAAGAGGATGCGAAGCATCGCGTTGGCGTCGGTGGCGGTGCCGACCGTGGAGCGCGGGTCGGCACCCATCCGCTGCTGGTCGACGATGATCGCGGTGGTCAGTCCTTCGAGGACGTCGACCTCGGGCCGCGCCAGTGTCGGCATGAAGCCCTGCACGAACGAGCTGTAGGTCTCGTTGATCAGCCGCTGCGACTCCGCGGCGATGGTGTTGAACACCAGCGAGCTCTTGCCGGAGCCGGAGACGCCGGTGAAGACCGTCAGGCGACGCTTCGGGATCTCGATGCTGAGGTCCTTGAGGTTGTTCTCGCGTGCGCCGTGCACGCGGATGAGGTCGTGGCTGTCGGCGACGTGCGGCACAGGCGACTTCTTGTGCGTCCTCGAGGCCATGCTCATCGTGTCTCCATCTGTTGGGCGGGACCCGCCTTCGCGGTCTCCGTCGTCGCCTGGCTCTGTCTGCTGCGAGCGGTACATCTGATTCTGCTGGGTCGGCGCGATCGCGGCACGGTCCGTTCACCGGCGCGATCGCGGCGCAGCCCGCGGTCTACCGGAGTGTCGGGGCCGGCGGAGGCGCGGGGCGAGCTCGCGGCCTCGGCAGCGGCCGCGCGACGTCCGTCCGGCTGATCCCGCCCGGGGCCCTCCTCGACGCAAGGACGAAGTCGTCCATGGAGATGTCCATGGCGGTCACGCTATGTGCAGCTCCGTGACGCGCGCTTCTCCATTCCTGATCGGTCCGGCCACCGAAATCGGCCCGGTCACCGGAACCGGTCCGGGCGCCGGGCTCCACGTGTCCGGCTCGTCCTCCCCCACGCCTCGGGTGCTGTGGGAAACTGATCGGGTGAGACGTCAGAGCCTCGACGACCTCGTCCGGATGCGACGGGCTCGCGACCGGATGGACCGCGAGTACGCCGAGCCGCTGGACGTCCCGGCGCTCGCACGGGACGCCCTGATGTCGCCCGGACATTTCTCCCGCAGCTTCCGCGCCGCTTTCGGCGAGACGCCCTACAGTTACCTGATGACCCGCCGCATCGAGCGGGCCAAGGCGCTCCTCCGGCGCGGCGACCTCTCGGTGACCGAGGTCTGCTTCGCGGTCGGCTGTACGTCGCTGGGATCGTTCAGCTCGCGATTCACCGAGCTCGTCGGCGAGAGCCCGAGCAGCTATCGGGCCCGGAGCCATGATCACGGCGCTGCCATCCCTGCCTGTATCGCCAAGATCCACACGCGACCGGTCAGGAATGGAGAAGCAAACCCCGCCGCTCAGCCGTAGCGTGAACGGCATGGACATCAGGCTTTCCACCACCTTCATCGCCGTCGACGACCACGACAAGGCGATCCCCTTCTACCGCGATGTGCTCGGCCTCGAGGTACGCAACGACGTCGGGTTCGAGGGGATGCGCTGGGTGACCGTCGGGGCACCCTCCCAGCCGGATGTGAACATCGTCCTGGAACCGCCGCTGGCCGACCCGAACGCCTCACCGGCAGACAGACAGACCATGGCGGAGCTGATGGCCAAGGGCCTGCTGCGCGGTGTCCTCTTCGCGACGGACGACTGCGACGCGGCCTTCGAGCGCATCAGCGCCGCGGGCGGCGAGGTGCTGCAGGAACCGATGGACCAGCCCTACGGCGTCCGCGACTGCGCATTCCGCGACCCCGCAGGCAACATGCTGCGCTTCACCCAGCCTCTCAAGAAGTGAGCTCGCCGGGCCCCGACCAGGGGCCCGGCCCCCGGCGCGGCGCTTACGGGCGCCCGGGAAGACGAGGCGGCGAAATTGGCTGTGGGCGGGTGTCCACCCTGTCGTAGCCTCGGGCGATGACCGAGACGGATTCGCGCGCCGACCTGCGGCCGCCGGGGCTCAACGCCGACGAGAAGACCACACTGCTGACCTTCCTCGACTACCTGCGCGATGCCGTCGCGGCAAAGGTGGTCGGCGTCCCGGAGCGGGAAGCCCGCAGGCCGGGGGTGGACTCGGGCACAAGCCTGCTCGGGCTGGTCAAGCACCTGACAGCGGTCGAACTCAACTGGTTCGCATGGGCTTATGAAGGCACCGGGACCGACCCGTGGGATGACGAGGCATCGTGCGCGGACGAGACGGTTCACGACGCGCTGGAGGCCTACCGGGACGCGATCGCGAGAAGCAACCAAGTAGCGGCAGCATGCGAGGACTTGAACCGGACCGGAGTCCGCTCGCTGCGTGAGACGCCTCCACCGTCGATGCGGTGGGTACTGGTGCACATGATCGAGGAGACCGCGAGGCACGCCGGCCATGCGGACATCCTGCGCGAGCAGATCGACGGCAGCACGGGTCGGTAACTCCCGTCCCACAGGAGCAGGCGGCCGCCAGGACAGGCAGTTGACGTCCAGCGAAGCCAACGCCCTTATGAAGCCGAGGTGTTCGACTGCTCGGGCCGGGGCGGCACCCTCCATCGCGAGTCTCAGGACCCGGCGGCGAAACGAGGCCGTGGCGTCGGCTCGACGACGCCACGGCACACCACCGCTCCCTCCACTTCCCGTGCTTCTTGGGCCCGTTGGAATGCACTCGGCCGAGGACGCCGATGGCGTGGATCACACGGACTACTCCGCCCCGGGCTCGAAGTCCTCCACGAAGTAGCTGTCGTGCCGGATGCGAAACTGCTTGAGTTCCTCGCCACCGCGCTGCGCCATCTCCCCTACCCGCTCGAAGTACTCCTCGCGGGGAGCTCCCGGGGAGAAGAGCATGAGCATGGACATGGGCTCGTCCGTCACGTTCTTGAACGCGTGCAGACCACCGACCGGTACGTACAGGAAGTCCCCCTCGCGTCCCGTGACCCAGTTCTCGCCGTTGTAGAGCTCCAGTTCGCCGGAGAGGATGAAGAAGGACTCCGACATGGCCTTGTGGAAGTGGGTCTTGGCTCCGGCGGCCCGCGCCCCCAGATCCACTCTGTACAGGCCGAATTCACCGCCGGTCGACTCGTTGGTGGCGAGGTAATGCGTCGAGCCGCCGGGCGAGGAGATGTCCGGCGGGGTGTTGGCCGGGCGGAAGGTGGCATTCACCTCGCCCCTGTCGCCGTGGTAGCGAGGCTCGGGGTAGGTGAGGTCTTCCGGGTACGACATGATGCTCTCCTTTGGCTGGTCTCCACCGGCATGATGGCTCCCGCCCCACGACGGCGGCATCGGGCTTCCGGGTGATCTTGGTGGACCCCGGAATGAGGACCGGAGACCTAGGCCATCAGTACGGGCCGGCGGTTGGGCCTGTCCTGTACGGCGGTGGCAATGGGTGAGTCCGCGAGCTTGGCGGCCCGGCATCGAGAACTCCTCACGGCCGTCCCGTAGGAGATCTCCGAGTCCGCGGTGCGCTACCCCATGACCGCACGGGCCGCGTCCAGGAACGCCAGCCGATCGTCCTCCAGGTAATCCCGCACGCTCTCGCCGTTGGGCAAGCCTCTGAAGGCGGAGCGTTCAGCCTCGGCCCCCACCTCGACGAACCGCTCCAGCAACGCCAGTCGTTCCGCGCGGCGAGCCTCCGACACTCCGATCTGCTGCCGTTGCTGTTCAGCACGCTCCGCCGAGACCTGAGTCCTGTGCTGGACGAGGTAGGACAACAGGCCGCCGAGGACAACGCCGCCCAACGATATGAGTGCCACCCAGACCTGACCCGACATGGTGGCCATCGTGCCACCACAGCGTCGCCCGGCCGAGAAGCGCGCCTCCGTGCGCCACCGGTCACGAGATCGGATCCGGCGGACCGCAAGGGCGCGAACCGACGGTGCGAAATGCGCTTGTCCGCGTTTCGGTACGGCGTTACCGTGCCGCAGTGGATCTCTTCTCACGCTCTTGGGCGGCATTGCGCACCGCGGTCGCCGAACTCCCGGACGAGGATTTCGAGCGGCCGTCCGGCTGCGCCGGCTGGCTCGTGCGGGACCTCGTGTGTCACCTGGTCATCGATGCCCAGGACGTTCTGATCACCCTGGTCACGCCCACCGAGGCCGAAGCGACCGTGGACGCGGTCACCTATTGGGAGCTCGTCGAACCCCCGACAGGCGAGGACCCGCTCGATGCGCTGATTCCCCGGCTGGCCGCGGCGTACGGCGAGCCGCGATGGCTCAAGTTCCACCTCGACGACGTCGGTTCAGCCGCGGGCCGCGCCGCCGAATTCGCCGATCCCACCGTCCGCGTCAGCACCCGCGACCAGGTGCTGACCACCGGCGACTACCTCTCCGCCTACCTGCTCGAATGGTCCTTGCACCACCTGGACCTGATCGCGCATCTGCCGTCGGCCGCCGAGCCGCCCGCCGAGACCCTCTCGGCCGCACGAGCGGCGCTGGAGAAAATCGCCGGGACCGCGTTCCCCGTCTCGCTCTCCGACGAGGACGCCCTGCTGATCGGCACCGGACGTCGCACACCGACCGCCGCGGAGACGGCCACGCTGGGCGATTTCGCCGCGAAGCTCCCGCTCATCCTCGGCTGATCGGCCCCGGTGGCGGGCAGGGATCGAATCACGTACCAGGCGCGCTCCGGGCGGCCACGCCAGGTGGCCGGAAGTCGCGGAAGCGTGGTGTGCCGGGTTCCGGTGCGAGCCTGGCGGCGCGGGCGGTGAAGCTGATGGCGTGGTACCAGCCGCAGAGCATGAACAGGTCGAGGAGCTGCTCGGGGTTGAACTCGGCGCTGAGACGGGTCCACAGCGCGTCGTCGATGTCGTGGTCGGTGTGGAGCGCGTCCGCGGCGTCCAGGAGCAGCCGGTCGCGTTCGGCTGTCCAGCAGGCGTCCGCGCTCGTGCCATGGGTCAGCGAACCGATCTGCGCGGGGGTGAGCCCGGCGCGTGCGGCGAAACGAGCCACGTGCACCCCCCATTCGTACTCACAGCCGCACACGGCGCAGGTGCGGTCGATGACGATTTCGCGGTCGCGCAGCCCGAGGCCGAGCCGGCGGCTGAGCTGGTAGGAGCCCCAGCTGTGCAGGGCCTCGGCAAGATGCCGGTTGCGCGCGTACATGCGGAAGAGCGCGATGGGCTCCTCGCCGCCGGGCATCATCCGGCGCAATACTGCCGCGGTCTCCGGCAGGTAGGGCTGTTCCAGTGGCGGTAGCCGTTCAGGCATCCCACTCCCTCCACCGTGCTTCGATTTTCGAATCACCGGAGAGAGTAGTGTTTCTGAAATCGAAGCACCAGTCCCTTCGAGAGGAAGCACCGAGCGAACATGCCCTCAACTCCACGACCGGGCCGACGAGTTCGCGGCTCCACCACGGGCCGTCCCCTCATGGCCGCACTCGACCTGTTCGGACGGCGCTGGACCTTGCGAATCCTTTGGGAACTGCGTGATCAGCCGGTGGGGTTCCGCATGTTGCAACAGCGGTGCGACGGCATGTCGTCGAGCGTGCTGCGGCAACGCCTGATCGAGCTGTCGGAAGCTCTCTTGGTGGAACGCGGCCCTGGCGCAGGCCCCGTCGTCGGACCCGATGACGGCTACGGACTGACGGCGCTCGGGGAGGAGGCGCTCGACGTACTCGGCGGCCTGCATTCCTGGTCGGAGCGCTGGGCCGCGGAGCTCGGCGCGCGCACCACCGGCACCACCGAGACCACCTGAACAGGCTGCTCGACCGGGGCCAAGTGAGTCCTCAGCCAGGGGGATGACGCGCCACCATATGGAGCGCCTGAGCCACGGACTCCGCTCGTTGCGTGCGGCAGGATGCGCCGCCTCTCAGCCGCTCCGTGCACACCTCAGGACCACGTCCAGTACATAGGAGAGGAATTCAGCTCATGACGAGCACCGCACAGGAATGGCACCTGGTCGCACGTCCCGTGGGCCGACCAGTCACCGACGATTTCCGCCTGGTGGAGCGGACATTGCCCTTACCGGGCGCTGACGAAGTCCTGGTCCGCAACACCTTCCTCTCGATGGACCCCTACATGCGGGCTCTCATGGGTGCCGGGGACCCTGATATCCCCTCCTACGCGCTGGGTGAGCCGATGACAGGCGGGGCCGTGGGCCAGGTCGTCGAGTCGCGCGCAGCCGGGCTGGCCCCGGGGGACCTCGTACTCGGCAACCTGGGCTGGCGCACTGCTGCTGTCGCCCACGCCAAGCTCCTCACCAGGCTCCAACGGGTCGACGGCGTACCGGAATCCGCGTTTCTGGGCGTACTCGGTATGCCTGGACTCAGCGCCTACGTCGGGCTGACCGAGATAACCGAGCTGCGCGAGGGTGACACCGTTTTCGTCTCCGGAGCCGCCGGCGCAGTGGGCAGCCTGGCAGGCCAGATCGCCCGGCTGCGCGGCGCCAAGGCCGTCATCGGCAGCGCCGGCTCCGACGAAAAGGTGCAGTACCTGATCGGCGAGCTCGGCTTCACCGCCGCATTCAACTACAAGGACGGCAGCGTACGCGAGCAGCTCATGAAGGCCGCCCCCTCGGGCGTGGACGTGTATTTCGACAACGTGGGAGGCGATCATCTGGAAGCCGCCATCGACGCGCTGAACCCCCACGGTCGAGCTGCGCTGTGCGGGGCCATCTCCGGATACAACGCCACCGGGCGGACGCCCGGTCCGAGCAATCTGGTCGAAGTGGTGAAGAAGCGGCTCACCCTGCGCGGATTCGAAGTAGGCGACCACACGGCTCTCCAGCCCCGCTTCGCCCACGAGATGAGCAACTGGCTGGCCGACGGCAGCATCACCTTCCGGGAAACCGTCGTGGACGGCATCGGCAATGCGGTGGACGCCTTCCTCGGCCTGATGGGCGGCTGGAACACCGGGAAGATGCTGGTCCGAATCTGACAGCAGGTGGGCAGAAGTGCCTCCCCGGTCAGGAGAGGCACGGTGCGGCCGCGCTGACGGCGCACGCGGTCAGCTCGCCGGAGTCGCGGCGTGTTTGCCGCTCGTCATGGCGCGCTGACCTTGGGCGAGGCGTTCGTGGCTACTGCTCCTCCCGCTCGATCCACTCGCTGCCGCCCAGCGGGTAGTCGTAGCCGGGGCGGCCGGCGCCGGCACTCGTACGGAAGGGGCTGCCGTTGTTGTCGATGTGCACGGTGCCGTGACGGTCGCCGCTGGACCAGTCCAGGACGAGGTCCCAGCGGACGTCGTGGGCCCTGGTGTGGGCGGTGACGTAGAAGACCTCCGGGTCGGACTCGCTGATCTTGTACGGGAAGTCCCGTTGGCCGTTCCTGCCGGTGACGGTGGGGCTGCCGTTGTCGAGGTCGATGTCGAATGACGTGGTTTCGACGTTGCCGCCGCAGCCGACGCCCATCGCGTAGTCGTTCCAGGCGAGCGGGGCGCCCTTCGTGATGATGCGTACGTGCAACGCCTCCAGGACGACGGTGTCCTTGCTGGTGCCCTGCACGGTGAGGGCGACGCGTTGCTCGCCCGACGATGTCGCGCCGTACGCGGCGGCCCATCGGGGCGCGTCCTGTTCAGGGGCGGGCGGGCCGACCTGTTCGGGCTCGCTGTCGACGAGGAAGTGCTGGCTGCACGGACTGTCGTAGACGTAGGGGCGGGTGGCGACGTTGACCGGTACGCCACTGGTTTCCTTGTCGGTGCCCCGGGCGTGTTGAGGGGCGGACTCCGACGCCGAGGCCGAGGGTTCGCCGGTGTGCGCACCACGCGACGGGGAAGGGGAGGCCGGCTGTGACGACCGCTTGTCTTTCGCCCGGGTGGTACCGCCGGCCGTGGCCGTACCGGTCCCGGCAGCCCCGGCGGCCTTCTGGCCGCCGCTTTCGCCTCCGGAGGACGGAAGGCCAACGGCCAGCACCACTGCGCCCAGAACGACTGCCGTGGCAACGGACGCGATGAGCGCGGTGCGGCGCCGACGGAGCCGCAAGGGAGCGGAAGGGGTGGGGGCGGACGCGACGGTGCCGCTGACATCGGGCTCATCGCTTCCGGCGGGTTCGCTGCGTTCGGCGCCCCCGCGCGCCGGCTCCGTCCCGCCCTCCGCCTCGGGCAGATCACCACCCGAATCGGCAGGATTCTTCGCCGCGTTGAGTCTCCCGGCGCCGACTCCGGCACCGCGCAACGCCCCGCCCGGCCCCGGCCCCTTACGCACCCGCGCCGCATCCGCCAGAATCCACCGCCGGTGCAACTCGACCAGTTCCTCGGGGCTCGCGCGGCACGCTCTGGCGAGCCGCTCGACCGGCGCGTAGTCGGCCGGCACCGCACTGCCGTTGCAGTAGCGGTGCAGCGTCGATGTGCTCGTGTGCAGCCGTTTGGCGAGCGTGCCGTAGCTCAGTCCCGAGCGTTCCTTGAACCCCCGCAGCAGCTCCGCGAACGCATCCGTTTCCCCGGCGGCCCCCGCGCCCCCTGTTGCTCCTGACACCGTTGTTCCCCCTCCCCATGTGACCCGGCGCGTCCCGTTCCCGCGTTCCGGACCCCTTACGTTCCCCCTGGTCAAAGCCCGTTTCCATGTTCCGGCATCCCCAACTGCCCCGCATTCGTGGCGACTGGGACGGATCACCCCACAAGCTTCCGTCATCCAAGCACCACGACCACCGCACCACCGAAGGGGACCAGCCACATGTCCAGCATTCGCAACTCCCGCACCCGCCTTCTGACCGCGGCCGCGACCGGTGTGCTCGCCGCCCTCTCCCTGACGGCGTGCAACGACAGCTCGGGCGTCCGGGGCGAGGGCTCATCCAAGAACGCCTCCGCCACCGCATCGCCCTCCGCATCCAAGGCGGCCGGATCCGGCGCCTCCTCCCCCGATGACGCGAAGCCCGGGTCCCCCGGTTCGAGGTCCGGCGCGAACGCATCCGCGACGAAGACCGTCGCGGCCGGGAACGGCAAGACGGGCGCCGGCGGCAAGGACGTCACGTGCGAGGGCTCCAACACCAGGACGGTCGCGGCGCCCCTGAACCGCCCCGTGAACCACATGCTCCTCACGGTCACCAACATCGGCAGCAGCAGCTGCCATCTCTACGGCTACCCTGCCGTACGCTTCGGCGAGGCCCAGTCCGTGCCGCCGGTCATCGAGGACTCCCACCCGCAGGCCGTCATCAGCCTCAAGCCGGGCGAGTCCGGCTACGCCTCCGTGAACCTGTCCGCGGCCGACGGCAGCGGCTCCCACGGCCGCACCGAGCAGTCCCTGGCCGTCCACTTCCAGGGCCCCTCCGGCGACGAGAGCGTCGGCACGGCTGCCGACCCCGCGCTGCCCGCCAAGGGCGTCTACGTCGACGACTCCCTCAAGGTCACGTACTGGCAGCAGTCGATGGACGACGCCATCAGCTGGTGACGGCATCGCCGACACGGAGTTCTCCTGCCCGCTCACCAAGAGGTCGGCACCGCACCCCGAGTCCAGAGGGAATGGCTTCATCGCCTGCGGGCCGGCCTCCGCTGGGCCGGAGGCCGTGAGCGTCTCGACTCCGGTGAGAGAGGGCCATCACCTCGCCGGGTACTGGGGTGCTCACGTGGAAAACTCGGTGAACGTCGTCGACAGCTGACGACGCACCACAGCGAAGGAGCGGCGCACCCGGTGAACCTGACTTTGCCTCAGCGCATTTACCTGATGGCCTACAGCCCCGCCAAGAACGACTTCACGACTGCCAACCTGCAATTTCGCGGACAGCGGCTGCGTGCCGCGGCACTGACCGAGCTCCTCGATGCCGGACTGGTCGGCACCGACGGCGGCAAGGCCATCCGGCTCGGAACCGAGCCGCCGGCCGATGCCTTCCTCGCCCAGGTGTGGGGCCAGGTGTCCGCCGACAAGCCCGAACGCTGGCTCGAATTGGTCCACAACGAGGCCCACACGGCCGAGGCGCCGATGCGCTCACAACTCCTCACGGCGGGAGTGATCCGCGAGCCCGAGCATCGGCGGCTCGGTCCGCTGGGCCCGCACCACGTCGTTCTCACCGCCCCGGAACAGGTCCTCGCCCTTCGCGAGGCGACCCGCAGCGTGGTTTTGAGCGACTCGGATCCGACTGCGGTCCTGCTCGACGATCTGGCCACCGCCTTGCTGTGCACCGAAGGCGAGGCAAGCGTTCTTTTCGACGGACGGGAGCGGCGCGCGCACAAACAGACCCTCACGGCCTTCGCGCATCGGTTCGACGACTTCGCTCCCGGCCTGCGCAACGCGCTGCTCACCTCCATCGTGTCCCACCGGGCCGTGGGCGGCGGATGGAGCTGAATACCGGGCCACGGCAAAACCTAGGGGCAGCTCGCCGAACGGCGCCAGGACGGCTAACGACGTCATGATCACTGCTGACGCATCAGGCGCCGCTCAGCCGAGACCTGGGGAGAGCGCTGCCTGCCGGTATCTCCCTGGGCGGTGTCATCGCCGGCCGGTACCGTGCACGGCAGAACCAGGGGGTGAGCTGATGCGCCCAGCGCCGTTGGTGGATGTCGACGGACCGCTGAACCCCTATGCCGCGAAGCCGCACCGACGGCCCGAGGGCTACGAGACCATCGGCTACTGGTTCTGGAAGTCGCCCGGCATCGTTCCGCGTGATCATTTCGGACAGCCCTCAGCCGACGGCCCTGAGGCGGTCGCGTTGGATCTGGCGGGCCAGGGCGCGGCGCAGAGATGCGGGAGTCGTGGCGGTGGTCTTCGAGGGGGCGGGGAGGTCGAGACCCCGGCTGATCTCGTCGTACGCATCCCGGTAGCTGCCGGGTATATCTGCACGACGCAGCATCAGGTCCTCCTCGACGAGGCGCCGCAACTCGTCGACGTTCCGCGGCGTGAAGCGCTTCTTTCCCCGGGCGATGGCGTTGAGGCAGCGCGTGCAGCGAGCGGTGTGATCGGTGAAATCGGTGATTTCCTCGGCGAGCCCCCACAGGCGCCCTTCGAGCCAGGGCGCGTCGTGCTGGTCGAGGGAAAACTCCATCGGAGGCAGCGGGTCGCCCGTCTTGTGCTTGCTCACCTGCTTGGAGACGGCCGGCTGACTCATCTCGGTGAGCTGGGAGATCCTTTCCTGGGTCCAGCCGAAGCCGGCGAACAGTTTGATCATTTCAGCCCGTAGCTTCCGCATCTCCTCGCCCGCCCGGATGACGTCGTTCATCTCGGCGAGCATCCGCTCAGCCTGTTCCTCGGTCAGCCTCTCGGGGCTCTGAGGCGTCATCTCTTCCCTTGCCATAGCTCGGATTTATACCTGGTTCGACAACCATAACCTGGTTGTATTACCTGGTTATGGCTGACAGGGTGTCCGTCATGCCTTCCTACTCCGCACCTGACGGAACCCTGCTCGCCTACCGCGTCATCGGAGACGGCGCACCGGTCGTCTGTCTGCCGGGAGGCCCCGCGGACTCCCTCTACCTCGGCGACCTCGGCGGGCTGACCAGGCACAACCGGCTGATCCTGCTGGACCTGCGCGGCACCGGTCGATCCGCGCTCCCCAAGGACGTCTCGTCCTATCGCTGCGATCACCTGGTCGACGACGTCGAGGCGCTGCGCGAACACCTCGGACTCCCGCGGATGTCCCTTCTCGGCCACTCCGCGGGCACGAACATCGCGACGCAGTACGCGGCCCGGCACCCGAAGAGGATCGGCAAGCTCGCCCTGATCGGCCCCAGCACTCGTGCCGTCGGTGTCACCATCACCGGGGACACGCGCCGCGAGCTGGCGCGGCTTCGTAAGGACGAGTCGTGGTTCCCGACGGCGTTCACCGCCTTGGAGGCGATCATCGAGGGAGCGGGCAGCGACGGTGAGGCCATCGCGCCTTTTCTTTACGGCCGTTGGGACAGCGAGACCCGCAAGCACCACGCGGCCGGCCGGCCGCGCAACGAGGAGGCTGTCGCTCTCTTCGCGGCCGAGGGCGCCTTCCGCCCGGAGATCACTCGCGCGGCCCTCGCCACCTGCGAGGCCCCCGTCCTCCTTCTCACCGGAGAGTTCGACCTGAACAGCCCGCCCCGGTCGGCTGCAGAGTTCGCGGGCGCATTCCCCGACGCCCGGCTCGTGGTCCAGCCGGGGGCGGGCCACTACCCGTGGCTCGACGACGCCGACCGGTTCGTGGCCACCACGGCGGCATTCCTGGCTTGAGTCCGCGTGCTCCCCTGCAGCCCGAGGTGCACGAGGACAAGCCCGGTGGGGTTGGCCCCCCGACCGGACGAACAACCGCATGCCGTTCCGCCACCTCGGGGCGGCCCGGCCCTACCTCCACAGGTCCCGCAAGGCGGCGTTGACGGTGCCCGGTTGCTGAGTGTGGGGGTAGTAGCCGGCCACACGTAGTAGACGGGCGCCGACGGTCTCCGCTACGGCCTCGGCACAGGCGATCAGCGGTTCCCCGGCGTACCTGCGGTACAGCTCCGGCGCGTCCTGCCAGGTTCCGCAGACCACCAACGTCGGCCACGGGGCGGCCCGCAGCGGGCTCAGAGGCACCACCGCCTCCCACACCGGGCGTTCGTGCATCGAGGTGGCCACCGCGCGAAGGCGCTGCGGGGTGGGGTCCGGCATGGCCATCCCCAGCCCCTCCGTGGAAGCGCGCAGATACTGCTCGGGCGTGACCGAATCCGGCACGCCGGCGCTGTCCCGTACCCGGTGCAGCATTTCCTGGATCACCGGGTGTCCGGTGGCTGCGGAGAACGCTGCAGGCTGGATCAGCGTCAGGGAGCGTACGAGGTCGGGGCGGCGCCCGGCGGCGAGCATAGCCGCCAGACCTCCGTTGCCGTGGCCGACCACATGGGCGCCGCATTCCTGCCGGGCCAGCAGTTCCACCAGATCGTCGGCGTCTGCGTCGAAGTCGCTCTGGTCGGTGTCGGGGCTGCGGCCATAGCCCCGGCGGTCCACCAGCAGCAGGCGGTAACGGTCGGCCAGCGACCGCTGGGCAGCGAAGCCGTACGCCTCGTCACTGCCCCACGTAAAGATGTTGTGCACGAAGACCGCGGGGACTCCCCTGCCCTCGGTCTCGTCCCACTCCGTCACATGAATGGCAGTCATCTGCGATCCCCCGTCGAACGCTTCGGCTACGCGTACCTTCAAGTGTCCCCCGCGGGCGGCTGCTCCGTGCGGGCACGGGGGGCGTGCACCGCATGCGGCGCGGGCGAAGGAGCAGGGCCCAGGTCCAGGCCCGCGCCCTCCCAGCCTCTGACCTGGAAGGTTCGCCGGATTGGTCGTCGCGCTCGGCGGATCGGGCCGGGTTGGATGGGCGGAGTACATCCGACGTGGCGTCAGGAGGCGAGGTGCCGGCCCGGCCCCGGGGCGGACGCCGAGCTCGACCGGAACGAGGACATGGTCACGGCATTACACAACCTCTGCCGGCCGCCGCTCCCGGGCGCGGCGATGAATGTGCCCGGCACGCGCAGTCTCACCTCTATCGACGACACAGGAGGAACCTCGTGGAACAGCTGCTGAGAGTCCAGAACTTCAGCATCTCGCGTGACGGATTCGGGGCCGGTGAGCATCAGAGCCTTGAGAGACCGTTCGGCGACGCCGATCCCGGGGACATGTTCGCCTGGGCCGGCGCCACGGCGAGCTGGCCCCGGCGCACCGAACCCGGGGGGAGCCGCGGTCTCGACGACTATTTCACGCGGGACTACGCGCGCAATATCGGCGCCGAGATCATGGGCCGCAACAAGTTCGGGCCTCAGCGCGGGCCCTGGCAGGACCACGAATGGCGCGGCTGGTGGGGTGACGAGCCCCCGTTTCACACCCCGGTGTTCGTCATGACCCACCACAAGCGTCCGTCGTTCACGCTCTCCGACACCACGTTCCACTTCGTCGACGACGACCCGGCCACGGTTCTGGCGCTGGCTCGGGAGGCCGCACAGGGCAAGGACGTCCGGCTCGGCGGCGGGGCCACCACCATCCGGCAGTTCCTTGACGCCGACCTCGTCGACACGATGCATGTGGCGGTCTCGCAGGTGCAGCTCGGGTCCGGGTCCCGGCTCTGGGAATCACCCGAGGAGCTGCTCGACCGGTTCCACCTCGATGTCGTGCCCAGCTCGAGCGGAGTGACCCACCACCTGTTCTGGCGAGAGTGATGGTGAAGGTGACGCGAGGTCACTCCGGGGCGTGAGAGCGGCGGGGGCGGCCTGAGGGGCCTGGGCGGCGGGTGTGTCACCGTTCCAGGCCGGCGGCCTTGGTCGCGCGTCGGGCGAAGACATCTTCCCGGCGATCTTCCATCTGCCGCAGCGCCTCCTTGCGGTCGCGCTTGGAGAGCCGATCAAGATACGTGTGGCCGGCGAGATGGTCGGTCTCGTGCTGCAGACATCGGGCGAAGTAGCCCATCCCCTCGATGATCAGAGGGTTGCCGTCCTTGTCGACCCCGCGGACGACAGCACGATCGGTGCGGGGCACGGCCATGGTGGCACCGGGCACGGACAGGCAGCCCTCGAAGTCGTCAACCAGCCGGCGGGTGCCGGGATCGGGGAGATCCAGAACCGGGTTGATGAGGTGACCGACGTGCCGAACCCCGGAGTCGTCCGGGCAGTCATACACGAACAGCCGCAGGTCGACGCCAACCTGGTTGGCGGCAAGACCGGCGCCGTCGGCCACATACATGGTCAGGAACATGTCGTCGATCAACGCCGACAGCTCCGGTGTTCCGAACGCGGTCACCTCCCGGCACGGACGGCTCAGCACCTCCTCACCCACCACCGTGACCCTGCGAACCGAACCCCGTTGCGCCTCCGGCGGCAGAGTCGGACAGGTGTCGACGGGGCGGCCTTGCACCCGAACTCGCCGGTCGACGGGACGGGGCGGCTCGTGATGAACAGACATGACTGTCTCCCCCAATTGCACGCAACAGATGCCGCGGAGGTCACCGCAGCCGATGCCTTCGGCAAGGGCTCTTGCCAAGTGCTTTGCAAAGTAGCAGACTTTGCAAAGTGACTGAAGATGACCTCAACGCCTCGGACGACAGGACGGCCGGCACCGGCGAGGAACTGCGTGAGCACGCAGTCCGCACAGCTCTGCTGAGCCTGCTCGCCGAAGTCGGCGCCGTCACGGCGACCGAAGCCGCCTCCCGGCTCGGCTACAGCTCCGGTCTCTGCTCGTTCCACCTACGGCAGCTCGCACGTCACGGATACATCGAAGAGGCCCCCCACAACGGGGGCCGCGCACGCCCCTGGCGTCTGAGGCAGCACGCCCCCGATACCGGCGGGCCCGCCGAGCAGTTCGGCGACTTGGCCCGGGGGCTGGAGGACGAGAGCTGGCAGCGATGGCTCGCCCAACGCGCCCAAGCGCCCGGCGAGTGGCGCCACGACGAAGCCTTCAGCGCCATCGCCTACCTGACGCCCGAGGAGATGAGTCGGGTCGCCGACGTGATCCGACGTGCGCTCGCGCCCTATCAGGACCGCGAACAACGCCCTCTGGCCCGGCCCGACGGCGCTCGACCGGTGGCTCTCATCACTCGGCTGTTCCCCCTCCTTCCCCACACCGCTGACGGTGCGGGGAAGGACTGAGCAGTCGCCACCGTTTCGCGCTCGCCCCAGGCGGGGTGAGGCTCCCTCACGGCCGTAGTGTGGGCGGCGGTGCGAGTTTGGGCCAGCGGGTGAGCATGCCCTTGCGCATATCCGCGGCCAGATGCCCCAGGCCTACCAGGTCTCCGCCGTCGGCGGCCATCCGGCTGATGACTCCGAGGCGGTGGAGGAGCCGCTGCCGGGCCGTCACCGTGCCCCAGCGCCAGTCCCGCTCCGGGACCCTGGCCAGGTGATCAGCCGTCCCGCGCTGAGCCCGCTGGACCAGCGCATCACCGCGTAGCAGCCAGCCGGCACATGCGTCGGTGAGACCCTCCTGGACATCGGTGCCCGTCGCCTGGCGCCAGGCGACGCGGTAGGCGGCTTCCGCCGCGTCCAGTAGCGGCGGCGTCGGGGCGGTGACACACCAGCAGGTCGGGAAACCGATGCGCAGATACGCGAGTTCCACGAGCCCATTGCCCAGTGACGCCTGTTCGAAGTCGATGAACCTGATGCCGTCGGCGGTATGCATGTCGTTACCTGGACAGGGGTCGCCATGCAGCAGCGCATGGCCAGGCGCCCGGGCCAGACGGTCCACGAGATCGTCCAGCTCCGGCCGTGCCCCCGGGGGCACGGCAACGCCGAGCGCCTGCGCAAGCCCGAGGAAGGAGGTGACGTCCTCGCGAGTCGGACCGGACCAGACGGGCAGAACCCCTGCGGCGTCGGCACCGGTGGCCGCATGGAGCCGGGCCAGCGCCGCGCCGTAGTCGACCACCCAGTCCTCGCGCGGCTTCCGATGCTCCAAGTGCTCAAGGACCAGCACTCGCTCATCCGGATCGGCGGCGAGGAGCTTCGGCACCACGGGCGGATCGACGTGAGCCGAGAGCTTGAGCGCGGCCCACTCGCGCGCGTACCTCTCGGCGGCCTCCGGGGCGTCGATGAGCTGCTTGACCACGACGGGTGTTCCGGACAGCTCGGCCCGCCAGACCCGCGATCGCGGACTGCTGCCCAGCCGCCGAGCCCGACGAGGTGAGCCCAGCTCGCTCCGCAACTTGTCACCGAACGGCAGTCGTGACCACATCTGCTCATCTTCGCATCTACGCGAATGCCGTTATGGACAACACGAGTTGGAGGCCGGACGGCAGCACCCTTCGGCGGCCTGGTGGACGAGAAGGCGACTCACCCACCGAGCCTGGCCCGGGTCAGGGCAGGGTCAGAATGCGAGGGCCCTCTTCGGTGATGGCGACGGTGTGCTCGATGTGAGCCGCTCGGCTGCCGTCAGTGGTGAGCAGGGTCCAGCCGTCGGAGCCCGTGCGATAGTCGTCCCGCCCGCCGGCCATGAGCATGGGTTCGATGGCGATGGTCAGACCGTGGCGCAGGGGGAAGCCGCGGCCGGGACGTCCGCGGTTGGGGATGTGGGGGTCCTCGTGCATGCGGCGGCCGATGCCGTGGCCGCCGAAATCGGCCGGCATCCCGCAGCGTGCGGTGCGGGCGACGTTGCCGATGGCGTGGGAGATGTCGCCGATCCGGTGGCCCACGGTGGCCGCCGCGATGCCGGCGTCAAGGGCCTGCTGGGTGGCGTCGATCAGATCGAGGTCAGCGGGACGAGGTGTGCCGACGGTGAAGCTGATGGCGGCGTCGCCGGTCCAGCCGTCCAATTCCGCGCCGCAGTCGATGCTGACCAGGTCGCCGTCGCGCAAGCGGTAGTCGGTGGGGACGCCGTGCACCAGCGCGTCGTTGACCGAGGTGCAGATCACCGCGGGGAAGGGGGTGGAAGCGAAGGAGGGCTGGTATCCGAGAAAGGGTGAGCGCGCCCCGGCCTTGGTCAGGACGGTGCGGGCGGCTTCGTCCAGGTCGAGCAGGGACACCCCCACCCCTGCCGCTTCCCTGGCAGCGGCGAGCGCATGGGCCACGACGCGCCCGGCCTCCCGCATCGCTTCCAATGCCGCGTCGGTCTTGATCTCCACCATGGCCCACAACTCCTTGCTCATGCACCTGCACCCAATTCTTATACCGGTATTAGTATCACGGGCATGGTGAGAACTCCTTTGACCCCGTGGGAACGACAGCGCGGAGAGCAGTTCGGGGCGCTGCTGCGTCAGGCGCGCGGCGATCGCAGCATGGTGGAGGTGGCCGCAGCGGCGGGGGTATCGGCGGAGACGCTGCGCAAGATCGAGACCGGCCGGGCGCCGACTCCCGCCTTCTTCACGGTGGCGGCTCTGGCGACCGCGCTCGAGGTGTCCTTGGACGAACTCGCTGCCGCATGCGCTCACGACGCCGAGTGGGAAGAGCCGGCGCTCTCGGCCTGAGCCTTCTCGACCTCACCGGCGTGCGGGGCGTCCGGCCCGGGCTGCCCACGGCTGCCCGGGCCGGACGCCCACACACCCCCGCGGCAGCCCGGCCGGGTCATCGCCCGCCCACTCCCCCGCCGCGGCACATCCGCATGCTGTTACGACATCGTCTCGGCGACCACGGATGCCGCTTCCGCGATCAGCTTGTTGTCGTAGTCGGCGCCTTCCTCGCTGCGGTTCGTCGTGATCGCCACGACGATGGGGGCCGCGTCAGGGGGCCACACCACGGCGATGTCGTTGCGGATGCCGTAGTTGCTGCCCATTCCCGTCTTGTCGCCGACCACCCACTCCTTGGGCACCCCGGCCCTGATGAGCTCGCCTCCGGTGGTGTTAGTCTTCAGCCACTTCGTGAGCTGGGCGCGTTCCGGCTTGCCGAGGACGTCTCCGAGCACATAGGCGCGCAGATCCTTGGCCAAGGCCCGGGGCGTGCTGGTGTCCCGCGTGCTGTTCGGGTCCCACAGGCTCAGCTGCGGTTCGATGCGCTCCATCCTGGTGACATCGTCCCCGATCTTCGCGAGTGCGGAATCGAGCCCCTTGGGCCCGCCGAGCTCCTCGAAGAGCAGGTTGGCAGCGGTGTTGTCACTGAACCGGACAGCGGCGTCGCACAGCTTTCCCAGGCTCATCCCGGTCTCGACGTGCTTTTCGGTGACGGGAGAGTTGGCCACCAGGTCGTCCTTCGAGTACCTGATCACTCGGTCCATCCCGGTCAGGGAGTACTTCCGCAGCACGGCGCCTGCGGCCAGCGCCTTGAACGTGGAGGCATAGGCGAACCGCTCATCGTCGTTGTAGCCCACCTCGCGCCCCGTTGCGGTGTCGATGGCATAGACGCCCAGCCGCGCGTCGAACTTGCGCTCAAGCTTCTTGAACTCGCCGGCGGACGACTTCGCGTCCGCGCTCGGTCCCGTCGTCGCGGCGGACGGGGACGACGAGGCCGTGGCACCGCCTTCGCCGCAGGCCGCAAGAGGGACGAGGGCGAGCGCGACGAGCGCACCGAGAACGGCTCGCCTGGCACGAGTGTGCTGCATGGTCCAAACCTCCGGGTGCCCCGAATGCAGGGCGCACAGGGGATGGGGTGGCACACCCCATCCGTTGCGTGGTCGTGTGTCGCAAGCACCCTCACCTGCGTCGGGCCATGCGGTCCAATACCCTCATGCGCTCTTTCATGCTGATCTGGCATAGGGTCCTGGTTGTGGATCTCTTGGGGGCGTGCCGTGCTTTTGTGAGCGTCAGCGAGTACGGCAGTTTCACCGTCGGCGCGGACGCTGCCCGGATGTCCCAGTCGGTGGCCAGCCGTCGCGTCGCCGCCCTGGAGGAACGCTTCGGTGAGCGATTGTTCGAGCGCACGTCGCGACGGGCGGTCCTCACCCCGTTCGGCCGGGCGATGCTGCCGGCTGCCCGACAGCTCGTGCAGACGGCCGATGTGCTGCTGGACGAGGCGGAAGCCGCCAAGCGCAAGCCGTGGCGGCTCGCGGTGCCCGGCACCTGCTCCACTGCCGGCCTCGCGCGCCTCGTCGCCGAGGCCCGGGGGCATGGCATCACGCTCGATCTGCGGGTGACCTCGCCGGCCCGGCGCAGGGAGCTCCTGCACTCGCAGCAGGTGCGGGCCGCATTGCTGGCAGTGCCGCCGGACGAGGCGGCATGGTCGGTGCCGCTCGGGCTGGCGAGTGCCCAGGATCCCGGCGTCAAGCGCGTCTACCTCGAAACGCTGCGTGTCGGACGAGTCTCCGTCGGCCCCGCCTGCCGTATCTGGATCCAGCCGGAGGACGACGTGCCGCACATCCGTGACCCGCTGACGCGGCTGCGCGACGCGGTGGGCCTGCGGCCCGCACAGCTCGTCGCCGCCGACGACCTGACGACGGCGGCGGCGGAAGTCCTGTGCACCCGTGACCTGTTGCTGTGCTCGCCCGCGCAAGCCGACGAACTCGCCCTGACCTGGCGACCCATCGGAGAGATCACGCTCGGCAGGGGGTTCGCCCTCGCCACCGCGGACGGTGATCCGCAGGACCTCACGGAGCGCTTGGGCGACGCCATCGCACGCTGTCTCAGCGCAGAGCCACGAGCAAGCACCGCGGAGGCGACGGCGGCGTGAGCTCAACGGCGATGCTTCGCGACATCCAGCGGGAGCTGCACGACGGCGGCATGCGCGGCTGTGTGCTCGTGCGGGATCTGCACACGGGAGAGGAGCTGGGGATCGAGCCGGACACCCAGCTGCCTTCGGCATCACTGGTCAAGGTTCCGCTCGCGCTGGCGACGGCGGAGCGGATCCGACGGGGCGAGCTCGACGGGGCGACGGTGCTCGACGTGCAACCCGGGCGGATCACCACGCCCGGACCCACCGGGCTGAGCCGGTTCCGGCACCCCGCCAGGATCGCGATCGACGACCTGCTCTACCTGAGCACCTGCGTGAGCGACGGAACGGCCGCCGACGCGCTGTTCGAGCTCACCCCGCCCACCCAAGTGACCGACATCCTCCAGGAGTTCGGCCTGCGCGGCTTCACCATCCGGCACGGCATGCGCGAGTTGTCCGACACCCCCGCGGAACGCTTCGACGCCGCCCAGGCCCATCTCGCCCATGCCCTCGCCATCGACGCCGGCACCAGCGGCCGCGGTCACCGGGTGCCGCAGCTCGACACCACCCGCGCCAGCACCGGGAGCGCGCGTGCCTATGTCGAGCTGCTCCAAGCGCTGTGGACGCCATCGAAGATTCCCGCCGAAGTGGCCGCGCGCGTGCGCGATCTCATGGCCCACAATCTGCTCCGACACCGACTCGCCCCGGATTTCAGCTCCGACGCCACCACCTGGTCCTCCAAGACGGGCACGCTCCTCAATCTCCGCCACGAGATCGGTGTCGTCGAGCACTCCGACGGCCAGGCTTTCGCCATCGCCGTTCTCACGGAGTCGATCGTTCCGGCCAGCACCCAGCCCGGAGCCGACGCCCTCATGTCGCAGGCCGCCCGCAGGCTGCGTGACCACCTACGGCAGCTCTAGGTCGCGTCTTCGTGCCGGGCGGGGGATCATCCGCGGAACCCGCTCTTGCGCCGACCCTGAACGTATGGAGGGCGGCGACCCGGTGTCCCTGCCCCAGCCCATGGCCGGGCCCGTCGCGCACTCCGAACTGCGCGACAAAAATACCCCGCACCGAATTGACGGCCGGGGTATTCCTCTGCGTATATTTGGGGCTTCTATGTTTTGAACTTGCCGAAAACAGAGCCCTCATCTTCATTCCAAATAGTATCGGAGCAGAGCTGCATTGTCAAACGCGGAAATACGGAGCGAGCAAGAATTCATCGATCTGCTTTACGGGCGTCTCGCCGAGCTGCGGAGCGGAGCCGAGGCGGCGGTGCGGGGAGCGCTGCCTCGGGAGGTGAGCACCTTTCAGGCGCGCTTGGAGCGAGATGTGCTGGTGGCGGAGCAGGCCGGCATGCTCGCGGCCTTCGACTCCGGGGAGAACGGCCTGTGCTTCGGTCGCCTGGCGTTCCTCGACGGCCAGGACCACCACATCGGCCGGATCGGTATCCGGCGTGATGACGCGGAACGTACGCCCCTCGTCATCGACTGGCGGGCGGAGGTGGCGCGTCCGTTCTACCTCGCGACCGGCCACACTCCGATGGGCCTGCGCCGCAGACGCCACATCACCACCGAGGGCCGCAGGGTCACCGCCCTGCACGACGAGATCCTGGACCTCACCGACTCCGTACGCACCGGCCACGAGGGTTCCGACGCGGACGCCGTACTGCTCGCTGCGCTGGACGCGGCGCGCACCGGGCGGATGCACGACATCGTGCAGACCATCCAGGCCGAGCAGGACCGGATCATCCGCGCCCCGCACCACGGCGTCCTTGTCGTGGAGGGTGGCCCCGGCACCGGGAAGACCGTCGTCGCGCTGCACCGTGCCGCGTATCTGCTCTACGCCCATCGGGAGCACCTGGCGCGGCGTGCCGTGCTGATCGTCGGGCCCAACCCGGCGTTCCTGGGTTACATCGCCGAGGTACTCCCCTCGCTCGGTGAGACGGGGGTCCTGCTCGCCTCCCCTGCCGAACTCTTCCCCGGCGTCACCGCGACGGGAATCGACACCGCTCGGGCCGCCGAGGTCAAGGGCGGCTCGGCGATGGCGGATGCGCTGGCGCGCTACGTCCGGGACCGGCAGACGCTGCCCGACCCGGTCATCGTCGTCGACCACGAGGACGGCGAGCTGCGGCTGGACGCGGACTTGGTGGGCGAGGCCCGGGCCCGGGCCCGGGAGACCGGGCTTCCGCACAATCTGGCCCGTCCCCACTTCGCCTTCCACGTCATCGACGCGCTCACCGCTCAGCTGGCCGAGCGGATCGGCGCGGACCCCTTCGGCGGGCCGAACCTCCTCGGTCCCGACGACCTCGCCCAGCTCGGCAAGGCGGTAGCCGTCAGCCCCGAAGTACACGGTGTCATCGAGGAGTTGTGGCCTTCTCTCACGGCGCAGCGGCTGGTCGCCGACTTCCTCGCCGAACCGGTCCACCTCCCTGAGGCGGACGCGGAGGCGATCCGTCGTGCGGACGGCGCATGGACGCCGGCGGACGTTCCCCTGCTGGACGAGGCCGCCGAACTCCTCGGGGAGGACGACTCCGCCGCGCAGGCCGCCGCCGAATCGGAGCGGCAGGAGCGGATCGCCTACGCGCAGGGCGTGCTCGACCTCTCCTACGGCTCGCGCACCCAGGAGTTCGAGGACCGTGACGACGAGGATTCGGAGGTACTGGCCGCACACGACCTGGTCGACGCGGAGCTGCTCGCCGACCGGCACGAGGAGGCCGATCACCGCAGCGCCGCCGAACGCGCAGCGGCCGACCGCACATGGGCGTTCGGCCACATCATCGTGGACGAGGCACAGGAGCTGTCCGCCATGATGTGGCGGCTGCTGATGCGCAGGTGCCCCACCCGCTCGATGACGCTGGTCGGCGACCCCGCGCAGACCGCGGAACCTGGTGGCTGCGGTTCGTGGGAGGCGGTCCTCGCGCCGTATGTCGACGACCGCTGGGAGCACGTCAGGCTCGGGGTCAACTACCGTACGCCGACCGAGATCATGGAGGTCGCGGCCGAGGTCCCCCGGGCCGGCGACGCCTCCTTCGAGCCGCCGCGCTCGATCCGCTCCACCGGCGTTAGGCCTTGGGCTCAGCGCACCGAGGATCTTCCCGGAGCCGTCGCCGAGGCCGTCGCACGGGAGTCCCGGGAGGACGGCCGCCTTGCCGTGATCGCCGCACGCTCCCGCCACGAGAACCTCCTGCCGGCACTTCCGGACCTCTCTGCCGGTTCCTCGCCGGATCTGACCAGCCCCGTGGTGCTGATCGATCCCCGGCAGGCCAAGGGGCTGGAGTTCGACGCGGTGATCGTGGTGGAACCGGAGGAGCTGGGGGCGAGCGACCTGTACGTCGCGCTCACCCGGGCCACACAACGGCTGGGCGTGGTGCATGCCCGGTCGCTGCCGGCGGCACTGGGCGCCCTGTCGAAGGCGGATGCCTCATCAGTCCGGTGACCGCAAGAGGGGTGCGCCACAGGGCCGGCCTGCGGCGCACCCGGGTCGGGAGCGCGCCGGTCGCACCGGCGCCGCGCGGCTCACGCTCCCGGCGCACCGGCGCGGAGACCGTCCATGACCAGGTCCAGGAGGCGTTCTGCGCGCGACTGCCAGTCGGCTCCGTGCGGGTTGATCTGCCAGAGGCCGGCGATGGCGAGCATGAAGTCGTCGGGGGTCACCCCTGGGCGGAGGGTGCCGGCTTCTTCGTTGGCTTCCAGCAGGAGGGTGACGGCCGAGGTCACCGAGCCGTGGCCTACTCCGGCGAGGCAGCCCTGCGCGCTGGTGGCCTGCCGCATCGCGTCAGCAAGGCCCGCCTTCGCCATGGCGTACTGGGCGAGGCGGTTCATCCACTCGCGCAGGGCATCGTCCGGCGCGTGGGACCGCAGGAGTTGGGATGCGCTGTCGGCGACCTGCTGGACTTCGTAGCGGTAGACCTCCAGCACGAGTGCCTCGCGGTTGGGGAAGTTGCGGTACAGCGTTCCCTGCCCGACGCCGGCCTTCTTCGCGATCGTGCTGAGCGGCGCGTCGGCCGACCGTGTCAGCTCCTCCAGTGCCGCTTCCAAAATGCGCTCGCGATTGTGTTGCGCGTCCGAGCGCAGTGGCGCGTCTTCTGCCGGGGCCACGTGTCCTCCTTCCGGGAATCACGCGTCGCACGGGACTCACGGATGGTTCTGCGATGAGTCGGCCTTGCTAACCGGACAACTGTCCGGTAGTTTTGACGACTGGCGGACAGCTGTCCGCTTGGGTCCACCATAGCGGCAGATTTGGCCGGTGGGGACAGGTGGCGGCCCGTGCGATCGACCACGTGCCACCGCATGACCCACAGGTCTCCCCGGCTCCCGCCGCCCTACGCACAGCGCCATCTCTCCTCCCGTACTTCCGCCGGGATCGTCTTCGACGCTCCCGCTCCCGCGTGACAGTGACAGCTTGGCCTCCCGGCCGACGACCTCGGTCCCAGGGCTGCCGCCCGCCGCGCACACTTACGCGAAAGAAGGCTGATCATGGCCCTATCGACGTCCAGCGCCATCACCTTGAACATCAACGGCGAAAAGCACTCCCTGCCCGTCGACCACCGCACCACCCTGCTCGACGCGCTGCGCGAGCACCTTGATCTGACAGGCACCAAGAAGGGCTGCGACCAGGGCCAATGCGGTGCTTGCACGGTGTTGCTGGACGGACGCCGAGCGGTCTCCTGCCTCCAGCTCGCGGTCGCCGCGGAGGGACGCGAGATCACCACCATCGAGGGCGTGGCCGAGGGTGAGCGGCTGCATCCCGTGCAGCAGGCATTCCTCGACCTGGACGGCTACCAATGCGGCTACTGCACACCCGGCCAGATCTGTTCGGCCATCGCGGTGATCGAGGAGCACGCGGCGGGCTGGCCTAGCGCAGCGAGTGCCGACGTACGACCGGAAGCGGGCGTGCCACCACTGACCGCTGACGAGATCCGGGAGCGGATGAGCGGCAACCTGTGCCGCTGTGGCGCGTATGTGTCGATCGTTCAGGCGGTCGCACGGGCGGCCGAGGACGGGGCCGCTCGGGTTCCGGCCCCGCTCGGGCATGACAGCTCGGCTCACCTCGCCGGCACGGCGGACGCCGAGGTGACGGCATGAGGGAATTCGGATACCAGCGCGCGGAGGACGTCGCGGGAGCGGTCGCCCTGCTCGGCGCCGATCCCGCTGCCCGCGCTCTCGGCGGCGGCACCAACCTCGTCGACCTGATGAAGGCAGGGGTGGAGCGGCCCGCTCTGCTCATCGACGTGCGCGACCTTCCCCTCGACGGAATCGAGACCACGGACGACGGCGGCCTGCGTATCGGTGCCACCGTCACCAACAGCGATCTCGCCGCCCACCCCGAAGTACGACGCCGCTACCCGGCATTGGCTGAGGCGGTCCTGGCCGGCGCTTCGGGGCAGCTGCGCAACATGGCAACCGTCGGCGGAAATCTGCTCCAGCGCACTCGTTGCGGATACTTCCCCGATCTGAGCAAGCCGTGCAACAAGCGCGTACCCGGCAGCGGTTGCCCCGCGATCGAGGGTGAGCACCACAACCACGCGATCCTGGGCGCGTCCGCGCACTGTGTGGCCGTCCACCCCTCGGACATGGGAGTCGCGCTCGCCGCCTTCGACGCGGTCGTCACCTACGAAACCGCCGACGGGCCCGGCGAGCTGCCGATCGAGGACTTCTACCTCCCGGTCGGCGACACCCCGCACCTGGAGACCGCGCTGCCGGCCGGTGCGCTGATCACCGGCATCACCCTGCCGCCGACTCGCGTGGCCGCCACCTCCCGCTACCGCAAGGTGCGCGAGCGCGCGTCGTACGCCTTCGCCATCGGCTCCATCGCCGCCGCCCTCGATGTCCGCGACGGCGTCGTCCAGGAGGTGCGCCTGGCCTTCGGGGCGGTCGCGTCCCGGCCGTGGCGGGCCCGGGAGGCCGAGCGGACGCTCACCGGGGGGCCGGCGACCGCCGAGGCGTTCGCGGCGGCCGCGGACGCCGAACTCGCCGCGGCCGAGGCCCTGCCCCATAACGGATACAAGGTGACCCTGATGCGCAACCTCGTCGTAGCCGTGCTGACCGAGCTGACCGAGGAGGCCGCCCGATGACCACGACAACGGGAACGACCGCGGTCGCAGGCGCCGTCGGCACTTCGCACACCCGGCTCGAAGGACTGGCCAAGGTCACCGGAGCGGCCCGCTACGCCGGCGAGATTCCCTTCGCCGAACTCGCCCACGGCTGGCTGGTGCTGTCCACCATTGCCCGCGGCAGGGTCCGTTCCGTCGAGGCCGACCCCGTGCTGGCGATGCCCGGTGTGCTCGCCGTCCTGCACCACGGAAACGCCCCGCGCGTCGATGTCGACTACGTGGGCCTGTTGGGGCGGCCCGACCCGACCCTCGGGGTCTTCCAGCAGGACCGGGTGCCGTATGCGGGCTGGCCGGTGGCACTGGTCGTCGCCGAAACCTCCGAGCAGGCCAGGGAGGCCGCCGAGGCACTGGTGGTCCGGTACGACGAGGAGCCGCACGACGTGGCATTCTCCGCCGGCCGCCCCGGTACGTACACGCCGGAGAACTCCGCCGCGGAGAAGGGGGACGTCGAGGCCGAACTCGGCGCGTCCACCGCCGTCGTGGACGCGGAGTACACCACGCCGGAAGAGCACCACGCCATGCTGGAGCCCCATGCGGCAACGGCTCGCTGGGAGGGTGGCCGGCTCGACGTCGTCGACTCCAATCAGGGCACGATGTGGGTGGCGGCGGAGCTCGCCAATCTGTTCTCCCTCGACCCGGCCTCGGTACGGGTACGGTCCGAACATGTCGGCGGCGGGTTCGGTTCCAAGGGGCTCCGCGTGCACCAGGTGTGTGCCGTGATGGCCACGACCGTCCTGCACCGCCCGGTCCGCGTCGTGCTGACCCGCCGTCAGATGTTCTCGGTGACCGGCTACCGCAGCCCCACCGCGCAGCGGCTCCGGCTCGGCGCCGACGCCGACGGGCGGCTGCGCGCGTTCGACCACCGGGCCCAGAACCTGACGTCGACCATCCATGAGTTCGTCGAGGCGAGCGCCAATGTGGGGCGCGTGATGTACGACGCGGACGCGCACCACAGCGTCAATCGCGTGGTGCCGCTGGATGTGCCGACTCCGACATACATGCGCGCGCCGGGCGAGGCGCCTGGCTCGTTCGCGATGGAGTGCGCGCTCGACGAACTCGCCGAGAAGTGCGGCCTGGACCCGATCGCGCTGCGCGCACGCAACGAACCGGACGTGGGGCCGCTTTCCGGGCTGCCGTTCAGCAGCCGCAACCTGCTGACCTGCTTCGAGGAGGGCGCTCGCAGGTTCGGCTGGGCGGACCGGGACGCGCGCCCCGGCGTGCGCCGCGAGGGGCGCCTGCTGATCGGGACAGGTACGGCCGCGGCCTCTTTCCCCGTGATGGCCATGCCGTCCACCGCTGCCGTGACGGCGGAGGCGGACGGCACCTTCACCGTACGCATCAATGCCGCGGACATCGGCACCGGTGCTCGGACGGCGCTGACGCTGATCGCGGCGGATGCCTTGGAGGTGGAGCCGGGCCGTATCCGGACACGGATCGCGGACAGCGACTTCGGCCAGGCGATGATCGCCGGCGGCTCGATGGGCACCCGCTCCTGGGGCTGGGCGGTCACCGCAGCGGCTGCCGAGCTGCGTGAACAACTCGCCCTGGGCGGCGACATCCCACCGGATGGGATCACCGCCCGGTCGGACACCTCCGAGGCCGTGGGCGCGCTCTCGAAGAAGGAACGGCACTCCTTCGGCGCGCAGTTCGCCGAGGTCGCCGTCGACGTCACTACCGGTGAGGTCCGCGTCCGGCGCATGCTCGGCATCTTCGCCGCGGGCCGGATAGTCAACCCGCTGACCGCGCGCAGCCAGCTCATCGGCGGTATGACCTGGGGCCTTTCCATGGCACTGCACGAGGAGGCGATCAGGGACCAGGCGTCGGGCGGGCACGTCGGCGCAGACCTCGCCGGCTACCACGTCGCCGCGAACGCCGATGTCCCCCTGATCGAGGCGGACTGGGTGGACGACCCGGACACGGACGACCCGGTCGGGTTCAAGGGCATCGGCGAGATCGGGATCGTGGGAGCCGCGGCGGCGATCGCCAACGCCGTCTGGCACGCGACCGGGGTACGCCACCGGGCCCTGCCGATCCGGCCCGACCGCGTCCTGATGGCGGGAGGCGGGGCCGCCGACGCCGGATGAGAGCGCACGGCGCCGGCGGAGCTGCCGCCGGCGCCGACCGGCCGACCCCACACGAGGAGACCGAGATGCTGGACATCGCCGAAGAGCTGAACCGATGGGTCGAGCAGGGCCGGGACTTCGCCGTCGCCACGGTCGTGGCCGTCGGTGGCAGCGCGCCGCGCCTGCCCGGCGCCGCCCTCGCCGTCGACCGCCAGGGCACGGCCATCGGTTCGGTCTCCGGGGGTTGCGTGGAAGGCGCGGTGTACGACCTGTGCACCCAGGCGCTCCAGGACGGCGTGACGGCGCGCGAACGGTTCGGATACAGCGATGAGGACGCCTTCGCGGTGGGGCTGACCTGTGGCGGGGTCATCGAGGTTCTGGTCACGCCGGTGCGCTCCGATGCGCCGGACGAACGGAGACTGTGGGCGGCGGCGCTGTCGGCCGCCGCCCGCGGCGAGTCCGCCGCGCTCGCCCGGGTGGCCCAGGGGCCCGCCGAACTCCTCGGCAGAGCTCTGCTCGTACGCCCCGACGGCTCCTGCGAAGGCGGACTCGGCGGGTCCTTTGAGCTGGACCGCACAGCGGTGGCGGAGACCCGCGCCCTGCTGAACGCCGGCCGTACCGGCACGTTCGACGTCTCGGAGAGCGGGTCGCGCTGCGAGGCCGGGCTGACAGTGTTCGTCGAGTCCAGCGTGCCGCCGCCCCGCATGATCGTCTTCGGTGCCATCGACTTCGCGGCGGCGCTGGTGCGGACGGGCGCGTTCCTCGGCTATCACGTCACCGTCTGCGACGCCCGCCCCGTATTCGCCACGCGGGCCCGCTTCCCGGAGGCCGACGACATCGTGGTCGACTGGCCGCACCGGTACCTCCAGCGCACCGAGACCGACCGTCGCACCGTGCTGTGCGTGCTCACCCATGACGCCAAGTTCGACGTCCCCCTGTTGCGGGAGGCGCTGCGGCTGCCTGTCGCGTTCGTGGGCGCGATGGGGTCACGACGCACCCACGAGGACCGCAACCGCAAGCTTCGCGAGGCCGGCGTCACGGAGCGCGAACTCGCCCGCCTCCACTCGCCGATCGGCCTCGACCTCGGCGCCCATACGCCCGAGGAGACCGCTCTGTCCATCGCGGCCGAGATCGTCGCCGCGCGCAACGGCGGTACGGGCGCCCCCCTGACCGGCTCGCAGGCGCCGATCCACCGCGTTCCGGCCGAACGGGAAGCCGGCAAGGGGAGAGGCGGCGCTTCGGATCCTCATGCGGCTGCGTGAGGCGGGTGACCAGTGGCGGGCCGGCCGGTGAGGGCCGTGAAGCCGGTGAGGGCCGTGCGGCCGGTGAGATCGGTGGCCGCGAGAGTCGATGGCCCAACCGACAGCCCCGGCGGTCGAAGCACCCTGTCGATGCCCGTTGAGGGCATTCGTCGACGAGGGGTGGGGAGCCTCTAGAACGGCAGGTGCCATCGGGCGCGTCGCCCGGCGGAGCCGCTACGCCCCACCGCCTTGGAGCTGCTGCGCAAGGACTTGCTGAAGATCCGCCCCAGGATCCCCGGAGCCTTGCCTCCCACGCGCGACCCGGCCCCCAGAGTCCGCTGGGTACCGCGTTCGGGGTGGCGCGACAAGCGAGGCAGAAGGAAGGCCAGGACGGCCAGAACGACACAGACGGCGACGATGCCTATGACCAGCACGAGAAACTCCCTGAGTCGAGGACCTACCTGCCGAGTGCCCGGCCAGGTCGGCCTCATGCCGGTGAGGGCGTTTCCGCCGTCTGCCGCTGCCGTTCATCGCCCTGCCCTCCTGAGGGGGCGCGGGGCCAAGGGCCCTTCGCGTACCGTAACCGACCCCCGGGTCGGTGCCATGACAACCGCCGCTAGGCTCACGTACCGATACGAGTAGCTGAGGGGGACGGCTATGGAGGGACTGCGGCAGGACGATCCGCCGCGGATCGGTGAGTACGTCACGCTTGCGCGGCTGGACTCGGCGGCCGAGGCGCGCATGGCGCCGGAGCGCCGCTATCTGGCGCGTAGTGCGGACGGGGCGCGCACCGTGCTGGTGAGCCTGCCCGCGCCGGGCGCCGACCCGGTCCGCTGGGCGGCCGAGGCGCAGTGGGCCAACCGGCTGACGCAGCCCGGGTTCTGGCCGGTGGAGCAGTTCGGCGGCGCCGCCGCCTTCCCCTGGCACGCCTCGCCGTACCGTCCCGTCCTGCCGCTGAACGCGGCCCTCGGCGCGCACGGCGGCCCGCTCCCCGAGGCGACGGTGCGCGTCCTGGGCGCGGCGCTTGCCGAGGCGCTGGCGTCGGCGCACGTGCTCGGCGTGGTGCACGGCGGTATCTGCCCGGCGTCCGTCCTGCTCACCGCGTACGGGCCGTTGCTGGCCTGCTTCGGTGCGGTGCGCGCCGCGGCGCCCGACGACACACCCCGCGCAGGGCTGCCCGGCCTCGACACGGGGTGTCTCGCGCCCGAGCAGGCCGCGGGCGGAGCGGTCGATGCGCCCGGCGACGTGCACGCGCTGGGTGCCGTCCTGGCGTACGCGGCGACCGGTCATACCGTTCCGGAGCGGGACGAGATCCCCGCCGGGCTGCGTCCGCTGATCGCGGCCTGCCTGTCCCGGGACCCGGCGGCGCGGCCCGAACCTGCGCGGATGTTGGCGGAGTTGGCTCCCGGCGCCGCGTATGGAACTCATGCCGAAGGGACAGCGACGGTGCCGCTGCCGGGCCGCGTCGTCGCGGCGCTGTCCGAGCAGGCGGCGAGCGCGCTCGCCACAGAACTCCCCGCAGAGGTGCGCTGAACCGATGCTGTCCGCTCTTCTTCACGACGACCCGCACTCCGTCGGGCCCTACAGGTTGCTTGCCCGGCTCGGCAGCGGTGGCATGGGAACCGTCTACCTGGCCCGAACGGCAGGCGGACGCACCGTGGCCGTCAAGACGCTGCACGCCCGTCTGTCCTCGGACACGGCACTGCGGTCGCGCTTCCAGCTGGAGGCGGACGCCGCGCGTGTCATCGGCGGCCGTCACGGCGCCGCGGTTCACGACGCCGACCCGTCGGCGCCCAGGCCCTGGCTGGCGACGGAGTATGTGCTCGGTCCGCCGCTGGACGATGCCGTGGATGCCGGCGGCGCGTTGCCGGAGGCCGCCGTGCGGGTGCTCGGCGCAGCCCTGGCCGAGGGGTTGGAGCAGTTGCACCGCTCGGAGGCGGTGCATCGCGACCTCAAACCGTCCAACGTCATGGTGACGGCGTCGGGCCCGAAGATCATCGATTTCGGTATCGCCCGGGCGGTCGGCGAGGTGCCTCTCACCCACGTCGGCGACGCCGTGGGCACCCCCGCCTTCATGTCGCCGGAGCAAGCCGCCGGCCTCGAACACACGGCGGCGGGCGACGTCTTCGCGCTCGCCGGCGTCCTCGTCTTCGCGGTGACCGGGCACGGCCCGTTCGGCTCCGGACAGCCCACCGACCTGCTGTACCGCGTGCGGTACGCGGAACCGGACCTCGGCGGTGTTCCGCCGGAGCTGGTTCCCGTACTGTCCCGCTGCCTGTCCAAGAACCCGGCCGACCGTCCGACGACCGCCGAGCTGGCCAAAACGCTCGCGGGGGGCGTCGGCCCGCACCGGTTCGCCGATGTCCTGCCGGACGCCGTGCTGCGGGAGATCGCGCGACGCGGCGACGACGTATGGCGGCAGCCCCCGCACCGGCTGCCGCCCCCGCCTCCTGAGACGGTGCCGGATACCGCGCCGTCGCGCCCCGGCATGTCGCGGCGCAGGATGCTGGCCGTGACCGGCGGCGGCGCTCTCGCCGGCGCCGGCCTGGCGGGTGGTGGCGTCTGGGCCTGGCTCGGCAGCCGCGGCGGCGCGGGTGGGGCGGATGACGAAGGTCCGGCGAAGAAGGTGAAGGCACCGTCCCGGCTGTGGACGAGCCTCATCCGCTGCCCGGACAGCCGCGGCGAGGTGCGATTGGCGGGGCACGGTCTTGCGGTGCCCGCGGGCATTGTGCTGTCCGGCATCAACCCCGAGAGTGGCGAGGCCACTTGGCAGGCGAACATCGCCGACCCATGGCGGTCCGCCACCGACGGCACGAAGGTCTACGCGCTGCGCGAGCACGACGAGGGCGACAAGGTGGCGGTGTGGGAGCTCGATCCCACCGACGGACAACCCGGGAAACCTCTGGTGGAGTTGTCGGCCTTCGCGGGGGACGAACCCCGCAATCAGCTGCTGTGCGTGGTGAAGGACAGTGCGTACCTCGTCGCGCGCGCCGCCTCCGGCAAGCGCTGGTATCTGGTCGCCGTCGACCTTCGCGGCGGCCGTGAGCGCTGGCGCAGCCCGGTGGAGGCGGCCACCGACGCGTACGAACCGCCGATGGTCAGCGGATCGGTCGACGGGGACCGCATCCTGCTGTACCAGGCCGACTCGTTCATGAATTCGCTGGATGTGTCGGTGCACGCCCTCGCCGACGGCAAGAAGCGGTGGTCGAATTCCGGGCCCTCCTACGAGAAGCTCCCCGGTCCGCTCGTTCACGACGAACGGCACGTCTACCTCGGCGACAAGGTCCTGGAGGCCGACAAGGTCTCCGACGGCAGCATCGGATGGCTCTTCGGTGACCGGCGCAATGTCGGTGGCAGCGCGGGCGAGGCCCGGTTGTACGGCTCGCCCGCCCTCCGGGACGGTGTCGTCTACTGCACGGAGGGAGATCGCGGGATCGTCGCCGTCGACGCCGCCACCGGCAGCCTCAACTGGCTGGAGAAGGGCCTGACGGGCAGGCAGCTGAATCGCGACGTACCGCCGGTGGTCGGCAGGAAGTACGTCTACAGCCTCGACGACAAGGGGCTGCGCGCGGTGGATCTGCGTACCCACCGCGCCGTCTGGACGTACGAGACCACCGCGACCGTGCTGACCGCCGACCACGGTCGCGGCCGCCTGTACGTCCGCGAGGAGCGCCAGACCTTCGCCCTGCCACTCGCCTGAGCGCCGCGCGCCCGCGCCCACCATCAAGGAGAGACCACCGTGAAACCGCTCGGCCCCGGCGACCCACTCCGGCTCGGCCCGTACCGCGTCGTCGGAGTGCTCGGCGAAGGCGGTATGGGAAAGGTGTACTTCGGGCGGAACGCGGCGGGCGAGCCCGCGGCGGTCAAGGTCCTGCTGCCCGAGCTGGCGGGCGACGAACATCTCGCCCAGCGCTTCGTACGGGAGGCGCAGACCGCACGTGCGGTGACCAGCGAGGGCGTGGCCCGGGTGCTGGGCGCGGAGCTGGAGTCGGGGCGGCCGTGGATCGCCACCGAGTTCCTCGCGGGCCCCACCCTGGACGACGCGGTAGGGCGGTTCGGGCCGTTCGGTGACGCCCCGCTGCGGGAGCTGGCGCGCTCCCTCGCCCACACGCTCCGCGACATCCACGCCACCGGCCTGGTCCACCGCGACCTGAAGCCGTCCAACGTCGTGCTGACCTCACGCGGCCCGCGGATCATCGACTTCGGCATCGCCCGCCCCGAGCACGGCCTGACGCTGACCCGGACCGGGCAGATCCCGGTCACGCCCGGGTACGGGGCGCCGGAGCAGGTGCTGGGACGGCGCGTCGGTCCGGCCGCGGACATCTTCTCGCTCGGTACGGTCCTGGCCTTCGCGGCAGGCGGGCGGCCCGCTTACACGGGCGCGGAGGTATCGGCGGTGCTGTACGAGGTGGTGCACGGCACCCCCGACCTGGAGCTGGTACCGGAAGCCCTGCGCCACCTGGTGGCACCGTGCCTGGCCAAGGACCCGGCCGTCCGCCCGCGTCCCGAGCAGGTCGCCGATGCCGCCAGGCCGCCACGCGGCGCCGAACGGCTGTGGAAGGCCGGGCCGTTGGCAGATGACATCCGGGAACGGGAGGCCGTGGCCCGGCGGCTGGTCGGCGAGGGCGGGCGGGCCGGCCCGCCGCCGCTGTCCGCTCCCACGGTGGGAGCGGACAGCGCCCGCCCTTCACGCCGACGCCTCCTGCTCACCCTGGCAGGAGCCGGGGGGCTATTGGCGGCAGGCGCGGGCGGTACCGCCTGGTGGCTCTCCGGTGACGACGCGCCCTCTGCCCCGTCCGATCCCTTCGACGTGCCGCCGGCCGCGCAGGCGAAGCCCGCCGAACTCGGCACCGACACCGGGACACCGCAAGAGCTGTGGGGCCCGTTGCCGGGAGTGGCGGACGCCGGATCGGCGCCTCCGCTTCCGGTTCGGGACGTGGTGGTGTACGCGGCCGCCGGCGGGGGCATCGCCGCCCACCGGGTCACGGACGGCAAGGGGCGCTGGCGAGCGGGCGAAGCGCACGCCGACGCGGGCTATCTCTCGATCGCCGGACGCCTGGTGGCCACCGCGGACGCGGACGGGGTGCTGCGCACCTACGTCGCCTCGACCGGCGCCCCCATGTGGACCGCCGACGTGAAGGCGAGCGCCCTGCTGGCGGCCGACGCCGACCATGTCTACGTGCTGACCTCCGACGGGGCCTTGCGCTGTGTCGCGACGGCCGACGCCCGGGTGCGGTGGACCAAGCGCCCTCCCCTGTCGCTGACCGGTGGGCGTCCCACGGCGGCGCTCGGGTCAGGTGTCCTGGTGGTGAGCAGCGGTTCCGGCGACGTGGTCGCGGTGCGCACTCGCGACGGCGCGAAGGCGTGGGTGCGCAAGGGCCAGGCGACGGCGGCCCTGGCCCCCGCCGTCGAGAGCGGCACGGTCTTCCTCGGCGGCCACACCCTCGCGGCGGTCAGCGCGGGCGACGGCAGGGAGCTGTGGAGCCAAAATCCGCACCGCGATGTGCAGCGGGGGGCATACGGCTGGGGTCCGCCCACCGTCGCGGGCGGGGTGGTGTTCGTCCTGGACGGCGATGCGCTGCGCTACCTCCGCACGAACGGTGAGGAGGCGAACAGCCCGGTGATCGTCGCGGGAGTGGCCCCGCCCTGGCAGCCCCCGGTCGTTCAGGCGGACAGCGTATGGGTGGTGGAGAGCCGGGACACCGGCGTAACGGGCTTTCCCCGCTCCACCAGCGGCGTCGCCCAGACGTACCCGCTCACGGGCGGGCAGAACCGTTCGACCGCGGGAGACGGGAACCGGCTCTTCGTCCTCAACGCGGGAACTCTTCTGGCGCTGCCGGTGTTCTAGCCCGGCTGCTCCACGACGCGTACGGCACGGGCGAGGAAGTGCCGCGGGGCGTCCTCGTAACAGGTCAGGGACCATCCGGCGGCGTGCAGCGCGGGCCGCAGGTTCTCCTCGGCCAAGGGATCGGCATGGCCGACGACGAAGCGACCGCCTACGTCAGGCGCCTGTCCGCGGACAAGCGCTACGTTCGAGACGTCTACTGAAAATGACCGGCCTCGCTCGGACCGAAAGTCCTGGCCGAACACGCGGCCCGGGTTTCCCGCGCGGTGGCAGCACGAGCGACCGCCCGGCAAATGCGTGATCTCCGGATCGCCACGGATTGCATCTGCGGTAATCGACGGCCGGAAATGCCACACCCACAATTCGCGCACACCGTCCGCGCATTCACTGCGACGGCAACAGCCGCGAAAGTACCTGGTCAGACGACCGCAGGGACTGGGCCGACCAGTGAATTCCCGGCCGCCACCAATATGCGGTCCTGACAGGGCCATTCGGCTGGCAGCTGCGATGGGATGACGCCCTGATGCATTCGGCGTCACGTAGCGTAGGCAATGGCGCGGGCTGCAAATGGCCTTGCCTTCCCCGACTTTTGCGAGGCGTCACTTCATGAGTCTGAGCATCCGCAACCAGCTCCCCGGCACCATCACGTCCGTCACGGCCGGCGAGGCGATGGCGACCGTGAAGGTCCGGCTGATCGGCGGACAGGAGATCACGGCAGCCATCACCGCCGACGCCGTCAAGGACCTCGGATTCGCCGAGGGGGCCGCGGTCAAGGCTCTCGTGAAGTCCACCGAGGTCTCGCTCGCCACCGCTCCCGTCGACGGTCTCTCCATCCGCAACCAGATCGCCGGCACCGTCACCGACGTCGCGACCGGTAACGCCATGGGCTCGGTCAAGGTCTCCGTCGAAGGGGGAGAGCTGACCGCAGCCATCACCAAGGACGCCGTCGAAGCCCTCGGCCTGGCCGCCGGCTCCTCCGTCGTCGCGCTGATCAAGTCGACCGAGGTCTCCCTCGCCGCCGCCTGACCACCGCCATCGCGCCTCGGGGCACGCACCGCACGGTATGAGCCCCGGCGTCCGCTGTCGGCCGGCGCCGTCAGGCCAGGTCCAACAACTGCTCGTAGAATCCGCCGAATCCGTTCCGTTCGTCCACCAGATGGATCTCCAGGATCCAGTGGCAGCGCCAACCGGCCCTGTCGGTGCGACGGAGCGGATGAGCGTTGTCCGGCACGATGTACGACTCCGTCCTGGCGCCGTCGATCGTCTCGTGCGGGAACTCCCCGACGAGATGCCCGGCGTGCCAGCCGCCCAAGGTCCAGCCGGCCTCCGCCGCCAGCCGCTCCACCTCGGCGTAGAGCTGCTTGCCCGTGATATCGGGATCGGCGCGGAACGCGCGTCGGCCGGCCGCGAAGACGTTCGGCAAGTCCTCCCGCAGCCGGTGCTTGACCGGGTCGTCACCGAAGACGAAGGTACGACCGAAGTCCGCTTCGTACTCCTCGAAGATCGGGCCGAAGTCGACGAAGGCGATGTCGCTCTCCCCGATGACCCGGTCCGGCGGATTGTCCCGGTACGGGAAAAGGGTGTTCGGGCCCGAGCGGACGATCCGCTTGTGCCAGTGCTTCGTCGTCCCGAACATCTCGTTCGCGAGATCCCGGATCCGGTCGCTGACCTCCCGCTCACCTGCCCCGGGCGCCACCAGGCGCCGCGCCTCGACCTCGGTGAACAGGGCTTTCGCTCTGCTTTGCGCCTCCACCAGACCCAGGACGCGCAGTTCCTCGTCCATGCGATCAGGTACGCCCATGGTGGTGCTCCTCATTTCCTCGCGGTGCCCCTCGCACGATGACGAGCGAGCCCTCGTAGAACGCCTCCCTGCGCAGGTGACCGAAGCGTTCGTCCCACACACCGGAATCCAGATCCTCACGCAGGCGCCTGGTGAACCGCTCGCGCACGCCGTCGTCGACGAAACTCCAGGCTGAGCATGCCTGCCGGGCTGCCGGGTCAAGCAGCATCTCGGGGCGGCCGTAGTACGCCTCGTTGAAGCCGTCCGTACAGTCCAACGGGATCGGCACGGACCGCACGTCGGCGGCCGCGCCGAGCGAGGCGGCCAACGTGTCGATCGACGGGTACCCACGCGCCTCGGTGTCGAGCACCTCGGGCGCGTACTCGTACAGCCAGAAATTCCGCACCAGCTCCGGATCGCAGGTCAGCACGACCACCGAGCCTCGGGCCACTCTCCGCATCTCGCGCAGGCCCGCCTCGACATCGCTCCACTGGTGGACGCTGAAGAGCGTCATCGCACCGTCGAAATGCCCGTCCCCGAACGGCAGGCTCTCCGCCACCGCGTTCACCGCCCGGGGCATGCCTGCCGCGCGCTGCGCACGCATCGACTCGGACGGCTCCACGGCCGTCACGGCGGGGGCCACCGACTCGTAAGACCCGGAGCCCGCGCCGACGTTGATCACCGTACGGGCATCGCCCAGCGCGTCGGCGACGAATTGGGCGATGCGTGGGTCGGGACGACGGAAGCTCGCATAGCCGGCGCCGATTTTCCCGTGGTCAACATCCCCCGCGCTGCCGTCCAGGCCGCGTACACCGCCCACCCTCTCCGCCTCCTCATCCCTCGACAGTCACACCCTCCCATACTGCAACTGCCATGCTGATTCGTAAATCTTCTGGCAAATGCTTGAGGCAATCCCCCAAATAGCTCGTACCTGTGATCTGGAGGCCACTCCAAGGGCGGGGGGCCGGACGATGCGGGACCCGAGCGGAAGCAGACCTTGTTGCTGCCCTTGCGCGGCCGGGTCGATTACGGTGACCCGCATGACGCATGACGCCGCTTCGCCCCGGAACCTCGCGTCGATGCCCAGGGCCGAGTTCGCCTTCCCCGGTCCGCTGCGTGACCAGTTGGTCGCGGCCATCCTCAACGGTTCCAAGACCTCCACGACGGGGCTCGTCGTCGACTACGAGCACGGCGGGGAGCCCCTCCCGGAAGTCGGCAGCCGTTCGGTCGTCGTCGATTCGGACGACCGGCCGGTCGCGGTCATCGAGGTCACCGGCGTGCGCGTCGTCCCACTGGCGCAGGTGGATCTCGCTCACGTGGTCGATGAGGGGGAAGGGGACACCACCGTCGCCGAATGGCGGGCAGGCCACGAACGCTTCTGGCACAGCGAGGAGATGCGCGCGGGACTGGGCGACCCCGGGTTCACCGTGCACGACGGGACGCTGACGGTCCTGGAACGCTTCCGCCTCGTCACCGACCTTCGCCCCGGCACCTGAGGGCGGCGAACCACCTTCGCAGTGCGCCGAGTTCTGCGGCGAGAGGCGTCCTGGAGGGGACCGCCCAACCCGAATGGTGCCCGGCCTCGGCGCCGTCCCGCGCTGCCTTGAGGTTCGCCTTCTTCACCTTGTTTCCGCAGGTCGCCTTGGAGCACCACCACCGCCGTCGCCGCCCACGACTGCTGTCCACGAAGAGCCCTCCGCAGGTGCGCTGCTCACAACGTTTGATCACACCTTCCCGGTGACCGCCCAGGGTCTCGACCGCATTTAGGGCGACGAGGGCCGGCGCGGCGCGGGCGGGGTTGGCGTCGGGCAGATGCCACTGAGCCTGTCCGCCAGTGAGGACGAGCCGCGCACGGTGGCGGGCGGTCCAAACGCCTCGCCCTGCTCGACGCCACCATCCCCGGCCTCGCGCCCGACATCCCGTTCTTCGGCCCCGAGGCACAGAACGACCTCCTGTGGCACTTCGCCTTCAATCGCAAGCACTCCGTCAACGAGCAACTCGTCCGCGGACGCGAGCACATCTACTACGGCGACCAGTTCCGCCAGAAGGCCGCACGCCCGCTGCCCGATTCGGCGGTCGACTTCTACGTCGAAACCCCTGCCCGCGACCCCGAAGCGCTGCGCGCCAGCTTCGACTACTACCGGGCCACCGACGACAACATCGCGCGGAACACCAGGCGCAAGCAGCATCCGCTCACCATGCCGGTCCTCAGCGTCGCGGGAGCCCGCGGGCAGGGTGAACGCCTCAAGGCCCTCCTCGCCCCCGTTGCCGAGCGACTGGACAGCGTCGTCCTGCCCGACTGCGGGCACTACGTTCCCGAGGAGCAGCCCGAAGCCCTCCTCGACCAACTCCTCTCCTTCCTTCACCGCTGATGCCTCCGTGGCTCGTGACGTCCCCAACTTTTAATTCAGTCGATTGACTTAAGTGAGGCTCTCGGGTTTGACTGCTGTCACGAACCCCCACCAGGAGGCCGCGCGTGACTGATGCCGTGGACACCGATTCCTTGAGCTACCCGATCGCCTCTCCGGCCGCGCTGGAGCCTCCGCCGCAGTGGGCGGATCTCCGGCAGAAGTGCCCGGTCACGCGGGTGACGTTGCCCAGCGGTGACGAGGCCGCCCTGCTGACTCGCTACGAAGACGTGAAGAGGGCACTCTCCGATCCGCGCCTGAGCCGCGAAGGACTGGCCTCCCCCGACGCCGCCCGGGTGGCGGCCGGTGAATCGGAGGGCATCTTCAGCAGCCCGATGGCGAAGGCGCTCAACGCCGAGGGCCATCAGCGGTGGCGACGCATGGTCGGCAAGTGGTTCACGGCGAAACGGATGACGGCGCTGCGGCCCGGCATGGAGGCCATGGCCGATCAGCTCGTCGACGACATGCTCGGACACCGGCAGCCGGCGGACCTGGTGACGCATCTGGCCTTTCCCCTGCCGGTGTTCGTGATCTGCCACATGCTCGGCGTGCCGGAGAGCGACCGCGACAGGTTCAAGGGCTGGTCCGACACCTTCCTGAACACGACCCGGTACACGCGGGCCGAGACGGAAGCGGCGTATCAGCAATTCGCCGAGTACATGTCCGGTCTCATCGTGGGCAAGCGCGCACAGCCGAAAGACGATCTCCTCAGCCTCCTCCTGGAGGGTGCGGACGCCGACGGCCGGCCGATGTCCGAGGCCGGGCTGGTGGCGACCGGGCAGGCGCTGCTGCTCGCCGGGCATGAGACCACCGCGGGCTTCTTCGCCATGATGGTGGCGCATCTGCTGTCCGACCGACGGCGCTGGGAGCGGTTGCTCGCCGATCCCTCACTGGTTCGCCTGGCGGTGGAAGAGGCGCTGCGCTTCGATCCGAACGCCGGCGGCTTGGGGATGCTCCGCTACGTGCACGAGGACACGGAGTTCTCCGGCGGTGTGGTCCCGCGCGGCACCACCGTGGTGTGCAGCATGGCCGCGGCAAATCGTGACGAGAGCGCCTGGGAGGCGGCGGGTGAGATGGATCTGGGCCGTAGCCCCAATCCGCATCTCGCGTTCGGCTCCGGACCGCACTCGTGCCTGGGACAGCCGCTGGCCCGCACAGAGTTGCAGTCCGCGCTCACCGTTCTGCTGCGCCGGGTGCCCACACTCGATCTGGGCACCGGCGCCCAGGACCTGCGCCGCCACGAGGGGCTGCTGACCGCCCCGCTGCGTGAACTGCCGGTGACGTGGTGAGCGCCGTCAGGAGCGGAGCCGCTCGCGCCGATCGCGTCGCCGGGACACGTGAGGCGATCATGGCGTCCGCGGAGAGACTCTTCGCCGAGCACGGGCTCGCTGCCGTGTCGAACCGTCAGATCAGCGAAGCGGCCGGCCAGGGCAACGTCACGGCCGTCAGCTATCACTTCGGCGGCAAGGCCGGGCTGGTGCGCGCCATCATGACCAAGCACGGCGAGCAGATCGAACTGCTCCGGCAGCGGCATTTGGAAGCCGTCGGGGCCAGTGGCGATATCCGGGATTGGGTCGGCTGCCTGGTGCGTCCCGTGCCGGAGCATCTGGGTTCGCTCGGCACCCCTTCCTGGCATGCCCGTTTCGCCGCCCAGGTCATGGCCGACCCCGTGATGCGCGCCCTCATCACCGATGAGGCGCTGGTCAGGGCGCATCTTCGACAGACCCTCGACGGTCTGGGCCGCTGCCTTGAGGCTGTGCCGGCCCAGGTGCGAGCCGAACGCGGAAGCATGGCCCGCCACCTCATCACCCACACCTGCGCGGAACGGGAACACGCGCTGGCCGAGGGCACTCCCCCCTTGCACTCCTCATGGGAGCACACGGCCGACTCACTGACCGACGCGATCGTCGGCCTGCTCGGTGCCCCTGTGACCGCGCATCCCAACTCCCGTGAGAGGAAAGGAACATGAAGGTCACCGTTGATGAGGACAAGTGCTGCGGAGGCGGGAGTTGCGTGCTGATCGCGCCGGACGTGTTCGATCAGCGGGACGACGACGGGATCGTCGTTCTCCTCGATGCCGCTCCGCCCGAGGAGCAGCACGAAGCCGTCCGCGAATCCGCCGGTGTGTGCCCCGCCGCGGCCATCGCCCTCAGCGAGAGCCCGTGAGCGCACCCGGCGTGTGCTCGCTGCCGCTCTGCGCATCACAGAGCTGAGCTGAGCTGAGCTGACGAACGCTGACGCTGGTCCGATCGGGCGAAAAGTCCTGCCGGACGGCCCAACGGCGGCTTGCCCGACCGTCTGCCGTCTACGGCCGATGATTCCTTGAGCCTTGTGCCGGACCGGGTGCCGTACGCCACCGGCGCCTCGGAGCGAGGGAGTCAGGGGATCGTGGAACGGTGAAGGCCCTCATGCACGCCTCGGTCCATCTGCTGGCGGATGCCCCCGCTCAACTCCTGCCTGCCCGGGAGCTCATGGCCTTCACCCTTGCCTCCCACATCATCCTGGTCCCCCTGGGCGTGGCGCTCCCCTTCATCACCTTGGTCATGCATTACCTCGGGCTGCGACGCAACGACGCCACCGCCCTTCTGCTGGCGCGGCGTTGGTCGGCCGTCATGGCGGTCCAGTTCGCGGTCGGTGTGATCACCGGGACCGTGCTCTCCTTCGAGTTCGGCTTGCTCTGGCCCGGTCTGATGGGCAGGTGGGGGGATGTCTTCGGCATCGGATTCGGTGTCGAGGCGTGGGCGTTCTTCCTGGAGGCGGTGCTCATCGCCATCTACCTCTACGGATGGCGCCGGCTGAAGCCCCGTACGCATTTCCTGCTCGGGCTGCCGCTGCCGGCCACCGCCCTGCTCGGGGCGTTCGGCATCCTGGCCGCCAACTCCTGGATGAACACCCCGCAGGGCTTCTCCCTTGACCCCGACGGCAACCCCGTCGACGTGGACGTGTGGAAGGCCCTCTTCACGCCGATGTTCGGGCCGCAGTACTGGCACTTCGTCGTCGCGATGGTGCTGACCGCCGGCTACATGGTGGCCGGCGTCTACGCCGTCGGCCGGCTGCGCGGCCGCCGCGACCGCTACCACCGCCTCGGCTTCGCCGTTCCCTTCACCATCGCCGCGATCGCCACGCCGGTGCAGTTCGTCCTGGGTGACTCCATCGCCCGGTCGGTGTTCCACAAGCAGCCGGTGAAGTTCGCCGCGATGGAACTCGTCTGGAAGACCGACACCCGTGTTCCGGAGTACCTGTTCGGCCAACTGCACCCCGACGGCTCCGTCACGGGCGGCATCAAGGTCCCCCTGCTCGACTCCTTCCTGGCCGGCTTCAGCGCGAATACCGAGGTGGTCGGGCTGACCTCCGTACCGGCCGATGAACGGCCGACGCCCGCTCAGGCGACCATCGCCCACTGGGCCTTCGACCTCATGGCCGGCATCGGGTCCGTCCTGGTACTGCTCGCTCTCTGGTACGGCCTGGTCTGGCTGCGGCACCGCAGGCTCCCGGCCTCCAGGTGGTTCTACCGCGGCGCGGCCTGCGCGGGCATCGCGTCCGTGGTGGCCGTCGAATGCGGGTGGATCGCCACCGAGGTGGGCCGCCAACCCTGGATCGTGTACCGGAACATGAAGGTCGCCGAGGCAGTGACCTCGACGCGCTCCACCACCCTGTGGATCACGCTCGGAGTGGTGATCGTGGTGTACCTGTTCATCTTTGGTTCGCTCCTCGCCGTCCTGCTCAAGATGCGCGCCCGTTGGCGGCTCGCCGACGAGGAGCGAGCAGGGGGGCGACCCGGCCATGCGCCGGAGGCGGACGGTCCCTACGGGCCGCGGACACCCGTTCCCGAAGGGAGCGCTGCCGGCGGCAGCAAGGCCGCATCCGAGGACGGCCGGCCATGACAGCCGACCTCGTCGCCGTCGTGTTGCTCCTCGCCGTGGCCGCGTACACCTGCGCGGGCGGTACCGACTACGGGGCCGGCTTCTGGGACCTCACCGCTGGAGGTGCGGAGCGCGGCAAGCGCCCCCGCTGGCTCATCGACCATGCCATGGCGCCGGTGTGGGAGGTCAACAACGTGTGGCTGATCTTCATCTTCGTCATCATGTGGACCGGCTTCCCGTCGTTCTTCCAGAGCGTGTTCTCCGCGTTGTGGCTCCCACTGGCGCTGGCGGCCGTGGGCCTGGTCCTGCGCGGTGCCGGATTCGCCTTCCGCAAGGTCACCCAGCGGCTGGCCGGCCGGCGCCTCTACGGAGCCGTGTTCGCCGTGGCCTCGCTCGTGACACCCTTCTTCCTCGGCGCCGCCGTCGGCGGAGTCGCCTCCGGCCGGGTGGCCGCCGGCACCGAGGCAGCGGCCGACGCCTGGGCCAACCCCACCTCGCTCCTGTTCGGGCTGCTGGCCATCGCGACGACGGCCTTCCTGGGCGGGGTCTTCCTCTCCGGGGACGCCCGCAGGTGCGAAGCCTCCGATCTGATCGGCTACTTCCGGCGGCGCGCGCTGGGCAGCCTCGGCGTACTGGCCGTCCTGGCAGTCATCACCCTGTTCGTCATCGATGACGACGCTCCTCACGTCCGGCACGGGCTCACCCACGGGGCCGGGCTGGTGTTCGTCGTCATCACCTGCGTGGCCGCACTCGCCACCACTTGGCTGCTGCTGCGGACGCCGGGCAACTGGGTCCGTGTCACAGCCGTTGGAGTCGTCGCCTCCGGAGTCATCGCCTGGGGCATGGCCCAGCGCCCCTATCTGATCCCCACCTCGCTGACCGTGGCCGACGGGGCGGGCGCATCGGGCACGCTGACCTGGCTCATGATCGTCACCCTGGTGGCCCTGGTACTCGTCGTGCCGGCAGTCGTCCTGCTGTACTGGCTCGACACCCACGGCGAACTGAACGCACTCACCGACGCCGACCTGCGAAAAGGCAACGGTCCTGACGGTGACGGCACGACAGGCGCAGCCTGAACCCTCGGCCCCAGTGACGTCCCGTCGTGCCGTACTCGGACTCCCTCGGGTCACTCCCAGTTGCAGAGGTGCAAGGGGAAGGTGACGTGGCTAAGGGCGTAGTCCCAGGACACGTCGGGACGCCATGATTCAAGGTCCCAGGACGGGCCGGTGGTGCCGTCTCCGCCGTTGTAGGCGTGGTGGGCGTGGCAGGCGAGCTGCTTGTGCAGGGAGGCTCGCTGTTCTTCGGTGAGCCCCTTGGGGACGGGCACGGAGCTGAACGACTGTTCCCACAGGGCGTCGTAGTCGGTGTCGGCGTCATCGAACCCGGCGTCGGTGGGGAACACCTTGATGTCGATGTCGCCGTTCTCCACCCTGCGCGACACCTCGGTCTTCGTCACCCACTCGGAGTTGGAGAGCGCCTTGTAACCCGTGCACTCCCCCGTGCACACACCGTTGTGGTCACCCCCCATGCCCGCGCTCCACCACATGAGGGACCGGTGGGTGGAAAAGCCCTGGAGGAACCCGTTGATCTCGGCGTTCCAGACCTCATCGGTGGTGGGGTAGCCGAAGGGGCCGTTCTCCCAGCCGTACACACCCCACTGCTCCCCGATCCTCCCCCACACGGGGTGGGCGCCGTCGGACAGCGTCGGATGCCAGTAGACGGTGCCCCCCTCGAACTGCTGACGCCTGCCCTGCCCGTCGGAGTTGGTCAGCTCGTCACCGACCGGGAAGCCCAGCTTCCCGCCCTCCCAGCCCAGCGCGCCCCACTTGTCGCGGACGGCGCCCCAGACGGGGTGAGCGCCGGTGGTGGCCGTCCAGTAGATCGAACCGCCGTCGAAGGTGTTGTACTTGCCGCGCCCGTTCGGGGTGGTGAGTTCGTCGGACGTCGGGCAGCCCAGAGGTGATGTCTCCCCGCCGATGTCGCGATACTTCTGCAGGATGTCGCCGCCGACCTGGTGGTTCTCACAGACTTTTGCCGCTGCGGCCGGTGCCGCCTGGACCGTCAGGACGGCGAGTGCGGCGGCGAGGACGGCGGCTGCGCCCTTGAACAGGGCGGTCCTTCGGCGTAAGCGCGCAGTGGATGTCGTCACGTGAGTTCTCTCCTCGATCGAGTGCGGTGGTGCGCCTGACCGGCCGGACGGAGCAGAGGTTCGAAGAACAGGTGGCGAATGCCACCGGGGGACGCCTCGAAGAGGCGCTCACTCCATGGGGCAGACCTTCGATACGGGCTGGAGGAACAACCGGATCTCGGACCGCAGCTTTTCGGAACTCACCAAGGCGGCGGTCACGTCGGGGTGCACATCGCGGCCCGGAGTCTCGCCTTGCTTGGCGTCGGCCGCGTCCTCGAAGGCAGTGGCCTGGTTCCGGAGCGTGGACTGCACCTCCGAGTCGGTCGCCTCGCCGGCGGCGGTGCCCAGGTCGGCCGCCATCTGCCGATATCCGGAGGCGAGATCCTGCGGGGTCCTCGGGTCCCGCTCGCGCAGCGTGTCGTTCGCGGCGTACGCCTCGGCACAGCCGGCAGGCGTGCCGTCCGAGGTGGCCACCACGACGCCCGCGGCGGTCGCCGTCGCCACCGTGACGGCCGCCACGGTGAGGCCGGTCTTGGTGGTGAGGGTGGCGGTGAACTTCCCCACGAGACCCGCGATCTTGCCGCCTGCCGTCACCGCCGCCGGCACGACGGGAGGCGCCAGGACCAACAGGGCCGCGGCGACGGCGGCCTTGTCGCCTTCCAGGAGGTTGCGGGTCTGCTCCTCGGTGCGGACGTAGTATTCGCGATCCTTGTCCAGGCCGCCGCGCAATGCGGCTGCCTTGCCCAGGGCGTAGAGCTGCAGGGCGGCCTGCGGGGCCCCCGCCGTCAGTGCGGTGGGCACGGCAGTCCGCACGAAACGCGAGGCCAGAGCCCACTTCCGGCCGGCGTTGAGGACATGCGCGACGGCCAGAAGGAGGGACGGGTCCGGACGCGCCACCGACCCGTCCGCGGCCAGGGCGGTCATCAGGCCCTCGGCGGCCGTCTCAGCGGCCGTCGGCGCCCAGTTCAGACCGCGGACGGCGGCCGCAGCGTCCCCCGTGATGCGGTACGCCCCGCCGTCGTAGGTGACCAGGCGCCGGTCGAAGAGCTCGGGGCCCGCGTACATGTCGTCCTGGTGCCCGGTGACCGGCACGAACCACGCTGCGGCCAACGGCACTCCGAATGTCGCCAGCGCGACGAGGACGCGGCGGGCTGGTTCGCTCAGGGCCACCGCCAGGGTTTCGGCCTGGCGCAGCGGGCTGAGCTGCTGCGAGTCGACCGGCGGCGGCTGGTCATGGGGCTCCCTCGAACCGCGGGTCCGCCATTCGTCCGCCCCCTTGATGAACTCTGCGTACAGGCGCAGGCGTTGGGGCCGGCCTTCGGACATCCGGTAGGCCCAGTCGAACTGCAGGTTCTGCAGACCGACGGGGCCGAGTTCCAGGCCGAGTTCGGAGCTGAGCAGCTCGATCGCGGCGGCCCGGCCAAGGGGCTGGACGTGATGGGCGGCGGATGTGTCCGGCAGGGTCAGGTACGGGGACGTGAACAGGAAGGTGAAGCCGGGGAAGGTCTGTTGGAGCCGACTCAGATCGTCCCGGCTCAGCGCGCTGTCGATGACAGTGATGTGCACGTCACGGACGTGGGCGACGGCTTGATGCAGCTCCGTCTCGTCGACTCCTCGCAGGAACTGCTTGCCGAAGAGCAGCGTGGCGAGGCGCTTGTACAACGTCTCCAGGCTGTTGGGTCCCTCGCTCTGCGGGCGCAGGACATGGCCTCGCTGCCCGCGGGCGGCCAGGCGGTGGTGCACCGCGTCGGCGATGGCGTTCTTCCCGACCCCCTCGCTTCCGTAGAGCTGCACACTCACGCCCGCGGTCAGCTGGGTGACCACCTGGTCCACGAGATCGTCACGGCCGAACAATCTGATGCCCGCCGGTGCGGCAAGCACTTCGGCCCCGCGCAGCGGCAGTTCGATGAGGCTGTGGATCTCGACGAAGCGCTGCCCGTCGAACACCACGTTGATGGCGTTGTCGCCCTGGCTGACGATGCCGTTGACGTCGCCGTGGACCACGAGCGCCGGCGCGTCGCGGCCAGGGGACTGTTCCGGTGCCGCCTCGCCCGGTGCCGTCTCGTCCGGTGCTCCCGCCTCGGTGCTCATCGGCTTCCCCGACTCACGATGTTCGTCGCGCCGGGCCCGGTCGAAACGATGCCGGTCACGCTCCCGCCCACGGCCACGCCACCTGCGCCACCGGCCTCGACAGGCGTCCTGGGCAGCAGCTCCGCCAGCTCTGCGAGCAGCTCAGGGGAGGCGGTGAGGGCCTGCCGGATGCGCAGGCGCAGGGCGGCCACCGCGTCCGGGTCGCCGTCCGTCTCCGCGAGGTCCGTCACCGCCGCATCGATCGCCTCGGGCTCCGGGCTGCGACCTCGTAGGCGCTCCAGCAGTCGTTGCCCGAGGCGCACTGTCGCTCCGGCCGCCTCGTCCTCGGCTCGGGTCAGCACGGCTACGCCGTAGGCACTCACCGCCGCGCCCACCGCAGGCACCACCTGGCCCAGTAGGGCTTCCATCTCCGACATGTCCGTCCCCCGTTGTCACGTCAGCGGATTTCTACCGTCCGCTGCCTGAACTAACGCTGTCCGAGGGAGACTTGGCACCCAGGCGACTTCCTCCGGGCGCACCCGCTCCCTACCGTCGGCCCCGCGTTTCCCGGGGCCACGCGACCTTGTCCGCTCGGCCCACTCGCTCCCGTTCGCCGTACGGCGCGGACCATGGGCCGCCCTCATCCCCGGAACGGGCGACACCGGCTCCGGGCACGGGCCCAGTCTGGAGGACCGATCACCGGGTGTGGAAGTGGTTTCTAGAAATTCATTCTAGAAAGCCGGGTGATTTACGCTGTGACCGCGGGGATCATGAGGAAGCCGCTCGCACCACACCCGAGGACGGTCGCACGATGAGCCCCAAGCAGCAGCGTGGCGAGGCCACCGTCGAACAGGTCCTGGACGCCGCCCTGCGCGTGTACGCCGCTTCGGGCGATCAGGGCCTCACCGTCAGCGCGGTCACCAAGGCCAGCGGTGTCAGCCTCGGCAGCCTCTACCACCATTTCGGCAGCCTCGACGGCCTCGTCGCCTCGCTCGTGCTGCGCTGGCTGTCCCGGTTGCTGAGCGAAGTGTCCGGCGCCTTGGCGCGCACGCGCACCGCGCACACGGGCATCCGTGCCGTCGTCCGGGCCTACCTGGGGTTCGTCCGGGATCACCCGGACGCGGCTCGGCTCGTTCATTCCGTCGCTGCGGACCGTTACGGCATGGCCCACGCCAAGGAGATCCGCGACTCCCAGGAGGCCCGGCTGTCCCCGGTCGCCGAATGGATCCGCAAGCGCATCGACTCCGGCGAACTCGCCCCGCTCCCCGTCCCCGTGATCGAGTCCCTCGTCCTCGGTCCCGTCGTCGGCGTCGCCCGCCGCTGGCTCACGATCGGGGACATCGACCTGGAGGGGGCGGTCCGTGATCTCCCGGACCGGATCTGGCGCTCGGTCAGCCCGTGAGTACCCCGCCCCGGTCCGGGCGCGTCAGCTCGTCGCGTACTTCTGCAGACCGGCCTGGACGTCGTCGAAGGTCATCACGGGAATGAAGGCCAGCTTGGCGCCGAGTTTCTGGAAGAGGGGTTCGGCGATGGAGGGAATGTCGGTCGGGTCCTTGAGGTCGAAGACGATGAACGCCGTACGCATGCCCTCCGTCGCCCCGAAGAACGCGGCCTCCGGCTTGACCCGGTCGAACACCGACTTCATTGTATGAGGCAACGTGTTGTCCGTGATCGCATGGTTCGCCTTCTCGGTGTCCATCTCGACGGTCAGCAACACCCTCATGCTCTTCCACCTCTCTGCGGCGTGACGGCGCGCTGCGCCTGTCTGCCGATCGTCGTCGCCGTTCGGTGGCTTCGCATCCGGAGCGGGCAAGAGGGTGGCGCAGCCGACATACGTCCTGGTGGACGCCAGAATGCAGGTCTGCACGCGGTCTGCATGATGCGAGGACCGCCTCGGCCGGAGGCGGTCCTCCACGTACGCGCCGGCCGGCTATTCCTCGATCGTCGCGATCGCGTCGACGCCGGCGTGGTGCAGGGTCCGCTGGATGTCGCGGCCGGCACCCCGGATGGTGATGGAGGTGCCCGCCGGCAGGGTCGTCGCCGCGCGGAGCACCGCATAGGCACACGCGAGATCGATCCGTTCCACGGCTCTCATCTCCCACACCCAGGTGTCGGCCTGACGCAGACGTGGGTCGAGGAGTCGTTCTTCCAGCTCGCGCAGGGCATGGGAGTCCAGGACGCCGGAGAAGGTCAGGACGGCGCGCTGATCGTCAGCCGTGTCGATGGCCACGTGTGTGGCCTGCGGGGCGGCGGGGCGGGGTTCTGATGTCACGACGACCTCCTCCACAGCGGCAAGCTGCGGGGCGTGCGACCACTGCTCCCGGTGACTGTCTCTCTACCGGGCCGCCTCAGCGGTCTGGGCGGGGTCGTATGCCCGTTCATTGCCATTACGCACGGTTCTGGGATCATCCGCACGCTCTCACCCAGGCTAATACTCTCCGGGCGGTCATTCTCCGAGCGGGCGCCCGCCGCAAGGGAGCTCTGACGCGACGGGTCAGGACGATTTCGCAATGGCGATCATGGCTGCGTCGTCACCGAGGTTCCCGTCCGCATACCGGATCAGGTCCTCGTGCAGGTGCCGCACGAGGGACTGCGGGCCGGACCCGCGCCACGAGCCGGCCCGGTCGGCCAAAGGGTAGAAGGCACCTGAGCGGTCTCGGCACTCGATGACTCCGTCCGTGTACAGCAGGAGGAGATCCCCTGGTTCGAAGCCGAACGTCTCCACCGTGTAGTGGCTCTCCGGCAGGCCGCTGATACCCAGCGGAAGCGCGGGCTCGCAGACGTCCAGGGACCTCACCTGCCCGTCCCGCAGCAGCAGTGGCGGCGGATGCCCGCAATTGACCATGTCGACGAAAGGGCCGTCCTCCTGGATGTCCAGGACCAGCGCGGTCACGAATGACTCATTGACGTCCGGGCCGCCATCGGCGAGGTGAGCCGCGTTCCAGTACACGGCGTTCCCCAGATGTGCCGCGATGCCGGGAAGCGACAGATTGCGATAGGCGGATCCATGAAACGCCCCGACCAGCACCGATGCCTCCCCGATGGCCGGCAGACCCTTGCCGCGTACGTCACCGATCACCAGGCGGGTCGCGCCCGGGGCGGACACCGCGGCATACAGATCACCGCCGATCTGCGCCTCGGCCTCGGCTGCGATGTAGACGGAGGCGATCCGCAGGGGCCCGATGCGGCGCGGCAGGGGGCGCAGCAGTACCTGCTGCGCCGCCGCGGCCACCGACCGCACCTGGCCCAGCTGCCGCTCGCGGCGGTCCCGCACGTACCGGAAGATCGTGACGAACACCGAGATCACCACGAGGGCGGCGATCTGCGCCTGGTGGTTCGCCGTCATGAGTCCGCCGTGCAGATGGCCGATGACGGCCTGCGCCGCCACGGCGAGAGCTCCGATCGCTCCGGTGAGCCCGGGGCCGGCGAAGGACGCTGTGATCGCGGGTGCCGCGATCAGGAACGGCCCCAGATGGACCGTCGTCGGGGCGTGGATGTCGATCACCGTGACCGCGACGATGAGCGCCAGCGGGATGGCGACCAGCCCATAACTCGGCTTCCAGGCCCCGCCGAGATGAGTGACATCGTGCCGGAAACCCATATCTCCTGCTTACACCCGGACCGGCCCATGTGCCGGGTAGCTGTTGATCAACGGTGCGCCCCCTGCGGATGCGTACCGCGCCGGCCTCATGGACAATTGCGCGCCCGCACAGTCCGGTGAGATCAGTCCGCCGGGTGCGCCGGGTCCTTCAGCGTCCAGGTGCTCCCTTCGCAGCCCTGCGGGTGCGGCGGGAACCGGTGCCCCTTCACATCGGTGCTCCAGTGGTGCGCCTGCGCGCAGTCGCACTCGTAGATGCCGCTGTCGGGCACCACCTCGCCGGGCCGGAAGGCCTCATTCGCGCTCATGTCTCCTGTTTACGCCCGGCCTCCTGGCTGTGCGACTCGACGCGCTCGGCGGAAGCCAGGCCGCGCGTGAGGGGGTGAGCTCGCCGCTCCGCGAGGCCCGCGAGCAGGTACATGCTCCGATACGGGCCTCGCCGACAACCGGCCTCATTCGGTTAGAGGCGGCGTACCCACGCAGCGATCCCATGACCTATCAGAAGGTAAATCACGGCGGCCAGACCGTAATTGAGGAATACCCGCAGACTCTCGACGTCCATGGTGAAGATGTCCTGGGACCAGCCGCTCAGCCAGTCGGCCACGCCCTGGACAAAGCCGACGAAGACATTACCCTGGTTCGCCTCGAGCAGGTACAGCAAGATCCACAGGCCGAGAAAACCTGCCGCGACATCGGCGATCGAATGGATGATCAGGGCTGTCCGGTCCGCTCCGGCGCCCTCCCGACCGCGCCTGCGGGTATCCCGGTCGGGGGCATAGGGGGCGTAGTTGTCATTCAGGGGCATGGGGTCATGGGGATTGTTCATGCCTCGTTGCTTGCCTCGCGCAGATGCGCGAAACCTCTTTCAAACCTGCGATTGCATCTCGATTTCCCGGAAGCGTGCGCGCTTTGCGTCTCCCGCACACCGATGCCCCAAATTCACAGGTCCTTCATATGGAAGCCGGGCTGAATTCCGAATCAGACAAACTCGGTTAATGCGTCGTCCGTACCCTGCTCCGCGGCGCCCGGCGGACGCTTCTGCCGGGCGGACGCCTGTCGGCCCTGACGGACAACCCCGGCGGGATACGAGCAGGGCGGGAAGCGCCTGGACTCGGGCGGTAAGGGCGCCGCGGTTCGCGAGGTGGTGGGAGGCGGCTTTGCCCGTCGCGCCCCTGCCGCAGGCCCCGTGGCCGACCAGGACCGTGGATCCTGGGTGAAAGGCTGTCAGGGGGGGGTCCGTACGTCCCCTCGGCGGCCTCCTGCCCACCCCCTGAGCAAGCGGCAGGCGAATCCGCAGCTTCTCGAAGACTTCCACGCCTGGGCGCGAGCCGAAGGCAATACCGCGACCACCCGCCATACCGTCCGGGTCTTCATCCTCGCGCTCAGCCCTCGGCCTGCACCTCAGGATTTGCGGAAATCGGCTTCCGCGAACACCACCGCACCGCCCATGATGATCAGCCGAGCGGGGGCCGGCCACGGATCCCCGGGGATGGCCGCCCGGCGGCTACTGACGTGCCTTGGGGGACGCATGAAGCGCGTAGGGGTCTATCTCGCCCACCCGCGACCCGGCAGCTTCAACCACGCCGTGTTCGATGCCGTCGTGCGACAGTTGCGCGACTGCGGATGCCAGGTCCTCGCGCACGACCTCTGCGCCGAGGGCTTCGCGCCGGGGCTGTCCGCCGACGAGACCGAGACGGTCCAGTCGGCCACCGGCACCGACGATGCGCAAGTGGACTTGCATCGCAGGGAGGTGGCCACGCTCGACGCGATGGTGTTCGTCCACCCGAACTGGTGGGGCATGCCACCCGCCGTCCTCACCGGTTGGGTGCAGCGGGTGTTCGTGCCCGGCGTCGCCTACAAACTGGGCACCGCGGACGGCGAGCCCGAAGGGCTGCTGAAAGCCGGGCGGGCGCTCGTCCTGAACACCTCCGACACTCCAGCCGATCGCGAGGAGGGGGAGTTCGGGGACCCGCTGCAAAGGATCTGGGCGGCATGCGTCCTGCCGTACGTCGGAGTGAGCGAGGTGCGCCGGGTCGTGTTCCGTACCGTCACCGGCTCCTCCGATGAGGCGCGCGCTTCCTGGTTGCGTCAGGCACGTCAGCACGCCGCCGCGCTCGTGATCTGACACCCGCCGTGCGCCGGCACGGTCGCGGCGCTGACGCAGCTCCGGTGACGTCCGGAGCCGCGGGCCGAGGTGCTCGCCGCTGCGTCCCCGTCATCACTGCCGAGCTCGCCCTCCTGCCCTGTCTCATGGCTCCTGACCGGCACCGCTCCGGCAGGCATACGTACGACCCCTTCCTGGGCACGATCGAGCATGCGGTTTAATTGCAATTCACTCGCAATAGCTTTCGATCTTCATTAGGGGTTGGCCATGACGGTCCGGTCCATACGGGCAGTGGTCGCCGCGGCGGTGGCGGGCACCGTGACGCTCACGGCGGCAGGGTGTTCCACGCCGGACGACGGCCGAGGCCGGGCCGCCGGCGGCGCGGACTCCGCCGTCGTCGGAATCGCATACGAGCCGGATTCGCTCAGCCCGCTGCTGGGCTACGGCAAGGACGGCAACTCCAAGATCTTCGACGGGCTGCTGACCCACGACGCCGATCTGAAGCTCAGGCCCGCGCTGGCCGCTGCGCTGCCCCAGGTCACCGATGGCGGGAAGACCTACACCTTCACCCTGCGCAAGGGCGTGAAGTTCAGCGACGGCAAGCCCTTCACGGCCGATGACGTGGTCTTCACCTACGAGACCATCCTCGACAAGAAGACCAACAACGCCTCCAAGACGGAGTTGGACGCGATCAAGTCGGTGGAGAAGAAGGACGAGCACACCGTCGTCTTCCACCTCAAGTACCCGTACGCGCCGTTCGCCGAGCGCACCGTGCTGCCCATCGCGCCCCGGCACATCGCGGGCAAACAGGACGTGAACCACGGCCCCTTCACCACGAAACCGGTCGGCACCGGCCCCTACGTCCTCACCAACTGGTCCAAGGGCGAGAAGCTCAGCTTCAAGGCCAACCCCTCCTATTGGGGCGGCGCGCCGAAGGTGAAGAAGTTCACCATGTCGATCATCAAGGACGACGACATCCGGGCCACTCGGCTGCGCTCCGGTGACCTCGACGGCGCCATCCTGCCGCCGAATCTCGCCGCCACGTTCAAGGACCGGCCGGGCGAGAAGACCCTGACGGCGAAGACCTTCGACTACCGCAACGTCACGCTGCCCAGCGCCAATCCCGTCACCGGGGACCGTGCCGTACGCCGGGCGCTGGACGTCGCGGTCGACCGGGAGGCGATGGTCAAGGGAATCCTGAACGGAGCCGGCAAGCCCGCCTACGGACCGGTACCCACCGACAGCCCGTGGTTCGCCAAGGGCACCGAACGCCCCCACGACCTGAAGAAGGCCGAGCGGATCCTCGACGCCGCCGGCTGGAAGAAGGGCGACGACGGCGTCCGGGAGAAGGACGGGCAGCGCGCCTCCTTCACCCTCTGGTACCTCTCCGGCGACAAGCTCCGCCAGGAGCACGCGCTCGCCTTCGCCTCCGACGCCAAGAAGGCCGGCATCGAGGCCAAGGTCGAGTCGGGTACGTGGGAGGCGATCGAGCCGAACATGAAGCACGACGCGGTGCTCGCGGGCGGCGGCAGCCCGGCCGACCCCGACTTCGACCAGTACCTGCTGCTTCACTCCTCCGTCGCCGGCGACGGTTTCAACAACATGTCCCGCTACGCGAACAAGACCGTCGACGACAAGCTCGTCCAGGCACGCCGCACCAACGACGACGGCAAGCGCAAGGCGGCCTACGACGCGATTCAGAAAACGCTCGTCGACGACCCCGCCTACACCTTCCTGACGCACATCGACCACGTCTATGTGCTCAGCGACCGCTGGAAGGCCCTGTCCACCCAGGTCGAGCCGCACGATCACGGTCTCGCCTCCGGCCCCTGGTGGAACGTAGAGGACTGGCAGCCCGCCAAGTGAGTGCTCTGAAGGCCCTGCCCTGGCGGCCGATGGCGAGGATGACGGCCCGGCGGGTGCTGCTCGCCGTGCCGGTCCTCCTCGCCGTCACCCTCGGGGTGTTCGCGATCGCCGCCGCCTCGCCCTTCGACCCGGTGAGGGCATACGCGGGCACCGCGGGACTCACCGCCTCCCAGGAGAACCTCGATCAGATCCGGCACAACCTGGGCTACGACCAGCCGCTGCTCGCCCGCTGGTGGGAGTGGCTGGGCAGCGCCCTCACCGGCGACCTCGGCGATTCGGCCACCCTGCGCGCACCTGTCTCGCAGGTCGTGGGCGAACGCCTCGGCTGGTCCGTGCTGTTGTGCGCCCTCGCCTTCGTCCTCGCGGTAGTCCTCGGCACCGTGCTGGGCGTGCTCGCGGCCCGGCGGCGGGGTTCGCTGCTCGACCGTGCCGTCACGGCCACCGCGTACGTGCTCGAAGCGGCCCCGCCGTTCTGGCTCGGCCTGCTCGCTGTCTGGCTGTTCGCCCTCAACCTCGGTGTACTGCCGGCCGGCGGCCTGACCGACACCGGCAGCGAGGTCGCGACCTTCGGACAGATCGCGGAGCATGTCGTGCTGCCCGCCCTGGTGCTGGCCGTATCCCAACTCCCCTGGTTCGTGCTGTACGTACGCCAGGGCGTCGGGGACGCCCTCGACGAGGACCCGGTGCGTGGGGCGCGTGCGCGGGGCCTGCGAGAGCGCACCGTGTTGCTGCAGCACGCACTGCGCTCCGGACTGCTGCCGGTCCTGACACTGATCGGTTCACGGGTGCCGGAGCTCATCACCGGCGCGCTGCTGGTCGAGACCGTCTTCAGCTGGCCCGGCATCGCCGCGGCCACCGTCGAGGCGGCGACCGCCGTCGACTTCCCGCTGCTCGCCGCGCTGACGGTGCTCGCCACCGCCGCCGTCCTCGCCGGGAACCTGCTCTCCGACCTGCTGTACGGGCTCGCCGACCCGAGGGTGGCCTTCGATGGCTGACACCGTTCTCCACAGCACCGGGGCCTCCGGTCCGTCGGGCCACGGGGCCTGGCACGAGCGTGACGCGAAGGCCGCCCGTGGAGTGGGCAGTCGCGCCGTGCGGGTGCGGGTCTCCGCCGCGCTGGTGGTCCTCATCGTCCTCGCGACGCTGGTCGTACCGCTGCTGGTCCCGCTCGACCGGCAGGCCGTGGACCTGGCCGCCAAACTGCGGGCCCCATCCCTCGCGCACCCGTTCGGCACCGACGAGGTCGGCCGTGACCTGCTGCTGCGCTGCGTCTACGGGCTGCGCGTCTCGCTGCTCGTCGGGGTGGTCGCGGCGCTGGCCGCCACGGTCATCGGTACCGCCGTCGGAGCGCTTGCCGGGACCCTGGGCGGCTGGGCCGACCGGGCCGTGATGCGCGTGGTGGACCTGTTCTCCTCCGTCCCGCATCTCCTGCTCGGCATCTTCATCGTGGCGATGTTCCGTCCTGGCGCCGGGCCGGTGATCATCTCCGTGGCGCTGACCCACTGGCTGTCCACCGCGCGGATCGTACGGGCCGAAGTGCTCTCGCTGCGCTCGCGTCCCTTCATCGACGCGGCGGTCTCCGGCGGTGCGTCGCGATGGCGGGTGGCCGTCCGTCATGTGCTGCCCGGGGTGCTTCCGCAAGCCGGTCTCGCCGCGGTGCTGATGGTGCCGCACGCCATCTGGCACGAGTCCGCGCTGTCGTTCCTGGGCCTCGGGTTGCCCGCCCATGAGGCCAGCCTGGGCAACATGGTCAATTCCGCGCGCAGCTCGCTGCTGGCCGGCGACTGGTGGCCCACGCTCTTCCCCGGCTTGTTCATCATCGTCCCCACCCTCGCCATCGCGGGCCTGGCCGGCGCATGGCGCGAGCGGCTCAATCCACGCCGCCGATCGGAGCTGATGCTGTGAAGGCGCCCGCCGAGACCGAGCCCCTTGCCCGCCGCGAGAGTCCGGAGCCCGCGCTCTCGGTGCGCGGCCTGTCCGTCCGCTTCCGGATGCGCGGTGGGCGGCACATCGCGGCAGTCAGTGACGCGGCCTTCGACCTCGCGCCCGGTGAGTGCCTGGCGTTGGTCGGTGAGAGCGGCTGCGGCAAGTCCGTACTCGCGTCCGCACTGCTCGGCCTGCTGCCCGGCAACGCCCAGACGGCCGGTTCGGCCCTGCTGGGCGGCACCGGCCCGGCCGCGGTGGACACGGCGGTGGAACTGCTCACCGCCACCGAGCGGCAACTCGCCGGCACCCTGCGCGGCCGCCGTATCGGCCTCATACCGCAGAGCCCGGCCGCCCACCTCACGCCCGTACGCACCATCCGCTCCCAGTTGGAGGAGACCGTGCGCGAGGTGACGCGTGTGCCGCGCGCCGCACTGCGTGCCGCCGCGGAGCGTGCGGCCGGCCGCGCGTCGCTTCCGCTCGACCACCTCGACCGCTACCCACACCAGCTCTCCGGCGGTCTCGCGCAGCGAGCGGCCACCGCACTGGCACTGGTCGGGGACGCTCCCCTGCTGCTGGCCGACGAGCCCACCACCGGGCTCGACCGCGAGCTCGTCCACAGCACGGTCGACGAGCTCCGCCGGCACGTGGACGACGGCCATGCGTTGCTGATGATCACCCATGATCTGGCGGCAGCCGAGCGGATCGCCGACCGGGTCGCTGTCATGTACGCCGGCCGGATCGTCGAACTCGCCGACGCCGGCACCTTCTTCGGCCGGCCCGGGCCACGTCACCCGTACGCCAGGGGTCTGCTCGACGCCCTCCCCGAGCGAGCCTTCCTGCCCATCCCCGGAAATCCGCCCGAGTTGGGCGCTCTCCCGGCCGGCTGCGCTTTCGCCGCTCGCTGCGACCGCGCCACCGATGCGTGCGACACCCTGCCCGAACCGACCGGCGATGTCGCGTGCCACCACCCGATCGTGGACGTACCCGAGGTGCACGAGCTGCCCGGAGGCGCCGAGGCGGCAGGCCGGGAACAGCTCTCCCACCTACCCCTGGCAGGAGGGCCGCAGTGCTCGAACTAGCCGACATCACCGCTGGATACGAGCGGAGGAAGCCCGTGGTCAGCGGGGTTTCCCTGACCGTCACCGCGGGGGAAGCAGTTGGCCTGCTGGGGCCCAGCGGCTGCGGCAAATCCACTCTTGCGCGCGTCGCGGCGCTGCTGCACCGGCCGGAGACCGGGACGGTGACACTGGACGGAGAGCGTGCCGGTGGCTGGCGGCACCGGGCGCCGCGCCGACAGCGCACCGCGTACGGCGTGGTCTTCCAGCAGCCCCGGCTCGCCGCCGATCCGCGCCTGCGGCTGGCCGATCTCATCGCGGAGCCGCTGCGCGCCGTCGGCCGTCGCGCCGAAGCCCCGGCGCAGGTGGCGGAGTTGGCGCAGACCGTCGGCCTCACCGACGAACTGCTGCTGCGCCGCCCGCACGAGGTGAGTGACGGCCAGTTGCAGCGCGCGTGTCTGGCCCGCGCGCTGGTGCTGCGGCCGCGCTGGCTGATCTGCGACGAGATGACCGCGATGCTCGACGCCTCCACGACCGCTGCTCTGGTGGCGGTCGTGGAGACCTACCGCGCGCGGAGCGGGGCGGGGCTGCTCGCGGTCGGGCACGACCGGACACTGCTGGAACGCTGGTGCGACCGGACAGTTCACTGGGGCGAACTGACCTGCCGCAGATCCGCCTGAGGGCCTGGCGCGCCTGACTACCCGAGCCAGACGATGTCGATGACGTACAGGCGCCCGGCTGGCCGGTTGATCCAGTAGACGCCGGTGAGCTGTCCGACCGAAGCGGCGCGGACGTCCTCGCCCTCGGGATCCCGGCTGTCGAAGGCCGGGAAGCTCCATGGGTCGCGGGCGGCGATGTCCAGGACGTCGCGGAGCATCTCGCGGGCGTGCCCGGGCAGCGAGTCGAGCGCGGTCAGGGCCTGGGGGGACAGCCGCGCCTGCCAGAGGGCGTCGCTCACGGGCGGGCACCCAGCGCGTCCTCCAGGGCGATCCCGTCGGAATCGTCCTTCCCCGATGCGACGAACGCGTCCACGGCCGGGGCGGCGGAGAGGCGGGCCTGCCAGGCGCGGACGACGTCGTGCAGCGGCGCGAGGCTGTAGCTGTGACGGGAGTCCTCCAGCGCCTTGGCCCAGTCCTGCTCGAAGGCCGGCACCCACCGCTGGGCACGGCGGTCGGCGCGGATCCGGGCGAGCAGCTGCGCGGCCGCGGTCGGAGCGGGGGCGGGCGAGGGGACGGGCCGCGGGACGGGCGCATGCTCGGGCCGGCTGGTCATGGGCTCCTCCAGACAGTTCTCCTTGCCACGGTAGCCGTCCGCGCACCGGCTGATGAGGGCTTCGGGAGTGCTCATCCTTTCGCGGTTGTCGGTTCGGCCGCACCAGACGGCCCCGGCCCGATCCGTGCGTGCGGGAGCGCGAAAAGCCCAGGAGAACCGCTCAGTTGAGGATCTTGAACAACGTTGTCCAGACGATCAGGCAGCCCAGCGAACCCGCGAGTGCCACATACACGCGGCGCATCTGGTTCCGCCGCCAGGCCCGGACGATGACGTAGAGCCCCAGATACGTACTGATCAGGTTCAGCACTGCGAGCCAGACCAGCCCCATATTCCGTGTCGCGACATAAAGGAAGATCCATGGGGACACCACGCCGAAAAAGAGCAAAGCGTTCCTGTGCCAGATGTACTGACTCTGCGTAGGCCCCTCACGGGGAATCGGATCTCCCATGTCGGGAAGCTCCGGCGTCGCCATGCCGCTCCTTCACCCTCTCTTGCCCAATCCAGTGCCGCTGCCGGGCAGTTCAGCCCCGTCGGCTCACCCACCTGCTGAAACATGGGGCTGTCAGTGGGCGCCCCTACAGTATCGGCATGATCCCCGAGACACCCGAGACTCAGCCGGAGAGCTCCCCACAGCATCTGCTGCAGAACTGGATCGGCGGGCTCCCGTTTCAGCTGCTGTTCCTGGAAAAGGTGCTCCTTCCCGACGAATTCCCCTTCGACTACTCCCCCGAGTCGCTCGCCGCGATGGAAGCCCACCTTCTCGAACATGACGACTCCGTCCAAGACCCCGATAAACGGGCGGAATTCGCGGAGAAGGGAGTGGCCTATCTCGGCGAGATACTGCTCGGCATCGCCGGCGGCTCCTGGGGATGGAACACCCGGCCCATCGGCGATCTCCCCGGCCAGCCGGTCCTCTGTCCGGATCCGGAACTGGAACTCTCGCCCATCACACCGATGTTGCTGATGTCGTACGCCCTCCGGGTACGTACCGGGACCGCCTTCGCCGAGGAGGTGGAGCGGCTGCGGGCGGCCGTGACGGCGAAGCGGCAAGAGGTCCCGGGGTGGAATCCGGTCAAGGAGCACACTCCCGGGGTGGACCCCAAGGAGCCGCTTCCGGAGCATCCGGCGCTGACGGCCTGGCTGGCCGCGAGGGAGGAGGCGGTCGCCGCCTGGGCCGAGGACGCGTTCGAGGGAGCCTGGCGGTGGAATTTCCACCCGGACACGCTGGACTGGCTGGAAGTCGCCGTGCGGCGGCGATTCGCCACGGTGGAGGAATTCGACGCCGCGCGGGACGAGCCGTTCGTGCAGGGCGCCTGCTGGTACATGGGCGAGGTGATCCGGCGGATCAAGGGGGCAGTGTGGCAGTACGTCCCGTACGCCTCCGACGCAGAGCCCGGGTCCCCGGGATCCCGGGAGAACGCGTGGACCGAAGTCCCGTTCGTCGATCAGCCGGACAAGCGGGTCGGGGGCTCGGCGCTTCCGCTGGGGTGCCTGCGTGCACTGTTCCTCCAGCAGACGGCCGAGGAGAAGGAGTCGCTTCGGGAGACACTGTTCTGGTTCAGGCCGCCCTCCTACGCACACGTCGGGGCGCTCCTTCAACGGATGGACATGGTGCCGCGGGAGAAGGTCGACAGCGTTCTCGCGAGGTACGCCGAATGGGCGCACGAGGAGTTGCCTCCCCATGAAGTGCCCAGTGCACTCGAAGCGTTCGGTATGGCGGTCTCGGCGCACTCGGACGACGTTGACGACCTGGCGGAGAGCTACCGGGGGATCCTGGAGCAGGCAGCCGCACTCACCGACGGCGCCGTCACCATCACCGACGTCCGGCTTCGGGAGGACGAGGAGCTGGGCGAGGTCCTGGAATTCGCCGCCAACGGCGTCCTGGTGACCCAACAGACCGACCATCAGTCGGATGAGTACCTCGACCAACTGGCGGTCATGGAATTCATAGGCCACATCGATCCCGACCCGGCAGTCGACCCGCGCCGTTTCCACGTGGCCGATTTCGTCCACCTCACGGACGGCGGTTACGACAACTATTTCGTCTTCGCCTCGCCGGAGCAGGCATCCGTGCTGGAGAAGCGACTCGGCCTGCAACTGCACTGAGGGAACCGAGCGGCCCGGTGATCGGCCCCGGCACGGGGTGGGGCCGATCGCCCCCGGGTCGGCTCCACAGGCCGGGGCAGAACGATTGCCCGGCGGGAGGCCCGGGAGGCCGACACGCGATCGCAGAGGTCAGGCCGCATGGCCTCGGTCCCCCAGGAGGGCCTCGACGAGCCATGCGTACACCGGGATCAGGCTCGGTACGACCTCCCAGCCGTTGACGACCCACACCAGCCGCCAGTAACGGTCCACGCGGGGATCGTGGGCTTCCGCGAACTGCCGGGCAAGCCACTCACGGAATTTTGCGTCAGGGGCGCGCAGGAACACTTCGGCGAATCGCCGCACGATGTCGTCAACGAGAGGCGCGGCCTCCTCACTGAGCGGATCGATGCCCGATTCCCCGGCCGCAGCGAGTTTCTGACGGGTGAATGCCATCACTTCGCTGCCTGCGCGGATCTCGATGTCGAGGCTGCCCCGGCCGGCGTGATGGCCGGCCGTCCGCCGCATCCGGGCACGGAAGTCCTCGTCGCCGACCATCTCGGCCAGCTCCACCCATGCGGCGACCTGCTCGGTGGACGGATCATCGGGGAGATCGGGAGTGGCGGCGCGCATCATGGCGACCACTGCCGGGTCGGCACCCGTCGTGCCGAAGGTGCCGTCCAGAAAGTCGTCGATCAGGCGCCGGCGTTCCTCGCCGGACAACTGCGTGAGCCTGTGCATGAGCTTGGTCTCCTCGGGGCTGGATCCGCTTGCGGCCACGACTCGCAGAACACTTCGACGCAAGCGCAGCATCCGGATCTGGACGTCCACGGCATCGGCGTGCGCCGCGGCGACTTCCGCCACCGTCAGTTCGCGCCTGAGCACCCGCTGGACCGTGGCGAGGTCGATACCCAGCTCGCGCAGGGTGCGGACGAGTTCCAGACGAAGCAGTGCGTCGAGGTCGTAGAGCCGGTAGCCGGCGGGACTTCGATCGGTCGGTGCCACCACCCCCGAGTCGGAGTAGAACCTGATCGTCCGCACCGGCAAACCGGTCCGGCGGGAGAGTTCCCCGATCGAGTAGAGCGTCGTACCGTCCATGCGCTCCATCCTGCGGTCTCCAGTCGGTGGAGACTCAAGGCCGGCTCTGATCTCCGGTGGGAACCGAACCGGTCGGGGTTTCGTCGTGCAGGTCATGATCAAGATGACCCGTCTGACCGTTGACCAGCTCGCCGACGTCTGGCGGCACCTCCACGACACGTCCCCCGCCGACGAAGCGGACCCGATCGTCCTGGAATGCGCCCGCAGGCTCGCCGCGGATCCGGGCGGGGAACAGGCTCATGCGTGGGTGGCCGGGCTGGTGGCGATGTCGGGCTACCTCGCCTGGCGTCCTGGCGAGGAGGCCGAGCGCGCCGCACTCGACGCCCTGCGTGCCGCGGTGAAGGAGCTGGGTGGCCGTCCCTGTTCGCACGACAACCATCCGTACGAAGCCGAGATGGACTCGTTGGAGGACGAGATCTGGGTGGGCGACACCGGGCTCCTCACCGGCGAACTCGCGGCGCAGGACGGTGAGACCGATACCGGGCGGGTGCTGTGCCCGCGCAATGTCGCGGGATGGGCCCGCCTCGCGGTGGAGGTGATAGCCCCCTTCACCGTCCGCCGGGTGCCCGTGGGTGCGCCGAAGTACCACCACAGGTGCATCAGGGCCCTCTCGGGGATCGTGAACGACTACCCCTACGGCGATCCGCATGACGACCTCATCGACGAGGCCGGATGCCTTCCCACCCGGCCCACCCGCGGAGTGCTGGCCGGCTATCTCGTGACGATGAACGCGACCTGCTGGTACGCGACGTCGGAGAGGATCACTGACCGCGCGGTCCTGGACGCGATGATCAAGGGTGTCGAGGCCGCCGTTCCGCTGCTCGGCGACAATCGCTGCACCCACGGCCCTGGTGAGCACCCCGATACCGACGACCCGGACCATGCGAACCGCATCGGCTACCTGCTGCGCAGCCCGGGGGGCCGGGCCGAGATCGCGGAGTCCTACGGGTGGGACGAGGAGCACGAAGAGCAAGGGGCGGAGGGGGCGGAGGAGGACCAGCAGGACGAGCCCCTCGACGCCTGGGTGTGCCCGTCGTTCCTTCGCGACCTCGCCGAGGAGACGGTCGAAGAGCTCGTCGACGGCCTGACGGCATTCGAGGTGGACGAGCCGGACGAGCCGGACGAGGACCACGACGGGCGGGCCTGACCACTACTCCGGATGGCTGAGGGGCGCTGTGCTCTCGACATCCGAGCCCGGCCCCGACGGGCCCGCTCGGCGTGCGGACAGCTCCCCACGGCCCGGAAGGGCGGCGCAGCAATCGTTTTCACGTTCGTAACGTTCCGTATTCATAAGGTACTTGACCGTAGTCGTCATCAAAAGGTTGACTCTTGCTCTCCATAGCCGACGCGGGAGCCTGCACCTTGACTGAAGACCTGCTCACACCGCTCGACCTGGCGTTCTGGTGCTTGGAATCCCCTGAGCACCCGATGCACCTGGGCGCGCTCGGTGTGTTCGCCGCCGACTCGGCCACGGCCGCGCAGCACGCGGCCGAGCTGCTCGCCGCCCGCTCCGCCGCCGTGTCGGGCCTGCGCATAAGGATCCGCGCGGTCTGGCTGCCGGTGGGCGGCGCCGTTCGCGAGCCCGCAGGGGACTTCTCTCCCCAGAACCATGTCCATCTGGCCCCCGCCACCGCCGACTTCCATGGCGCGGCCGGCAGGCTGATGGAACGTCCCCTCGCACGGGACCGGCCACCGTGGGAGGCCCATGTACTGCCTCACCCTGATGGCACGTCCTTCGCGGTGCTGTTCAAGTTCCATCACGCACTCGCCGACGGACTGCGCGCCCTGGCCCTGGCCGCCGGCCTCATGGATCCGCCCCCCGCTTCCCCGACCACCACGGCCAAGGAAGCACGTCGTTCCGAGCCCGCCCCGGAGCCGACACGGGGGCGGCGACTGCCCAATTTGTTCGACCTGCCCGACGCCGTACGCCGCCACGTCGGTGATGCCGGGCGAGCCCTCGACATCGGCGCCGCCGTCGTCGGCGCCAATCTGGTCGTGCGCTCCTCACCCGCGCTCACCGCTCGCCCCACCGGCACCCGCCGCACCGCGGGCGTGATCCTCGACCTCGACGAGGTGCACCACATCCGCAAGACGTCCGGCGGCACGGTCAACGACGTGCTCCTGGCCGTCGTCGCAGGAGCTCTGCGCCGCTGGCTGGACGAGCGCGGCGACGGCAGCGAGGGAGTGGCGCCGCGTGCCCTGATCCCCGTCTCGCGGCGCCGCCCGCGCACCAGTCGCCCGCAGGGCAATCAGCTCTCCGGCTATCTGATCCGCCTGCCCGTCGGCGACCCCGACCCGCTGGGCAGACTGCGGACGGTACGCACTGCGATGGACCGCAACAAGGACGCCGGCACCCAGCGGGGCGCGGGCGCGGTGGCACTGCTCGCCGACCATGTGTCACCCTTGGGGCACCGGCTCGGCGGACCCGTCGTGGCGCAGGCGGCCCGGCTCCTGTTCGACGTGCTGGTCACCAGCGTGCCGCTGCCCAGTCTCGGGCTGAAGCTGGCCGGCTGCCCACTGATCGAGGTCTACCCCTTCGCCCCGCTCGCCCAGGGTCAGTCCCTCGCCGTGGCCATCTCGACGTACCGCGGGCACGTCCACTTCGGGCTCGTCGCCGACGGTGAGGCCGTCCCGGATCTCGGGCGGCTCGCGCGCGCTCTGCAGGACGAGATCAGCGAACTCACCGAGGCCACAGCGGAGTGAGGATCCTCGCCCTCGGAGGAAGGGGCGAGGACCTCCTCGGGGTACGACCGCGCGTCACCTCATGTCCCGCGCGGCGAGGGTGGGCTCAGTCGCTGCCCTCACCGGCGGCGGCGCGGCGAGCCTCGCGCCGGCCTGCGTAACGTGCCTTCCGGTTGTCGGCCCTGGCCATCTGCTGCCGCTCCTTGACGCACGCGCGGTCGAAGCAACCCGAACAGCAGGTGCGGCGGAACAGCAGTGCTCCAGGGTTCTCCCACCGGCAACGGGCGGCCGGCTCCTCCCCCGTCGGGTGCGGCGGCAGATCACAGGTGCCGTAGCGGTGATCGTGGACCGGCCGGGGGTTGTGCTCCGCGTGGCGCACCCACAACGGCTTCGTCCTGTCCGTACGGGACATCTCGTTCCTTCCGGAACCGCCGCCCGGGCTCCCGGAACTTCCGGGCGGGCGGCCGGGTTCGCCATTTCATGGCGACACGCTCCTTCCACATGCCTGCGGAAACGCTCCACGCGTCTGCGGGTCCGTACGATTTCGCACACACAACCTACCGCCCGTGCGGTCCGGTGTGGCCGGGTTTTACCTCTTCCCGGCGCCTGCCGCCCGGTTGTGACGGCGGCTCAGCAGGGCGCTTCCCGCAACCACCAGACCGATGGCGACAGCCTTCGCGGCCCCGTAGTAGCCGGACGCCAGGTTCTCCGGCGTGCCGGGCAGCCGGAGGAAGACCCAGGCTGCCGCGATACCCCCGAAGGCGATCAGTCCGACCGCCCCGAACGTCCCGAGCGCCGCCCACCAGGGCCCATATCCGAGACTGCGCTCGTCGGCCTGCTCAACGTCCTTGTCGGTCACGGTCGGTCTCCTGTGCGCATGAGGGCTGTTGCGAAGGAGGACGAGGCCGGAGCGCAGGCGGTTCATCGAGCCGCTGTTCCCGACCGACGGGAGGGATCCCCGCAGGGAGCGGGCCGGCGGTGATCGGCGGACTTCTTCAGCGGTCCTTCAGCCCCCACGCGGGCACGGCGCAGGAACCGATCCAGATACTGGTGATCGCGCTGATGTACCGCGCTCCACAACGGTCCGAGGGCACCACCAGCTGGCTCCCCGCGCTGTCGAGGTCCAGATCGTCCATGCGGGTGGCCAACAGGATCGGGGTGTTGCGGAAGTCGGCATCGATCTCCGCCCAGGACAGGACGGTGTGATGACTGTCCCCGCCGCTGACGGCCAGCACGAAACGCGAGCGGTCCTTTCGGCGCCGGGGATCGAAGGTCGGGCCGGCGTTCGTGACCACGTCGCGCAGCAGGGGCCCTTCAAAGGTGTGAGGCCCGTTGGTGGCGCAGTCGAAGACCACGTCGGCCCGGTGCTGCTCCCAGCCCTCCCGCAGGTGCGAGACGGTGAGTGTGGCCGGCTCGGCCACCTGCCCGTACACGACGAAGGAAGCATCGTGCACGGGACGAGAGGCGGGAGCGGCGGGCGAGGTGCGCGGCGGTGTGCTGAGGCGGCTCATGGGTCCCCAATCGGACAGTCCCTGCTGCGGCTGCCGCGAGAGATACCCGGCAGCGGCGGCGTGGAACCTCGCCTGCGAGCTGGATAGGGCATATCGCCTCGCAATTGTGAGCAATCTACGAACCCACAGGCTGCATCTTCCAGGCTCATCCTCCGAACGTCGTGCGACGACGGGCACCGCGCCACGCCCGCCGGCGCGCTCTGCGCCCTCCGATTCGAGCCGGCAGGTTCTGGCCGGCTCCGGCAAGTGAAGCAACGGGAGGCCGCTCCGCACGACTGGTGCACCACACGGAAAAGTACGGCCCGAAGCGCGCCATGCTGGAGGGACAACCAAGAGGCGTATGCGCCAAATAGCTTGGCATTTACCATGTTGCTACTCACACTCACCTCGTTAATGCGAGGTGCCGGGTTTCACGGACCGGCTGCGCACAAGGGAGCACACCTGCACGCGGGTCGTGGTCATCGGCCTGAACTTGATCAGCGCGCAGAGTCACAAGGGCCGATCCTCCTGGACCGGCCGTCGGGCCGGCAATGACTTTTCGTGCGCCCGACTCGGGGTTCGCGCTCCTCGGGGATCACTGCTGCCCGCTGCTCTCCGGTCGCGGACGTCGGCGAGGGCGCCTGCACCCATGAGCCGGGCGCAACTGCCCGGAGCGGCAGTCAGTTCGGCGCACGCCGATGCGGAGCGCCGGCTGCACTCCGCGGACGCCTCTGACCTCACTTCGCGGACCTCGCGCCTACGCCGAGCCTCTCGATCCCCCAGAAATCCGCGTCGTCGCACCCATTGACCCCGCCCGGTTCACCAACTTAGCCTCCATCCTCATACATAGACGTCGTCTACATATAGGGATCGCATTCATGGGACAGATCAGCGTGGAGCCCGAAGACGTTGTTCAGCGGCTGCGCGACGGCATGGCCCGCGGGGTGTTGTCCTTCCCGCTCACGTCCCTGCGGGACGACGGCAGCCTCGACCTGGAGTCCTACCGGGCGTATTTGACCGGCCAGTTGGCGACGGCGCCGGGTGCGGTGTTCCCCGCCTGCGGAACCGGGGAGTTCTTCTCGCTCGACGAGGACGAGTACCGCGCGGTCGTCCGGGCCACGGTCGAGATCGCCGACGGCCGGTTCCCGGTGGTCGCGGGCGTCGGCTACGGCTGGGCACAATCAGTGCGCTTCGCCCGGATCGCGGAGGAGGCAGGCGCGGACGCCCTGTTGGTGCTCCCGCACTACCTGGTCGGGGCCCCGCAGGCCGGCCTGGTGGAGCAGCTGCGACGGATCGCCGCCGGCACGGGCCTGCCGCTCATCGCGTACCAGCGCGGCCAGGTCACTTTCACCGCGGAGAGTCTGCGCCGCATAGCGGAGATCCCCTCCGTCATCGGTTTGAAGGACGGACACAGCGACCTCGACCGGCTACAGCGCCTCACACTCGCGGCCCCCGAAGGCTTCCTCTTCTTCAACGGCGCCGCCACCGCCGAGATCCAGGCCCGCGCCTACGCCACCGTGGGCGTCCCCGCCTACTCGTCCGCCGTCCACGCCTTCGCCCCCGAGATCGCGAACGCCTTCTTCACCGCCCTGCAAGAGGGGGACGACGCAGGCGTGACCAAGCTGCTGCGCGACTTCTACGTCCCTCTTGTCGAGCTGCGCGACCGGGTGCCGGGATACGCCGTCTCGCTGGTCAAGGCAGCTGCCCGACTGCGCGGTCTCCCGGTCGGCCCGGTCCGTGCCCCGCTCACCGACCCCGGCCCTGGCGACCTCGCCGACCTGGAGAAGGTCCTCGACGACGGCCTGAATCTGGTCGGCGCGGTACGACGCCCCGCCTGACGAGCCGCCGGGCCCGCCGGCCCTGCACGCCTCGCAGGTGACACAGCCCCGATGCTCGCACGGACCGGATGACCGCACGGCCCGGTCGGGCGCCGCACGCAGTCAGCCCCCCGTCATCGGCTCCGACAGGAGGCACGACAGCGACACGAGAGGCCCGCACCGAGCACAGTCACCCGGAGCTGCCCCGGGCGTCCCACCTCCTGCGCATTTCCGCTCCACCGCCGACCGTGCGGGCCCACCCCCGGTCGCGCCAAGCCGTCCGTAGCACCGCACACCAGTAGCCGCCGCGTCTCACGCCGCACCGCAACCAGCGGATTTCGCCGGCCACTTGGTCCCAGTTCAAAGGGGAACTGACATGCCACTAGTCGTAGTCGGGGTCAGCGTGGCAGTTCTGCTGCTCCTCATGACCCGGCTGAAACTGAACGGCTTCGCCGCCCTCCTGCTCGTGGCCGTCGGCGTCGCGCTGGTCCAGGGGATTCCGGCGGCGACCATCCCCGACGTCCTCTCCGCGGGCATCGGGGACCAGATCGGTGACACCATGCTGACCATCGGGCTCGGAGCCATGGTCGGCCGCGTCATGGGCGACTCCGGCGCCGCGCAGCGCATCGCGAACAAGCTTCTGGACGCCTTCGGGCCGCGAGGAGTCCAGGTGGCCATGGTGGTCACGTCCATGCTCATCGGCGTGACCATGTTCTACGAGGTCGCCTTCATCATCATCGTGCCGATCGCCTTCACCCTCGTACGCGTCACAGGGGCGAAACTGCTGTGGGTCGGGCTGCCCATGTCCATCGCCCTGTCCACCATGCACAGCTTCCTCCCCCCGCACCCCGGCCCCACGGCCGTCGCCGCGACCTTCCACGCGTCCGTCGGCCTCGCGCTCTTCTACGGCCTCTTCGTCGCGGTACCGGTCGGTGCCTTCATCGCCCTGGCGTGGCCGCGTCTGCCGTTCATCAAGCGGATGGACCCCGCCATCCCCACCGGCTTGGTCAGCGACCGCGAATTCGCCGACGAGGAAATGCCCGGCCTTGGCTGGTCACTGTTCGTCGCCCTCTTCCCGGTGGTGCTGATCGCCGGCGCCGCCGTCACCCACATGGTCACCCCCGATGAGAGCCCATTCCTGCACGCCGTCGCGTTCATCGGCTCGGCGCCGATCGCCCTGCTGCTGACCCTGCTGCTGGCGATCTGGGCGTTCGGGCCGCGGATCGGTCGCAGCCTGGCGGACGTCAGCGCCTCCTGCGGCTCCGCGGCCAAGGCGATGGCGATGATCCTCCTGGTCATCGGTGCCGGCGGCGCCTTCAAGAACGTCCTGGTGGAAGGCGGCATCTCCGACTACATCAAGACCGCAACGGACAGCTGGTCCATCTCGCCGGTCATCCTCGCCTGGCTCATCGCGGTCATCCTGCGCGTGGCGCTCGGCTCGGCGACGGTAGCGGTCGTCACGGCCTCCGGTGTGGTGCTGCCGCTCCTCGCGGGCAGTGGCGTCCAGCCCGAGATCATGGTGCTCGCGGTCTCCTGTGGATCGATCGCCTTCTCCCACGTCAACGACCCCGGGTTCTGGCTCTTCAAGGAGTACTTCAACCTCTCGGTGATCGAAGCGATCAAGGTCCGCACCACCTATACGACGGTGCTCGCGCTCCTCGGCCTCGGAGGTGTCCTGGCACTAGAAGGGGCCCTCAACGCCCTCGGCCTCTGAAGTACCCGTCAACCATCCGCACCACTTGGTCCTCCCCTATACAAGGACGTTGATGAGCATGAGCAAGCAGCCGACCGTCACCGCGTTCTCCGTCTATCCGGTAGCCGGCCGGGACTGCATGGAGCTGAACCTCTCCGGCGCGCACGGCCCCTACTTCACCCGGAACGTCATCGTCCTCCAGGACTCCGAGGGCCGTACGGGGCTCGGTGAAGTACCCGGTGGCGAGAAGATCACTCAGACCCTGCGGGACGCCGAACCACTCGTCGTGGGAGCGAAGTTGGGCGACTACAAGCGCGTCCTGCAGGCGATCGGGAGCCGGTTCGCCGATCGCGACTCCGGCGGACGCGGTGCGCAGACCTTCGACCTGCGGACCACCGTCCACGCCGTCACCGCCGTCGAGTCCGCACTGCTGGACCTCCTGGGCCGGCACCTGGACGTGCCCGTCGCGGCGCTCCTGGGTGACGGACAGCAGCGCGACTCGGTACGCGTCCTCGGCTACCTCTTCTACGTCGGCGACCCCGACCGCACCGACCTCGACTACTGCCGCGAGACCGACTCCGCCACCGACTGGTACCGGATCCGGCACGAGGAGGCCCTCTCCCCCGAGGCGATCGTCCGCCAGGCCGAGGCCGCCTACGACCTGTACGGCTTCCGGGACTTCAAGCTCAAGGGCGGTGTCCTGGAAGGGATGGAGGAGGTCAAGGCGATCCGCGCCCTGAAGGACCGCTTCCCTCAGGCCCGCATCACCCTCGACCCGAACGGCGCATGGTCGCTGAGCGAGGCCATCGACCTCTGTGCGCCTCTGGTCGGCACCCTCGCCTACGCCGAGGACCCCTGCGGAGCCGAGGGCGGCTACTCCGGACGCGAGATCCTGGCCGAGTTCCGGCGCGCCACCGGGCTGCCCACGGCGACCAACATGATTGCCACCGACTGGCGGCAGCTGACGCATGCCCTGGCCCTGCAGTCGGTCTCCATCCCCTTGGCCGATCCGCACTTCTGGACCATGCAGGGCTCCGTACGCGTGGCTCAACTGTGCAACGCGATGGGCCTGACCTGGGGATGCCACTCCAACAACCACTTCGACATCTCCCTCGCCATGGTGACCCACTGCGGAGCCGCAGCTCCGGGCGCGTACAACGCCCTGGACACACACTGGATCTGGCAGGAGGGGCTGGAGCGGCTCACCACTGCACCGCCGCGCATCGTCGACGGCGAGATCGCTGTCCCGGACGCCCCCGGCCTGGGCGTACAGCTCGACATGGACCGCCTGCTCGCGGCCCACGAGCTGTACAAGGCAAAGGCGTTGGGCGCACGGGACGACGCGGCCGGGATGCGTTACCTGATTCCTGGCTGGGAGTTCGACAGCAAGCGCCCCTGCTTGGTGCGGTAGTGCGTTTTGCGCTCCTGCAGGACCAACGGGTGACAGGGTCCGCCGGCCGTCCGGGTGGGGGATCCGGAGAGGTTCCGGAAACCCGCACCTGGGCCCCGTCCCGGGGGCGGCGATTCCCGTGCCGCCAGCGCGTCACCCTTGGTAGTGGGCCTTTTCACCGGCAATAGTCGGAACATGACAGACGGTCGAGGAATGTGGGAGCGCCGGAAAGCCGGCAAATGCGAGCGGGGTCTCTGGGAGCTCAGGGAAGTCCTCTGTTCGCGCATCAGCGAACTGGAGGCTCTTCTCCGTACCGAGACCGAGTCGGATCAAGGGCCGGCACCCGCGGATGCCCAGATGTTGGCGGTGCAGGCGTTCAAGGAATTGGAGGAGGCAAGGAGTGCCCTCCGCCACGACCACCCGCGGCGGCTGCCTTCAGCACACCTGGCGGTCGCCCAGACACATTTCGACGTGGCGCACAGCCTCATGCTGCGGCTGTCGCCGCTGAGCAAAGTCAGCGCCATGATGCCGGGATTCGTGGCGTACATCCGCGAGCATCTCCCCGTGAGCGATGAACGAAGAGTGCAGGTCGAGCAGATCGCCCTCTCCGTTCGAGCGGGCAGCTCATTCGATGACGCGCAACGCGAAGTGCTCGTCGACGCGATGGGAGTGGCCCGCCAGGCGCATCTCAGGGAGGGGCTGCGAGTCCGCAGTTTCGCCCGGATCGTGTACGGACTCGCCGCGGTCCTCACGGTCATCGCCGCTCTGGTCGGTGTCTTCGGTGTCGTTTCTCCGGAGACCGTTCCGATCTGCTTCAAACCCGCAGGAATCGGGATCGTCTGCCCCACCGCGAGCGATTCGTCCGAACAGAGCAAGGGCGCTGGGGCTGATGTCGATGACCTCTACGCGACGGTGGCGTCTCCATGGGACTACCCCGTCGTCGAGTTCATCGGCCTGGTGGCTGCCGCCGTTGCCGCGGCAGCCTCACTGCGACGGATCCGAGGCACCTCGACGCCCTACAACGTCCCGGTGGCACTGGCATTGCTCAAGCTGCCGACGGGCGCGTTGACCGCCGTACTCGGGCTCCTGCTGATGCGCGGGGAGTTCGTCCCGGGGCTGCAGTCCCTCGACTCCTCCGCCCAGATCATTGCTTGGGCAGTGATTTTCGGTTACGCCCAGCAGCTTTTCACCAGGTTCGTCGACAACCAGGCCCAGACGGTACTGAACTCGGTAGGCGGACCGAACGCCACCCCGAACAAGCAGGCTCGTGACCCGCAAATCCCAGCCGCCAGCTGAGAGATCATGACGGACCGGGCTCGAAATCGAATACCGCGACACGGGTACCGACCACCACCGATAGCGACACTGATTTCACCATCAACATTTCACGGACGTACGAATTGAACAACGCCTCGATGTCGCCTGCACGGCCCTTCACATGAGCGTAAAATGTCTTGTATAGAATGGAGTAACTCCCCCGCACATCAACGACGTCGAAGAAGATGCGGACGCCCGGGGAGAGTCCTACGGTAATGACATGAGCACAAAAGAGAAGGCGACACAGGACACCTACTACACAGTGAAGACAGGTGACACACTTTATGCGCTGGCACTGAAATACCACACAACCGTGGAGCAGCTTCAGCGCTGGAACAACATCCCGAACGCGAACATCATTCAGATCGGACAACGGCTTATCGTCGCCAAGACGGAACAGCCGGGTCCGGCACCGGCGCCTCACGGCCCACCGGCGGGATGTGAACCCTTCCCAGGGAAGGAGTGGTTCGCGAGCATGCCGAACAGCCCCCTTATCGTGAGGATGGCTTACCGCCTCATCAGCGAGGGATGCTCCGGCTACACCGGGGACCCCGGCTCCTGGTGGAGTGACGAACACCGACAGTCCTACGCCAAGTGGCAGCGGAAGCTGGGCTTCCGTGGAGCGGACGCCGACGGCATGCCGGGTCGGACGTCGTGGGACCGGCTCCGGGTTCCCATAGCCGATTGAGACATCGACTCACGGATACGCGCCGACGGCCGTGCGAACAGCACGCCGCGGCGCTCGGCGGCCGACGACGCGGAGGCCGTCAACGGCGGCATTCGGGCGCCGAGAGTTGCGCCCAGTAGACGACGTTCTCCGTCGATACGGCGGGCGCGGCGCCTCTGACGCTGTGCGCCATGGGGTGAGCGTGATGCGCCGCCGGACCTCGGCACTCGTCCGTACGCCGCCGCTCGCCGCGATGCATTCGCCGGCGCACCCGCAGCCCGCGGACAGTAGTTACGCCGAGAAGGGGCGCCGCAGGGGCCTCGGCAGAAAATGTGCCCTGGCCGCGTGCGTGGACGTACGGTGCCCTTATGAGCAACAACGGGGCTGAGCAGCGCGAAGAGCAACAGCGCGGGCATGTGCTGCTGATAGCCGGAGACCAGGCAATGCACCGCCGACGGCCTCAGGTTCTCCCCAGCCAGAACCTCACCGCCCTGACCGTCCTCCCCACCCCGCTGCTGCTCGGCAGTGACGTCCCGGCGGACGCCACCCACCTCGACGGAGTCCGCGACCAGAACAGCACGTTGCAGCGGCTGCGCGTCGCCGCGTCGACACCCGGCCCCCTGCTGGTCTACCTGTCGGGGCGCCTGACCACCGACCGTAAGGCACATCAGCTCCATCTCGCGCTTGCGGGCACGACGGCGGCGAACGTCCGTTACACCGCCCTGCCGTGGCAGTGGCTGCGCCACGAGCTGCGCCTGCGCCCACCGGGCACCTCGACGCTGCTGGTCGACCTGGCTGCCGACAAGGGGGCCTGGGAACAACTGCAGGCCGACATCGACGGCTTCACCGCAGGATTCACGCTGTACGGCGTGGTCAGCCCACCCGGCTTCCCCGGGGCCGGCAACGACGGGGTGAGCGACTACACCCGCGGCGTGATCGATGTGCTGCGGCGATCCGCCGACCGGCACACGCACGCACAGTTGCACGCCGCAGCCGTCGCCGCGGCGAGCTTCCCGCCCGGGACCCTCGTACTGCCCATGGTGCCTGCACTGTCCCCGACCGCCGACGCGTACGAGGACGCGCCTGCGAGGACGCTGACGCCCCCGCAGGAGCCGACGGAGGCAGGCATTCCCGTCGGCCCGGAACCAATTCCCCCCCGGCAGATTCCGCAGCCCCCTCCCCCGGCAGCACCATCCGCACCGCCGTACGCCGCTTCGGTGCCGCTCCCTGCGCCGTCTCCCCCTGACGCTTCCCCGGTCCACGCGCATCTGCGGCCCGACGGTGCTCAATCGTCGACGGTCGACGCACCACACCCGGCACCAGAACTCCGTCCGCTGCCGCACACGCTTCCGGTCCCTCACCAGGCATCCGCCCCCCTGTCGCCCGCCGAGCCCGCGCAGGTGCGGCAGGAGCAATGGTGGGCTGATGTGCAGCTTTCCGACGCACCACCACCGGCACCTGCCGAACAGCGCCCCACACCGCCGATGCCGTCCGTCCCGCCGCCGGCACCTGCCTTCGCGCCGCCGGTCGCTGCGCCGCCGCCCCAGGAACCTCCGGCCCAGCAGCCGCCGGCGCCCACTCAGCCTGACCCCCGGCCACTCATCTGGCAGGCGGCCCAGGCCGGACGGCACTCCCAAGCCGCCGAGATGGCGGAAGCCTGGGAGCAGCAGGCCCTGCAGAGGTACGGGTTCAACTCACCGGAGGCGACGCAGTGGGCGGAGATCAGGGCTGATCTCGCCCGCATCGCAGGCAGCTGGGCGCAGGCCACGCAACTGTGGGTTGCCGCCGCACACACGCGGCTCGGCCGGCAGGCTGCGGACGCTCCCGAGGTCCTCAACGCGGCGAAGGGCGCCCACTACTGCTGGCTGCAGATCGAGGACTCCGACGAAGCGCTGGAGAACGGCCCGGAGCTGCTCAACCTGCTTCGGCAGCTGCCCCAGCTGGACCCCCGGCACCTCTCGACCGCTCAGCAGCGTATGAAGACCTTGCAGTCCGAGGGGGTCGGCTGGGGCGGGCGCTGAGGTCTCCTCTCAGTGGGAAACTCCGGCCACTAAGCCGCCTGCCGGGGCACCAGGCGCAGTTGAACCTCCTGCTCCTGGTCACCGGAGGTCGCGCCGACCTCCTCCACGGTGAACACCGAGGCCAGACCTGTGCGCAGCCGGTCGACCGCCCAATAGCCGCCCTGGAAGGTGGCCGTCACCGGCCCGGTCAGCCGGTGGGGCCCTGCGGCGGCCGGGGACTGCGATACGTCGACGGTCGCGGCCCACACCGTCGGCCCGCTCCCCGCCGAGCCGCGCGGTGCGTCGTCGGTCGCCCGGTCGGAGCTGAAAACCGAGTTGAGCGCGCTGAAGACCGTGTGGGCGTCCTCGGCCGCGCAGCCGGTGACCTCCACCTGGACCCGGGCCGCGCCCTGATTCGTCTGTGCCGCCTCTTCCGCTTCGGTCATGGTGGGCCTTCCTCTCCAGGTCGGTTGTGCCTGCGGTTGCGTTCCCCGGCCTCTCTGCGGGTCGGGAGACGCAACGCGGGGCGGTCCTTACGAGGTGCCGGGCAACGTACTCGCCACCCGGCTCATGGGACCGCGTACCCGATCACCTCGCGCCTACAACCACGCCGGCCCCCTGACCGCCGAGCGCGTGCGATCAGACCGCTGTCCGCTCCACCGGAATCCACAGTTGCGCTTCCGCCTGTGCCCCGTCCTCAGTCAACCGGGTGCGCAGGATTTCGGGCCCCGGGCGACTGCGGTAGGGGTTGGACGGGAACCACTGCGTGAACACGTCCCGCCACAGGTACTGGAGCGCCTGCGGAAACGGCCCGGAACTGTCGAAGACGGCCCACATTCCTGCCGGGACGGTGAGCGACTCCATGTCCTCGGGCACCGCGGCGCGGGTCACCACCCCGTGGTAGTAATCGAGTTCGGTACCTTCGGCACGGCTTTCGTCCAGCTGATCACTCACCGAGACGATGCCTTCCGGCTCCTGATCGGACAGGCTCTCGATGCGCTCCAGCGTCTCCTTGCCGAGGCCGCGGATGAAAGCGGCGATGGCCGGATTCACCCCCTCGTGCACGAGGGGGACCCGCGCCTTCCTGCCGACCACACGGAATTCTTCCTTCTCCTCGACCCGGTAACGCATGCTGCTACTCCCTTCGACGGTGAGACGGAAGGACAACCGCGGCTGGGACTGCAAACTCCCGCCGGACCGTCTGGCCTCGCCGGGTCCGACACCGTGCATGAGACGGAACGCACGCGCGAACCCCTCCCCCGAGGCATAGCCGTACCGCACCGCGATCTCCAGCAGCGTGCGATTCCCCGCCAGCACTTCGGCCCCCGCGACCGTCAGGCGCCGTCGCCGGATGTATTCCGACAGCGGTATCCCCGCCAGCGCGGAGAACAGCCGCCGGAAGTGGTACTCCGACGTCACAGCGATCGCCGCCAGGTCGGCCACCTCGATCCGCTGATCAAGGTGACGGTCGATGTGTTCCATGGCCTGGTTGAGCCGCTCCAGCACCGCGGCCTCCTTCCCTTTCGTGCTTCACGTTAAGGAGGCACCCCCTCGGCGGACCCGACATCCTGTGCCCGGTCCGGTCGGGTACGCCTGCCCTGTCGGACGAGGACGCCTGTGTCCCTCCGGTCGGGGTGGGCAGGCCGCCCAAGGCCGGATCCGTCATCGCGGAAGCAGTGCGCCTGCGCCCGCGAACACGGCTCACCGGATACGCCACCTGGCTCCTAGGAGGCATGCATCCACTTCTCCTCCATCAGCGAGGTGTATTCCTCGGTGTGACGGACGCGGAATACGGACATCTCAAGTCCGGCCATGGACCCACGGCCACAGCGGTCAAGCACCACCGCGCCGAGCACCTCCCAGTTCGTGAGGTGAGGCTTCTCGACCAGGGCGATGTATTCGCGATCATCCTCGGTCAGATCGGCCAGGTCGATGCCGAAAGAGCCCAGGACGGCGTGGGGGTCTCCGTCGACGTGCCACGGGGTTTCGTAAGCCGGGGAACCGGACGCGAAGAGCATCGAACCGTCGGGAATCGTGATCACTTATCGGTCAGGACCTGGCCGGGCTTGCGCACCATGAACACGTCCACGGAGTCCTCGCTCTCGACCGTGAACCCGTGTCGCTCGTAGAGCCGCCGGGCCGGGCTGCCTTGCAACACGTTCAGGCGGACGAGGACACCGATGCGGTCATACCGCTCCAGCAGCCTGCGCAGCACGTCCGAACCGATGCCGCGGCCCTGAAGGCGCGGGGCCAGATAGAAGTGCTCCAACCACTGGGCGTCCTCGGCCGGTCGCACCGCCACGCAGCCGGCGAACGCGCCGCCCACCTCGATCACCCAGGTGTGCACGGGGTCGAAGGCGTCCCGCAGCCGCTGCCGCACCCGATGCTCGTCGTACCGTCCGAGCCCCTCCAGATCCGCCCGCAGGACCACGGCACGCAACTCGGCCACGGTCTCGACGTCCGACACCGACGCCGGGCGTATTTCCCAGTCCATGATCGCCACGCTACCGCGCGGCTCTTCCCGGTTTCGGATCCACCGGGTTCCGGAACCGTGCCGTGATCATTTGTCAGACCCGGCCTATAGCCTGAGCGGATGGATGAACTCGACGGAGTGGAGATCATCGCCTTCGCGGACGCCGAGGCGTTCGAGAGCTGGCTGGCCGAGCATCACACGCGCCACGAAGGTGTGTGGATCAAGATGGCGAAGAAGAAGTCCGGCATTCCGACGGTCACCGATGACGAGGTGGTCGACATCGGGCTGTGCTACGGCTGGATCTCCGGTCAGCGACGTTCGCTCGACGAGCGGCACTATCTGCAGAAGTATGTGCCGCGCCGACCCAAGAGCCTGTGGTCACAGGTGAATGTCGACAAGGTGGCCGGGCTGACGGCCGCGGGACGGATGCGCGAACCAGGGCTCGCTGAGGTCCGCCGGGCCCAGGAGGACGGGCGATGGGCGAGGGCTTACGAGTCCCAGAAGAACGCGACGGTGCCGCCCGATCTCGCCGCGGCGCTCGATGAGCACCCTGACGCCAAGAGGGCCTTCGAGGCACTCGACAAGACCGGCCGGTATCAGGTCATCCTGCCGTTGCTTCAGGCCCACACGCCCGAGAGCCGGCAGGCGAGGCTCGACAGAGCAGTGCAGACGCTGGTGAACGGTGAGGGAGGCTGAATGCCGAGCACGAGCTCACGACACCTGGCGGCGCAGTAGGTGAGTGCGGCGGTCGGCAGGCACACTCCGGGCGCGCCGTGCCGCCCGCTCACGTTTCGGCGAGCAGCGCTTCTCGGAGAGTGGCGTAGGTACGGGAGAGCAGACCGGAGACGTGCATCTGGGGCATGCCCTGTTCCGTGCCGATCTCGGATTGCGTCATCTCCGCGCCGAAGCGGAGCTCGATGAGGGTGCGCTCCGGCTCATCGAGCTGGGCCAGGTGCGGCTTGAGGGCCTGGAGGTCTTCGGCCAGGGCTGGCACGGGGTCCAGAGACACCCCGGCACCCGACAGCCAACAGCCAACAGCCGCCGCAATGCCTAGCCGATTAGTCTCCTTCCCGTGGGAGGTGGGGATTCTTCGGGAAAGATTCAGGAGCCATGACGCAGACGCCGGAGTGCGGGTTGTGCGGTGGAACCGTCGCACCCGACGGCCACTGCTGGGACTGCGGTGCAGCGCAGCCGGCTTTCCGCTCCCATGTGGAGATCACAGCGGACGATGGCGCGGCGGGCGTCAGCGACCGCGGCGCGCAGCGCGGCATGAACGCCGACGCCATGGCCCTGGCCCTCACCGACGGCTGGACGATCGGCGTCGTCTGCGACGGCGTTTCCCTGTCGCCCCGGTCGGAGCGAGCAGCACAAGTGGCTGCCGAAGTCGGTGCGGCGTCAGTGGCGGCGCGGCTACGGACAGGCAACCTGCCGGAGGTGGCACTGACCCGGGCCGCCCTTGATGCGGCGCACGCCGTCACGGCGTTGGCGTCGTCGGCGGACGCCGCACCGGCCTGCACCTACGTCGCCGGCATCGCCGGCCCGGAGGGCGTCTGGAGTGCCTGGATCGGCGACAGCCGAGCGTACTGGCTTCCGAACGAGGGACCCGGGATGGCGCTGACCGAGGACGATACGGGCAAGCACGAAGCTCTCGCCGCCTGGTTGGGAGCCGACGCCGACGAGCCTGCCGCGCGAGTGCGCAGCTACCGACCCTCCACAGCCGGCCGCCTGTTGTTGTGCACGGACGGGCTGTGGCGTTGCCTGCCCGATGCCGACCGGCTGCGCGCCCAGCTCACCCGTCATCGTCCCTCGGCCTCCGCCGGCAGCGGGCTCCTGGCCGAGGCGCGGTCGCTGGTGACATACGCCCGCGAGGCCGACGGGCAGGACAACATCACAGCGCTACTCATCCCCGTCATACCGAGCACTCCGATGCCCGAACGGTGAACGCCGCGCCATGGCCTGGTGCGAAGAGCGTGCAGCGGCGGGTTCGCCGTAGTACTCCTGGAGAGGCTCGGAGGTTCTCGGAGACATGTCACTTCACTTGGAGTCATCGATGGCAGTTCGCCGTGTCATGCCCGTCATCACGTCAAAGGCAGTGGAGGAAAGCCGGGAGTTCTACGGCCTGCTGGGGTTCGAGGAGGTCATGAACCACGGCTGGATCGTGACGCTGGCTTCCCCGTCCGATCCAGCGGCACAAGTCAGCTTGATGACCAGGGACAAGACCGCTCCGGTCGCCCCCGACCTGAGCATCGAGGTGGACGACGTGGACGCGGCCCATGCGGCCATGCGGGACCGCGGCCTGGAGATCGTGCACCCGCTGCAGGACGAGGAGTGGGGAGTACGGCGGTTCTTCGTCCGCGACCCGAATGGCCGGGTGGTCAACGTACTGAGCCACCGCTGAGGTCGCTCCCGCGCGACGGGGAAGGTCCGCCGGCCGAGGCCACTCGCAGGGCCTCCGTGAGGCGTTCCGCCATCTGCACGCGTGGCCGCTGGTGGCGGGTCAGCGTGGACGTGCGCGGTACAGATCGCGTAGCAACGCGATCTCGGCTCCGTGGTGCAGGACTTCCTGGTTGACCCACCACACGATGTCGATGAAGGGGTCCTCCGGGTCACTGCCATGGGGATAGGTGCAGTATCCGACGGTGTCGAGCGCGGCGTCGTCGATGGTCAACAGCGCCTTCCGCCACGCCGTAACGCCTACGTCGAAGGCCGCGATCGCACCTGCCACGTCCCCGCTGACGGGGTAGTCGTCCCTGGTGAGGCTGTGGCCGCCGGCCGTGTGGTCGGCCCGGAGGGTCAGCATCTCGCTCAGGTGGCTCAGGCGCCACGCGACGGTGGTGAAGGGCGGCGGCCAGGGATGCGGGTAGGACGCCGCGTCGCGGCCCCAGTCACCGGCGCCGGCCAGAAGCGTCGCACGCGGGCCCGGCCCGTCCGCACGCCTGCGCACCGACCAACAGCCAGGCACCGGCTCCCAGAAGAACTCCTCATCGGACATGGGGCCGACCGCGGTTTCCGAGCCGTCGCCGCTGTCCATCACCAGACCTGCCATACGGCCGGCCAGGCGCTCACACGCGAAGTCGAACTGCTGCAGCAGGGGGTCCACGCGAGGTGCCAGCACTTACGCTCCCATGACGAGCCGGCAGGCATTGCGCCGGGGACGATCCGATGGTCTGCCAGCCTGGCACAGTCGGGCGCGACCGGCCTCGCATTTTTTCGAACGGCCCGCTCCCGCCTGCGTATCGTGAGGGCCGCGACGCTTGGGTCGCTTCGGACAGAGAGGCCCGTACGTGCAAACCCAGCCCCCATCCCTCACCGTCGAGGCTCTGACGACCTCTTCGATGGTGCATGTCCCCGGTGGCGTCGTGGACCTTCGAGACGACCGGCGCGGCACCCGCTGGCAGAAGGAGATCGCTCCCTTCCTGCTCGGGCGGTACCCCGTCACCGAGCGACTCCACCGCGCCGTCACGGGGGTGGACATCGATCCCGCCATGAGCGGGACAGCGCCCGTGACGAACGTCAGCTGGCTCGACGCGATCGACGTATGCAACCGCGTATCGGACCTCGCGGGACTGGGCCGGGCGTACTCCCGCGACCCGGAGAGCGGGGAAGTGGCCTGTGACTGGACGTCCGACGGCTACCGCCTGCCGACCGAGGCGGAATGGCAGTACGCCTGCAAGGCCGGGACCAGCGGGTATCGGTACGGAGAGATCGACGACATCGCCTGGTACGCGGACAACTCCGGAGGCCGAGTCCACGACGTCGGCGGAAAGGCGCCCAACCCCTGGGGTCTGCACGACATGCTGGGCAATGTCTGGGAGTGGTGCTGGGATCTCTACGACGAGGAGGTCTACGGCTCCTACCGCATCTTCCGCGGCGGAGGCTGGGCCGAATCGACGCGCGGCTGCGGCGCATCCGTTCGTCGTCGCAGTCACCCCTCGTTCGCCATTGACGATCTCGGCTTCCGACTCGCTCGAACCGTGTGATGAGGGCCGGAGCATGGTGACGCGGACGCCGGCTGAGCGAGCTCTGGCTCGCGCGTACAGCACCGGTGACGGCCGGATCAGCTTCCGCGTCTCGGAGCTCTCGGTGGAGCATCACCCTGACCGCAGCCTTACGTTGACCTATCGGCTCACGGTTGCGCGTCCTGGCCATCACGACGAGCGCTGGGAGTTCGCCCTGCCGTGGGAGGACAAGTCCTTCGCCGATGTGTTCGCTTCCCCCTCCCCTGACCCGGATCGGCTCGGCGTGCTTGTCCACCTCGTCCGCTCCTTGTTGGAAGAGTGGTGGGACACCAAGGGACGGAATCGGCAATCGGCAAAGATGGGGCGCCGACTGCCCTGATACGCAGCCCGGTTGAGCGTCCCCCCCCCCCCGCGACGTCGGCGAGACTGCCGCTCAGCGACAGCCGCCCAGAGACAAAGGGACACCGATGACAGAGCCCGGGAACGGCTCGGCCCCGGCCTTCGAGGTCCGCACCGGCAATGAAAAGGCGCCCGGTGCCCCGCCGCTGCATCGGGCTGCCACCGTAAAGACCGCCTTCGACGCGCTGCTGAACATCCGGACCTTGATGAACGCAGAGGCCGCCGACCCTCTTGCCACGACCGCCGAATGGGAACGGCGTCAGCCTGTGCGTGCCATCGCTCTCTGCCTGGAAGCCGCCGGAATTCCGCCGTCGGCAGTGGACGTCGACGGGCAGCCGGTCGCCACCGGCTATCGCGTCGACCCGGCCGAGCCACCCGCGGTGGCGCGAATCGAATGGCTGGGCCCTCCGGGAAGCGGCGCAGCGCACCAGGAACAGGAAGAACTACGGCGCTGCGGCTCCGCTCTGCGGGCGCTGGGGTGGCAGGCGCTGGAGTACCGGGGCCCACGCCGCCATTGGTACCTCGAAGTCGAGCCCCTGCAGCAGTGAGCATTGAGCAGTTCAGGCACGGTTCCCCCCTCTCCCGCGGCGGGAGAGGGGGACCATGCCCTACCCCCACCTGGCGATACTGGCGCTCGAAGGTGTTGGTTACTGTGGGAATTCGTCGTACGGGCGACCTGCGGACCAGCCGTCCGCCTCATGAGCCGCCCGGGAAGCCCGATGAAAGGTGCGGTGCGGAGATGGCAGCCGACATGACGAACTCGCGCGGGGTCTCGCTGAACCTCCCCACTCCGGACGGCGTCGCCGACGCGTATCTCGCCCACCCGGACGACGGCCGGCCGCACCCCGGAATCCTGTTGTACATGGATGCCTTCGGACTGCGGCCGTCCCTGGAGGCGATGGCCAGGCGTCTGGCCGGGCACGGCTACACGGTGCTGGTGCCCAACGTCTTCTACCGCTCCGGGCGCGCCCCGCTGGTGGACCTGCCCGACCACATCGATCCCGCCCAGCGGCCGGAGATCTTCGAACAGCTCGGCCCCGTGATGTCGGCCCTCACCCCCGCGCCGGCGATGCGGGACGCCGGCGGCTACCTCGACTGGCTGGCCGGCTCGCCCCTGGTCGCCGAGGGGCCGGTCGGCACCACCGGCTACTGCATGGGCGGCGCCCTCGGGATCCGGACCGCCGCCGCCTACCCGGACCGGATCGCGGCCGCTGCCGCCTTCCACGCCGGGCGCCTGGCCACCGACGCCGAGGACAGCCCGCACCTGCTCGCCGACCGCATCACCGCAGAGCTGTTCTTCGGCCACGCCGACCAGGACCCCTCCTTGCCGGCCGACCAGATCAAGCGGCTGGAGCACGCGCTCGACGCCGCCGGTGTGCGCTACCGCAGCGAACTGTACGAAGGCGCCCACCACGGATTCACGCAGACCGACACCGCCGCGTATGACGCCGACGCGAACAACCGTCACTGGCGCGACCTGCTGGAACTCTTCGGACGCGCGCTCTGACGCCGAGGGTCGCGCACCCCCTGGCAGGGACGGACGGCGCGCCGTCCGTCCCTCTCGCCACCCGCTAGAAAGGTCCCTGCATCCCCGCAGATCCGCCGGTGGGTGAAGAGGGGCAGTAGTGGTTGATGAGACTGTCGTGCTGATTGGTCCGAGCGGCTCGGTGCGCGTCGGGGTGGTCGAGCCGCGGCCGGCGTCCGTGCAGCAGGAAAGAAGCGATGCGGGCGGGCAGGTGGGTGAAGGTGTCTTTCATCAGTTCTCCGCTCCAAGCGTCTGGTACGACGAGTGTACGAAGCACGGGTTGCGCGCACAGCGGTCTGAGGAAGACCTGAGGTTGACGCTCAGCAGGGCCGCCCGGAACTCGCAACGTGGGGGGATCAGGGGAGTTTTCGAGGAACTCCCGCTCCACAGTGCTGAGTTCGCCCCTCTGGCCGACGGACCCCGTCACCGGGACATGTGCTCCCGCAGCAGGTCCGCGATGTCGGCGTGTCCTGTCTCCTTCTCCCAGGATGCGCCGCCCCCGCCCACTGCGGTGACGGTGAACACGATCAATTCGCTGCCGTCGGGGCGGGGGCTCCGCAAGCACTCGTATGTGTCGTCCGGCGCGATGTTCGCCTGCTTGCGCAGCTCCGTTTCGATGTCCTTTCCGCACCAGTCGCCGGCCATGTCCAGGGCGGTGCGGCCTTGCCTGTCGGTCCGGTGGGCGTCGGCACCGTGGTGCAGCAGATCCCGCACGATGCCTGCCGCTCCGAACTCCGCCGCGGCCATCAGGGGGGTACGGTCGCCGCAGCCGGCATCAGGGTCCGCTTTCGCGCCCAGGAGGAGACCGGCGGTGTCGTGGCGACCACCGCCGGCCGCCCAGAGCAGGGCGGTGTAGCCGGTGCCGTCGTCCTCCCTGCGGTTCGGGTCGGCGCCGTGGGCGAGGAGTTCGCGCACCGCATCGGTGTGTCCCCAACACGCCGCAGCGCACAACGGCAACCCCTCGCTCCCGGGCTCGCCCCTGCTCTCCGCGTCGGGGGAAGCTCCCGCTTCGAGGAGCAGACGCACGATGTCGGCCGCTCCCGACACCGCAGCCAAGTACAGGGGCTTGTCACGGTCCGCATCGGCCGCACGCGGAGAGGCTCCCTTGCGCAGGAGTTCCGCCACTCGCTCCGGCGCCTCTTCGTAGATGGCGTCGATCAGCTGACCGGTCAGTGCGTTGGCCACACCGCCCCTTTCCTTGTCCCTGCCGTTTCTTGCCGCCCTTGCCCACGGCGTCGGGACGTGGGGGGAAAGATGGTCTCCACGCTGCTGACGACGCCAGGCCGGTAGGCATGCCTTCAGCCTGACACCGGCCCAGCCACCTTTCGTCAGACCGGAGGACGTACCTGCATGCGACTTGGGGAGTACAGAGCCGGTCACCTACCACTACGGGTCGGCCAGGGCCCACGGCGCGCCATGCCGATCGCCCCGTACCCTCAGCTCGGCACTCTGACGGCCACCGCGCCCGCAAAGTCAGCGGCCAGGCGGCAAAGGTCCCCTCCCTCCCCTTCGTAAACCCAGCGGGCGTGCACGAGTGCCTGACCGAACGACGTGGGCCACTGGACCGCACAGCCGTTTTCGTTCCCACTGGCCCTGGCGGACGGGATACCTGTAACCGATATCGGCGTCGGCTCCGGAGACAAGGGCAGCGCCTTGGCATAGATGAGCCGGAACGTGGCGGAGCCCGCGGTCCCGGAGCCCTGGCGCGCCCAGGTGCACACCCTGATCGGCGCGGCATCGGTGCCGGAAGTCTCGGACGTACCCCCGCCAAGACCCCACTCCGTGGCCATGGAGCTGTCGACCACCGCGCACGGGTCCAGGGCCGAGCCCGGCTCGACCGATGCCGTCGACAACGGCTCGGTGGCGGACGGTGCGCCCGACGGCATCGCGCCCGGCATGCCCATGGAACCCGTGCTGCCGTCGCTCGCCAGCTGCCAGATACCCACACCGGCCGCCGCCGCGAGCAGGGCCACGGCGCCCGCCACGATCAGCATGCGCCGGGTCCTGCTTCCCGGTGGCGGGCCGCCCTGATGCGGTGACCGCACCCAGACCTGTCTGTCGTCATCCCACTGGTCCACGGCGACTACCCCTGACTTCCGAGGAGTTGCGTGATCTGCTGCACGACGGCCGCAGCGGAGGCGAGGCCGGCCGCGGCAGTGGCGCCGAGTTCGAGGCGCCCCCGCAGTCGCTGCAGGCGGTCTCGCCGTACCTGTCCCACTGCGTCGATCTCCTCCTCGGTCCCGGCCAGTTGGGCGTCGACCTCGGTGATCTCGTCGCTGGGGCTGAGCAGGTGAAGCTGCTCGCGCAGGGTCCGCACGGCAGTGAGGAGTTCGGGGGACGCGTCGATCACTTGCGTCGAGGCGTCGAGGGCCCGGGCATGCGGTCCGGAAGCCGCGGCGCCGCCGGCCATGACGCCGATGCTGACGCCGCCGGAGACGGCCGGGGGCACCGCGCGCGGGCGCCCGCTCTCGTGCGAGGACGGCACGGGCGCCGGCAGCCCGGCGCGCCGCGAGCGGTCCTCGGCCGTGGCACCTGCCCCGGCCGCCACCGCGCCACCGGTCAACACGCCGATGCTGATGCCACCTGTGCCCTCTTGTGGAGCGGACGAGTCGGCCATCTCGACAGCGGCCTCCTCGCCCTCCTCCGGCTCTTGCATCCCCGTTGTCACAGCCGACCACCCTTCGCGTCCACGGACGCATCCACCTGCTTCGCCGAAGCCCGCTCGCCCGTCGCGACCGCGCCGCCGCTCATCTCTCCGATGAACACCCCGCCCCCGCTCACGTTGACGATGTGCTGCTCGAATTCCCCCATCTCGTAGCCCTTCGAGTGCAGCGCCTCGCGCACCCCGCTCGCGATCCGGTCCTGCAGCGTCTTCACGTACCGGCTGATGTCCATCTCCTGCAGGAGAGAGACCTCCTTCACGCTCCCCAGCTCCCGCACCGACGCGGCCGGCCCGTCCGGCAGTGCGTGCTGCGGCATCGTCAACCAGGTACGGAAGACGGAGACAGCGGTGTGGAGGAGGGAGACCCCGGCGGCGAAACCCGCCGACGGGCCGGTGAGCAGGCTGCGTACGACATTGCGCAGCGGCCCCTCGGCGTCCCCCTCCGCGATCACGTCCACCGACTTGAACTCCGGGCGGACGGGGGTGAGGACGTGCGGTACGACCTCAAGGACCAGCATCCCGCCCTGGGTGTGGACGCGGACCAGGAGAGAGACCCCGACCTGTTCGTCCCATGCGCCGACGCGGACGCGCAGGAAGTGCCGGCGCGCCTCACCGCCCTCGCCGACCGCGCCGTCGAGGTGTTGCCGGACACTGGCGGGGTCGTACGCGATCTGGCCCCGCTCCCGGCCGACCGGCAGATAGACCATTTCGTCGATTTCGAGGGAGCGGAGGCGGTCGCGGCTGGTTTCCGCCGCCGACGTCCGCAGTGCCTCCAGGCGCGGCTTGATGAGGTCGATGACCTCGCGCCCGGTGAGCGGCACCGCGTCCGCGCCGGCCTCCGGGTCCCGTGTCGGGTCCAGGCGCTTCGGTGGTGACTCCTGCTGCTTCCACCTCAACTCCAGGACGAGCGACCACGGTTTGTACGGCTCGCCGGCACCGACGAAGGGACGGAACGGGTCGTAGATCGCAAGGCTCGCGTACTGTTCGCGGTCGATCGCCGCGCCGATGCGCCGGTACGGGTCGCGGTCCGGCAACTTCTCCCGGGGTGCCTCGGCGTAGGCATCGCGGCTCAGGGTGTCCCGCATGACGGAGACGACGTGCACCCGATGCACCCAGACGGGAGGCACCAGCAGGGCCGGGAAGAAGACGGCCGTCCAGGCGTCGCCGCCACTGAACAGCGTGAAGAGCACGGCCGCCCAGTACAGGAGCCCCACGGCCCACGGCAGAACCGGCAGCACGGCCTTCAGCCGGCCGCGCGTCGCCTCCTTCAGCACGGCGCGGCCGATGGGGAAGACGGATCCCCTGCCCCCGCGCACGAACCAGGCCACGGAGCAGACCAGTCCGTAGGCCAGGAACCAGGGAATGGGCAGAAACGTCGCCGAGCCCGTCCCGGACAGCCCGAACGCGATGAACAGCGCCCAGATGCCCAGCAGTACGAGCCCGACCTCGGCCTCCCGGCGGCGCGCACGCAGCGCATGCGCCAGGACCGGCAGGGCGTCGATGCCGAGCGAGGGCGCGACCGGGCGCTCCTCGTGCTCCACGAGCTGCTCGATGACGCGACGGCGGAACTCGCCGTCGAAGTAGACACCCGCGCACAGCAGCCGGGTGGCCTCACTGCGGATGTGCTGCGGCGCCGTTTTCGAAGGCGACGCGGCAGTCTGTCCAGGCACGGTCATGGATCCCCCGATGCTCGAACTCCGCTCCCTTTACGGATGGGGAGCAAGTTGCGATGGATGGCAGTATGGCGGCCACATCCTTGAGCTCGGAAGGGAATTTCGGCATGTTCACCGTTCATTTCCGGCCGGTGGGAATGCCGCGCTGAGGGAGTACACCGACCAGCTGTCGACACTCGATCCATTCGATTGTCGTCCTCTCGATGAATTCGCCATGAAATCACCAAGGGCCTGTGGGCACAGGATGGTGGGGGGAGACGAGCCCGGTCTGCCGCTGCCCCACGGGCTGGAGGCGCCCCCCGGTTCGTCGGATCTCCCTGCGCCACGGCACGTCGGCGTCCCTCCGGCCGCGGCGCGTCGCGTCCACATCGGCCGGCACGAGACCACAAGCCTGCGAGAGTGTGCGGTGATGTCGACAATGAGGTTGCGTGCCACGGGCCGAGCGGGATCGGCGGATGTGTGGGAACGCTACGCACTCCCCGCGAAATGGCCGAGCTGGTCTCCCCAGATCCGCAAGGTGAGCGCCTCCGGGGAACGTATCGCTCCCGGCATGAAAGGAGAGGTCACGTCGTTCTTCGGAATCACCGTCCGCTTCCTCGTCGAATCCGTCGACGAGAAGCGCCGACGGTGGGCATGGCGGGTGCGACTTGGCCCGATCCGATTGAGACTGCACCACAGCGTCCATGCGGAGGAAGGCGGGAGGGTCACCACGGGCCTGCGCATCGAAGGCCCGTTCCCCGCGGTCGTCGCCTACGCCTGCCTCGCTCAGCCGGCCTTGCGCCGTCTCGTCCGGCCGTGAGCGACGTCCCCCATGAACGGCTGCGGCGACAGGGCGACATGGCCACTTGTGGCGGCGCAGCCGTTCGACGGCCCAGACCCGGGCCGTCCCCATCCCCTGCGGTGCTCAGTCCGTCAAGAGGGTCTGTGTGCGGGCGATGAGCAGAGCGACGTCATCGGGGTCGTCGGGACGGCGTAGTTCGCACAGGAGCCGGTCGCAGGTTTCCTCCAGCGAGCGGTCCGGCACATCGAGCAGTCTGCGGAGGGCTTCCAGGCGCTCGTCGATGGCGTCGCGGCGGGTTTCGACCAACCCATCGGTGTAGAGGACGAGTTGGTCGCCGGGAGCAAGGGGGATGGTGGTGGTTTCGAAGGGGACACCCCCGACTCCGAGCGGAGTGCCGGTGGGCAGGTCGAGGAGGACGGGGCGCGCGCCGCTGCGGACGAGGACCGGGGGCATGTGGCCGGCGGTGGCGATATGGCATTCGGCGCGGTGTGGGTCGTAGACGGCGTAGACGCAGGTGGCGATGTAGTGCTCAAGCCCTGAGGTGATCTTGTCGAGGTGCTGGAGGATCTGGGCGGGCTCGAGGTCGAGATCGGCGAAGGCGCTGGTGGCGGTGCGCAGCCGGCCCATGGTGGCGGCGGCGTCGATGCCGCTGCCCATGACGTCGCCCACGACGAGTGCGGTCTTGTGGCCGTCGAGCGGGAGGACGTCGTACCAGTCGCCGCCGATCTCGTAGGTGGCCTGTGCGGGCCGGTACCGGGAGGCGATCTGCAGCCCGGGCAGATGGGGTGGGTGATCGGGAAGCAGACTGCGCTGCAGGGTCTCGGCGGCGTTGCGCACGCTCTCGTGGGAGCGGGCGTTGTCGATGCACACCGCGGCGCGAGATGCCAGCTCACCGGCGAGGGCGAGGTCGTCCTCGCCGAAGGGCTGCGGGCTGCGGGCGCGGCTGAGCCCGAGGAAGCCGAGGATCTCGCCGCGTGCGGTGAGCGGGACCAGCATGTAGGAGTGCACCCCCGCGCGGGCCAGCATCCCGGCGGCATGGGCGTCGCGGGCGATGTGCGACAGGTCGTCGTCCGTGAGGTGGGAGATCAGGATCGGCCTGCCGGTGCGCACGCATCGGGTGGCGAGGCGGTCGGCGTCGTAGGCGACGATGTGCCCGGGTGGGTCGGCGGCGTACAGGGCCTCGGTGGGGTAGGCCGCCTTCACCGCGAGGGCACGGAAGTGGGCGGGGCCGTCACGGGTCGGCGGGCGGTGCTCGTCGAGGGCGGAATCGAGCACGTCGACGGTGCCGACGTCGGCCAGCTCGGGAACGGTGACCTCGGCAAGCTCCCGGGCGGTCTGCCCCACTTCCAAGGTGGTGCCGATACGAGCGGCGCCGTCGGCGATCAGCGCCAGGCGCTTGCGGGCCTCGGCGGCCTCCGTGGCCGCCTGGTAGCGGTCGGTGACATCCAGCACCAGGTCGGCCACGCCGATCACGCGCCCCTGGGGGTCCTCCAGCCGGTACAGCGAGATCGACCAGGCGTGCTTGTACGGGTCGGCGGGGGTCCGGCCGACGATCGTGGACTGGTCGACCATGGGGTCCCCGGTTGCGAGGACCTGGTGCATCGCGGCCTCGGGAACCTCGAACTTCGAGGAGGACATGATCTCGCGGTAGTGCCGGCCGAGGTGCTCCTCCGCGGCGATGCCGTGCATCCGCTCCAGGGCCGGGTTGACGGCCACGTACCGCAGGTCGGTGTCGAGGATCGCCAGCCCTATGGGCGACTGGGCGATCAGCCGGGTGGAGAGCGCGACATCCCGCTCGACCGCGCGAAGGGTCGGCGAGTCGGTGGCGAGTCCGAGGACGTAGAAGTCGCCGCGGTCGTTCTGCAGCCGCATGTTGCGCAGCTCCACCAGCCGCGTGCTGCCGTCCTTGTGCCGTACGGGGAATGCGCCGCCCCAGCTGCGGCCCGTCTCCATCACGGAGGCGAACTTCTTGATCACAAGATCCCAGTTCTCCTCGCGGATGAGCAGCGGCGCGGCGTACCGCCCGAGGGCTTCCTCGGCGGTGTAGCCGTAGAGGTCCTCGGCCTGCGGGCTCCACAGGGCGATCCGCCCGTCCGCGTCCAGGAGCACCGCGGCGACACCGAGCAGATCCATCAGGCCGCTCGGCTGCTCGGTCCATGCCTCGGGCTGCTGCGGTCGCTCGGGCCGCGACGTCCGTGGGTCGGGCCGCGACTGCCGTGCCTCGGGCCGGCCCGTGCCGGCCGGACGCCCTTCGACTGTGGTCACCCCGGCGCTCCTTCCACCTGGCAGGAGCGGGGCGGCCGTCCACGCGCTGCTGTCCGCAGCCGGTCCCGCCCCCCCTCTACGGTCTGCCGTCTCTCCGCCCGTGCCCTGTCGTTGCTCTGTTCGGTGCCCTTGCCCTGTCCGTCCGGCGCCCTCGTCCGGCAAGTGCTTCGACTTCCATGGTCCTCCTCGATCGGGTGAGCGCACGCCCTGACGATCCGGGGATCTCCGCCTCGCGTGGCGCCGAACGCTCGCGGGGCCTCGGTGGGCGACATCGCGCCCGTTCGGGGGCACCGTTTCCGCCGGTAGCCGGGCCCGTGTGCACTTCGGTGACAGAGGGTGTCAGGATGAACCCATGAGCAACGTTTTTTTCGACATCACCATCAATGGCGAGCCGGCCGGCCGGATCGTCTTCCAGCTGTTCGACGACGTGGTCCCCAAGACCGCGAGGAACTTCCGTGAGCTCGCCACCGGCGAGAACGGCTTCGGCTACGAGGGCTCCGGCTTCCACCGTGTCATCCCGGACTTCATGCTCCAGGGTGGTGACTTCACCAACCACAACGGCACCGGCGGCAAGAGCATCTACGGCGAGAAGTTCGCGGACGAGAACTTCCAGCTGAAGCACACCAAGCCGGGCCAGCTGTCCATGGCCAACGCGGGCAAGAACACCAACGGCTCGCAGTTCTTCATCACCACGATCGTCACCAACTGGCTCGACGGCAAGCACGTCGTCTTCGGTGAGGTCGTCGAGGGCATGGACGTCGTCAAGAAGATCGAGAGCCTGGGCTCGCACAGCGGCGCCACCTCGGCCGACATCAAGATCGCGAAGTCCGGCGTCGTCGACGCCTGAGCCTCACCCGATCCCTCCGCGCGGGTGACCGCGCACCCCGAGCCGGTTCGAGGAGCACCACATGCGTGACCGGGCGACAAAGCCCAGGTCACCGGTGCTCCCCGGGCCGGCTCGTCCGTTCGGGGCAGCACGCGGGCAGACTCCGGCAGTCCGGCCGGGCGACCGGCCCCTGGCGCTCCCCGGCCAACCTGTCCGCGATCGCCCGCCACGACCTCGCATGTGTCGACCGTGAAGCGCCCGGCCGACAGCCGGCCGGTGAGGCGGACCGCGGGCGCCTGATCCGTCTCCGGGTCGGCTCGCCCACCCCACTGCGCCGGGCGACCATGGAGTACCGGACCGGTCTCGGGGCCAGGCGCTGGGAGGAGCCCGTGGCGTACCCCCGAACCACTGACGTTCTGATCGCAGGCGCCGGCCCTGTCGGTCTCAGTGCGGCCGCCGAACTTCGCCGCCAAGGGGTGGAGTGCCGTCTCATCGACCGGCTGCCGGCCCGCCTCCCGTATGCCAAGGCCGTCGGAGTCCAGCCGCGCACCCTGGAGATCTGGGACCGCATGGGCCTGGCCCGTACCGCTCTGGAATCCGCCGTTCCGCTGCGGGGGCAGTTGATCTACGTCAACGGCCAGGAGCAGGCCCGCTTCGACCTCACGCTCCCTCCCGAGGTGCCCTACGGATTCGCCGCGTTGCCGCAGTACGAAACCGAGCGCCTTCTGGAGGAGTACCTGTCGGGCTTCGGCACGGCCATCGAACGTGGCACCGAGCTGCTGTCCTTCGCCCAGGACGCGGACGGGGTCACCGCCGGGTTGGCCACCGCCTCGGGCGGCGAGGAGGTCCGTGCGCGCTTCCTGATCGGGTGCGACGGTGCACACAGCGTCGTCCGCAAGGGTCTTGGCCTCACCTTCGAGGGCGGCTCCTTCGCCGAGGAGTACATGCTCGCCGACGTCGAGACCGACTGGAGCCTCCCCCACGGATACGGCCTGCGCTCCCTCCACCACACCGAAGCCGGCTCCACCGACGACCTGCTGGTCTGCATCCCGCTGCCCGGCTCGGGCCGCTACCGCATGTCGATGCTGGTCCCGCCCGAACTCTCCACCCGGGCGAAGGACGGGGAGCTTGGAGGAGGCGACGGCGTCGCCCACGGCATGGAAAGCGACCGCGTCCCGGAGCTGCCCGACATCCAGGCAGTCGTCGACCGCCTCGCTCCCGAGCCGGCCCCCCTGTCCCGCCTGCGCTGGTCCTCCGTCTTCCGCATCAGCCACCGCATCGTCGACCGCTACGCAGAAGGCCGGGTCTTCGTCGCGGGCGACGCCGCCCACATCCACCCGCCCACCGGCGCCCAGGGCATGAACACCGGCATCCAGGACGCCTGCAACCTGGCCTGGAAGCTCGCCCTCGTCGTCCACGGGAGGGCCGAGCCCGCCCTGCTCGCCAGCTATGACGCAGAACGCCGCCCGATCGGGGAGGAGGTCGTCGGCCGGACCGTCCGCCATGCCACCCACGGCATGGAGGCCGACCCCGACGACCCGCGGACCCTGATGCTCCGCGAGGCCCAACTGCTCGTCACCTACCGGGGCGGCCCGCTCGCCGCCGGCGAGTACGGGCCGACCGACGCGCCCCAGCCCGGCGACCGTGCCCCGGACTGCACCGGTCTGACCGCGGCCGTCGCCACCTATCCGCTGCGCCTGCTCGACCTCCTGCGCGGCCGCACGGGGCATGTGCTGCTCCTGTACGCGAGCGATCCCGCCGCCCTGGCCGAAGCCGGAGAAACAGCCCGGGCCTCCGGGGCGCTGCGCAGGCCGGACGCCGCCGGCCCGGGGTCCTCGGACGGAGCCGATCTCGCGACCGTCGCCATCCTGGCCCGCGACGCCGCGCCGACCGCCACCGAGACCGTGGTGGGCTTCCCTCAATACCGCGATGCCTCCGGGGAGTTCGCCCGGCTCTACCGCCCCGACGGGGCGACCGGCTTCCTTGTCCGCCCTGACGGGCAGCTCGGCGCCCGCTTCCCCCTCACCGACGCCGCGGCTGCTCTCTCCGGCTATCTCACGGCCCTTCCCCCGCCGGTCCCCTGACGTTTCGTGCGGACCACGGCTGCCGGAGGACCACCGCTGCCGTCCTGCGCACCCCGGCTCGCTCGCCCTTCCGTACCGGCGGCGCGTCGGCGCCGCCACGCCGATGCGGGGCGGCCCGCGGGTTACCGTCGGCGCATGGACGCTGATCGCAGGGGGTGGCTCCCATCTGTGCTCGGCGGGGCGGTGTTTGTCGTATGCATGGCCGGCACCACGCTGCCGACCCCGCTCTACGGCCTCTACCAGCAGAAGTTCGGGTTCTCCGAGCTGATGGTGACCGTCGTGTACGCCGTGTACGCCTTCGGGGTCATCGGCGTGCTGCTGCTTGCGGGCAACGCCTCGGACGCCGTGGGCAGGCGGCCCGTGCTGTTGGCGGGTCTGGGCTTCGCGGCGGCGAGCGCCGTCTGCTTCCTGTGCGCCACGGGCCTCGGCTGGCTGTACGCGGGACGCCTGCTGTCGGGCCTGTCGGCCGGCCTGTTCACCGGTGCGGCCACGGCGTACATCATGGAGTTGGCCCCGCAACGCGGCTCCCCCCGGGCCACCTTCGTGGCGACCGCCGCCAACATGGGCGGGCTGGGGTGCGGTCCGCTGCTCGCCGGAGTGCTCGCGCAGTACGCCGACCGGCCGCTGAACCTTCCGTTCGTCGTACACCTCACGCTGGTGGCCGGTTCGGCCGCCGTGCTGTGGCGGCTGCCGGAGACCGTGCGCGAGCGGCGGCCGCTGAGCACCGTACGGCCGCAGCGCCCCGGCCTGCCGCCGCAGGTGCGGGCGGTTTTCGGGCCCGCGGCGATCGCTTCGTTCGTGGGGTTCGCCTTGTTCGGGGTGTTCACCTCGGTCAGTCCCGCGTTCCTCGCGGAGTCCCTGGACGTGGACAACCACGCCGTGAGCGGGCTGGTCGTCGCGCTTGCCTTCTTCGCCTCGACCGCTGGGCAACTGGCGGTCGGCCGGGTGGGCATGGAACGCTCGCTGCCCCTGGGCTGTGCCGGGCTCGTCGCCGGGCTTGCGCTGCTCGCGGCCGCGCTGCGGTGGGACATGCTGCTGCTGGTGGTGCTGAGCGCTCTCGTCGGCGGGTGCGGGCAGGGGCTGGCATTTCGCGGGGCGCTGTCCGCCGTTGCCGAGGCCTCTCCCCCGGACCGTCGCGGGGCGGTGATCTCCACCCTGTTCGTGGTGGCGTACGCGGGAATCTCGCTGCCGGTGATCGGGGTGGGCGTGCTGACGGGCCCGCTCGGTCTGGAGGGCGCGGGCCTGGTGTTCATCGCGTGTATGGCGGTTCTGGTCACGACCGCGGCCGTCTACCTGCTCCGGCGGACGCCACGCGGGACGACGTGAGCACGGCCGGCGGCGCCGGTTTTCTCGGCCGTGGTCCGGATCGTGCCGTTGTCAACGGCACGATCCGGACCCGCACGACCTCAGCGGCCGACCACCGGACGGCCTGCCGACCCGTCAGAGGGACGCGCTCTCGCGCACGGTCACGACCAGCTTGCCGGTGACGTGCCCCGTGTCCCCCAGGCCGTGGGCCTTCGCCGTCTGATCGAGCGGGAACGTCGCCTCGACCGACGCGCGGAGCCGGTCCCGCAGCACGAGGTCGGCGATGGCGTTCATCCCCGCGTGATCCGCCTCGACCAGCAGGGGCTTCGCCAGAACCCCGGCGGCTTCGGCGGCCTCGGCCAGGCCCTCCGTACCGTCGGGGCGCAGTGAGACGAGCAGGCCCCCGGGGCGGAGTGTGCGCAGGGAACGGATGCGGGTTTCGCCGCCCTGGGTGTCCAGGACGACGTCCACGTCCCGTACGGCCTCGGCGAAGTCGGTGGTGCGGTAGTCGATGACCTCGTCGGCGCCCAGTCCGCGGACGAAGTCGTGCTTCTCGGCACTGGCCGTGCCGATGACGTACGCTCCGCGCTCCTTCGCGATCTGCACGGCGAGGTGGCCGACACCTCCTGCCGCGGCGTGGATCAGGAGTCGTTGACCGGACTCGATCCGTGCGGTGTCGACGAGTGCCTGCCACGCGGTCAGTGCGGCCAGGGGCAGGGCTGCCGCCTGGACGTGGTCGACGGAGGCCGGCTTGTGGGTCAACGCCCGGGCCGGGGCGGTGACGTACTCGGCCAGAGAGCCGACGCCGTAGGGGTACGGGAGCATCCCGAAGACCTCGTCACCGGGCTGGTAGAGGGTCACGCCCAGGCCGACGGCTTCGACGACACCCGAGAGGTCCCAGCCGAGCACGAAGGGAGGTTCACCGAGGAAGAGGGGCAGCGCCCGGTGCTTCCAGTCGGTGGGGTTGAGGCCGGCTGCGTGGACGCGGACGAGAACCTCGCTCGGTCCCGGCCGGGGAATCGGGAGCCGGACCTCGCGGAGGACTTCGGGGCCTCCCAGCCGGTCCTGACTGATGGCGCGCATGGTGGCGGTTTCGTTCATGGTCACAGCCTTGCGCGAGGGAAACTGCCGGACAATGGCAAGATAGTCATTATCCGCTAGGATCCTGCCATGCATCGCGTCGTGGTCCTCGCACTCGAAGGCGTCTACCCCTTCGAACTCGGCATCGCCCACCGTGTCTTCGCCACAACGGACCAGCTGTACGAGGTGATCACCTGCACCGTCGACGGGGGTCCGGTGCGCAGCGACAGCGATGTGACCGTGGGCGTCAGCCATGGCCCGGAGGCGCTGGAGAGCGCCGACACGGTGATCATCCCGCCGTTCTCCATGTCGCTGATCAGCGCCGATCTGTCACCGGCCGTGCGTGGGGCGCTGGCCCGGGTTCGGCCCGGAGCTCGCATCGTCTCCATCTGCACCGGTGCCTTCGTTCTGGCCGCCGCCGGTCTCCTCGACGGCCGGCCGGCGACCACCCACTGGGCGCTTGCGGACACCTTCCGCACGCTCTTCCCCGGGGTGCGCCTCGATCCGGACGTGCTGTTCATCGACGACGGCGACATCCTGACGTCCGCGGGCGCGGCGTCCGGCATCGATGTGTGCCTCTACCTCGTCCGCAAGGATCATGGCAGCGCCGTCGCCAACAGCGTCGCCCGTCGATGCGTCGTCCCTCCGTGGCGCGACGGCGGCCAGGCGCAGTTCATCGAGCAGCCCGTGCACGACGCCTCGACGACCGGCACGGCGGCGACCAGGCAGTGGGCCCTGGAACACCTCGACCGGCAGATGCCGCTCGCCGACCTCGCCGCGCACGCGTCGATGAGCCCGCGCACCTTCGCCCGCCGTTTCTACGCCGAGACGGGTACCAGTCCGGGCCGCTGGCTGATCCAGCAACGCGTGCACCGCGCACGCCAGTTGCTGGAGGAGACCGACCTCGGCATCGACCGCATCGCGGCGGACTCGGGGTTCGGCACGGCCGCCTCCCTCCGTCAGCATCTGCACGCGGCGATCGGCGTCTCGCCCGTGTCCTATCGGCGCACCTTTCGCACACGCGAGGCGGGAGCCGAACTCGTCTAGAGGGGCACGGCCACCGGTGAGCCCATGGACGCGCCTGGTGTGAGGGCCGCCTGCCGCTGCCGTTTCGCGGCACGACCGACGGCCCCCGGCGGGAGTCAGCTGACCCTCTTCCACTCTTCGCAGCCGTTGGTCTCGAAGATCTCGCCCTTGTTGATGGTGACGCGAGCCGGACCTTGCGGTGTGCCGTTGGCGATGATGCTGTCCAACTCGCCGGAGCTGTCCTTGTTGCGCGCCCAGTAGCACAGGGGGATGTCCGAGTCGGACGGGCCGCCGGTCCTGTAGGTGCCGGCGTCGACGTCCTCGCCGACGAGGTAGCTGCCCTGGCTGATGGTGGCCTCGGGGGCGGCCTTCTTCGGCTGCCCGGCCTTCTTCTGCTCGGCGGGCTCGGCCTTCGTCTTCGGCTTGCCGGAGGCGGCCTTCTCCGTCTTCGGGGTCGCGGCTCCCGCGGTGACGGTGACCGTCACCGCGGGAGCCGGCTCGGCCTTGACCTTCGTCCCGGTGTTCTCGCTGCCGCTGCCGGCTGCCACCCCGACGCCGAAGACCAGGAGCGCACCGACGACGCTCGCTGCGACTTTGAGCGCGGTGTGCTTCTTGGGCGGTTGCGGAGGGTACGGGTGCGGACCGAACGGCGAAGGCGGCTGACCGAATGGCGACGTGGGCTGATGCGGATGCGACATGGATGCCCCCCAAGCAATGTGATGGTGGTGTGAAGACAGCCACTCGCCGTTGAAGGTTGTACGGCATCCGGCGCCGCTACAGGACGGCAGGATCGGCTAGAGCCGGTACCGCCCGCCGGCAGATGTGAAGCCGCCCCTCATCACTGCCCCACCCGTCCGTCGACGCACTCGCGCAACAGGTCGGCATGCCCGCAGTGACGGGCATACTCCTCGCCCCTGTGCACCATCAGCTCCCGGACCGCGATCCGGTCCTTCCCCAGACGCTCGCTCAGATCCGGGTGCTCGGCCAGCGCCGCGTCGGTCGCCGCCTGTTCGCGCGCCAGATCGGAGTACGCGGCGTCGACCTCGGCCTGATCGGCGACAGCCCCCTCGAAGTCCGCGTCACGCTCGCCGTAGAGCTTCGGTACCGGGTCACCGTCGCTGATCCAGTTGCGCCAGTCCCGTTCCACCTCGACGAGGTGCCGAAGCAGACCGAGCAGCGACATCGTCGACGGCGGAACCGAGCGACGGGCCAACTGCTCCGCGTCCAGGCCCTCGCACTTCATCCGCAGAGTCATGCGGTAGCTCGCCAGGAATTCCTGCAGCGTCGCAAGCTCGCCTTCCGGGTCGCTTCCTTCGCTGTGGCGAGGGTCGTCGTCAGGGTCGGTCCACATGTCGGGGTGGACGGTCGCCTGGGTCCATCGCACGGGTTCGTCGCTCATGCGCTGCATGTTCGTTCGTCACTGCCCGGGCGCGCCAGCGCTTTTCGTTCGGAACATTCTCCGCGGTAGAGGTCCTCGTCACGGCCCGGGCGTGCAAGTGGTAGAGGTCCTTGAGAATCCGGTCGGCGGTTCCGGTCCGAACGAACCGCTGTGCGCTCGTCTCATCGGCCGGTGCACGCCCCATTCCCGGCGTCGAGGCTCACCCCCCTTCCCGGCCGCCCAGGACGAGGACCTGGATGGCCAGTACCGCGGCGCCGCGGGCCCAGTCGTGGAAGTCGGAGACCTTGGTTTCCAGGTCGAGCGGGCGGGCTGCCGGGTGTCGGTGCGCGGCGAGGGTCTCCGAGACGGTGTCGGCGGCGGCTTCCATCAGGCCTACGCCCTCGCCGGCGAGCAGGACCTTCTCCGGGAGCGCGAAGTTGGCGATGTTCGCGAGGAGTATGCCGAGCGCCCGGCCCGCTTCGGTGATGACTCGGGAGGCCAATGGCTCTCCGGAGCGCGCGAGTTCGAGGATGGTCTCGTAGGGGATCCGGGTGCCGGTGGCGGCGTGCACCTGGTACTCGATGCCGGGGATGGACAGCATCGAGACCGCGCTGCCGCGCTGCCCTTCGGGGGTGAGGGGGCCCGCGGGATCAATGATCCAGTGCCTGCCGAGGCCGTATCCCTCGTCAGCGGAGTGGACCGGCGTGCCCCCGATGACCAGGCCGTAGCCGATGCCGGCGCCGAGTGTGAGCACGGCGAACCGGTCGAGTCCGCGGCCCGCCCCGAACCAGGTCTCCGCCTCGACCAGTGCGGCCACGTCGTTCTCGACGACGACGGGCAGCTTCGTACGCCGCTCGAGCAGTTCCGCGAAGGGCACGTCCTGCCAGCCGAGGAACAGGGACTCCGCGACGACGGAGCGGTCGCGCACCCGGCCGCCGACGCCGACACCGATACCTGCCAACCGCGGGTGATCGCGGGCGAATTCGTCGACCAGGGAACCCGCCAGTTCGGCGACGGCCTCCGGGTCGCGGTCGGTGAGGGGGCGCGTCTCGCGGCGGACCACGCGGCTCTTGAGGGTGGCCACCACTCCGTACAGCGCGTCGCCGGTGATCTTCAGCCCGACGAAGTGCCAGGGGCCGTCGACGATGTCCAACGGCCGGCCCGGCCTGCCCTGCGTAGGCGGCGCGGCCTCGGCCGGCGCCTCCACCAGCAGACCCGCGTCGATCAAGGGTTTCGCGAGCCGGGTGAGGCTGGCCCCGGACATGCCGAGCCGGCGGGCCACGGCGCTGCGCGAGAGGGGGCCGCCGGTCAGTACCTCGATGGCCACCGCGCGCTCCGCAGGGCTCAGGGGACGCCAGCTCGGGGTCGGGACGCTCATGACGAGGAGGGTAGCGCCCCACGACTCAAACTTCCATGCGTAAGTAAATACCGGGAGACTCTAAGGATTATTGATCGGTCACACCCTCTTGACCGCCGATTAACTTCGACGCAAAAGTAAGTGGCGCCCAGACGGACGAAGGGGCCCCTCATGACCATCTCCTCCGCACGACCCGCCGCACCCGCCGCACCCGCCGCACCCGCCGCAGCCACGGAACGCCGCGGCGACGGCCGCATCGCAGCACTCTTTCTCGCACCGGCGCTGTTCGGCTACCTCACCTTCCTGCTGTGGCCGACCCTGCGCGGGATCTACCTCAGCTTCACGGAGTTCAGCCTGCTGGGCGCAGCCCGGTGGACGGGGCTCGACAACTACCGGCGGATGGTCGGCGACCCCGTCTTCTGGGACTCGCTGTGGGTCACCGTCCAGTACGTCGTCATCAACATCGGTGTGCAGACGGCCGTGGCACTGCTGATCGCCGTGCTGATGCACCGCCTCACCCGCTCCACCTTCCTGCGCGGCGTGGTCCTCGCCCCGTACCTCGTGTCGAACGTCGTCGCCGGCATCGTCTGGCTGTGGATCCTCGACACCCGACTCGGCATCGGCAACGAGGTGCTGGGGTGGCTGGGCGTCGGACGGATCCCGTTCCTCGCCGACGCGGACTGGGCGATCCCGACGATCGCACTCATCAACGTCTGGCGGCACGTGGGCTACACCGCGCTGCTGATCTTCGCCGGCCTGCAGTCGCTGCCGCAGTCGGTGTACGAGGCGGGGCGGATGGACGGCGCGAGCGAAGGACGGCTGTTCCGGTCGGTGACCGTGCCGCTGCTGCGGCCGGTCCTGGCACTGGTGCTGATCATCACCATGATCGGCTCGTTCCAGGTCTTCGACACGATCTCCGTCACCACCAGGGACGGCGGCCCGGCTGGCGCGACGAACGTGCTCCAGTTCTACATCTACGACCTGGCCTTCGGCCGGCTGCAGTTCGGCTACGCCTCCGCCCTCTCTGTCGCGCTGATGCTGCTGCTCGCAGTCATCACGCTGGTCCAGTACCGGCTGATGCGAGCCGGCCGCTCCGACCTCGACTGAGCGATCCGAGAGACCGAGCATTCCACGTCCACGCACTCCGACACCGCATTCCGGCAACCGATCAGGAAAGGGGAATTCCGATGGCGGCAACCGCGCCACCGGTCGCCAGGACCGCAGCGCACGACTCCGTGCACAGCGGCGGCGATGAGCCACCCCGCCGCAGGCCCCGCAAGCGACCGCTCCCCTCCCCCGGCAGGGTGCTCGCCTGGGTCGCGATGGGCGCGATCGTCGTCCTCACGCTCTTCCCCTTCTACTGGATGCTGCGTACGGCGCTGTCGACGAACGCGGCGCTCGCCGGGGGTGCCGCGTCCGCGCTGCCCGTCGAGCCGAGTGCGGGTGGTTTCCTGCGGGCGCTCGGACTGCAGAGCACGAAGGAGGCGCTGGCCGAGGGCGGCGCCGGCGGTTCGCTCGACTTCTGGCGCTACCTGCTCAACTCGGTGTGCGTCTCGACACTGATCACCGTGTGCCAGGTGCTGTTCTCCGCGATGGCCGCCTACGCCTTCGCGCGGCTGCGCTGGCGCGGCCGGGACAAGGTGTTCGGCTTCGTGCTCGCGGGGTTGATGGTTCCGCCGGTCTTCACACTGCTGCCGAACTTCGTCCTCATCAAGGAACTCGGTCTGGTGGACACGCTGTTCGGTGTCGCCCTGCCGACGATGTTCATGACGCCGTTCGCGGTGTTCTTCCTGCGGCAGTTCTTCCTCAACATCTCCCGTGAGGTGGAGGAAGCGGCCCTGCTGGACGGCGCGGGGAAGATCCGGGTGTTCTTCCGGATCATCCTGCCGATGGCTTCCGGGCCGGTCTCGACACTGTGCATCCTCACCTACCTCACCGCGTGGAACGACTACTTCTGGCCGCTGATGGTCTCCTACAGCGACAGCTCACGGGTACTCACCGTCGCGCTCAGCGTCTTCCGTTCGCAGGACCCGCAGTCCGGTACCGACTGGGCGGGCCTGATGGCCGCCACGGTCATCGCCGCGCTGCCGATGATCCTGCTCTTCGGGGTGCTGGCGCGGCGCGTCCTCAACTCCATCGGCTTCAGCGGGATCAAGTGAACGGAGGTGTACGTCGGATGAGAAGAGCCGTGGGTAAGGCGAGGACCGCCGGGGTGCTGGGCACGGTATGTCTGCTGGCGGCCGCCGGCACCGGCTGCGCACCGCAGACGGCCCGGAGCACCGCGGACGGACGCACCGTGACGTACTGGATGTGGGATGCCAACCAGCGGCCCGCTTACGAGGAGTGCGCGAAGTCGTTCGAGCGGGAGAACCCCGGGCTGACGGTGCGGATCACCCAGATCGGCTTCGACAACTACTGGACGAAGCTGATGGCGAGCTTCCTCTCCGGCACCCAGCCGGACGTCTTCACCAACCACCCGGCCAAGTACCCGCAGTTCGCGAAGCTGGGTGTGCTGAGCCCGCTGGACGAACTCGGCCCCACCGCACGTCTTCGCTCCGGCGACTACCAGCCGGGGCTTGCGGACAGCTGGATCGGGCAGGACGGGCACCGCTACGGTGCGCCGAAGGACTGGGACACGGTCGGTCTCTTCCACGACCGAAAGGTCACACGGAACGCAGGGCTCAGCGACAGGGAGCTCAACTCGCTGTCGTGGAACCCACGGGACGGCGGCAGCTTCGAGAAGGCCCTCGCCAGGCTGACGCTGGACGCCAACGGCCGGCGCGGCGACCAGCCCGGCTTCGACAGGAATCGCGTGGTGCGCTACGGGCTGGCGACGAACGACGCGGGCACCGCGGACGGGCAGACCCAGTGGAGCGCGTTCACCGGCTCGGCCGGCTGGCGGTACACGGACCGCCCCACCTGGGGCGAGCACTACAACTACGACCAGAAGGCCTTCCAGGAGACCATCGGCTGGTATTTCGGGCTGGCCAAGAAGGGGTACATGGCCCCGTTCGAGGTCTTCTCCGAATCCAACCCGCCCGAGGCCCAGCTCGGTTCGGGGCAGGCGGCGCTGGCCCTGAGCGGCTCATGGATGACCCGTACGTTCGACGATCTCAAGGGCGTGGATACGGGGATCGCGCTGACGCCCAAGGGTCCGAGCGGCAAGCGTGCCTCGATGATGAGCGGGCTCGCCGACTCGGTGACGAAGAAGGCCCGGAACAAGCAGGACGCGGCGAAGTGGGTGGCGTTCCTCGCCTCCGACAAGTGCCAGCAGAGGGTGGGCGAGGACTCGACCGTCTTCCCCGCCACCCGCAAGGGCACCGAGGCCGCCATCGCGGGCCACCGCAGGCGGGGGCTGGACGTCTCCGCCTTCACCCGGCAGGTCGAGGACCGGACCACCTTCTCCTTCCCGGTCACCGACCACGCCTCCGACATCACCTCGATCATGACGCCGGTCATGCAGGACGTGTACGCCAACGACGCGCCGCTGAGCACCCTCACCGAGGCCAACCGGCAGATCAACTTCCTTTTCCAGCAGGACAAGCAGCCCCGCCGGTAGAGCACGCGCGCCCGGTAGGCGGGCGCGGCCGGCACGGCACTCGCTCACCCACCCAGAGAGGTTTCTCCATGTCCTTCTCCCTCGGCATCGTCGGCGCCGGGCAGTTCGCCGGGCAGTTCGCGAAGCTGTTCCAGCTGCACCCCGGCGTCGGTCCGATCCACGTCACCGATCTGCTGCCCGACCGCGCGGAACACCTGGTGGCGAGCCACGGTCTCGCGGGAACGGCGGCGTCCTTCGAGGAGCTGCTGGCGTCCGACGTCGACGCGGTGGCGCTGTTCACCCAGCGCTGGACGCACGGACCGCTCGCCGTACAGGCGTTGCGAGCGGGCAAGCATGTGTACTCCGCCGTCCCGATGGCCGTCTCCGAGGAGGAGATCGCCGCGATCATCGAGGCGGTACGGGAGACCGGGCTGACGTACATGATGGGCGAAACCAGCCACTACCACCCGGCGACGGTCTACGCCCGGCAGCAGCTGGAGACCGGCGCGTTCGGCAGGGTCTTCTACGCCGAGGGCGACTACGTCCACGACATGGACCTGGGCTTCTACGACGCGTACCGATACAGCGGCGGCGAGAACTGGAAGGCCACCGCCAGCTACCCGCCGCTGCTCTACCCGACGCACTCCATCGGCGGGGTGCTCGGCGCGTGGCAGACGTACGCGACGAGCGTGAGCGCCATCGGCGTCGTGGACCAGCGCGGGGACGGCGTGTTCGACGCCGAGGTGAGCCAGTTCGGCAATGACCTGTCCAATGCCACCGCGCTGTTCGAGGTCGCGGGCGGCGGATCGTTCCGGACGAACGAGTTCCGGCGCGTCGGCTACCCCTGCCACCTCCGGGAGTCCCGGTTCCGCTTCTTCGGCACAGAGGGCAGCTTCGAGCAGCTGGCCACGGTCAGCCTGTGGCAGGACAAGAAGGGAGTGACGGACGTGTCGCAGCACCTCCGGGCCCAGCCCACCCTGTCCGCCGACGACCCGTCGCTCGCGGAGGTGGCGCCCGCACTACGGGACGCGTTCGTGTCGGGCACCGCACCGGTGCACGACGCCGCCCGGGCGCGGCTGCCGCGCGAGTTCGCGCACGCCCCGAACGGCCACGAGGGCAGCCACCATTTCCTCGTCGACGACTTCGTCACCGCCGTCAACAAGGGCGTCCTGCCGTCCGTGAACGCCTGGACGGCCGCCCGCTACACGCTCCCCGGGGTGGTCGCGCACGACTCGGCGCGGCGTGACGGCGAGCGGCTGGCCATCCCCGACTTCGGCAATCCCCCGCACTGAGCCTCCGGGGCGGTGCCCGGGCAGTTGTCCCGGCCCCCGCCCTACGGTGAACCCGGCTCCTCCCTCACGCGGCGCCTCCTGCAATGCTTCCCTTGCCGGAGGCGCCGCACCATGTCCGGTCTGCCTCGCCGAAATCGGCAGCCACTCGCCCGGATGCCTTTCCTGAGCGATGCTGAGGGCTGACCGAACGCCGTCCACCGGCCCGAAGAGGGCGAAGGAGAGCATGACGTGACCGAGCTGACCGAGCGGATGCAGGCCCCGTACCTGGCTGAGGCGTTTCTCCGCGACGGCCACTGGCACCTGCGGGTGACCAACTGCGCCGACGCCCCCGATGTCGCCGATCTCGAAGGGCTCACCGTCACGCTGGGGCCCACCGAGGAGGACGGCTTCCCCGAGGGGTCACTCAGTCACCTGCTGGCCGAAAACGGCTTCACCCTCGCTCCACCGGAGCACTCCGGCCCGGCTGTCGCGGGTACGTGGCAGCGCAGGGACGAGGAGCAGGCATGGGCTGTTGCCTGCTACCCGCTTCCGGGCGGGACTGCCTGACCACAAGGCCCGGATCGCACGGCCCGGCGGCGCGCCCCAAGGCCGTGTGCTCATTCCCGGCTCCGGGGCCGCGCCGCACTGCTCCACACTCATCGGCAGTTCGTGCCTGCCACAGCGCGCTGACATCGTCGAATACGGCAGGAACTCTAGTCACACCATGCTCCAATGTCTACTGCGCCCACAGTAGATTTGCTTCGTGCCGAAGGTCAGGTAATCTCCGTCCGTCCCTGAGGTGCGATCGTGCGCAGGTACCACCAGCGCAGCCACCGGAGCCAGGGCCATTCCCATCGGACAATCGCGCAGAAGGAAACGGGTCACGATGAGCAGCAGCACCGTTCGCGGCAGGAACCACGTCGTGGAGATCGGACCCGAGGACGGGCCCGTGGTGATGCTCGCGCACGGCTTCGGATGCGATCAGAACATGTGGCGTCTGGTGGCCCCGGAGCTCGCCAAGCGGTTCCGGGTGGTCCTGTTCGATCACGTCGGCTCCGGCAACTCGGACCTCTCGGCCTGGCACGAGGAACGCTACTCCTCCCTGGACGGCTACGCGGACGACGTCCTGGAGATCTGCCGCGAGCTGGAGCTACGCGAGGTGACCCTCGTCGGGCACTCGGTGAGCGCCATGATCGGTGTGCTGGCGGCCAACCGTGAACCGGACCGGTTCGCCAAGCTGGTGCTGCTCACCCCGTCCCCCTGCTACATCGACGACGACGGATACCGCGGCGGCTTCAGCCGCGAGGACATCGACGAGCTACTGGAATCCCTGGACAGCAACTACCTCGGCTGGTCGGCCGCGATGGCACCGGTGATCATGGGCAACCCCGAGCGCCCCGAGCTCGGGGAGGAGTTGACGAACAGCTTCTGCGCCACCGACCCCCACATCGCCCGTGTCTTCGCCCACACCACCTTCCTGTCCGACAACCGGGCCGACCTGGCCAAGGTCACCGTCCCCACCCTGATCCTGGAGTGCGCGGACGACGCGATCGCGCCCCCCGAGGTCGGCGCGTACGTCCACGCGGAGATCCCCGGCAGCCAGCTGCTCACCCTGGCCGCCACAGGGCACTGCCCCCAGCTCAGCGCACCGGAAGTCACCAGCGCCGCCATCGCATCCTTCGCGACGGCACCCCGGTGATGTGCCGCACCGGCCAGGCATCCGACCCTCCCGAGCCCAGCGTGGAGAAAGGCCGGCGGGACGCGGCGTTCTCCTCAATGCTGGAGGACAGCGCCGAGGACCTCTACGAGAACGCCCCGTGCGGCTACCTGTCCACGCTGCTGGACGGAAAGATCGCGAAGGTCAACAGCACGCTGCTGACCTGGCTCGGCCGCTCCCGCGAGGAGTTGATCGGCCACCGCAGCTTCGCGGACCTGCTGACCGTCGGCGGCAGGCTCTACCACGAGACGCACTTCGCGCCACTCCTGCGGATGCAGGGCGAGATCAACGGGATCGCCCTGGAGCTCAAGGCCGCCGATGGCACCCGGCTGCCGGTACTGGTGTCCTCCACCCTCAAGACAGGCGCCGACGGCCAGCCCCTGCTGGTCCGCACCACGATCACCGACGCCCGCGACCGACGCGCCTACGAGACGGAACTCCTGCGCGCCCGGCAGGAATCCGACCGCGAGCGCGAACGCCTCCAGCGCGTGGTCGCCACGCTCCAGCGCAGCCTGCTGCCGCCGTCGCTGCCCCGCGTGCCCGGGCTCCTGGCCTCCGCTCACTACCACACCGCCTCCCCCGACCACCTCGGCGGTGACTTCTACGACCTCTTTCCCTTGGGCGACGGCAGCTGGGGCTTCTTCCTCGGTGATGTGTGCGGCAAGGGACCGGCCGCAGCGGCTGTCACGTCGCTGACCCGCTACACCCTGCGCGCCGCCGCGATCCACGACCGCGACCCCGTGGCCGTGCTGAACACACTGAACACGGCGCTGCACGAGAACTACGCCGGGGACGACCCGCGCTACTGCACGGTCATCTTCGGCGTGCTCTCCCCTCACGGCGACGGCTTCGCCGTGACTTTCGGCAGCGGTGGCCATCCACCGCTGCTGCACCTGCGCGCCGATGGGACGGCCGACTATCTGCCCACCCCCGGCGGGGTGCTCGTGGGCGCCCTGCCGCAGGCCCCTTTCGCCACCGCGAGCACTCTGCTCGCACCGGGCGACACCCTCCTGCTGTATACAGATGGGCTGACCGAAGCGCGCACCGGGGCAGGGGCGGAGCGCTACGGGGACGAAGCGTTGCACGCCTTCGCGAACGAACTGGCCCCCGCCGGAGCCGAGGCGACCACCGCCGCCGTCGCCGCCCTGCTGGAGAGCTTCGGCGGGGGACTGGACGACGACACCGCCGTTCTCGCGCTGGGTGTGCCGGAAGCGACGACCGAAGAGATGGAATGAGCGCACTGACCGTCACCGCCCGCGAGACCGCAACCGGCCCGGTGCTGGAGGTCGCCGGTGGACTGGACTACGACACCGCTCCCCATCTCCGCGCCGCCCTTCAGCGCGTCGCCCTGTCCCCCGGGCACCTGCTGGTGCTGGACCTGGCCGACTGCGCGTTCTGCGACTCCAGCGGTGTCAGCGCCTTCCTCGCGGCCCGCAACAGGGCGCTCGCCTGTGACGCCGGCATCGCGCTCGCGGGCGTTCCAGCGGCCATCGCCCGCACGCTCCGCACCGTCGGCCTCGACCAGGTCTTCTCGTGCCACCACGACGCCGAGGCAGCCGCTGCTGTCTGGGCGTCACAGACCCAGGGGGCCGTCTGAGCCTCAGCTCTCGCGCTCCGGCCGACGCGATGCCGACGGCTCGCCCCGGCGCCAGGGCAACGGTCACAGCCCGGCAGGAAACCGCCACGGTACGGCGGGAGACTCACTCGGTGGTGAGCATCGCGGAGCGCAGCTGATCGAGGCAGCGGGCCAGCAGGCGGGAGACGTGCATCTGGGAGATGCCCATCGCCTTCCCGATCTGGGCCTGGGTCATCTCCTGGCCGAAGCGCAGTTCCAGGAGCCGGCGTTCGCGTTCTTCAAGGCGGTCGAAGTAGGGCTTGAGCGCGTACAGGTCCTCGAAAAGGCTCATGTCCTTGTCGCACTCCCCCATCAGATCCGCGACGGGCGCCTCGTTGCCGCCCTTGTCATCGATGGGCGCGTCGATGGAGGCGGCGTTGTAGCCGTTGGCTGCGACCTGCCCCTCGGCGACTTCTTCCGCGGTGATGCCCAGGTGCTCGGCGAGTTCGGCGGTCTTGGGCTCCCGGCCCAGGTCGTTGACCAGCTTCTCCGTCGCGCGGGCGAGGTCGACGCGCAGCTCCTGGAGCCTTCGGGGCACCCGCACGTCCCAGGTGGTGTCGCGGAAGAACCGCTTCATCTCACCGGTGATGTACGGGATGGCCAGCGTGGTGAACTCCACCTCGCGGGACAGGTCGTAGCGGTCGATGGCCTTGATCAGACCGATCGTGCCGACCTGCATGAGATCTTCCATCTCCTCGCCGCGGCTGCGGAAGCGCCGGGCCGCGAACCGCACAAGCGACAGGTTGATCTCGATGAGGGTGTTGCGCGCGTACTGGTACTCATGCGTCCCCTCCTCCAGTGTCTCCAGCCGCTGGAAGAACAGCTGCGTCAGGTCGCGGGCGTCGCTCGGCGCGACGCTCTGCGGGTCCTCGACGACGGGGAGCGGGGCGCCCGCGGCAGGAGGCGCGGCAGGGGTGGTCTCCGTGCCCTGCACGATGTCAGCTGCCGTTGCGGTGGTCGCGCCCATGTCCTTCTCCTACTCGCGCCGATGAAGCCCTTGCTGAAGGAGCGCCTGCCCCGCGATCTTCGTGGCATGCACACGAATGTGACGTCGTCTGTGTGCGTCGTCGCAGGTCGAGGGCACGGGCGCGGGCGGGGAGTGGGCAGGACCGTCCGGGGAGAGAGCGCGGACGGCGCCGCCCGTTACGGAACGACGGACTCGATGAGCTGCGCGAGCGCCTCGACGGCATCCTGTTCGTCCACACCGTCGGCGACGATGAGGATCTCCTTGCCGTGGTCCATCTCCAGCCGCTGGAGATGGAACAGGCTCTTGGCGCTGGCTACCCTGCCGTCGACCACGAACGTGATGTCGGCGGAGTACGCCTTGGCCTCCTGCACGATCCGCGACGCGGGCCGCACCGAAAGGCCCTGGAGCGAGACCACGGTTGCGGTGGTCCGAGCCATGCGTTGCCTCCTGATGTCCGTACGGCCCGGCTCGACATGGTGCCGCGCCCGGATCCTCCAACGTACCCCGGAAAACTCCGGCGACGTGGAAGGCCGGTCCACGTCCGGTGCGAGGGCTCCGACCGATGCCGTGGCGGTACGTGATCGGGTTCGGCCCCGCAACAGCCGCCACGCCCACCACAGGAGCATTGTGGGCCTCCCGCAGGGTTCATGGTGTGAAGTGCTCAGGCGTCGCCGGTGTGCTGCGCGGTCTTACTCTTCTCAGGCCGCCCCCCTACGCAGCACACCGGCGGCCTTCTCGCCCCGGCCTCCCGGGACGCTCAGTTCACTTCCCGAGAGCTCCAGCCCGTGAGGGCCAGGACCTCGCGCCCGATGTCGACCACGCTCCGCCCGTCGGTCACCACCCGCACGGAGTCCGCAGGCGCCTGCTCGTCCAGGAGCCGCGCCTTGGACGCGCTGGTCTTCAACTCCTGTTCCAGCTCCGAGCCGATTTCCCGACCCGCCAGGCGCTCGCCGGCGGTGGCATCGGAGGCCGTGAGCAGGACCCGAACGATCCGCACTTCACGCCCCATCGCACGCTCGAACATGTCTTGCGCTTGAGGCATCACGCTCAAGGTGTGGGTGTAGATCAGCCTGCGGCAGCCGAGTTGTGTGAAGTTCGCCCAGACCGCGGTCAGATTGCGCTCGGCGATCTGTGTACGGCGCGGATCGCCTTCCGGGGCCGGATGTATGTGGGCCATGAAGTCGCCCTCGATGACGGCGTGTTGGACGTCCGCGGCGCGCAACTGCGCCGAGACCTCCCACCCCACCGTCGTCTTGCCGACACCTGCTCGCCCCGCCAGGAGCAGGACCTCCGCACGCTCCATGGAGGCAGCGTGCCAGGTCGTCCGTGCCGGATGCGAACGGGTATCGGGTTGCCGGGCATGGCCCGCCGAAGCGCAGGGCGGTAGGGCGTCAGCCGGTCGCGCCGGTGCGGCAGTCGGGGTGGCCCCATCCGTCGGGATTCTTCGCGATCTGCTCGCCGGCCGCGTACGAGCGCCCGCACCGGCAGCGGCCGGGGAACTTGGCCTTAAGGGTCCGCGTCGAAGTCACGGACCTGGGCTTCGACGCGGCTGAGGCCTTCGCCGCCGCCCCGGTGGCCCGGCGCCGATTGCCACCGGACCGGACGACGTCGGGCGCCTGCGGAGGAGCCGGCGAGTCATACGCGCTTCCGGCCGGCTCCTGGGTGATCGCCGCGTGGCTGGCGGCGCGGTCGGCGAAGTCGTTGAGGGGGTCGCCGTTCACCTGGTGCGCGGGGACATACCGGAACTCGACGGAGCGTCCCGCCAGCAGGGCGTCGATGCTCATGACCAGTTCCTGGTTGGCGACGGGCTTGCCCGCGGCCGTCTTCCAGCCCTTGCGCTTCCAGCCGGGCAGCCAGGTCGTGACGGCCTTCATCGCGTACTGGGAGTCCATCCGGATCTCCATCGGGACGTCCGGGTCGACAGCCGAGAGCAGACGCTCCAGCGCGGTGAGTTCCGCGACGTTGTTCGTCGCCGTGCCCAGTGGGCCGGATTCCCATCGGGTGGGAGCCTCCGCACTGTCGGCGATGACCCAGGCCCAGCCCGCGGGCCCAGGATTTCCCTTCGACGCCCCGTCACACGCGGCGATAACGCGTTCAACCATGCCTGCGATCATGCCAGGGCGCAGACCCGGTCGGCACCGCCCCTCCCCTCCCCCCTTCCGCCCTCTTCTGTGGGGCCCGCGTTGTCAGTGCCGGGTGCCAGACTTGCGGACATGGGCGATGAGGTGCAGTTGCGGGCTGTCGAGCAGACCGACCTTGAAACGTTCTTCGCGCAGGAGCACGACCCCGAGGCGGTGCGGCGATCGCTCTTCGCTCCCCGGGATCGCGAGGTGTTCATGAACCACTGGGCCAGGAACATCCTCGGGGACCCCGCCGTCTTCGTGCGGACGGCGGTGGTGAACGGCGATCCGGCCGGCCATGTGGTGGCCTGGTGGGAGGCGGACCGGCGCTTCGTCGGCTACTGGTTCGGCCGGCAGTACTGGGGGCGCGGCCTGGGCACTCGCATACTGACGCTCTTCCTGCGGGAGGAGCGAACCAGACCGTTGCACGCCGATCCCTTCGCCGGAAACACCGGCTCGGTGCGGCTGTTGGAGCGACTCGGTTTCCGGCGCTCCCAGACGGTGCGGCACGGCGAGAACGCCCACATCATGCTGGTGCTCGACGCGGACACCTGATCACGACGAAGGGAAGACGGGCCGGGGCCCGGGTCCGGTGTGACGCACTTCCCCGGATCCGGTGGCTGCCGTCGCCCACCGAGCCGACCGCGATGTTTCAGCGCGCCCCGTCCGGAGCACGCGAGTCGACTCGCGGTCCTCCCCGGCAGAGAGCCGTCGAGCCGGGTATGGACGATCATGTGAACGTCCCGATCGGGACGAACAGGGACGTACTGACGTATCGAGGAGGGTTCTCCATGTCGAAGCCACCGCTCCCGGAAGCGGCCGTCGCCATGCTGGCCAAGGCCAATCCGTCCGTCATCTCCACTCTGCGGTCGGACGGACAGCCGGTCTCCACCGCCACCTGGTACCTCTGGGACAACGGCCGGATCCTGGTCAACATGGACGAGGGCCGTAAGCGCCTGGAGCATGTGCGCAAGGACCCCCGGGTGACGCTCACCGTGCTCGATGAGGGCAACTGGTACACACACATCAGCATCATCGGCCGTGTCGCCGAGGTGCGCGAGGACGAGGGCCTGGCGGACATCGACCGGCTGGCCCAGCACTATCTCGGCAAGCCGTATCCGCAGCGGGACCGCCGCCGCTTCAGTGCCTGGATCGAGATCGACCGCTGGCATGGCTGGGGCACCCTGAAGGACAACAGCCAGGCAGGCTGACGGCGGCCTGACGACGGTACGGCTGACCGCCTGCGGTGGGGCCACGGGGACGGCCCCAGGCGTGGACTCTGGCCGGGCGCCCGGCCGGGCTCCCACACCGTCGGTCCGGCGTCGGGAGGCGCCGAACGCGACCGGGTCGGCCGCCCCGTGTCGGACCATGCCGACGGGCGATGGGTGTGGGGCGTTCCGGCATCGTTCACCTTCGGGCCACGCGCACCGAGCAAGCTTTCGGAGTGAGATGTTCCGCTTGGTGACACCGCTGTGGCCGGGTCCGTCGGCCACAGCACGGAGGGCCTCATGGCCGGTAGCGAAACCACCACCAACCGCCGTCAATTCCTTCTCACCTCCGGCGCCGCAGTGGCAGCGACCGGCGCCGCACTGGCACTCCCGGACCAGCGCGGCAACTCCCCCGCCCCGAGCACCGGGCCCGCACAGGCCCACGCCGGCCCCTCGCCGTCGCGGCCTCGCATCAGTCGGGCAGCCCCGTACGGCCTCACGACGCTGGAGACGGCGGCGCGGCTCACCGGCAGCGGCGGCTACCGTCGCCTCGACTCCGGCCCGGGCTGGCCGCTGGTCGTCCGCTCCGAACTCGCCGCGCCCGGAGCCGGTCGCCAGGACCGGCGGACGGCCCTGGCATGCTTCGTGCAATTCACCGACCTGCATGTGGCCGACGTACAGAGCCCCTTGCGAAGCGAGTTCCTGCGTGCGCGCAGCCCGGCCTCATGGCGCGCCCACGAGGCGTTGACCGTGGCCGGCGTGGTTTCGCTGGTGGAGCAGGTCAACGCGCTGGGCGGTGGGCCGCACACCGACCGCCCGCCTGCCTTCGTCATGTCGACGGGCGACAACATCGACAACCACTCCATGGTGGAGCTGGAGTGGTTCCTCACGCTCATGAGCGGCGGCCGGATCATCCCCGACACCGGTGACCCGACGTCGTTCGAAGGCGTCCAGAATTCGGGTCTCCCGCTCTACTGGCATCCGGACGACACGCTGCGCGACCAGGACAAGAAGCGCGGTCTGCCACGAATACCCGGCTTCCTCGAAGCCGCCGTGCGGCCGGTCATCAGCCCCGGTCTGCGCCTCCCCTGGTACTCCACACCGGGAAACCACGACGATCTGCCGGGCGGCTGCATGGCGCCGGAGGATCCGGTGCTGCGGGACTACATCACCGGGGCGCGCAAGCTGTTCTCGGTACCGGATGCCGACGTGGCCGCCTTCGACCGTGCGGTGTACACGGGCGACGACCCCAAGAGCACCGTCCTCAAGGACATCCTGCTCCGCAACGCTGCCCGCGCGCGGACCGTCACCCCTGATGACCGCCGCCGCATGGTGACCCCGCACGAGTACCTGCGTGCGCATCTGGATCCGGCCGTGGCGGGGGTGGGGCCCGTCGGGCACGGCTACACAGAGGATCACCTGAACGGCGACCGGATGTACTACTCCTTCGCCGTGGCGGAGGGCGTCATCGGCATCAGCATCGACACCACCTACCGCAGCGGCCACTACGAAGGATCGCTCGGCACCGAGCAACTGCGCTGGCTGGAAAGGACGTTGAGCGCGCACAGCTCACTTCACCACGACGCGGACGGCCGACTCGTACGCAATGCCGCGGCCGACGACGCGCACATCCTGATATTCAGCCACCACCACAGTCCGAGCATGACGCGGCGCCCCGACGCGGCACGTACCGAGGAGGAGCGTCACGACGGCGAGGAGGTCATCGCGCTGCTGAGCCGGTTCCCCAACGTGGTCGCGTGGATCAATGGCCACAGCCACGTCAACCGCATCACGCCGCACGCCCATCCGACCCCCGCCCGCTCCTTCTGGGAGGTCAACACCGCCTCCCACCTGGACCATCCGCAGCACGCGCGACTCATCGAGCTGGTCGACAATCACGACGGGACGCTGTCCCTGTTCACCACTCTCGTCGAGTCCGCCGCCCCGCACCGCACCCGGTTCGACGATCTGTCGGCCGTCGGCCTCGCTTCCCTCTACCGCGAGGTGGCGTACAACGCACCCGGCCTGGCCGCCGGGACAGCCGCAGGGGTCGATCAGGTACGGGTGGGCGTCGCGGCGGACCGCAACACCGAACTCCTCATCCGCCGCGCCTGACACGCGCCCGCCCAAGCCGGCCAGCGCGCAGCTCAGCCTCCGTTCCGCCACGGCCGTACGGACGAAGCGCGGCCGCCGCATGCCCTTTCAGCGGGATCCGCGCGAGACCGCGGTGTACCGTCTCGCCGCAGACCGGGCCGCGAGCAACGCACGCCTCGGTCGATGAGCCCCACGTCCGTCCCTGATGACTCAGCCGAGGACCCCGATGCGAAAAGTCATCCTGATGATGCAGCTCTCCCTCGACGGCTACTTCGAGGGGCCTCAACGCCAGATCGACTGGCACATGGTCGACGACGAACTGCACGGGCACATGAACGAAGAGCTCAGGACCATGGGCGCCTTTCTCAGCGGACGCGTCACCTACGAGCTCATGGCGGACTTCTGGCCGACCGCCGACAGTGATCCCGAAAGCACCCCGCTCATGGCGGAATTCGCCGGCATCTGGCGGGACATGCCCAAGGTGGTGTACTCGCGGTCGCTGGAGCGGGCCGACTGGAACACCACCATCGTGCGCGACGTCGTCGTCGAGGACGTCCTGGAACTCAAGGCGCAGCCGGGTGGGGACCTGGCTCTCGGCGGCGCCGATCTCGCCGCGGCCTTCATGCGGCACGATCTGGTCGACGAGTACCGCATCTACGTCCATCCCGTCCTGATCGGGCGCGGCAGGCCGCTCTTCCGGGAGTCGGACGTCACGGTCCCCCTCCACCTCGCCGAAACCAGGCCCTTCGGCAACGGCGTGGTCCTGCTGCGCTACCAGCGCCCGGAGACCTCCTCGGCGTGATCCGGTGAGCGCCCTGGCCCGTCGGCGGATGCGATCATCCGTGTGAGCGCGATCCCACCGTCGCAGGAGGCACACATGTCCCGTCCGGTCACCGTCGTCACCGGTGGCAGCCGAGGCATCGGCGCAGCGACGTGCCTTCGGCTGGCGGCCGACGGGCACGATCTGGCGTTGGGGTACGTCAGCAACGCAGCGGCCGCCGAGGATGTCGCGGGTGCTGTGCGTGCGGCGGGGGCGCGCTGCGCCACGGTGCGGGTGGACACGTCCGACGAGGTGGATGTGGAGCGGCTGTTCGACACCGCGGGGGCGGAACTCGGGCAGGTCACCGGACTGGTCAACAACGCGGGAGTGACCGGCCCGCTCGGCAGGCTCGCCGACGCCCGGACCGACGACCTGCGGCGCGTCGTCGAGGTGAACCTCCTCGGCTACCTGTTGTGCTGTCGGCGAGCCGCCCGGGACATGACGGCGCTCGGCTCGGGCGCCATCGTCAACATCTCCTCCGCGTCCGCCACTCTCGGCGGCCCTGGCGACTACGTCCACTACGCCGCCACCAAGGCAGCCACGGACGCCCTGACCGTCGGCCTCTCCAAAGAGCTCGGCCCGCAGGGCATCCGGGTCAACGCCGTTGCTCCGGGCCTCATCGAAACCGATATGCATGCCGCGATGGGCGATCCCGACCGGCCGGCCAGAGCCGCCGGTGAGATCCCCCTGCGGCGGCCCGGCGCTCCCGCCGAGGTCGCCGCAGCCGTCGCCTGGCTGCTCTCGCCGGACGCTTCCTACACCACCGGTACGGTCCTGCGGGTCGCCGGCGGGCGCTGAGCCGGCGCGGCGCAGCCGGGCGGCCGCGCCCTTCAGCCCGGCGGCCGGAGGTGCGGGTCGGTCCTGCCGCCGGGGCAGGCGAAATCGGCGACATCCCAGCCTGCGGCCGTGGCTCCGGCCTGGTACGCACTCTCGTAGAAGGCCAGCACCGCGGCACATGGATCGCTCTCGGCGCGAGCGGTGTCGTACGGCAGCACAGCGAGGTGGCTGTCGTTGCGCGCGACCCATTGCGCCGACGCGGGGCTGAGCGGCCGGTCGGTCAGGGCCGCGGGTTCCGGGGCTGTGTACGAATAGAAGGCCGGCGCGGCGAACGTGCTGTCACCGAACCAGAAGCCGAAGCTGATCAGCTCCCGGGAATAGGCTTCCCGCGTCACCGGGTCGATCTGCGACGGCTGCTCGACCCGACGGCCGGAGAACCGGCTGTGGGCGATGTCGAAGGTGTGCCAGAAGTGATGTACCGGGCTGGCCTTTCCTGAGAAGTCTGCGGCGAATTCCTCGAGCAGCAGCGCCACTTGGCTGAGAACCCGCCAATAGCGATGGGCATGAGCGGGATCGTACGCCGCATGCTCGTGATCCTCGGCGAATGGCCGGCTGCCGTCGGGCAGGTCGAACGGTCGGGGAACGGCGATATCCACCTGAACGCCCAGCGCGGCCAGTGCGTTCAGCGTTTTTGCCTCGAACGACGCAACGGACTCCCCCAGCAGCGGAAAGGAGACCGCTCTGCCGTCCAATGTCGTGAGGAGCAGTTGATGGTCGACGAAGTCGAAGTCGATGGTGAAGGCCGGATTGCCGTCGACCAGTCCCATAGGGCGTGTGGTGATGCCCCGGCCGGTGAGATGGAACGGTACGTTCCACCAGTGGTTGCGCCGGGGACTCGCGGCGAGTCGGATCTTGCCGACGATCTGCGCGAACCTGTGCAGCGTTTCCTTGGTGTCCTGCCACTCCGCGAGCGGCATGGGCGGGAACAGCTCCATTGCGTTCCCCTTCCTGCTTCGCACATATTCCCGGGCCGGGCTGTTCCACGGGGCTTCAATAGAGAATGGAGGGCAGATACGCCCCGGCGGGTTCGTTGTAGAGCCCGATGGTCATCACGCTCATGAGCTGCTGCACCTTGAGCCCGCTGTGGAGGCACCACTGGAGCAGGGCGCTGTCGCTCGCGGGGACGAGGATGCCGGGGCCCCCGAAAGCCGGCGCCGCGGCAATGAGCGCTCTGACGTCCTCGGTGGTCTCGCCGACCGTATGGCCGAAATAGGCCATCTCGGTGGTGTAACCGGTGATACGGCCGTCGTGCTCGGTGACACGGGCCGTACCTGCCTTGAGCGCGTCGGCGAGCTCTCCACCACGATCGACACCGTGGACACTCCGGCAGACCTCATTGCAGGCGGTCAGGTCCGCATCCTGCGCAGGCCGCGTCACGTACCCCGGAACCGTCCCTCCGATCGGTGGCCCCTGCAGGCAGGCGGCGGTCTCCCGGAACTCGAACCCGAGATCGGCATAGAGCGCGAACGACCGCGTGTGGTAGCCACTCTGCAGCAGCCGGATGCCGGGGACTTGCCGCTCCGCGGCTCGTTGCATGACGTCCTGCATGAGCATGCGTCCGATTCCGGCGTTCTGAACTGCGGGATCCACGGTGATCGGCCCGACGCCTGCGATGGGGGACCGCTCGTCGAGGAAATTGGTACCCACGACCCGGCCATCGAGTTCCGCTACGACGTCGTAGAAGTCGGGGTGCCGCAAGAGCGTGTCGAACAGTCCCGCACCGACCTCGGCCGCCGGGATATCCGCGGGGAACCCGTGAGCGGCGGCGATCCCGGAGAACGCTTCGAAGCAGATCCTGCCGCCTTCCGCGGCGTCCTCGGGCCTTCCCCGGCGCAGTACGACGTTCATGCGTGCCCCCTTCCCGGCGCACATCGTGCTTCGCCCTTCGCCACTGCCCCTCCTTCCATCGAACGCGCCCGTCGGGCCCCCGGCAACCGGGCCGCGCGCCGGACGCTCCTTGGCAATGCGCGAAGCCCGGACGGTCCGCGGTGAGCCGCGTACCACGAGAGAGAGGCATCCGGTATGCCGCATATCTGAGATGCTGGAAGCGCGCCCACTCCTTCGCCGAGACAGGGGTAGGGAGGACGGCATGGCCCCTCGCAAGAGCAACGAGAAGCGACTCACGGGCTCGGTGAGCGGCTTCGTCGACGCGCCGGCCGACGATGTATTCGCGCTGGTCACCGACATCGAGCGGCTTCCGGAGTGGAACGACGCCGTTGCGCGCGTGATCGAACGGCCGGCGAGACTCGTGCCGCCCGCCGAGTGGGTCGTCACGATGAAGCCGGTCGGCTGGCCTGCCTGGCCGAGCCGGTCCTGGGTGGAGGAGTTCGATCCGCGTCGCCGCGTCTTCCGGCACGGCTCGCAGTCCGATGACGGCAATCCCTCGTACGCCGAGTGGCGATGGCAGGTGGACGAGGAAGCGGGCGGCTCGCGCGTCACCATCAGCTGGGTACTCCACCCGGAGACTTTCTGGCGGAAACATCTCGCGGCCCCCCTCCGGCAGCGACGCCTCTCGCAAACGGAGGTGCCGGGCTCCCTCGCCGCGCTGGCACGGTACTTCGCTACTCGGTGAGGACATCCAGGAGTGGCGATTCTTGGCATGTCCAAGCCATAAATATCCATCGCTGCCGAGGCCGCGAGAGAGGCAACCGTCCACAGACACAAGAGTCGGCCCCTCTTCCACTTCTGCGAGCTCGCGCGATATCCCTCTTTACAGCCCTACGGGCCCTATGGGTTCTACGAGTTCCGCGAGCCCCGCGCCATGCAATTCCCACGGAGCCCCACCACCAGTAGCTGCCGCACGAGAGGTGAGTAGTCCCTTGAGCAACGCGCACACCGCCCGCCCCGCATCGGCCGAAGGGGCCGTCGAAAACGGCTGGTCCGTGGACGATCGCTGCACGAACTGCGACGTCGCCAGGCAATTGGCGCCGGACCTGATCATCGAGACCGGGGGTCGGTCCGAAGTGGTCCGCCAGCCGCGCGGCGACGCGGAAACGCGTCAGTTGAACGCAGCCGCGTTCGCCTGCCACACCCGCTCCATCCGCCACAGCTCTGAACGGCTGGATCCCGCGGCCGACCCCTACCCCCTCCCTCTCGACGACGGCGTCCTCCTCTGCGGGCACAACTCCCCGCACACCGCGGCCGCCAACTCCTACCTCCTGCGTCGACCCTCAGGGACGGTGATGATGGTCGATACGCCGCGCTGGAGCTTGGCCTTGGCCGACCGGTACGGGGCGCTCGGCCGCGTCACCGACGTCCTGCTCACCCACCGGGACCACGCGGCGCACGGCCGTCGGTACGCGGACCACTTCGGCGCCCGGTTGTGGATCCACGAGGGCGACCTGGACGCCGCGCCCGACGCCGATCGCGTCCTGCGCGGCACCCGGGCGGCCGACATCGACGAGGGAGTGCGCGCGTACCCGCTGCCAGGTCACACGCGGGGAAGCGTGCTCTATGTCGCCGACGAGAGGCACTGCTTCAGCGGTGACAGCTTTTACTGGTCCCGCACGACGGGCGACATCGAGGTGGCGGAGAACGTCACCTGGTACTCCATCCGGGAGTTGGCCGCTTCACTGGCACGCACCGCGGGCCTGCTCCGCTTCGAGTGGCTGCTGCCCGGGCACGGCGATCGCAAGCACCTCCCCGCTGAGGAAATGGCGCAGCGCATGCGGCAGTTGACGGATCGCACGCGCGAGCTGGAGCCGCAGCCGGTCGACTTCACCGCGATGCGCTGGTGAGCACTCGCCCCCTTCGACCGAAAACGCCAAGGCGGCACGGTTGTAACGAGGCGGTCTTCGGGTACCCGCTGCACACGTGCGGAGATCCGCACGTGTGAGGACCCGCCGAGCGCGGCAGTCACCCCGAAGGAGGCGCAGTAATGAGCAAGGTGAAGGAGTCGGTGGAGGTCGAGGTCCCCGTTCACACCGCCTACAACCAGTGGACGCAGTTCGAGGAGTTCCCGAACTTCATGGAGGGCGTCGAGCGGATCACGCAGATCGACGACCGCCACAATCGCTGGAGCACCAAGATCGGTGGTGTCCGGCGCGAGTTCGACACGGAGATCGTCGACCAGCTTCCGGACGAGCGCATCGCCTGGCGCAGCACGGGCGGCGACACCAAGCAGAAGGGTGTCGTCAGCTTTCAGCGCCTGGACGAGCGGCACACCCGGGTGGAACTCGTGATGGACGTGGAGCCCAGTGGAGCCGCGGAGAAGACCGCTGACGCGACGGGCCTGATCGACCGGCGGGTGAAGGGCGACATGCGTCGCTTCAAGGACTACATCGAGCGTCGCGGGGGCGAAACCGGAGCCTGGCGCGGTCGTATCAAGCCCGGATGACCCGTTGCGGCTGTCGGCTCGCCAGGACTGCAACAGCGCACTTGGCCTGAGCGGCAGCCAAGAGACGACCGATGGCCCGGTCCGGCTTGAGCCGGACCGGGCCATCGGTATGCGAAAGGGGTGCAGACACTGCAGTCCCCGGCGCCCACTCCCGCACCATCTGTCTCGGTCGTCGCTGAGGCTCCGATGCGAGGGGCTTCCGGGGGCCTGACCAGAGCCGTACAAGGGTCTCTGCCGGCAGACGTCTCTGCCAACGGTGGGGCTCTTCGGTTTTCTGGCGTACTGAACATTTTCCTCCCGTTTTGCCCATAGTCAAGGCTTCAGTCGCGAAATCTCGGACAGGTCGCACACCGGAGCCGCAGCGGGTGCGGAAGGTCGTATGCGGCCTCAGCGGTCTCCCCCGGCAGACGCTCCGCGGGCTCACAGGGTTACGGCGCCGCCCTGAGGTGTCAGGGGGTGCTCGGCCCAGATGGTCTTGCCGTCGCGCCCGTAGCGAGTGCCCCACCGCTCGGTGAGCCGGGCGACGAGGAAGAGCCCGCGCCCGCCCTCGTCGGTGTTCCGGGCCCTGCGCAGATGCGGGGACGTGCTGCTGGAGTCGGTCACCTCGCAGATCAGACTGCGATCGCGGATGAGCCGTAGCGTGATCACTCCGTCCGCGTACCGGTAGGCGTTGGTGACCAGCTCGCTGACGATCAGCTCGGCGGTGTAGGCCATCTCATCGAGCCCCCACCGGTTCAGCTGCTCCGTCGTCAGGGCCCGGGCCCGGCCGGCGGCCTCAGGTCCGGAGTCCAGCCGCCATGTCGCGACCTGCTCGGCCGCCAGGACTCGGGTACGTGCCACCAGGAGCGCCACATCATCGGCGGGCCGGTCGGGCAACAAGGCGTCCTCCGCCGCCTTGCAGGTCTCCTCCAGGGAGCCTGCCGGCACGGACAGCGCGCTGAGCAGGCTCGACAACCCCTCGTCGGGGTCCTGCCCGCCTGCCTCGATAAGGCCGTTGGTGTAGAGGGCGAGGAGGCTGCCCTCGGCCAGCTCCACTTCGGTGGACTCGAAGGGCAGTCCGCCCAGGCCCAGGGGCGGTCCGGCGGGCAGGTCCAGGACGCGGGCGTGTCCGTCAGGACCCACCACCGCCGGCGGGGGGTGGCCCGCACGGGCGAAGGTGCAGCAGCGGGACGCCGGGTCGTAGACCGCGTACAGGCAGGTCGCGCCCACGATCTGGGGCGAGTGTTCGTCGGCCGGCTCCTGCTCCGCGGCCAGGCGGTCCACCAGTTCGTCGAGGTTGGACACGACCTCATCAGGGGTGAGGTCGAGATTGGCCAGGGTGTGCACCGCGGCGCGAAGCCGTCCCATGGTGGCCGCGGCGTGGATGCCGTGGCCGACGACATCGCCGACGACGAGGGCGACGCGCAGCCCGGAGAGCGCGATGACGTCGAACCAGTCGCCGCCCACTCCTGCGGCCGGGTCGGCCGGACGGTAGCGGTGGGCGATCTCGACAGCCGGATACTCGGGCACATCCCGCGGCAGCAGGCTGTGCTGGAGCGTGAGCGCCGCCTGGTGCTGCTGCGTGTAACGACGGGCGTTGTCGATGGAGAGTGCGGCGCGGGAGGCGAGTTCCTCGGCGAGCGTCAGGTCGTCCGTCTCGAAGGGTTCGGGCCGGTCCACCCGCCACAGGCTCAGCAGCCCCAGCACGAGCCCACGGGCCGCGAGCGGCACCATGATCAGCGAGTGGGCCCCCGGCGCGGGAGTGTCCTCGGCCTGCGCCTGGTCACCCCACTCATCGGTGCTGTGCAGGTGGGTCCTGTGCACCGGGCGCCGCTCCGCCAGGCACTGCGCCTGCAGCGCGTTCGGGGTGAAGCGGAGCGTGCCTTCCTCGGGCATCGGCTGGTGCGATTCGAGGGAGACACCGTGGGTCGCGATCCGGTACAGCGAGCCCGATGCATCCGGGGTGGGTTCCGCACCGCGGGTCACCGGCTCCAGGAGGTCGACCGCGACGAAGTCCGCGAGTTCGGGCACCGCCACCTCGGCCAGCTCCCGTGCCGTCCGCTCGACATCAAGAGTGGTCCCGATCCTGGATCCCGCCTCGCTGAGCAGAGCCAGCCGGCGTCGGGACCGATAGCGATCGGTGACGTCCTCCACCGTCTGGGTGACGCCCAGGACACGGCCCGCGGGGTCCTCCAGCCGGAACGCCGATACGGACACCACCAGCTCCTGGTCGGGGTCCTGCCGGAGCCGGCACGGCTGCTCGGCGAAGATCGCTGACTTGCCGGTCCTGAGGACCTCCCGCAGTTTGGCCTCCGACGTCTCGCTGTCCGTCGGGATGAGGAACTCGTTGGTACCGCGCCCCCGGTGCTGCTCGGTCGGAATGCCGCTGAACCGTGCGATCGCCCGGTTGACCCGCAGAATGCTGAGGTCCGGCGCATGCACGGAGAGGCCGATCGGGGAGCGGCGGAAGAGCCCGTCCAACACCGACCGGTCCGTCTCCCACTGGATGACTTCCTCCGCGGGCGCGGCGACGACGAACCACTCGACCTCGGTGTCCGCTCGCCTGACGGCCCGCACCCGGCAGCCGACTTCCACCCGCTGCCCGTCGCGGTCCCGGACGGGCACGACACCGAACCATCCGCCCTCGCCGGCGCAGCGTGTTGCGGCCTCCTGGACGAGCCCGAGATCACCCGGCTCGACGAGGAGGTCCACCGCCTCCCGGCCCAGTGCCTCCTGCGGCCGGTGACCGAGAAGCGCCTCGGCCCGCTCGCTCCAGCCGACGATCCGCCCTCGGTGGTCCAGCACCGCAGAGGCCGCACGACGCACCGCGAACGGGTCTTCCGGCCCTTCGCTGAACGTCTTCGCCGAAACGTCCATCCCACCACCCTCGCACCTGACGAGTGCGCCTGCCAGAGGGGCGGAGCGCCGTGGCCCCCGGGGCGAGCAGCTCGAAGCCGCTGGTTCCAGTATCGACCCGGCGGCATACGAAGAGGTCGCGCTGCGCACTGCCTGACGGCCCCGAACGCCGTCGGCACCGGCGTCGGCAACGACAACGCTCACCGCCACGGACCGAGGTCACGGCTGAAGCGCACCCGCGCACCGGTATCGGTATCGGTATCGGCACACAATCCGGGGTATCCACCCAGGTCAACGGCACCCTCGGTACGCTTTTCCCGCCGCTGCCAACCGAGGTCGAGGTCGTACGCGACGTCATACGGGGGTTTTCACATGTTCGGAATCGTCAGGCCCTGCACACATCGCCTGTCCCAAGGGCTGAAAGCGGAGTGGATGGCCCATCTCTGCGGCCTCTGCCTCGCGCTGCGCGGCGATCACGGCCAGTTCGCCCGCGTCGTGACGAACTACGACGGGCTGATCGTCTCCGTCCTGACCGACGCTCAGTCCGGTCACACCGAGGCCCGGCGGCGCACCGCCGGGCCCTGCCCGCTCCGGGGGATGCGGACCGCGTCCGTCGCGAAGGGCGAGGGCGCACGACTCGCGGCATCGGTATCCCTCGTCCTCGCCTCGGCCAAGATTCGTGACCACGTCGCGGACCGAAACGGACTGCTCCGCCGCAGGCCCATCGCCGCCGCCGCACGCAAGGTCGCCGCGGGCTGGGACCGCGCCGGGGCCGGCACCGGCGCCACGCTCGGCTTCGACACCTCCATACTCGTCGACGCGGTCGACCGGCAGCTCGGCATCGAGGCGCTGGCCGGTCCGCAGACACCGCTCACCACCATCACCGAGCCGACGGAGACTGCGACCGCGGCGGCCTTCGCCCACACCGCGCTGCTGGCCGGCCGACCGGGCAACGCCGCGCCACTGGCCGAAGCCGGGCGCCTCTTCGGGAGGCTGGCACACCTCCTCGACGCCGTGGAGGACCGCGCGGCCGACGCCGCGGAGGGATCGTGGAATCCGCTCACCGCCACGGGCGCCTCGGTCGCGCAGGCCCGCCGGCTGTGCGACGACGCGCTGCACGGGATCCGTCTCGCGCTGCGCGAAGCGGAGTTCGCCGACGCTGCCCTGGTGCACGCCCTGTTGGTGCACGAACTGCGACGGTCGGTGGACCGGGCCTTCGGCACGGCCGCCTGTTCCCACACGGGCAACGGCGCGCCGGGGCCGTACGACGGCCAGGCTCCGCACCACGGCCGGCCGTCCCCGTACGGGCAGCCTCCCGAGTACGGCCAGGTGCCGGCAGGCGACGCGTATGCCCATGGTCCGCAGCACCTGAACGGCCGGCAGAACCCTTACGGGAAGGGCCCGGTGCCGCCCGGTGGCTCCGGCGGTGGACATGGCGGTGGCGACGGCGGAGGCGGTGACACAGGCGGGCCGCACTTCTCGCACCAGCCGAAGAAGCCCCGCGGTTTCCTCGCGGGCTGCGCGGTCGCCATCGGGCTCTGCTGCACCTGCAAGCTGTGCTGCGCGAAGGAGTACGAGGGGCCGTGGTCGCGCAAGAAGCGGGAGGGGTGCTGCCGCGACTGCGATTGCTGCGATTGCTGTGACTGCTGTAGCTGCGACTGCTGAGCGCGACCGCGCTCTGCGTACGGCGCGCGTATTGGCGGGGCCCAGACACCTTGTAGTGCCCCACTGGAGCTGGGCCTGGCGCGCACTCAGCTGGCCGAGGCGGCTGCCGACTGCCCGGCAGCCGCCCCAACACGGCTTCTGTGTGCGGATGGAGCCCTCGGGCGGTGCTGCCCTTCAGGCCGGGGCAATCGCAGAGCCGGCTCCCTCCCGGTCGGCTGCCGGCACCTTCCGTTCCTGCTGCGACTCGGCCGCGACCCCGGCCTCGGCCTTCGGTTCTGCCTGGACCTCGGGGGGCTTGGGTCCGGCACCGGGGATGTGGGCCATGGCGGTACTCGATATCCGGTACCTGCCATTGGGGACCTCGTCGGACCTGACGACATGCACGGTGAGAGGGCCGGCCCACTCGTAGTCACGATCCGCCGCATGCCTGGCCAGGATGTCGACCAGCTCCTCCCCTATCTGCCCACCGTGGGCGGCCAGCTCGTCATGCACCGCACCGGCGAGTTCGACCGTGTAGGCATTCGGGACCAGGACTCGCTCGTGACTGCACACGACCGCGTGCTCGTCGCACTCCCTTCGCAGGTCCTCGAACAATTGGACAGGTTCGGAGTGGAAGACCTTGGCGAGCAGGGCGCTTTCGCAGTCTTCCACCACACGTTCCAGACGCATCAGCATTCCCATGACACAGCGCGTGCCCTGACGTGTCCTGTACATGCGACGGACGTGTACACGACCTCAGCGCAGTCTTTGCGGGAGCGTTCAGGAGATGCCTTGGGCGAGGGTGTTCGTCACCGATCTGTCCACGCGGAACACTCCCGCCCTTCATTACCGACCGTTTTCGCGTGATTGCGTATGGTTATTCATGCGCAGCGGCCGGGCGACCACCCCCTCGCCCCGCCGGTCACCGGCCGCCCGCAGACAGGAGCACCCGAGAGTGAAGCAGCAACGGATGAGCGCCCTGCGCGCCCTGGCGTGCGGCTCGGCCGTCGTCTCGGGAGCCCTGGCACTGACGGCCTGCGGTTCGAGTGACAGCTCCGGCTCCGGCGACGCCTCACCCACTCCCACCGCTGCCGCCGCGACCAGCGCCGCCGGCGGCATCCCGTGCGGGAAGGCGACCACTCTGCAGGCTTCCGGCTCGACGGCGCAGCAGTACGCGATGCAGAACTGGATCAAGAAGTACACGCGAGCCTGCCCCGACATCAAGATCAACTACACGGGCAACGGGTCCGGCGACGGCCAGAGTGACTTCCTCGCGGGCAGGACCGCCTTCGCGGGTTCCGACTCCGCGCTGAGCACCGAGCAGGTCTCCCGGTCCGAGAAGGTCTGCTCCGGCAAGGGTCAGGCCGTGCATCTGCCGATGGTCGGCGGGCCGGTCGCGGTCGGCTTCAACCTCCCGGGCGTGAAAGAGCTGACGCTGGACGCCCCCACGCTCGCCAAGATCTTCAACGCGCAGATCACGAAGTGGAACGATCCGGCCATCGCGAAGCTCAACTCCGGCGTCGAGCTGCCGTCGACGGAGATCCGGGCAGCGCACCGGTCCGACTCCTCCGGCACGACCGACGGCTTCACCTCCTACCTGAGGACGGCCGCCCCGAACGAATGGCCGTACGAGCACAGCAAGGAGTGGAAGGCCAAGGGCGGTCAGTCGGCGGAGAGTTCCTCCGGCCTCGCCGACAAGGTGAAGCAGACCGAGGGCTCGATCGGCTACTTCGAACTGTCCTACGCGGCCGCGCGCGATATCCCGACGGTCGCCCTCTCCACGGGAGCACCGGCCCCGGTCCAGGCCAGCATCCTCTCCGCCTCCAAGTCGATCGCCGAATCCAAGGTCGTCGGCAAGGGCAAGGACCTCACGCTCCAGATCAACTATGCGACGAAGGCGCCCGGGGCCTACCCGGTCGACGTGGTCACCTACGAGATCGTCTGCGACAAGGGCAACAAGCCGGCGACCTGGCCCGCGACCAAGGCGTTCCTGACGTATGTCGCGAGCAAGAAGGGCCAGGAGGACCTGAGCTTCCAGGGGTACGCGACACTCCCGGCCGGCATCGTGAACAAGGTCCGCAGCACGGTCAACGGACTGTCCTGAGAGTCCGGTCGGTCCGCCCCGGCCCCGGGCGGCCCGATGCCACCTGCCACCGGGCCGACACGCCGACGCTCGGCCACGCCCGCCCGCCGACGCCTCCGCAGAGACAGACGGCCGCAGACAGACGGCCGCCTGCACGAGTCCGCGACTCCCGCGACCGCAGCGGTGCGCCCGTACCACGCCGGTGCCATGCTGGAAACCGAGACCCGGAGGTCGTGATGGGGTTCTACGACGAGCGCGTGCTGCCGCGAATCATCAATGTCCTGTGCGGGGTCAAGCCGGCCGGCCTCCTGAGACGCCGAGTCTGCGACGGTCTCCAGGGCGACGTCATCGAGATCGGATTCGGCAGCGGCCTCAACGTGCCGTTCTACCCGGGCACCCTCAACCGCGTAGCCGCTGTGGAGCCGTCCGACCTGGGGTGGAGGCTCGCCGGCAAACGCCTCGCGAAGACACGGGTCCCGGTGCAGCGGGCGGGCCTGGACGGCCAGTCGCTGCCGTTCGACGACAACAGCTTCGACGCCGCCCTGTCCACGTGGACGCTGTGCACCATCCCGGACGCCGACGCCGCGCTCCGCGAGCTGCGCCGCGTCCTGAAGCCCGGCGGGTCCCTGCACTTCGTGGAGCACGGGCTGGCGCCCGCGGAAGACGAAGAAGTGCGCCGCCGGCAACACCGCTTCGAGCCGATGCAGCGTCGGCTCTTCGGCGGATGCCACCTCACCCGGCCGATCGTCGACATGCTCACGGCCGCCGGGTTCACGTTGACCGAACTGGACGTCTTCTACGAGAAGGGCGCACCGAAGATCATGGGCGCCGACTCCCTCGGTACCGCGCTGTCCCCCTGATCGATCGACACTCACCCCGCGGCCACGGCCCCGACCTCCGTAAGGGCAGGTGGGTGGGGAGCACCCGAGGGCCCTTGCCCCGACCGATCGGCAGGACTGCTCCCGTCCTGAGGGGCCCGTGCCACGGCGCTTCCTGCCCGCACGTACGTGAGGACGCGCAAGTTCGTTCGGTTCCACATCGCCGACGCCACCCCCGGATGACTGGCCGCCGGGTGGAGGGCGGACCGGGCACCCGGGCGGACCTACCGCTCCCGGGCCTCGGCCCCGGCCTGCCTCCCCGCCACCACCCGATGGATGGTCAGATCGCCCGGTCGCCTGCCCGGTACAGCTCTCCTCGCAGCTGCCCCAGCACGAGCTCTCCCCTCGCGTCAGCAGCTGATTCGAATTCAGTCCACAGCTTCGGCCCTTGCTTTGGCCGGTGAGAGCGGCCGGGCACTGACGCACCGAAGTTGATGGGCCGTTCGGCATGCCCCGGGCAGCCTGGCTCAGGAGGTGGTCACTCCGATGGGCCGGGACCGGTGGCCGTTGCCCACCGGGCTGGTGACGATTGCCGCACCCGATCGATTTCCTTCGAGGAGCGTGCGTGGTGTCAACAGCACCCCGGAGCCGAACCCATTCGCCCACCCATGGCGGAGGGACTTCCCGGCCGCGGCCGACTGAACCGTTCAGCCGGCGGGCCGCGGCACCGACAGACACCGCCGAGGGCGGGTGGGCGATACGCACGCCCCTCGCGAGAAACCTCGGCCGGTGAAGAGCACCTGGCCGGAGGCGGGTGAGAAAAGTTGTCCCGGCCAGTCGGGCTCGGGCGAAGGAAAGGCGATGTGATGAACAAGATCAAGAAGACCGCGGTCCTCGCTGCATGCGCGGGTGTCCTGGCAGGAGGAGCCGGCATCCTCTCGGCCGGCCCTGCAGCCGCAGACACGTCCCACTGCGCGGACACCCGTCCGGCTCATACGAACGGGAACCTGCCGAACGACGTTCCGCAGCAGGCCAACGCGGGACTGGGCGCACTTCTCGACCTGGTGAAGTGCACGGTGACCGGAACCAACGCCGGTCTCAACGGCGGTGGTGGTCGCGCTCACCACTGAGGCAGCACAGCTGGACGGCTCAGCTGGATACACGCTCCGGCCGGTCCACCCACCACTGCGACAGTGGTCGGGCGGACCGGCCGGAGCGGTTTCACCACCGCACGTCCCTGCGCCGGCAGGGCGCGCCATCCCCGGATGAGACGGCGGAGCCCGTAGCGGCCGGCGTGTCGTCCCTTATGGGGCAGGCTCTTCCGAACGCGGAAAACCCCGGCTGGACGGGGGAGACCAGCCGGGGCGTCAGGGATGGTGCCGTACGCCTTCGGGCACCATGCGGTTTCCGCTGGGAGGGGCGACGCGCCTCAACCTCTCAGTGGTGACCGTGCGCAGTGTCCGAAGCGCCGCCGAAGAGCCGGGCGACTGCCCGGAACGGCAGGGTGACGACGGTGGCGATGGCACCGCCGATGGCCCGGAGCACATCTGCGATCGCCTTCAACATGGATCTCCTCCTCCGTCCTGCTCCCCGGCGCGCGGCCGGGGTGGAATTGCCGCTGCACGGCCTTGCAAAGTCCGAGTGCCCTGAGACCGGGAGGGAAAACCTGGCTCCGGGCGACTCTTCCCCACCTCCCCGGTGGCACCGGGCCCGCGACGGTTACTCGCGCGCCTCACCTGCGGCAGCGGCATCCGTGGCCTGTGCGGGCGCCGGGGCCGTGCTGCCGCGCGGGATCAGCCGGGTGGGCAGCACGACGTGCCGCTCCTGGTCCGCGTCCGGCTCATTGATGAGGGAGAGGGCCAGATCGGCGGCGGCGCGCCCAATGTCCGAGGGCGACTGGGCCATCGTCGTCAGGTCCGACCACTCGGCCATCTGATGGTCGTCGAAGCCCACCACGGACATCCGCTCGGGTACCTCGACATTGCTCTGACGCAGCGTCCAGATCACGGAGACCGCGACCTCGTCCTGTTCCGCGAAGATCGCGGTGGGCGGTTCACGCAGGCTGAGCAACTGGCCGATCGCCTCCATCGTCCCGCGCTTGTCGGCGACCAGCGTGTCGACCACGAGGTCGTCGTCAGGGGCGATGCCCGCCTCGTTCAGCGCCTGCTGATAGCCGATCAGCCGCTCGTGGGAGCTGAAGGTGAATCCGCTGGCGCCGATCGTCTTGACGAAGGCGATCCGGCGGTGCCCGAGATTGAGCAGGTGCTGGGTGACGCGGTGCGCGCCCCGCACATCGTCGACGTACACACTGGGCCGGCCCTCGGCGTGCTGGCTGATGTAGATCACCGGCATGTTGAGGTCGTCCAGACGGGCGCTCTCCTCCTTGGAGAGGTCGAAGGAGAAGACCAGCAGCGCGTCGGCGTTCCGCCGGGCCGGGAGGCGCTCGAAGAAAGTGGACCGTTCGTCCATGTCGGGCGTGATGTAGACCAGCAGCTCCAGGCCGGACTCGCGCAGCACCGGGCCGAGGCTGGACAGCGCCGAGCCGATGAACCATGAGTTGAGGGTGGGCACGAGTGCAGCGACCACGCCGGTCTTGCCGGTGACCAGGCTGGATGCCTGGCGCGAGACGACGAAGTTCATCTCGCGGGCGGCCTTCTCGACCCGGGCGCGTACCTCGGGAGAGACGGTTGAGAGCCCGCGGAGCGTGCGGGAGACGGTGGAGGCGGAGACCCCGGCGCGTTCGGCGACGTCGGCCAGAGTCGGGTGCCGCTGAGCTGGTGGCATGACCGGGACGGTAGCACCATGCGGCCACACCGGGAACCGTTCGAGACAGCGCTGTCACGAGTAGCTCCTGACAACGCTGTCCCGCCGCAATTCCGGGGTTCAGCTGTGGAAAGCCGCCCCAAAAGGTGCACAATACAGGCGCAATAGCGGCAGGTTACCGGCACGTAACACGTTGACTTCACCTTCGCCCACTCTTAGCTTGCAAGCGTTGTTACGGAGTGATTGGCGTTACCCGCTGCGAATGGATCTCCGTACCGCTGACATTGGGTGTACCCCCCACCGGCGGTAAGACAGCGCAGTCATCATCTCCACCACGCGTGTTTCCCTGGGTCGCGGCGCGACCTACGGCCCCGCTCGGGCCGCTCCACGGCGCCGCACATCGGCCCCTTTCTCCGCTTGCACCGTCCGGCAACTCCCCTGCCGGTGAAGGGACCCGCATGACCACTGTCGGATTCGAGAAAGTGACCCGGCGCTATCCGGGTGGCGATCGCCCCGCGGTCGACGCCCTCCATCTGGACATCGCCGACGGCGAATTCCTGGTCCTGGTCGGACCGTCGGGGTGTGGCAAGTCCACCAGCCTGCGCATGCTCGCGGGCCTGGAGGACGTGGACGACGGCGTGATCCGCATCGGCGGGCGGGACGTGACGCACCTGCCGCCGAAGGACCGCGACATCGCCATGGTGTTCCAGAACTACGCCCTCTACCCGCACATGAGTGTCGGCGACAACATGGGATTCGCCCTGAAGATCGCCGGGGCCGGCAAGGCCGAGATACGCAGTCGGGTGCAGGAGGCCGCCAAGATCCTCGACCTGGAGCCGTATCTGGAACGGAAGCCCAAGGCGCTCTCCGGAGGCCAGCGCCAGCGCGTCGCCATGGGCCGCGCCATCGTCCGCGAGCCGCAGGTCTTCCTGATGGACGAACCGCTGTCCAACCTGGACGCCAAACTGCGCGTCCAGACCCGTACCCAGATCGCCGCGCTGCAGCGGCGGCTCGCGGTCACCACCGTCTACGTCACCCACGACCAGGTCGAGGCCATGACGATGGGCGACCGGGTGGCCGTGCTCAAGGACGGGCTGCTCCAGCAGTGCGCCGCTCCGCGCACCCTCTACGCGGAGCCGGCGAACGTGTTCGTGGCGTCCTTCATCGGCTCGCCGACGATGAACCTCCGGGAAGTGCCCATCACGCAGGGCGCCGCGCGGATCGGGGGCGCGGCCATCCCGCTGAGCCGCCGGGTCCTGGCCGCGGCAGCGGACGAGGGCGGCGACAAGCTCGTGCTCGGCTTCCGGCCCGAGGCACTGGAGCCCGTCGGCGCCGGTGAACCCGGTCTGAGCATGACCGTGACCATGGTGGAAGAGCTCGGCTCCGAGGCCTACGCCTACGGTGACCTCGACGGCCACGAAGGAACCCCGGCCGCCATCATCGCCCGCGTCGATCCACGCACCCCGCCCGCCAAGGGCGAGCGGGTCACCCTGCGCATCCGCCCGGGCGGGGAGTACTTCTTCTCCGCCAAGACCGGTCAGCGGCTTCCCACCGAGTGATCTGCGGGGCCCCATCCGCTCCGCACAGCAGGAGAGACAGTGAAAAGCAGGACCAGAAGAGCAACCCATGGCTCGGGCGCGGTGCTCGCAGGGCTGGCCGCCCTCGCCGCGTGTGGCGCCCCCGCGGGGAGCGCGTCCACCGCCACCTCGGGATCCACCACCTTCGAGGGGCGCGGCCCCATCACGTACGTCGCTGGCAGGGACAGCACCGGAAGTGTCCAGATGGTGCTCGACCGCTGGAACAAGGCGCACCCGAAGGAGAAGGTCACCTTCGTCCAGCTGCCGACCGACCCCGACGCGCAGCGTCAGCAGATGATCCAGAACGCGCAGACGAAGTCCGATGCCTATACGGTGCTGTCGCTCGACGCCGTGTGGACCTCGGAATTCGCGGCGCACAGGTGGGTCGACCGGCTGCCGGATGACCGGTTTCCGCTGCGGCAGATGCTGAAGCCGATCGTGGAGACCGGGAAGTACCGCGGCGGCGTGTACGCGATCCCGGCGAGTTCGGACGGCGGCATGCTGTATTACCGGACCGATCTGCTGAAGAAGGCCGGCATCGCCGAGCCTCCGGCCACCTGGGCCGAGATGAAGGCGGACTGCGCCGAGGTGAAGAAGCTGCCGGAGGCGCGCGGCATGTCGTGCTACGCCGGGCAGTTCCAGAAGTACGAGGGTCTGACGGTCAACTTCGCCGAGGCAGTGAACTCCGCGGGCGGGGTCGTCACCGACGCGAACGGCAAGCCGCAGGTGGACTCCCCCGCGGCGAAGGCGGGCCTGGACTTCCTGGTCGGCTCGCTCAAGGACGGCACGATCCCGAAGGACGCCGTCACCTACCAGGAGGAGGACGGTCGCCGGGCGTTCCAGGCAGGCAAGCTGATCTTCGAGCGGCAGTGGGCGTACATGTATCCGCTGGCACAGAAGAAGGACGGCTCCAGCAAGGTCGCGGGGAAGTTCGGTGTCGCACCGCTGCCCGGCCTCGACGGGACCGGTTCCTCCAGCCTGGGTGGCCACAACCTGGCCCTCTCGGCCTCCGCCGAGAACAAGGGCACGGCGATCGACTTCATGAACTTCTTCGCGAGCCAGAAGATCCAGCGGTTCACGCTGTCCCACGCGCCGGCCGCGCCGACGTACGCGGCGCTGTACCAGGACCCGGAGCTGATCAAGAAGTATCCGTACCTGCCCACCCTCAAGCAGTCGATCGTGCACGCCGTGCCACGGCCCCGCGTCTTCCAGTACGGCGACGTGACCACGGCCATCCAACGGGAGTCCTACGCCGCAATGACCGGCGCCAAGAGCAGCGAGCAGGCCCTGGAGGACCTCCAGAAGGCCCTCCGGCAGCAGCCGGCGGCGGAGTGAGGAGACCGTCATGATGAAGACGCACAACGCACCCGGGACCGACGAAGACAGCCAGGATGACGCGGCGGCGGGTGCTCCCGGTGCTCCGGGCGACGGCCCGCGCGACGGTTCGTCGGCTCGGCCGCCGGTACCGCCCGAGGGCAGGCGCCGACGCCCCCGGGCGACGTCCGGCACGGGACGGCTCGCGACCCTGCTGATCTCCCCGACACTGCTGGTCCTGGCGGTCGTGGTGCTCTACCCGACCATCGTTGCCCTCAAGGACTCGCTGTACGGGGCGCCGGGCCTCGATCCCGAGACCGGCTTCGTCCGGGAGACCGACCCGTTCGTGGGACTGGAGAACTTCACGGCGATCTTCGGGGAGGCCGGCGATCGGTTCTGGAACGCCTTTTGGAACACCACGTTCCTCACCTTCACCACGGTCACGCTGGAGACGGTGATCGGCGTGGCCATGGCGCTGATCATGCACCACGCCTTCCGGGGCAGGGCCCTCGTACGGGCCGGTATCCTGGTGCCGTGGGCCATCCCCACCGCCGTCACCGGTCTGCTGTGGCGCTGGATCTTCAATGCCGACGGCGTGGCGAACGCCCTCATCGGGCAGCAGGTGCTGTGGACGACCGAGGGCTGGCACGCCAAGGTCGCGGTCATCGTCGCCGATGTGTGGAAGACGGCACCGTTCATCGGCCTGCTCGTGCTCGCCGGCCTCCAGGTGATCTCCAAGGAGGTGTACGAGGCGGCCAGGATCGACGGCGCGGGTCCGCTGCGCCAGTTCTGGAACATCACTCTGCCGCTGGTGAAGCCCGCCCTGCTGGTCGCCGTGCTCTTCCGGACACTCGACGCGCTGCGCATGTTCGACCTGCCGTACATCCTCGTCGGCGCGCAGAAAACTTCGGTGGAGACACTGTCCATGCTCGCCCAGGACCAGGCGTCGAACGTACGGTTCGGGCCGGCCGCGGCCTATGCGGTGATCCTCTTCGTGTACGTCTTCCTCATCGCGCTGGCCTTCGTCCGGCTGCTCGGCGCCAATGTCGTCGGAGACGACGGGGCCCCCGGGCGCCGCCGGCTGCTGTCGCGCCGCCGCACGGAGGTGGCGGCATGACACTCTCCCTGAACTGGCGCAAGTGGCTGCTGTACGCGGGTGTCGCCGGGGTCGTGGTCTACTGCCTCGCACCGTTCTACTGGATGCTGGTGTCGAGCCTGCGGCGGACGTCCGACATCTTCGAGAACTCGCCCTTCCCCACCCGGATCTCCTTCGAGAACTACCTCGCGGTCCTCGACCCGTCCCAGGGGTTCAGCCGGGCGCTGTTCAACAGCGTCCTGGTGGCCGGCATCACCACCGTTCTGGCGCTGATTCTGGCGACCTTCACCGCCTATGCGATGGCCCGGCTGGAGTTCCGGCTCAAGCGTCTGGTGCTGACCCTGATCATCGCCACCTCGATGTTCCCCGTGGTGTCGATCGTGGTGCCGCTGCTGAAGATGTTCGTCGGCTTCGGCTGGATCAACACCTACCAGGCGATGATCGTGCCGAGCATGTCCTTCACGCTGCCGCTGGCGGTCTGGAACCTCACCGCGTTCTTCCGGCAGATGCCGGACGAACTGGAGCAGGCCGCGATGATCGACGGCTGTACGCGCGGCCAGGCGTTCCGCAAGGTGATCATCCCGCTCGCCGCGCCGGGCATCTTCACCACGGCGATCATCACGTTCATCGCCGCCTGGAACGAGTTCCTGATCGCCCTGACGATGACGAACAAGCCGGAGATCCAGACCGCACCGGTGGCGATCTCCAAGTTCTCCGGCGCCTCGCAGTTCGAGACGCCTTTCGGCAGTCAGATGGCGGCCGGCGTTCTCGTCACCATCCCGCTCGTGATCGTGGTGCTGCTCTTCCAGCGCCGGATCGTCGCCGGGCTCACCGCGGGTGCGGCCAAGTAGCGCCACAACCGCCCGCCCTCCCTACCCAGATACCCCTTCCCGCTTCATCACGCTCCGAGGAGTACCCAGCTCATGTCCAGCACCGCCCCGTGGTGGCGCAGCGCCGTCATCTACCAGGTCTACATCCGCAGCTTCGCGGACGGCAACGGCGACGGAGTCGGTGACATCGCCGGCATCCGCTCCCGCCTGCCGTACCTCAAGTCCCTCGGCATCGACGCCATTTGGATCAACCCCTGGTACAAGTCGCCGATGGCCGACCACGGTTACGACGTGGCGGACTTCCGTGAGATCGATCCGCGGTTCGGCACGATGGCCGAGGCCGAGGCGCTCATCGAGGAAGCCCATCAGCACGGCATCCGGGTCATCCCCGACATCGTGCCCAACCACGTCTCCGACCAGCATGTGTGGTTCCGGGCCGCGCTGGCCGCCGGGCAGGGCAGCCCCGAGCGGGACCGCTTCGTCTTCCGGCAGGGCCGCGGCGCGGATGGCGCCGAGCCGCCCAACAACTGGCAGTCCTGCTTCGGCGGACCGGCGTGGACCCGGCTGCCCGACGGGCAGTGGTACCTGCATCTGTTCGCTCCCGAGCAGCCGGACCTCAACTGGGAACACCCGGAGGTTCGGGCGGAGTTCGAGGACATCCTGCGGTTCTGGTTCCACCGCGGCGTCGACGGGTTCCGCATCGATGTGGCGCACGGCCTCGTCAAGCACCCCGACCTGCCCGACCTGCCGCCCCGCCCGGACGGGGGCGCCGTGGCCCCGCAAGGCGGGCTCGACCACCCGCACTGGGACCGCGACGAGGTGCACGAGATCTTCCGCGCCTGGCGCCGGGTCGCCGACGAGTTCCCCGGCAACCGCAAGTTCGTCGCCGAGGCCTGGGCGCCCAGCCCCGAGCGGCTCGCCCGCTACGTCCGCGAGGACGGCCTGCACACGGCGTTCAACTTCGACTTCCTGATGACCTCGTGGGACGCCAAGGATCTGCGCGAGGTCATCGACAGCTCGCTCGCCACGCTCGGCGCGGTCGGCGCGCCGGCCACGTGGGTGCTCTCCAACCACGACGTCACCCGCCACCCCAGCCGGTTGGGCCGCAAGGTGGTCAAGAAGTGGGTGGCCAACGAGGTCTACCGGCCCGAAGGCCCGCTCGACCTGGCACTCGGTACCCGCCGGGCCCGCGCGGCCGCCCTGCTGATGCTCTCCCTTCCCGGTGGCGCCTACGTCTACCAGGGCGAGGAGCTGGGGCTTCCCGAGGTCGAGGACCTGCCCGACGAGGTCCTGCAGGACCCGTGCTGGGAGCGCTCCGGCCACACCGACCGCGGCCGTGACGGCTGCCGGGTGCCGATCCCGTGGTCCGGCAGCAGCGCGCCGTACGGCTTCAGTCCCGACGGCGCCACCGGCGAGCCCTGGCTGCCCCAACCCCCGGAGTGGAAGGACCACAGCGTCGCGGGGCAGGACGGCGACGACGCGTCCATGCTGGAGCTCTACCGCCGGGCGCTGCACCTGCGCCGTGATCTGCCGGCCCTGGGTGAGGGCGACATGACCTGGCTGGACGCCCCGGAAGGTGTGCTGGCGTTCAGCCGTGAGCCGGGCTTCGTCTGCGTCGTCAACCTCTCGGCCGAGCCGTACCGGCTGCCGGAGCACTCGTCGGTGCTGCTGGCCAGCGGGCCGGTCGAGGACGGCATGCTGCCCCAGGACCAGGCGGTGTGGCTCGCGCGATAGCGCACGGCTGCCGGGCCCGGAGACCTCCGGGCCCGGCAGGCGGGTCAGCGGTCCAGGTAGGAGAGCAGCTCATGGGCTGCCGGGCCCGGCCGGTCGCCTGCCGGCAGGGCCACGGACACCTCCCAGGTCTGTTCCTCCGCACCTGTCAGCGGCAGCGCGCACAGGCTCGCCGCCTCGGGCTTGCGGGCGATGGGCCGGGGAACGACGGCGATGCCCAGCCCGTGGCGTACGAGATCGATCAGGGTGTGGACGTCGTAGACCTCCAGAGCGACATGCCGGTCCGTACGGCCGGCGGCGAAGGCCCGGTCGGTCAGACGGCGGGCGCCCCAGTCGGGGTGGAAGTCCACGAAAGTCTCCCCCCGCAGCTCCGCCCACTCCGCCTGCTCGCCGCCCGCGAGGCGGTGGTCGGGATGGCAGAGCAGAACCATCGGCTCACAGCGGACGGGCAGCAGCCGCACGCCTTCGGGCGCCGGGCCCGGCAGCGATACGAAGGCCAGGTCCAGGCGCCCACCGGCGATGTCGTCCACCAGCACGACCGAGCCGGCCTGGCGCAGGTGCACCTCGACGTTCGGGTGCTGCGCGCGGAACCGTGCGAGCAGCGCCGCGATGTCCACCGTCACGCACTGCTCGATGCCGACCGAGAGGCTGCCGCGCAGCAGCCCCTGGACGGCCGCCACCGCTTCCTTGGCGGCCCGGGCCCCCGCGAGCGTGCGGGTCGCCTCCTGGAGCAACGCCTTTCCCGCGCCGGTGAGTTCGACGCTCCGGGTGGTGCGGACGAAGAGCGGGGCGCCCAGCTCACGTTCCAGGGCCCGCACCGACGCGGAGAGCCCCGACTGGGAGACCAGCATCCGCTGCGCCGCCCTGGTGAAGTGACGCTCCTCCGCGACGGCGACGAAGTATTCGAGCTGGCGTAGTTCCATGACTGAGAAGCGTAGCTGCTGAATCCGTCCGCTTTCTTCTATTGGACGGATGACGGTCGTCCGCGACAGTCTGAAAGACCGCGCGGGCCGGTCGGCCCGCGATCCCGATGCGCAGTGCTGACAAGGAGAACGACCGTGGAGTACCGCACTTTGGGCCGGAGCGGATGCAGTGTCTCGACGCTCGCGCTCGGCACCATGACGTTCGGCAACGAGACCGACGAGAAGGGCGCGTATGCGCAGCTCGACCGGTTCGTCGAGGCGGGCGGCACCTTCGTCGACACCGCCGATGTGTACAGCGCGGGTGTGTCCGAGGAGATCGTCGGGCGGTGGCTTGCGAGCACCTCCGCCGAGGTACGCGACCAGGTCGTCATCGCGTCCAAGGGACGCTTCCCCATGGGTGGCGGCCCCAACGACGTCGGCCTGTCGCGCCGGCACCTCGACCGTGCGCTGGACGCCTCGCTGCGCAGGCTCGGCGTCGAGACGATCGACCTCTACCAGGTCCACTCCTGGGACCCGCTCACGCCCGTCGAGGAGACCCTGGGCTTCCTCGACGACGCCGTGCGCCGAGGCAAGATCCATTACGTCGGGCTGTCCAACTTCACCGGCTGGCAGATCCAGAAGACGGTGGACGTCGCCGACTTCCGCGGGCTGGCCCGGCCGGTGACGCTGCAGCCGCAGTACAGCCTGCTGTCCCGCGAAATCGAGTGGGAGATCGCTCCGGCCTGCGCCTCCGAGGGCCTCGGGCTGCTGCCGTGGAGCCCGCTCGGCGGCGGCTGGCTGACCGGCAAGTACCGGCGCGACGAGCGACCGACCGGGGCGACCCGGCTCGGCGAGAACCCCGAGCGCGGCGTGGAGGCGTACGACCGGCGAGGGCGCGTGGAGCGCACCTGGGCCGTGGTGGACGAGGTGCGGACGCTGGCCGAGGAGCGCGGCGTCTCGATGGCGCAGATCGCCCTGGCGTGGGTGGCCGACCGGCCCACCGTGACCTCGGTGATCCTCGGCGCGCGCACGATCGAGCAGCTGACGGACAATCTCGCCGCGGCCGGGCTGCACCTGTCCGAGGAGGAGCGGGCCCGGCTGGACGAGGTCAGTGACCCGGGTGCGGCGGACTACCCGTACGGCGGGCCCGGCCGGGACCAGCGCAGCCGCAAGATCACCGGCGGTCGCTGACACCTCGGTGCAGGGCGGAAGTTGCGTGGCGGTCGGAGCCTCTCCCCCTGCCGCCACGCGGCGGCCGGGACGGCTGAAGACCGCACCCCGGCCCCGGCCTGGGCCTCCCCGCCCCGTCTGCCATGCCCTGCCTGCCCCGGCAGGCTCATGGACTTCGGTGGTGAACCGGCGAGTTGTGGGCACACGGCCTAAACGATCTTCGACTCGCCGCAAGGAGACAGCCGCCCATGGTCACACCCATACGCCGTTCACGCATCGCGACCGCCCGCCACGTGAATCGCCGACCCGCCTTCAGCATGCGGAAGTTGACGTTCTCCTTCGGCATCGTCGTGATCGGCGTCATCGGCGTCGGCCTGCTGCTCAGAAGAGCCGTCGAAGGGTCGGGAGTGCGCCCCGGAGCAGTCGTCCTGATCGGCGTGGTGGCGGTCGCGACCGCCCTCGCCTACGTCAGGCTCAAGGGACGCGGGCGCGGCGCCCGGAACTCCGCCACGACCTCGGTCGTCACCCGACCGGTGGCACCCGTGGCGCCCGAGGAGCCGATCGAGGAAGCGCCCGCGCAGATCGTGGAGATCGATGACTACGCGAGCATGGACGCGGACCAGTTCGAGGACGCCGTGGCCCGCCTCTGCGAGCGCGCCGGGTGCGAGGACGTCAGCGTGGTCGGCGGCGCGAACGACCTGGGCGCCGACATCCTCGCGACGGCGCCGGACGGACGCGTGCTGGTCATCCAGTGCAAGCGCTACACCGACAGCAACAAGGTCGGCTCCGAGGAGGTGCAACGCTTCGGGGGGACATGCTTCGCCGTCCATCAGGCCGAGGTCGCGGTGGTCGTCACCACCAGCGCTTTCACGGAGCCGGCGGCCGAGTACGCCGACCGGTGCGGAATTCTCTGCTTCGACAACGACGACCTCACCGCCTGGGCCGCCGGCGTCGGGCCGGCCCCGTGGCAGTAGGCGCCGGGACCGGCCGGGCAGTCGGCGCCGAGCGGTCCGCCGCCGTGGGCGTCCGACCTGCCGGCCACCGGCATCCCCCTGGATACCGTGGCCGGCATGAGAAGAGACCGGCAGCCCCGTCGGCTCGGAGTCGGCGAGACGACCTGGCTCTGGTCGGTGCGCCACAGGCACCCCGAATGCCGCGAGATCCTCAGCCTTCATCACCCTGAGTCCAGGACGACCCTGCGCCTCGTCTTCGCCCCGCGCCCCGGTCGCCTGATCCCCGACGGCTACCTGCACACCGGCGCGGTCGCCAACACACTCGGTGACGTGCTCAACCTCCGCGAGCCGGGAGTCGTGCGCAGGTTCCTCGACGAGGCAGTCGCGCGCGGCGTCCTGCCCACCTCGCGTACGGAGACGGAGATCGACGGCTGGCCGCTGTTCGACGCCCTGGCCGGACGCTGACCGCCGCGCGCCGGGAGGACCGGCCGCCGGTGTGACCCGCCCGCCCCGGGGAGGGGCCGGCGGGCGGCGCACGGGTGGTCGGACCGCGGAATTCGCCTGCGGGGCGCAGGAGCGGGAAGGGACCAGAGGTGCCTGAAGTCACCGACCCTCTGCTGGATCTCGTACGGCGGCACCGGGAGCCGGTGGTCGCCCAGACGATCCGGTCGACCGTAGCCGCCGTCATCGCCTATGTCGTCGCCCTGGTGCTGAGCAGCCAACCGGCACCGCTGACCGCGCCGCTGACCGCGCTGATCGTCGTGCAGGTCACCCTGTTCGCGACACTCACCACCAGCATGCGCCGGGTGAACGCGGTGGTGGCGGGCGTGATCATCGCCATCGGCTTCAGCTCCATGGTCGGCCTGAGCTGGTGGAGCCTGGGGCTGACCATCCTGGCCTCGCTGGTGATCGGCCGCTTCGTGCGGGCCGGTGAGTTCGTCCCGGAGGTGGCCATCAGCGCCATGCTGGTGCTGGGTGTGGCGCGGGTGACCGAGACCGCCTGGGACCGGGTGCTGGAGACGCTGATCGGCGCGGTCGTCGGGCTCCTCTTCAATGTGCTTTTCGTGCCGCCGGTATGGGTCCAGCCCGCCAGTGAGGCCATCGAAGGTCTCGCGGGCCGGATGCGGGGTCTGCTGATGTCCCTCAGCGAGGAGGTGCACGGCCACATTTCCGTGGCGGAGGCCGCCGAGCGGCTGCACGAGGCGCGCCGGCTGGACCACGACATCGTTCAGGTGGACGCGGCCCTCCGGCGGGCCGAGGAGAGCCTCCGCCTGAATCCCCGCGTCAAGGAGGGCATGCTCTCGCGCGTGGTGCTGCGGACGGGCCTGGACACTCTGGAGATCGCCGCGGTGGTGCTGCGTACGCTGACGCGCACACTGACCGATCTCGCCAAGGCGCGGACGGAGGAGTCCCTGTTCGCTCCGGAGATCGCTGCCGGTCTGAGCGAGCTGTTCGTCCACATGGCCCGTTCGATCGAGAGCTTCGCGGTACTGATCACCAGTCAGGTCAGCGCCAGTGCTGAGGAGGCGGAGGAGCAGCTCGTCAGGGAGCTGGCCGCAAGCCTGGACAGTCGCGAGGTCGTCGCGCATCTTCTGCTCGACGGCGTGCGGGAACATCCGCGTCAGTGGCAGCTGCACGGCGCGCTGCTGGCCGAGATCGACCGGATCCTCGACGAGCTGGAAGTGGAGAAGAGGTCCACGCGGCTGGTGGAGGAGTTGGACCGGCAATCCCGCGAGCAACGGGAGAGGTATCCGCTGGTGGACAAGCTCCGGGGGCGGTTGCGCCTCGGACGGGAGTAGGCCCCTCGGCCCACCCCGGGGACCGGGCCCGCGGGCCGCGAGGCACTTCCCGGTCAGCTGCTCTGGTGGCGCGCGAAGGTGCGGTCGAGGAAGCCGTCGAGGGTACGTCGCGCCGTGTCGCCGTGCGGTCCGGCGAAGATCTCGGCCGCGTGGAGGGTGCCGGGCAGGACCTTCACCTCCGCCTCAAGGAAGCCCTTGGCGACCTGCCGCAGGCTGTCCTCGTCGGCGAGCGGGTCGTCAACGGTCCCCAGCAGGAGGAGTTCACCGTCGTAGGACGTGCCCTCTCCCGCGGTGTAGCCGCCCAGCGAGGCGAGGGGGCTGATGCCGGCGACTCCGACCGGGCGGACGCTGCCGTCTTCGCCATCGGTGCGATCGGTCAGCATGCCGAGCATGAGCGTGCCGCCCATGCAGCCGCCCACCCACGCGACCCGCTCGGCCCCTCGGGAGCGCAGCAGCCGCGTCGCTTCGGTCACCGTCCGGCGACGGTCGCTGCCCCAGTCGAAGGTGGTGACGCGGTAGCCGGCCGCGGCGAGCCGCTTTGCCTCCGCGGCCCACTCGCAGGCGTCGCCCCAGGAGATGGGAGCGAAGGCGACGCCGCGCGGACCGGATCCCAGGGTGACGAGGCGTCCGTCACCCGAGGCGCCCGGCAGGCGGTAGGCGGCGGCACCCCGGGCCCCGCGGAAGCAGGATGGCAGAGGGGCCGTCGCGGCACTGAACTCCGGCATATCGGCTGCCCCTTCCTCCGCGGGGCGCCAGATTTCGGCCACCTCGCCCTGCTTCGGCGCCCCGGCCGTCTCACCGCCTGCGCAGGCGGTGACACCGGCCAGAGCCAGGATCACCCCCACTGCCCACGCACGTCTCGACTTCAGCTTGACCATGAGGTAAATATACATGGAAAGCATTTCAGAAAGCTATAGGGAAAGCTTTCACGGTGTCCACATCTGACGAACACATGGTCTCCCCAGGTCAGCCCATGCCTATCCGGAAGGTGAGATACCTTTGAACTGAGCTATCGGAAGAGGAAAGGCGGTTCACAGTGGAGCCCGACCACGTAGACGAGATCATCTCGGCGTGGGGAACCGAACTGCCGGAAATCGCCGGTCTCCCTCTGGAACTCGCCAAGCGGTCCGCGCTCCTCGTGTCCGCCTTCGACGTCGCCGCCGGCGCCGAGCTGGAAAAGCTCGGTCTCACCCAGGCCGAATACGGGGTGCTTGCCACCCTGCGACGGATCGGCGCCCCGTACCGCCTGAAGCCGACCGACCTCACGCACGCCCTGCTGCTGTCCTCCGGCGGCACAAGCAACGTCATCAAGCGCCTGGTGGCCGCCGGTTACGTGACCCGCGCGGCGGCCGAGGACGATGCCCGAAGCAGCTGGGTGCAGTTGACCCCGAGCGGGGTGGAGACCGCCGAGACAGCGGTCCGCGCCACCACCGCAGTGCACGCCCGGCTCGTCGAGCGCATTCCGGAACGGACCGCCAAGGCCCTCAGCGAGCAGTTGCGCATCGCCCTCGCCGCCATCGAGGAAGGCGTGCTGATCCGCCGCTGAGGCGACGGACCGCGCGACATCAACGGCCGGGCGGCCGGCTGCGCAGCTCCTCCGCGCGCGCCAGAAGCCGGGGCAGCCCGGCGTAGGACAGGCGCCCCGCTCGCTTGACGATCCGTCCCGCGACCAGCACGGTGTCGACGTCCGCGCGGTCCATCGCCGAGACGACGGCCGCGGTGGCGTCATGCAGTGGCGCCACTCCTGGCCGGTCGGTGCGCAGCACCAGCAGATCGGCCTGCTTGCCCGGGGTGAGGGAGCCGATGAGGTCCGCCATCCCCAGGGCCTCCGCCCCGCCGATGGTCGCGAACTCCAGGACCTCCCGGGCGGTGAGCAACGGCGCGTCGGGGCCGGCGTGGCCTTGCAGGGCGGCGAACCGCCCGATCTGGAAGGCGGCCCGCATCTGCGTGAACATGTCGCTCGGCGCGGCGACTTCGACATCCACGCTGAGACTCGGCCGCAGGCCGGCGGCCGTCGCCGCGGCGAACGGGGGCAGCCCATGGCCCATGGTCATCTCGATGGCGGGCGCGATCGACAGGGCCCCACCGCTGTCACGGATCAGGGCGAGCTCGCCCGCGTCCAGTCCCGTGCCGTGGATGAACACCGTGCCGGGGCGCAGGACGCCGAGGCGGCTCAGCCGGGTGACCGGTCGGCCGCCTCTGACGTGCAGGGCGGCAGGCAGGTCCAGTTCACGGGCCAGCGCCCAGCTGCGCGAGGTAGCCTCGTCGCCGCCGCTCTCCGCGTTGAGGGCCATGGTGATCAGCCCGTCCTTGGAGTGCAGGCGGTCCGTCCGCACGCGCCGGGCGTCCTGCGCCGAGCCGTGTCCGTAGGCGAAGACGGTGCGCAGACCGGACTCCGTCAGGGCGTCCAGCAGCGCGTCGGTGTATTCCTCTGTCGGCTTGGTGACGTTGGAGATGTCCTGGACGGTGGTGACCCCCGCGTCCAGGGCGCCGAGAGCGCTCAGCAGGTTCCCGAGGTGGAGGTCCTCCGCGGTGAGCCGGGGCGCGAGGGTGTGCAGCACGGTCGCGAAATACTCGTCGAGGGTCTGATCGGCGCCGCTGCCGCGCAGCGCGGCCTGCCACATGTGGCGGTGGGTGTCGATGAAGCCGGGCAGCACGACACAGCCGTGCGCGTCGATCACCTCGCCCACGCCGGTGGCGTCGATCCCCGGGCGCACCTCGGTGATCCGTCCGTCCTCCACCAGGATGTCGGCAGCGGGGAGTTCGCCGAGAGCCGGGTCCATGGTGAGGACTCGGCCACCGGTGACAAGCGTACGAGCAGCGGTCATGCGGCGGTGCCCCAACCCTGGGGCGGCTCCAGGCGCCCCATCTGGAGGTTCCAGTACTCCGTGTTGCGACGGCAGCGACCGTCGGGAGCGAAGAGCAGGATGTTGGTCTCCAGGAAGGTGACCCAGTGGTCGCCGTCGGGATTGATGGCGGGGGCCCGCAGGGTGACCCAGAGTTCGACGGCCGCGCGGTCGCCGGTGACGACCGGGGTGCCGTGACGGCCGGTCATCTCGCTCTGGCCCGCGGTGATGTCGCGCCAGTAGCGCCCGATGGCGGCGCGGCCGCGGAAGGTCTGCTCGGGCACGCCGGGCACCGCCTCGTAGACGGCGCCGGGGGTGAACAGCTGGACGGCCGTCTTGTCGTTCTTGGTTCGCCATGCCTCCAGATAGGCGTCGGTCCAGTGGGACACGTCGGCGACGGTGAGCCGGCCGGTCCGCTCCGTGGCGCGGGCGGCCGGTGCCACTGCCGCCAACGGCAGAGCGGCGAGGCCGGCTCGGAGCAGGGTCCGGCGGTGGGTGCGGGAGGTCATGGGTCTTCAGTTGCCTTTCCGTTGGGTGGCTGGGGCTGTTCGGGTACCGAGCGGTCCGGGGCACGCCACTGCTGTGTCGGGTGGTGGTCCGCCGAGTGGTGGGTCCGCGGGTCGGGGGCACGCGGCCTGGCGGCGCGGAGGCGATTGGTGCGCGGTCGGGAGGTATCCGGACGCCCGCTCCCCGCCAGGGCCGGGCGTCCGGGCGTCCGGCCCGAGCGGGGACTCTGTGTCAGCATCCTTCCGCGTCGCCGCCGTCCCGTCTCACGGGGCTTGCCGGAGGCGGAGGGAGAGTTCGATGCCGTCGCCCAGTGGGAGCGGCTGGGAGAGATAGCCGCCCCCGGGGGCGCGGACGTGGTCGATGAACTCCCCCGGCAGCATGGGCAGGTTGTCGGAGACGACCATCGCGCCCGTGCGCAGGGCCGGTTCGAGCACCTTGAGGACCGGGAGGTAGAGCTCCTTCCACCCGTCGAGCAGCAGCAGATCGATGGGTGCCGGCAGCCGCGCCAGCTGTTCACGGGCGTCGCCGGTCCTGATGTCGGCGTACGACGCAAGGCCCGCACGCTCCAGATGCTCCCGGGCCCGGTCGGCCTTGCCGGGGTGCAGCTCCGAGCCGATGACGCGGCCGCCGCCGTTGTCGCGCAGTGCCGCGGCAGCGTAGAGCGTCGAGGCGCCGAACGAGGTGCCGAACTCCACGACGAGTGCCGGCCGCAGGCTCCGTACGAGTTGATAAAGGAAGACGCCGACCTGGGGGTGCACCGGCAGGGCCGCCTGCGCGCACAGCTCGGCGGCCTGTTCCGCGGTGGGCGGCTGCGGCCAGTCGGCAGCGGTGGCGTACGCCCGCTTCATCACGTCAGGGTCGGTGGACTCGGCGGTGCGCGCGATCTCGTCCAGGACGGCGGCGACCCGTGCGTCACCGAGACCGGTGGTCGCTGTGGTCATGCCGTGGCCCGTCCTTCCCACGCCGCGGTCAGCAGGTCGGGGTCGAGGTAGCTCTGGGCGTTGTAGATCGTCCGGTCGGTGTCGAGGATCTCGCGGCGGCCGTGCATCACCCGCGTGTTGTCGATCAGCGCGACATCACCGTCCTGCCAGTCGATCTCCTCGGTCAGCTCGGCGGTGAGCTTGCGGAACTCGCTGAACAGCTCCTCGGGGATCTCCGTGCCGTCGGCGAAGGTGATGCGCGGGGCCTCGTAGTTGTAGGAGGGGCCGAAGACGCTGTTGGCCCACGACGGACGGGTACCGAAGAGCGTGGGGTGGACGGCGCCGGTGCGGTACGCGTAGTGGATGGAGCCGTCGTCGTTCAGCTGGAGGGTGGTGGAGATGCCGCCCACCAGCTGGCGGAGGTCGTCGAAGGTGACGTCGGCGATGTCCTTGCGGCCCTCCGTCTGGTGGCAGACGAGCGCCTTCCACTTGGCCTCCTCCACCCTGCGGCTGTACATGATGTCCTTGGTGCCGAAGACCTGCCGGGCGGTGTCGCTCGCGGCGTCCCACACCCGGTAGCCGTCGCAGACGGTGGTCTGCGAGCCCCGGGAGGCAGCCTTCTCACAGAGGAACCAGGTGAGGTCGGGACCGAACGGGCTGTTGCCGTTCTCCAGGTGGAGGCCGACGGCGGTCGTGCCGGCGTCCACCTTCTGCGCGACCTCGCCGCCGTGGAAGGAGCGTGCGGGGTCGAGGGTTATCCGACTGGAGTGGCCCTTCACGAAGGAGGTGAACTCCTCCAGGTCGGCGCGGAAGCCACGGAAGAGCAGGAATCCCGCGTCGGCGAGCAGCGTGGTGACCCAGGCCGGCTCCAGTGCGCCGAGAGAACTGGCCCCGGCGGGCAGGACGAGCCGGCCGGTGGCGGCGCCGTAGGGCTGGACGTCAGCGATCGTGGTCATGCGTCTGCTGCTCCTTCGTGGGTGTAGAGCGTTCCTTGGGACAGGGCGGAGAGAACTGCTGCCCGCACCGGACGGCCGGTGACGGTGAAGAACCTGCGGTAGAGGCGGTCGTCGGCCACTGCGAGATGGGGCACGGCCACCCGTTCCACCTCGGAGAGATGCTGCTCGCCGAACTCCTTGACGGCCGCTTCCGCCATCGCGAGGTCGGTCGACCCCTCGACGAGGAAGAGGCCGTGGAGGGCGGGGAGCCCGTCGCCCACGACGGCGACGGCGCGTACGAACGGGAGCTGTGCGTACTGCGCCTCGACCCACTCCGGGGCGATGTTGCGGCCTGCCGCGGTGATGATGACGTTCTTCTTGCGTCCGGTGATGGTGATGAACCCCTCCGCGTCGAGGCGTGCCAGGTCCCCGGTGCGCAGCCAGCCGTCGGCGTCGAGGATGAGGCTGGAGGGGTCGTCGCGGGTGTAGCCGGCGAACAACGAGGTGCTGTTGACGAGGAGTTCACCGTCGTCGGCGATGCGTACCCGGACATGCGGCAGCGGGCGGCCGACGGTGCCGATACGGCGCGCTGCCGGAGTGTTCCAGCTGACCACCGAGCTGTTCTCGGAAAGGCCGTACCCCTCGTGGACGGGCAGGCCGTGGTCCTCCAGACGGCGCAGCAGATCGGGGTGCACGGGCGCCCCGCCGCAGCAGAGGAGCGGCGCGGCGGGCGTGCCGAAGAGGGTCGGTGCCGCCGCGTGTCCACGGCCGGCGGCCTCATCGGCGGCGGTCGCGAACGCGTCGACCAGGGCCGGCGTGGCGACCATGGCGGTGGGTCGGGCGGCCCTCACATACGGCAGGACGTCGGTGGCCGCGGCCGCCGCGGTGCCGACCAGGGCCTTACCGGGCGGCAGTTGGACGAGTGTCCCGCCGTCGAGCAGGACCATGTACAGACCGGTGACCTGCTCGATCAGCAGGCTCAGCGGGACGACGGAGAGGTAGCGGGTGAAGGCGCCGCGGGGCATCACCGCGCGCAGCGATCCCAGAAGTTCGTCCAGCGCCTGTGCCCTGATCCGTACCCCCTTGGGACGTGAGGTGGTCCCTGAGGTGTGGATGGTCTTGCACTCCCAGCCCGCGTGGCCCGGCCCGGCCTGCGCCAGGGGCGTCGTCGGAGCGGGGGTGTCCGTGGACAGCGTGAGCACCTCGCAGTCGGGGCGCAGGACGCGGCCTCGTCCCCACTGCGACAGGCGCGCCTCACCGGCCGCGTCCACCACGCACAGGTCCGTTTCCGACAGCAGTCCGGCGGCCTGCTCGGCGGAGAAGGCGAGCGGTACGGGCACCTCGACCGCGCGTGCGACGAGCAACGCGAGGTCTGCGATGACGAAATCGGGTGTGTTGCCGCAGACCACGCCGACGCGCAGGGGCCGGCCGTAGCCCTGGCCGAACCGTGCGACCAGCTCCGCCGCCCGGCGAGTCACCTCCTGGTAGCTGAAGACCTTCGCCGGGGCGCCGTCCTCCCCCAGGACCTCGATGAGCGGGCGCAAAGACTCAGCGTGTTCGGCCAGGCTCTGCTCAATGACCCGCATGTGTGGCCACCCCCATGGCGCTGATGCTCAGTTGCAGGTCGGTGACGGAGTAGCGCCCGGTGGCGTCGGAGAACAGCCGGTCGAGGGCGTTGAGTGCGATGACGCCGACCTGCGGGTCCTGGTCGTAGTAGGAGCCCCACTGCGCCGCCTCGGCGGGCGTCAGCCGGCGCGGGTCTGCGGGCCCGAACGGCGTGAAGCAGATACCGGTCCTGCCCAGCGTCGTGATCAGGCTCTTGGTGGCGGTGCACAGGATGTACTCCATGCCCAGGCACCAGGCGATGATCGGGGTGGCCCGGATCAGTTCCCGGCCGACCGAGGCGCGGCGTGTGGCCAGTGCCCCCACCTCCACCACCCGCCTGCGGTCGACCTCGGCCCCGAGATGGGCCGTGACGGCGGCCTCGACGGTGATGTCGAGGTACCGCTCGGAGAACAAGGGCTGGTCCCCGCCGAAGGTGAGCCCTGCGCAGGCCAGTGGTGCGCAGGGCTCCTCCGTCCCGCCGCGGGCCGGGCGGGCGACGATGAACGAGTCGGGCCGGGGCGCCACATCGGCGCCGTATGCCTGGGCGTACACCTCGCGCGCGAGGTCCGCGGCCGCCAGCCATGAGCTGGTCGACCGGTGTGCCAGATCGATCTGCACGGTGATTCCCCCCCTTCCGCGGCTGTCGGCTCTACTTGGTGCCGACGACCAAAGAGACGGATGAGGGGAGCGCGATGCGCTCGACGCTCGCCATGCCCGCTCCGGTGAGCCACCGGGAGATCTCGGGCAGGCTGTAGGTGCGGTCGCCGGAGCAGGCGTACATGGCCAGCGAGAACGCCGCGTTGTGCTCGTCGAGCTGTTCGCCGCGTACGTCCTCCAGGACCACGAGCTTGCCGCCGGGACGCAGCGCCTTGACGGCCCGTGCGACCAGGTCGCGGTTCTCCTCGTCGGTGTGGTTGTGCACGATCTCGAAGAGGAACACCACGTCGTATCCGGTGCCCAGGTCGCCGCTGAGGAAGCTGCCGCGCTGGAGGGCGATGCGGTCGGACAGGCCGGCCTTCTCGATCGCGGAGCCGGTGTCGGCGAGCGCCTCGGGCAGGTCGAGGATGGTGGCGGAGAGGTCGGGGTGGCGCTCGCACATGGCCATGGAGTGCAGTCCGTGCGAGCCGCCCAGGTCGAGGAGGCGGCGGGCCCCTTCCGGCAGCGGCACGGCGTCGACGATGGACTGCACGGTCAGGCGCGACTTGACGCGCATGTACGCGGAGAAGTCGCGTCCGGCCTCGGGGTTGTCCGCCCAGCGGTCCCACAGCGACTGGGCGGGCTTGCCGTCCCGTACGGCCTGCGGCAGCTCCCACATGACGTTGGTGAGTTCGTACGCCCACAGCAGCGCAGGGGTGAAGTCGTATTCGGCGTTCTTGCTCAGCCAGCGCTCGGCGAGCGGGCCGTTGCCGTACCGCCCGTCCTCAAGGGTGAGCCAGCCCAGGACGGCGACGACGTCCGCGACCGCTCGGGTGCCGTCGGTGCTCGCCTCGATCGCCTCGGCCAGCTCGTCGAGGGTCATCGGGCCGCCCTCCTCCAAGGCCGTGAAGATGCCGAGCTTGGCGGCGGTGGTCAGTGCGGCGTATCGGATGGTGGAGCCGATCACCTCGTCGATCGGGTTGCCCGCAAGCTCGGCATCGGTGGTGGTCTTGAACATGGCTGATCTCCTCGGAGAGTGGGCAGAGGGCGGCCGCGCAGGATGCGGCGGCCCGTGAGGACCCGTGCTCGCGGAATGCCGCGGGCACGGTGAAGTGGTCAAACCTGCGGACGTGCGGGTGCTTCAGCCGGCCGGGGCCGGGGGGAGCCGGTGCGCCCAGGGGCGGGCCCGCTCCAACTGCGCCGCGAGGGCGAGCAGGGTGTGTTCGTCGCCGTACCGGCCGGTGAACTGCACCCCGACGGGGAGGTCGGCCGGATCGCGGTGGAGGGGTACAGACATGGCGGGCTGGCCCGTGAGATTGGCGAAGGGCGTCTCGTGAGCGAAGCCCAGGGCGCGGTCGAGCTGCTGCTCGGCGGTGCCGGTGGCGAAAGCGCCCAGGGCGGGCGCGGGACGGGAGGTGACGGCGGACAGCAGCACGTCGTACCGCTCGTGGAAGGCGGCGATGCTTCGTGCTGTGCGCTGGAGATGGCCGATGGCGAGGAGATAGCCGGCGGCGCCGAGCGTTCGCCCCCGCTCATGGAGCCACCAGGTCAGCTCTTCCACGCTGTCGGCGTCGGGTCTGCGCCCCGCGACGGCGCTCTGTGCCGTGAGGGCGCTGGAGACACCGGCCGCCCAGACATCGAGGAACGCCGCGGCGACATCGGACATCACCGGGCCCGGCGCGTCTTCGGACACCTCGTGTCCGAGCTCGGCGCAGAGCCGGGCGGCGTCCTCGACGGCCCGTACGCAGACGGGGTCGAGGGGTTCGGTGCCGGGCCGGGTGGTGAAGGCGACGCGCAGGGTGCGCGGCGGTGCCGCCAGGGCGTCACGGAACGGCCCTGGTGGCGCCGGCGCGGGGTACGGGTCCCCGACCGCAGGGCCGGAGATGAGGTCCAGCACTGCCGCGCTGTCCCGGACCGAGCGGCTGACGACGTGTTCGCTCGCCAGACCGTTCATGAGATCCCCGACGTCCGGTCCCAGCGGGGTGCGCGCCCGGGTCGGCTTCAGTCCGAACACGCCGCAGCAGGAGGCCGGGATGCGGATGGAGCCGCCCGCGTCGTTGGCGTGGGCGACCGGCACCAATCCGGCGGCGACGGCGGCCGCGGCACCGCCGCTGGAGCCGCCGGCCGAACGGGTGAGGTCCCAGGGGTTCCTGGTGGGGCCGTGGTGCAGCGGCTCGGTCGTGGGCAGCACTCCGAACTCCGCGGAGTTGGAACGTCCGAGAATCGCGAGCCCGGCGGCCTTGAAGCGCTCCACCAGGGTGCTGTCCCGTGCCGGGACGTAGCCGGCGAGGAGCCGGGAGCCCTGTGTGGACTCCAGCCCCGCGCAGCCCGCGCCCAGGTCCTTGAGCAGGAAGGGCGCCGCGGCGAGCGGACCCCTCAGGGCGTGTTGTCCGGCTGCCCGCTTCAGGGCCGCCTCATAGCTGGTGATCGGCACCGCGTTGACCGTGGACCGGGCCTCCTCGATGCGGGCGATCGCCGCTTCGAGCAGTTCTTCTCGGCTCACGGCGCCGCAGCGGACCAACTCGGACTGCGCATGCGCGTCCAGCAGCGCCAGATCCTGCCGGCTGTTCATTTCGGGTCCCCCCCGTCCGAAACGCCTCAGGTGATACCGCGGCAGGTCAGCCGGCGACCTCCTCGAAGTCGACCGCAGCGCGGCCTGCCTTCTGGATGTGGGCGGTCTCGGCGATGCGGCGGCCGAGGGCCTCGGCGGTGCGCAGGTCGCTGGGCCCGGGGGTGACGTCGGGACCCTGGTCGTTGTTCGACTGGGACATCGCGCCGAGCCAGCTGCCGAGCCGGTTGATGTCCTCCGGGCTGCCCGCGGAGGTGTTCCAGCCGCCGTACTCCGCGAGGCCGACCCAGATCATGCCGTGCTGGGCGGCGAACAGCGCGATGTCGATGAGTGAGTTGAGCTTGTCCCCCGCCATGTTGCCGCTGTTGGTGAAGCCGCCGGCGATCTTGTTCTTCCAGCGCATGTTGTCGCCCCAGACCTGGCTGGTGGCCTCGACGAAGGTGCGGAAGACGGCGCTGCTGCCACCCATGTAGGTCGGCGTGCCGAAGATGATGGCGTCGGACTCCTGGAGAACGTCCCACAGTTCGTCGTTCAGCTCGGCGAGGGAGACCAGACGCACCTGGGTGTCGGGCACCTTCTCCGCGCCGGCCGCGACGGCCGCCGCCTGCTTTGCGGTGTGGCCGTATCCACTGTGGTACGCCACCGCAACCTTGATCTGCATGCTTCTCCCCCACCGGAGTGACCGCTCGATTGTTTAGCTTTCACTAAAGCTGTCCTGAAAGCTTTAGGCGTTGGTCACGCTATCCATCTCCGGACATCCAAGGCAAGCGCCTCCGGTCAACCCCCTGAAAAGAACAGGTAAAACCGCTGGCCGGACCACATCACGCCGGGTCCGCGACGCCTTCGCCCCCGCGTGTCGCACCGCGCGTCACTCCGCCGGGGCCGCAGCCACCCGCCTCCTCGGCGCCGCCGGGCGAAATCGGGCGCCACGGCACACTTCCTGACGAGACCAGCACGCTGCTGCCCACAGATTTGATTAACCGTCAAATCGCTTTCCGGACAGGGAACTTCGCTATGCACGAGCAGTCCGGGACCGATCGGTTCAACGCCCCGGGACAGCTGCGGTCCGACAGCTCGGATGCCGCTCGGCTCCAGCGGCCGGACCTCCGGAGCGCCGTCGCTGCCGGCCGCCATCCCGAACTCGACGGGGTACGCCGCACGCCGGGTGCGGCGGGCGCAAGCGCGACGGCCGGACGCCACCGGAGTTCCGCGCGGAGGCGCGGGGTACCGGCCCTCGGCGACGTAGGTCCGCGCTCTGCGGCGTTCGGGGCGCGCCCGTTGCGCACCACGACCGGTCCCGCGCCCTCGAAGCACGCCCTGCTCGCATCGGCGCACCCCACCCTGCCGAGCCCGCACACCTGCTCAGAGGACCGAAACCGCCCGAAGGGCTCGGCCTGTTGCGCCGCACCGCGACCGTGCGCGGTGCATGGGGACCCCCGCGGCGCGTGTGCACCGACCCCGGCGGATGCGCCCTCACAGACGCCCCCGAAGCGGGCAGGCGGGAAAGGCGCACGGGGCTCTCGTACCTCCGTCCCCAGGCATGCGCCCCTCCTCGGCGGACCGGCACATGACGCGCGGACATCGCCGTCGCCCCGCCGTCAAGGGGACAGGCCGGGCTTCGCCGGCGCTACTGCGCGCTCTGCCGGTGCGAAGTCCGTGCGTGGTTGTCTCCTACTCGTCACATTCCTGCTGCCGGACGGAAATCACGGGAGACATGCGAATTCGACCGCACGGAACCGCGGAGGCAGCAATTTCGAACAGCCGCCGCAGCACAGCGGGGCAATCGACGGGAGCAGAGCACATGGGATTTCCTCAGGTATCGCAAACGACCGCTCGTAGCGAATTCCGGGGCCTCGGGGCCCGGGGCGTCACGGCGGCGGCGGTCCTGTTGGCGGCCGGCACGCTGAACCTGGCAGCCGAGGGGACGGCCGAGGCCGGCAGCGGTGGCACGTGGGACCGCCTGGCCGGGTGCGAGAGCGGAGGAAACTGGCACATCGACACGGGCAACGGCTTCTCCGGCGGGCTGCAGTTCACCGACTCCACCTGGCGCTCCTTCGGCGGCGGCGCGTACGCGTCACAGGCGTCGCACGCGACCCGGGAGCAGCAGATCCAGGTGGCGCAGCGAGTTCTGGCCCGGCAGGGCTGGGGCGCCTGGCCCGCCTGCTCGAACTCGCTGGGACTCAACTCGGCCACCAGCGGCGGCACACCCCGCCGGACCGCGACCGCGCCGGACCGCGACCGCGTGCGGCGCCCGCTGCCCCAGAAGCAGTACAAGGCGCAGCCCCGCCCGGCCCGCGGTGGCACGGTCGTCGTCAATTCCGGGGACACGGTGAGCGGTATCGCCTACGCCCACGGTCTGGGCTGGCGGGAATTCTATCGGCTCAATCGCCAGGTGATCGGCGCCAACCCGCATCTCATTCATCCCGGAATGCGACTGGCCGTACGACATTCCGGCACCGGCTGACATTTATCCGGACGCCGGAATCGACATCGCCCGTCGGCTCGGGAATTCCATTTTCCGGGCCGGCGGGGCCGGGGAGGGAAACCTCCCAGGAGGGGAAGGCAGGCCGTCCGCGCATCCGCGGGCGGCCTGCCTCGCGTGACGCCCCGCCACATCCGAGGCGTGCGCCCCGGCCACAGCGTCTACTCGCGGCGCTGGCGCTCCTGACGCACGAGGGCGTTCGCCACCTTCTCCGGGTCCTGAAGGTCGCCGAGCGCCACACCTTCGGTGTCGGGGTTGAGGACGTCGCGCAGCTCCGGGCCACTGCCCTTCTCTCCCTCCATGACCTCCAGGTGGCGGGTCAGGCAGGCCACCTGCTCATCCCTGGGGCGGCTCTCCAGCCAGGCCTTGTTCTCCGGGTTGAGCAGGTCCAGAAAGCCATCGATCGCGTCATCGGCCACGTCGCTTCTTCTCTCTTCGGTGCAGGGCCCTGGTCTGATTCGCCGCTCACACGGCCGGGGCCGGTACGGGCGGACCCGGCCGGCGCCCCAGGACTCAGGGCAGGCGACGGCCCACAGCCTGCTCCCACGGGCTCCCCCGCGCGAGGCAACTCGCCGCAGTTCCTCGGCTCGCCGCGGGAAGGCCGGGCGGCGCGCGGCCGGCGAGGTGCGGGATAATGCGGTCATGCGGATCTCAGCCAGAGCGGACTATGCGGTGCGTGCCGCACTGCAACTCGCCGCTGCCCGGGAGGCCGAGCCGCTCAAGGCCGAGGCCATCGCCGATGCTCAGGACATTCCTCACAAGTTCCTCGAAGGCATCCTCAACGACATGCGCCGTGGCGGCCTCGTGGTCAGCCAGCGCGGCGGCAACGGCGGCTACCGGCTGGCCAAGCCCGCGGAGTCCATCAGCATCGCGGATGTCGTCCGGGTGGTGGACGGCCCCCTGGTGTCGGTACGCGGAGTCAGGCCGCCGGAGCTGTCCTACACCGGACCGGCGGAATCACTCCTGCCGCTGTGGGTCGCACTACGGGCCAATGTGCGCCAGATCCTTGAGGGCGTATCACTCGCCGACGTCGCTTCGGCCGAGCTGCCCGTACGGGTATCCGCCCTGGCCGAGGACCCCGCTTCCTGGACGAACCCCTAGGTCGTGTCCGTGATGTGCCGCATTTCCCGCACTGCGCGCACGTCGGGAGCAGGTCCGGATTTCGAGATCGGGTCGTCCACGCCTTGAGCACCCTCTTGATCGAACCGGCGCACGGGAGCATCATCATTCCCTACTAATCCAGTGGGAAAACTAGGGAATCCGTGAGGTGGTCGTGAGAGCGCGCATCCTTTCCGCCCCCGAGTCCAGCGGTCCGTCCGCCGCGTCCGCTGCGGCCAGGAAGGCCTGTCAGCAACTCTCCGCCTGTCCCACCGGCTCCTCCCACCCCGCCCGGGGCCGCCTCGGCCTCCCCCGGCGCCAGACACACCCGACAGGATGGTGACCGGCGCCATGCCGAAGCAGCCGACAGTCCCGACCAGCTCGTCCGCGGCCGACCGTCCGGCCGACGAGGAGGTCTGGCCGCGCGTCACGCGGGAGGTGGCGGATGATCTCGCCGCCGACGCGCTGGCCCGTGACCGGGCAGGCAAGCCCCCCTTCGACGAGATGTCCCGCCTGCGCGAGGCCGGTCTGCCGTCCCTGCTGATGCCGCCGGCCCCGTCCGCGCACGGCAGTGACTGGCGCACGGCCTGTGCGGTCATCCGTGAGATCGCCACCGCCGACAGCTCCATCGGTGAACTACTCGGCCGCCACTACGTGCTGTCGTGGAGCGCCCGCTTCTTCAGCACGCCGGAGCAGGCCGCCCGCCTCGAACACCGGTCGGGGGCCGAGCAGTGGCTGTGGGGAGGCGACACCGCCGTCCTGGAGACGGAGGCCGGGCCCGATCTCACCTTGGCGCCGACCGACAACGGGTACGTCCTCAACGGACGGCGGGCTCTCGCGACCGGTGTGGCCGTCACCGACCGACTGGCCCTCGCCGCGGTGTGCACCGACACCGGTGAGTCGCTCCTCGTCGTCGTGGACCCCGCGCACCCCGGCGTGCTGGCCGAACCGGCGAACGACCCTCTCGGCCAGCGCCTCGCGGGGGCCGGCAGCATCGACTTCGACAACGTCCCAGTACACACGGATCAGGTCCTCGGGCCCGTCCCGCGTGACGAACACGCCATCTCTCCCTTCGCCTCGCTCGCGCCGCTCGCGCTCCGGCTCGTCCTCCTGCACGTGGGGCTCGGAATCGCCGAGGGCGCGCTGGCCGAGGCACGGGACATCAACCGCATCGCACCGCGCAGCTGGCCGCGCGCGAGCGCGGAGCACGGCGACTACCCGGACCGGCCGGGAGGGGACCCGTATCTGCTCCTCGCCTACGGAGAGCTGGTGACGGCCGCTCACACCGCGGCCGCGGTGGTCGAGCGGGCGACGGAGGCGCTCACCCAGGGCTTGCTCACGGGGCGCGCGCTGAGCATCGACGCGCGCGCCGACATCGCCGTGCTGGTCGCCGCGGCGGAGGCGGTGACCAACAGGTCCGTCCTCCACATCACCACGCGCATCCTCGAACTCACCGACGGCGCCGACTCCGCAGCCGAGGGCCCGGGCTTCGACAGGTTCTGGCGCAACGCGCGCGTCCTGACGGCGCGCGGTTCCGCGTCCCACAGCCTGCGCGACATCGGCGATCACTACCTCAACGGCATGCATCCCGCCTTGACGCTGCACGCCTGACGACCGCTCTCCCACCGGCGGTCGGCCGACGGCGCAAGGCGGCGCCCCGCCACCCGGGGGGCGGGGCGCCCGTGCAGCGCTGCTGCTGCTGCGGACAGCCTGCGGTGGTGCTGTGACACCGTTGTCGCGGCACTACCGTGACGTCGAGTTACCTATTGACGCACCTGTTGCCGACCGCCGGGTTCAGGGCCCCGAAGAAGTTGACGGAGTTCCCACAGATATTGATCGGGATGTGGAACGGAATCTGGATCACATTGCCCGAGAGGAATCCCGGCGACTTCTTGGCACTGCCGTGACCTCCGGAGTCGGCGGCGGCGCCGCCGGCACCACCGAGGATCAGGCCGACGGCCAGGCCGGTGGCCGCGACAGCGGTACGGATACGCATATGTGGTCTCCCATCGATTGGGTGGATTGGCCAGCTAATCCGACAACAGGTCGGATACTCCGGCCGTGGATTGGTCCACCCATGGGCGCGGCGACCGGCCGCGCGACCGTCGAATCGCTGCCGCTCGGCCATGGGCTGACCGCCACAGCTCCGGCCCGTCGGCCGCCCGCCGCTGTCCGCACGTAGGCGCCGCACTGCCCGGGAGGGAAGCAGTGCGGCGCCGACGCGATGGCAAGCTCCCTGTCACCGCCGCACGGCCGAGGGGAAGCGAGTGAGCGGCGGCCGGGAGTCAGCGGGCCAAGGCGTCAGGGGTAGGACACCACGGTGGAGGGGACCGTCGAATCTCCCGAGGTCGGAGCGCCGATGTTGTTGATCACGTGCTCGTACTGGCCCTTTCCGCCCAGGGAGACCACGAGCAGGTTGTGGAACTTCACGCCCGGGGTGTTCGGCGCCTGGAAGCCGTGGTCCTGGCGGATGGTGGGATCCACGTTGTAGTAGCAGTAGCTGCCCATGCCCCACCCTTCATGCGTGGTCACCGTGTCGGCGATCTTGTATGCGGCGTAGCCCTTGATGCTGCCGTTCTGGATCGCGGCCTGGTTGGGGGCGTCGTACGCCTTCTCGTTCTGGAAGAAGATCGTGCGGCCCCCTTCACCGCGCCACTCCACGTCGTACTTGTTGAAGTGCTCGACGAACAGGCCGGTGGCCAGGACCCCGTCGCCGTTGACGCGCACTCCGTAGTCGGCCCGGTTGGTGTCCCAGCCGACGCCGTCCCCGTGGTCGGCGCGCCAGACCCAGGTGTGGTCGATGATGGTGTCATTGCTGTTGATCACCATGCTGGTCGTCGCCTTGCCCGGGCCCGCGCCGCCGATGCGTACGAACACATCCTGGACGGTGGTCGGATTGGCGGCGTGGTTTCGGGAAGCGCCTTCCGGGCCGATCTCCAACAGGGTCGTTGAGTTGACCGTGCCCGCGTCGATCAGGAATCCGGCGAGCCGCACGCCGTCGACGTCGGCGACCTTCACGGCGGTGACACCGTTGTCCGGGATGAGGGTGGCGTAACCCAGCCCGAGAACCACCGTGTTCGCACGCTGTACGTCGATGGGGCGGTCGACGTGGTAGATCCCGGGCGTGAGCAGCAGGTGGAGGCCCTGCGCCAGGGCGGCGTTGAGAGTCGCAGCGTCGACACCGGGCTTGGCCACGTAGAACTGATCGAGCGGCAGGGACTCCCCCCTGGCCGTCCCGTTGCCCCAGGTGGTGCCGCGGGCGTTGGTGCGCTTCTCCGGCAGAAAGACCTTGTAGTCGCTTCCGTCCAGGTAGAGGAAGGGCTTCTCGCGGGAGACCGGAGTGCTGTCCAGCGTCGTGTAGGGCGGGTCCGGGAAGCTCTGACCGGGGGCACCTTCGACACCGGAGAACACCATGTTCCACACGGCGTTGCTCCAACTGCCGACGGAGCTGTCGCGGGTGTACCACTGCTGCTGGGAGTACGGGCTGACGGCGCCGTCGATGCGGCTGTCGGCGATGTAGCCGCCGCTGGCCCAGCCGTAGCCGTCGGGTGCGAGATTCAGGCCGCCCTTGACGTGCATCCGGCGGAAGGGCGCGGCTTGTGCGACCGCCCACCGGTTGGTGCCGTTGACCGGTGTGAGCGCGAGGTTCTCGGCGGAGCGCCAGAAGTTCTGCGTCGCGTTGCCGTTGAACCAGCCGGCGTCGACGGTCACATCGCCGTTGAAGGCGGTGTCGTCGGGTGAGAGGCCGAGGCCGGAGATGGAGGTGTAGAAGCCCAGTTGGGCGTTCAGGCCGTTGTAGGTGCCCGGCTTGAACAGGAGGGCGTATCTGCCGGTGCCGAACTGGGCCGACTCCTGCTGTTTGAAGATCTCGTCGAGCTTGCCCTGGATGTTGGGCGTGGACGGGTCGAAGACCAGCACGTTCGGGCCGAGGTCGCCGCCGCCGGGCAGCGCCTTCGCGACGGGCGCGGCGTACGCCGGGCCGTCGCCGAGGGCCAGGAGCCCGGAGGCGGGGAGCGCGGCGGCCATCGCTGCCAGAACTCTGCGACGGGAGGGGCCCGGCGTGCCCGCGGCCGTGGCGTCGGTGGGGGGTGTGGGCATGGAAGCTCTCCTGATTCAGGAAGTGAACGATTGAAGTTCAAGGGAGCGCTCTCTTGCCCGAGGAATGTTCATCGTGTGTGAACAGTGCGTCAAGGGTTGCGTCCAGAGTCCCCAATATTCCCTGGCCGATCGCTACAACTGGCGCGCCCTTTGCGGTAGTTGATGGACATTGCGCACCAGGGCCGGCGCCTCGGCGCGTATGTCGCTTGCTTTCAGGAGGTGTTGACGCGCACGCAGGGGGAGGCGGCACTAACGGGCACGCGTCCTGGGCGGGTTATGAAAGCGCCGCCCGCCGCCCCCTGTGTGACGAACGGGGGCAGCGGGCGGCAGCGGGCACAGAGCCGGGGAAGTCCGACGCTCAAGGACTCCGCTCTTCGGCGAGGCCCCGGGGCTCGGGAGGGGTCACCAGGCGGTCGGTGCGTAGTCCTTCAGGAAGCAGCCGTAGACGTCCTCGCCGAGTTCGCCGCGGACGATCGGGTCGTACACCCGGGCAGCTCCGTCGACCAGGTCGAGCGGGGCGTGGAAGCCCTCTTCGGCCAGGCGCATCTTGTCGGGGTGCGGGCGCTCGTCGGTGATCCAGCCGGTGTCCACCGCGGTCATGAGGATGCCGTCGGTCTCCAGCATCTCCGTGGCGCTGGTGCGGGTCAGCATGTTCAGCGCCGCCTTGGCCATGTTGGTGTGCGGGTGACCCGCACCCTTGTAGCCGCGGCTGAACTGGCCTTCCATCGCCGACACGTTCACCACGTACTTGCGGCGGGCGGCGGATGCGGCCATCGCCGGGCGCAGCCTGCTGACGAGCAGGAACGGCGCGGTCATGTTGCACAGCTGGACTTCCAGCAGCTCGACCGGGTCGACCTGGTCAACCTTCTGGATCCAGCTGTTCGACGCCTGCAGGTCCGGCACGAGTCCGCCCGCGTCGATCGCCGTGCCTGCCTCGATGCGGGCGGGCGAGGCCGAGCCGCTGGTCAGGGCGAGGGCGGTGAGGCTCTCGGCGCTCAGCGCGCCCTGGCCGGCCGTCGAGGCGGCGGGCAGGGCCGCCGGAGCGCCACTGCCGAAGTGACCGATGACGAGGGATGAGGGCAGCTCGCCCGCGGGCAGCGGCGCGGACTCGGCGGTGATCAGATGGCTGTACGCCTCGGGCGAGCGCCGAACGGTCTGGGCGGCGTTGTTGATCAGGATGTCGAGCGGGCCCTCGCTGCTCACCGAGTCGGCGAGCGCGATGACCTGGGACGGGTCCCGCAGGTCGATCCCGACGATCTTCAGCCGGTGCAGCCAGTCCCCACTGTCGGGCATCGCCTTGAAGCGCCGGACGGCGTCATTCGGGAAGCGCGTGGTGATGGTGGTGTGAGCACCGTCACGCAGCAGCCGCAACGCGATGTACATGCCGATCTTGGCGCGGCCGCCGGTGAGCAGCGCGCGCTTCCCGGTGAGGTCCGTGCGGGCGTCGCGGCGTGCCAGGTTCTCCTTGGCACAGGGCCGGCACAGCTGGTGGTAGAACGCGTCGACCTCGACGTACCGACTCTTGCAGACGTAGCAGGACCTGGGCCTTTCCAGGATTCCGGCTATCTCCGTGGTGACCGAGCTGCTGAGGGCCAGGCCCAGGGTCTCGTCGTCGATCCGGTCGGCAGCCCCGGTGGCCGTGGCCTCGGTCACCGCCCGGTCATTGGCCGTCTTGGCCGCCCGGCGCTCCTGGCGGCGGCGCTGCTTTACCGTCCGGTAGATACCGGCGGTGGCCCGGCGTACGGCGATCGCGTCCGGGTGGTCGAGCGGCAGCTGGTCGAGCTCTTCGAGCACGCTCAGGCAGACCGCCATCCGCTCCGAGTCGATACCCGCGCCATCGGCACGGCCTTCCTCAGTCACCGTCATCGCCGCTGCCGCTTTCCTGGGATCGTGTGTTCTATTCAAGCTCCGGCGGAACTTTACGTAAGCGTGGGCGCCTGCGCCAAACCCGCCCGGAGCCCTGAGGGACGCCGCTCGCCCGTGCGACCGCCCACGGCGCATGCGGCCCGTCACTGTCCGTCGCCACGGTCTGGCCGGTCCGTTGCCGCGCACGGCAAGGGGGCGACGAGGTGGCGCCCACCCGTGACGGCGATGCCCGACGGGCCACATGAGGACATGCCCGACCTATCGGGCGCCGGAACGAGGCAATGCCCCTACCCGGTCACACCCGCATCGGCCAGCTCGGCGATCACCTGCGCGTGGCACGGCTCGGGCAGGCACCAGCAGCCGAGCCGTCGCCCGCGCAGCCCGGGCAGCAGCGCCAGGAGGTCGGGGCGCTCCAGGAGGTACGCACGGTACTTCTCCAGTACCTCGCTCCGGGTGCCGTCCGGCCCGGGGCGGAAGGGGCTCGCCAGCGGGGATGCCGGCAGGTGCCAGCCGCCCCGGTGCATCGCTCGGCCTACGTAGACCACATCGGCATACTCCGGATCATCACGGTGGCCCTTGAGGTTGACGACGGTGGTGCTCATGCCCCCATCTTCGCGCCGCCGAGCCCGTCCCTCGACGCGCACCCACACCTCTGCGCAGCCACACGAACAGGATGTGGCAGCTCCCCAGCTGCTCCTCCGGCGTGACAACCCGACGGCTGCCGGATACGACGTGAACCATTGGGTACGCGGTCTCTCCAGGAACGCAGTTACCTCCTGAGAAGGGAATCCAGCATGTCGTCCTCGCTGCTTGAGACCGTTGACATCAAGGCTCCCGTCGCGGTGAGTTGGGCGCTGTGGAGCGATGTCACGCTCTGGCCCAAGTTCCTCAGCCATGTACGGGCCGTCCAGCCCATCGACGAGCACCACTTCGCCTGGCAGCTCTCGCTCCCCGGGGCGGACAAGGAATTCGTCGCCGAACTCACCGAGGTGGTACCGGAGGACCGGATCGCCTGGAAGACGACGCAGGGCGTCCATCACGCCGGAGTGGTCACCTTCCACCGCCTCAGCGACGAGACGAGCCGGGTCACTCTCCAGATCGAGTACGAGCCCGAGGGATTCGTGGAACACCTCGGCGCGATCACCAACCTGGACTCCGCGCTGACCAACTACGACCTCGGCGAGTTCCAGAAGCTGGCGGAGACCACGGCGGCGGCCTGACGCATCACCGCCTGTCGGCACGGCTCAGCGCCGGCCCCGGCGGCAACGGCACCACCGGCGCCCGTTCACCGCGGAGTTCTGCGCGGAGGACGGGCGCCGGTGCATGCGCGCGCACAGGGGAAGAGGGCACGCGCGACCCATCGAAGGACGCTCAGGAAGCGGCCGTACCGTTGATCTTCTCGATCGCCTGACGAGCCTGTTCGCCGGGCGATCGCGAGGTCAAAGGGGTTCCTGTGGTGGGAGCGACGGCGGGGAGCGGCCGGCCCTCCTGCGTTCCCGTGGTCTTGGCGTGGGCCGCCGGCGGCCGGGCACGCAGGCGCTGGCTCGCGGCCTCGTCCAGGGTCACAGGGCGCTGCAACTGGGCGGCAAGCCGTCCCGCCGCCTGACCGAGCGCCGCGACGTCCTCCCACTGCAGGCGGAGCACCAGGCGGAGTTCGGCCTCCCCATCGGGCAGGCCGCGGATTTGCGGCTGGTTGGAGTCGTTGCGGAGCCCTGGGTTGCCGGGGTCGGTCATCGGCCCCTCCTCACGTCTCGGAACTACGCCCCCATGGGAGCGTCCGCTCCGGGCCCGGAGCGGACGCCGGGTGGTACGCGATGCAGGGGCGGCCCTGTTCATCGTTCGCCCCCTGTTGTTCGGTCGATGACAAATACCGCCCAGTCCGGGTGCAAATCTGCTCTCCTCTGCACGCCGTGGGTGCCTGCGCAACCTTCCGCGGCGTTGCCCACCACCCGCTGCCCGCGGATGTGACGTTCGGGAGGACGGTAGGGCGATCGCCGTGCTCTCCTTACCTGACTTCTCCCGTGACCTGCACGCCCGCTTCGCCGCCGACCGCTACCTCCCGCTCCCCGGACTGGTGCGTCCAGGCAGCCTGCCGGCTCTAAGCGCGATCGCTGGGTGGGGAGCGGTCCGGGTGTGCGATCCGCTCGAACGGCACGTCATCAACAGCCTGCATCAGCAGGGTGATACACACGGCGGCCACACCGACGACTACCCGCCGGCCCTTGTGCTGTTCACCGAAGCGCCGGACGACCCGGCCGACGGCGGGCTGCTGGAACACGTACCCCACGCGGGCCTGGGCGCCCTGACGACGGGAGCGGTCCGCAGTGCCCATCACCGGCCCGGCGACGGATATCTGCTGCGCAGCGATGTCTGCGCCCATCGCGTGACGCCGCTGCGCCGCTCCGGTCTGCGGCGTACGGTGCTCAACTTCGCCTATACGACGCCGGACCGGCAAGCGGCCATCACTCCGTCCGCCCCCGAGCCGTACTGATCCGCTCGCCCGCTAGTGATCGCCGCCGCGAACGGCGCCCGCTCACAACAGCAGGAGCAGTGCCGCGCCGCCGGCCTTCTTGATGTCGGTCATGTCCTTCACCCTGCCGACCTCGATCCCCCAGCCTCGCCAGACCGTGCCGTCCTCCTTGATGTGGCCGGCCTTCTCTCCCCATCCGCGCCAGATGGTGCCGTCATCCTTGACCTGGCCGACCTTCTCGCCGAGCCATCCACCACGTCTGACGGTGCCGTCCTCCTCGACCTTGCCGGCCTTCTCCCCCAGCCATCCGCCGCCCCGGACCGTGCCGTCCTCCTCGACCGAGCCGACCTTCGTCCCGTTCCGATACACGTCCATCGACATGGCCCCCGCCCCTCGATCCCACCCTGACGAATGAGCGTACGGCGCATCTCCCGGAGGCGGCCAGCACAATCCGGCGACGCGTTCGCTCAACTCGTGCTGATTCACGCGTACTTGGAAGCGAGTAGCGGAGGGGGGCCGAAACGGGCGGCAAGGGGCCCGCAGTCGGGGGTGAGAGTCCACGCCTCGGACGGACGAGGTGAACGGATGAGGGAGGAATTCCGGTCACCGGTCCGGGCGGTCCGGAGGCGACGCGGCGTGCGATGGGGGAGGGTGGCTACGCCCGCGAGCGGACGGCGGGAGCCGCAGGAGGCGTGCCGGGGCTACGACGTGCTCTTTTGTGGCGGAAGTTGCTCCTGCGCAGGTGGCGGCGCCCTTGCCGCTTCCTGCTACGGGACCGGTTTTCGTGCCGTTCACACGGCGGGCCAGCGTGTTTGCATTCCGGCAGACCCGCTGACGGGTCCTCATGACGGCCCGACGAACGCTGCCCGAACTCGGCTCATATTTGTCAGTAGATGTAAACAACGGGACACAAGAACACTCAAAATAGGTAAACCGCAGCAGGTGCGCGCACCGTGCTCTAGCGTTCACGTCCGATACCGAGGCGGGGGGGGGGGGGGGGGGGGCGCCCCCCCCCGGGGGGGGGGGGGGCCCCCCAGGGGGGGGGGGGGGGGGGTTTTGAGTGGCCGGGCACCCCGGGGGAGTTGGACCCC